>NZ_NGNS01000015.1 GCF_002165625.1 Neiella marina
CATCCTTGAAGGGTACGAGCTAGCCAAGTCTCTTGAACTCTAAGATGTGATCAAGAGACAGGCATAACGCTGGCTTTTGATTACTGGTATTTGATAGTACTAGCTGCTTAAGTCGTCAAAAAACTTCTTTACACCATCAAAAAATCCGGTCGCTTTGGGCCGATGGGTTTTGCCGCCCATCGATTCTTCCAGCTCTTCTAATAGCTCTTTTTGCCGCGCATTAAGTTTGACCGGTGTTTCCACCACAACCTTGCACAGTAAGTCGCCCACAGCGCCACCGCGAACTGATTTAACGCCCTTGCCGCGCATCCGGAACATACGACCCGTTTGCGTTTCTTCGGTGATCTTCAGTTTCACGCGACCATCGAGTGTCGGTACTTCGATTTCGCCACCCAGTGCTGCTTGGGTAAAGCTAATGGGTACTTCGCAATACAAGTTGTTGCCATCGCGAACAAAAATAGGATGTTCCGCAACATGGACCTGAACATACAAATCACCAGCTGGCGCACCAGTTTCACCGGCTTCGCCCTCGCCAGCAAGGCGAATACGATCGCCACTATCAACACCGGCAGGGATTGAAACGGACAGCGTTTTGGTGGTTTGCTTGCGACCTTGACCATGACAGTCACCACAAGGGTCTTTGATGATCTTTCCGCTACCTTTACAGGTCGGACAGGTTTGTTGAACCGCAAAGAACCCCTGGCGCATCTGCACTTGACCAGAGCCATGGCAGGTGCCACAGGTTTCGGGCTTCGTGCCTTTCTTAGCACCAGTGCCATCACAGGTATTACAGTGCTCCCAACTTGGGATCTTGATTTCTTTCTTAACGCCTTTGACCGCTTCTTCGAGCGTCAGCTCCATGTTGTAGCGTAGGTCAGCACCACGTTGTGGTCCGCGACGACGGCCACCGCCGCCACCAAAGATATCGCCAAAAACATCGCCAAAGATATCGCCGAAATCGGCACCGCCAGCCCCACCAAAGCCGCCTTGACCTTGCTCAAAAGCAGCGTGACCATATTGGTCATAAGCGCCTTTTTTCTGCGAATCAGACAGTACTTCGTAAGCTTCTTTTAGCTCTTTGAATTTCTCTTCTGCGGCGGCATCACCGGCATTGCGGTCAGGGTGATACTTCATCGCCAGCCGCTTGTAGGCTTTTTTAATGTCACGGTCTGAGGCATCCCGCCCCACACCCAGCACTTCGTAATAATCTCGTTTTGACATGTTTTGCTACAGCCTTCTGTAAAAACACCAACGCGGGCGCTTGCTTCCACAAACGCCCGCGCGAATCAGTTATCGAAAGAGTGGACGCTTATTTCTTATCGTCTTTTACTTCTTCGAATTCTGCATCAACCACATCATCTTGTGGCTGCGCTTGCTCCTGCTGAGGCTCAGCGCCGGCGCCTGCTGCACCTTGTTGCGCTTGCGCTTTAGCTTGAGCGATTTCCATCAGCTTGCTAGAGGCTTCCATCAATGCTTGGGTCTTGGCATCGATGTCGTCCTTACTACCAGATTTGGCTGCGGTCTCAAGTTCAGCAACGGCAGATTCGATCTTTTCTTTGTCTTCTGCAGGTAAATCATCACCGGCTTCTTCGACTTGCTTGCGGGTACCGTGAACCAATGCATCTGCTTGGTTACGAGCTTGCGCTAGCTCTTCAAACTTCTTGTCTTCTTCGGCGTTTGCTTCCGCATCGCGAACCATTTGGTCGATTTCATCATCGCTCAAACCTGAAGATGACTTAATGGTGATCTTCTGCTCTTGACCGGTGTTCTTGTCTTTAGCCGACACATGGAGAATACCGTCCGCATCCAAGTCAAACGTCACTTCGATTTGTGGCATGCCACGTGGTGCAGGCTGAATACCTTCCAAGTTGAACTGGCCTAGCGACTTGTTCAAGCTCGCTTGCTTACGCTCACCTTGCAGCACATGAATGGTCACTGCTGCTTGGTTGTCTTCCGCAGTCGAGAAAGTTTGGCTTTCTTTCGTTGGAATAGTGGTGTTTTTGTTGATGACAGACGTCATCACACCGCCCATGGTCTCAATACCCAAGCTCAATGGCGTAACGTCTAACAGCAGAACGTCTTTAACGTCGCCAGCAAGAACACCACCTTGAACCGATGCACCCATGGCAACAGCTTCATCAGGGTTGACATCTTTACGTGGCTCTTTGCCGAAGAACTCAGTAACCGCAGTTTGAACTGCTGGCATACGGGTTTGACCACCCACCAAGATAACGTCGTTAACTTCGCTAACAGAAAGGTCAGCATCAGCTAGGGCGATCTTCAACGGCTCAAGTGAACGCTTGACCAAATCTTCAACCAAAGATTCCAACTTCGCACGAGTCAACTTGATCGCCATGTGCTTAGGACCTGACGCATCTGCAGTGATGTAAGGCAGGTTGACTTCAGTGTTTTGAGCAGAAGAAAGTTCGATCTTAGCTTTTTCACCAGCTTCTTTTAGACGCTGCATCGCTAATGGATCGTTGCGCAGATCAACACCCTGCTCTTTCTTGAATTCGTCAACCAAGTAGTTGATGACGCGGTTATCGAAGTCTTCACCACCCAAGTGGGTGTCACCGTTGGTAGCCAGTACTTCAAAGGTGTGCTCACCGTCGACTTCATCGATTTCGATGATTGAGATATCGAACGTACCACCACCCAAGTCGTATACTGCGATGATGTTATCGCCTTGCTTCTTGTCCATGCCGTAGGCAAGTGCAGCAGCAGTTGGCTCATTGATGATGCGCTTCACTTCCAAACCAGCGATGCGGCCTGCATCTTTGGTCGCTTGACGCTGAGAATCATTGAAGTATGCAGGCACAGTAATAACCGCACCAGTCACTTCTTCACCGAGGAAGTCTTCAGCAGTCTTTTTCATCTTCTTCAAGACTTCTGCTGAAACCTGTGGTGCTGCCATTTTCTCATCGCGAACTTGAACCCAAGCATCGCCGTTGTCAGCTTTAACAATTTTGTACGGCATGATGTCGATATCACGCTGTACTTCTTTGTCTTCATAACGACGACCGATCAAACGCTTAATCGCGAACAAGGTGTTAGTTGGGTTGGTAACGGCCTGACGTTTTGCAGCCTGACCAACCAATACTTCACCTTCTTCGGTGTAGCCGATAATGGATGGGGTTGTACGGTCGCCTTCAGCGTTCTCAATGACGCGAGGCTTGTCGCCGTCTAATACAGCGACACATGAGTTAGTTGTACCGAGGTCGATGCCAATGATCTTGCCCATAGTGGTCAATCTCCAAAAACTGGTTTACTTCACTTTGTCTGTTGACTGATAAATAGGGGCAAGCAATTTCTTTTCAAGCGGAGTGATAAAAAAAAGTGACATTTTTTTGATGGATTTACCTCAAAGCCTAATCAATTGGGCCTAAATAGCGAAAGCGCTCAATTACTTCACCGTCAATTTCAACGGTTTCAAAAAACATGTCATAAGGCCTCACCCAGAGTTTTTGATCACCATACAACGGCCGATACAGCACCATTGTCTCTTCGGTTTCACTATGAGTTACCAGATCCAGCACATGATACTCGTTGCCCTTGTAGTGCTGATACTTTCCGCGTTTGATATTCAGTTCAGTCATTGTTGTGCTCCTCTGCCGTGCGCAATGCCTGCAGTTATACTCGATTCGAATCAACGTGCAATGGCATTTTTTATCCCCTAAGTATTACTCGATTCGGTAACACTGCGAATAAAACCGGCGGCCACTATGAGCAAATTAAAACTACTGCTATTCTTAATTTCCAAGACCAAGGAGGGGCTATGCATCTGTCCAATAAAATGCTCGACACCATGGATGCTTTCATGTTGCTGAGCGTGGTCAACATGAAGCTTAGAAATGAGTACAGCAATTTAACCACCCTATGCAACGCCTGCGATATTGATTGCAACGCGTTACAACAAAAACTGCACTCAATCGACATGGAATACTACCCGGATAGTAATCAATTCCGCTGAATGAGCGTCTTATCTGGCCTCGGCTCAGGGCTCAAAACCAATCATTTCAAACACAGCGTCTTCTCCGGTAATAAAATCGTCACTGGCTAGCCTGTTTTGCCATTGTTGGCTGATGTAAGACGAGTTTTGTAACCGGCTATCGGTATTATACCAGAATGGATCATTTACCCACATTGGTTGTATTGACCAATCCGCATTGATGTAAGCAAACGCCTTAATCAGATCGGGGTGAGCTTCAATATGAGCAAATAAGTGATCAAAGTAATCGTGCCACACAGCTTCGCCCGATGCCTCAGTAATCTTATGGTCATGCAAACAAGATTCGGCAATCATCACAGGTTTTCCTGTTTGCCGCGCAAAGGTCAAGCCTCCAGCATTGGCTGGTGGCGCAGTAGCAGCGTCAAAAAACGAATAGCCAACCCAGTCAACATAGCCATCACCGGGATAGAAGTTTTGCCACTCAGCTAAGTCAGTAAATACAGATGCAGCTGAAAACACAAAACTGATATTGCTCAAGCCAGCTTCTTTAAACGCAGTAACGATTCGCTGAAAGGCCTGAACATAGCTTTCAGCACTGACACCAGCATCACGATATTGATACTCAAATTCATAGCCAGGCCGAATGAAAAACGGGATCTCAGGATGTTGACCAACAAACGCCACCACTTCGTCAATTAAGTAATCTCGACTGCCACTGGCGATACTGGCAACCATACTTGGGGAGCCATACCAGATTGACAAATGGACGATAGTATTGGACCAGTCTATTGCTGGGCTATCGAGGTAACACTGTAAACATGAAGGGCCAGCGATTTCGTTGTTGATGGCATGGAGCCCGGCGATGGCATAACCATCCGGCACGTTCTGTTGCGGACTATTGCTATCATCTGCAAGGGCGATATAGCTGGTAATGCCTGCCGGTTTTGGTAGCGCCAAATCGAGATAACCATGCCACTGCTGGTGTGGCTCGATATTGTTACGATTGCCTCCGACCGATTCATTGTCCTGGCCAATGAGAAACAAAACATGACCGTCGGCAGGCTCAAACAACGACGATCTGACAACGGGCTCAGGAGCTAACGGAGGTAACGGCGTTGATGAACTATCTGAGCGACTTCCTCCACCGCCACTGCCACAGCTAACCGTCGTTACAATCAGCATCGCCCATAATCCAGTACTTATCACCTGATTACTTTTCATCACACACTCCCTCGCCGCACAAAACAGAAAAATGTTAACGATAACAAATACCGATAAGTTAACATCAAACGAATATAAAGGATGTGAAATCAATCAGATAATGGAGCGCTGTATCCCCATCTTTGACTAGGCATAAAAAAGCCACCCATTGGGTGGCTCAATCAAACTCAGTTCAAAGGTATGGTGAATTACGCGCCTTTGCTCACCATCACCATGGCCGCTCGAATCAAGCGACCATTAAGGCTGTAACCCTTTTGCATCACTGCCATCACGGTGTTTGGTGCAAGTTCAGCATTCTCTTGCATCGACATTGCTTGATGCAGCTCTGGGTTAAACGTTTCGCCCTGCGGATCGATGACCTCAACGCCAAACTTAGAAACACCGTCAACAAAGCTCTTCAGTGTCATTTCAACGCCTTCGATCATCGGTGCCAATGCCTCTTGCGAACGATCCGCCATCAACAGCGCGCGCTCCATATTATCCATCACAGGCAGTAGCTCATTGACGAATTTTTCTAGCGCGAATTTGTGCGCTTTATCGACGTCCATCGCTGCGCGGCGGCGAATATTATCAACTTCCGCTGCGGCTCGAACCACAGAGTCTTGCTGTTGCGCAATCGTTGCTTTAGCTGCTGCCAGCTCTTTCTCAAGGGCTACCAGGCGATCTTCCGCAGTCTCGACTTCGACTTGTTCCGCTTGTTCTGCGGTTTGGGTTTCAGCAGTTTCAGCTTCATTCGCTTGTTCTAGCTCAACTTGCTCTTCTTCAGGCTTGTTGGTTTGCTCTTGATCAGCCATTACAACTCCAGAGGGTAAATCAGGTTAAATCGTCAGTTGGGCTAATTATGGGGATTGCTTTTCGTGTTTCAAGCATTGGATTCAAATCGATCACAACTAGTGGCCTAGCCTTGGCCTTTATTCAGCGCCATTGACAGCATTTTAGCGGTGACATCAACCATCGGAATAACCTTGCTGTAGTCCATCCGCATCGGCCCAATGACTGCCAACGCGCCAACGACCTCACCATCCACTTGATACGGTGAACTAACTACCGAGCATGACGATAAAAAGTCGATACCGCTCTCTTTGCCGATAAACAGCTGGACGCCATCGCTATCAAGACAAGAATCAATCAAAGTGAGTAAATCACCGGCTTGCAGCACGCCATCGAACACACTTCGGATCTGGGTAATATCGCTGGCAATCGCCGGATCTAATAAATGTTCTTCCCCTGCAACGTGCCATCGCTTAGAACTCTGCTGTTGATCGGCTAAGGCTAAAGCTTGTTGACCAACGGCAATGGCAGCCTCTTCAACATCTAACCATTGATTCAAGTGTGACTGGATTTCATTCAACGAATGGTTGGGCAACAACTGATTCAATTGCTGAGTCATCCGACGTAAACACTCGGGTGTTAACTCTTGGTTCAATTGCAAAATGCGATTATGAACCGAACCATCTTCCGAAACCAACACAGCCAAGACACGACCGGCGCCAAGAGCCACTAACTCAATTTGCATCAGCTTGGCGGCCCCAGCTTTGGGTAGAACGACAAAACCGGTTAGTTGTGTCAGCTCCGCTAACATGTCACTGGCGCTGCGACACAATTGCTGAGTCGGCATTGATAAATCCAGTTGATTTTGAATGGGCACCTGCCACTGTTCAGCGTTGCGTACCGACAACATAGTGTCGACAAACAAGCGCAAGCCATCTTCAGTCGGAATTCTTCCGGCTGATGTATGTGGAGACATCAGGTAGCCCATGGTCTCAAGCTTGGACATGACATTGCGAACCGTGGCAGAACTGGCATTAATCGCACCGCACGACGTCAAAGCCTTTGAGCCAACTGGCGTGCCACAACGAATAAACTCTTCGATTAATCGCTGAAGAACTTCCTGCGCTCGATTATTGAGTTGAGTCATAACGCCAACACCATCAAAAACATCTCTGTTTGATATGCGAATAACATGACATAATTTCAAGCCTGTCTTGAACTTGTTCGATCACTATCAGCATTTTATTGTGATCAACGGCAGCAATACGAACACCTAAGTAGCGGAACTGTTATGACAACCTCGGTATTCAACAAAGTTGCGATTATTGGCAAACCTGATCATCAAGGAGCCAATGAAACGGTGCTCGCTCTACTTGAGCTCATGGCGCGTATTGACCAAGCGGTCGTTATTGAGGAGCGGCTTGCTAAATCGATCGGTTGTGAATCGCCAACGGCACCACTGAACGAACTCGGTGAACAAGCTGATTTAGCCATTGTTGTTGGTGGCGACGGCAATATGCTTGGCGCTGCACGGGTTTTATCGCGATATAACGTCGCAGTGATTGGGGTGAATCGCGGCAACTTAGGATTTCTCACCGACTTAAGTCCGGATAGCTTTGAACAACCATTACTTGATGTGCTGCAGGGCAACTATCAAACCGAATATCGTTTTCTGCTGAATACCGAGGTGTATCGTCACGGTCAGCTTAAAAGCGCAAACACAGCGGTCAATGAGGCGGTGCTTCACCCGGGTAAAATTGCCCATATGATTGCCTTTGAAGTGGCGGTTGATGATGACTTTGTATTTCAACAACGCGCCGATGGCCTAATCGTCTCAACCCCAACTGGCTCTACTGCTTACTCGCTCTCTGGCGGCGGCCCGATCCTGACCCAAGATTTAGACGCAATGTGCTTGCTGCCGATGTTTCCCCATACCCTCAGCGCTCGGCCAATCGTGATCAAAGCCGACAGCGAAGTAAAACTCAGAGTACTTGATGAAAACGACGACGATTTGATGATTAGTTGCGATGGTCATGTGACCTTAGCAGTGATGCCAGGTGATGAGATCATCATTCGTAAAGCCAATCATCGGCTGCGCTTGGTGCACCCGCCTTGTTACAACTACTACGAAGTACTGCGCTCGAAACTCGGTTGGGCAAGCAAACTTTTCTAGCACAAATTTCGATCAAAGCACTTGCATAACCAGCAAAACACTGTATAAATAAACACACCCATACAGTATTTATACAGTGTTATTATGTTGCAGCAATTAACCATTCAAAACTTTGCCGTCGTTTCGTCGCTCACGCTTGATTGGAAATCGGGCATGACCACCATTACCGGAGAAACTGGAGCCGGTAAATCAATAGCCCTCGATGCATTAAGCCTCTGTATGGGCAGCAGAGCAGAAGCCAGTATGGTTCGCACTGGTGCCGCCAAGACTGATATTTCTGCCAGTTTTGATCTGACCCAAATGCCCGAAGCCAGTCTTTGGCTGCAACAACAAGATCTCGCTGGTGATGAAACTGGCGAGTGCATTATCCGCCGGACCATCACCAAGGATGGCCGCTCGCGGGGTTATATCAATGGCTACCCAGTGCCAGCTCATCAGTTAAAAAGCCTGGGTTCGATGCTGATTAACATCCATGGTCAGCATGCTCATCTGGACTTACTCAAAACCGAACGGCAGCAAGATTTGCTTGATCGATTCGCCGGTAATGACTCTTTGCTCGCCCAAGTCGCCAGCTCATTTCGCCATTGGCAACAAAGCCAGAAAGCCTACGAACAAGCCAAATCCGCGCAGCAGGCAAGCCATGATCGCTTGCAGTTGTTGCGATATCAGGTTTCCGAACTCGATGAGTTTAACCCCAATGATGGAGAATTCGAGCAACTCGAGTTGGAGTTCAAGAGACTGTCAAATGCTGTTGAATTGATGGCGAGTTGCCACACAGGACAACAAATTCTATCCGAGTCTGAGCAAGACAATGTACTGTCGATGCTACACCAAGTGCAGCAGCAGTTAACTCGGGCAAGCGAGACTGACGCTCACCTGAGTCCAACATTAGCGTTATTGGCAGAAGCCCGAATTCAGCTAGAAGAAGCTGCCAGTGAACTGGAGCACTACGCGGGCACATTAGAAAGTGATCCGCAACGCCTGAATGAAGTAGAGCAGCGGCTTGAGCAATGGCTTAACCTCGCTCGCAAACATCAAATCCAACCAGAGCAATTGGTGCAATGCCATCAGCTGCTTGCGGAAGAGCTAGGACAACTCGATAACCCCGAGCAGCAGCTTGAGCAACTCGAACAAACAATGCAGCAAGCAGAACAAGAGTACTTTGCCGTCGCTCAGCAACTTTCCAATGCCAGAACGGAGGCGGGCCAGCGCCTGAGCCTTGCGATTGTAGCGGAAGTCCAGCAAATGAACATGCCACACACTCAAATCGAGTTTGCCATCGCGCCAGCCAAACCCTCTGCACTTGGTTCTGATGCTATCCAACTGTTGGTCAGCACTAACCCAGGGCAATCACCAGGCGAATTAGCCAAAGTTGCATCAGGCGGTGAATTGTCGCGTATTGGCCTTGCCATTCAGGTAGTTACTCATGCCACCCAATCAACCCCCACGCTGGTATTTGATGAGGTGGATGTTGGTATTAGCGGCCCGACAGCCTCTGTCGTCGGACGAATGCTTCGAAGCCTCGGCAACAAGAGCCAAGTTGTTTGCGTCACTCATTTGCCACAAGTAGCTGCTAATGGTCATCAGCAACTGTTTGTCGACAAACTCATCGAGCAAAGCTCTACCGAAACGCGAGTGACGCTGCTAGATAAGAAATCACGGGTCAAAGAGCTAGCACGATTGCTTGGCGGTGAGCAAATCACCGCGCGTACCCTAGCGAATGCGCAAGAGTTATTGCTCGAAGCTTAACCAATCACTATGCCATTGTTGGCAATGTGATAAGAATGCTAAAGCGGTAGTGTACTAGGCGACATCAACTCGGTATGATGCTCGCCATCTTAAAGTTAATCTAATGTCGTTACTTCGAATGTTAAAAGCCGCCTTTATTGCTCTTAGTTTGCTAACGCTGTCGGGCTGTTCTTATTTCAGCAACCTTGTCTACAAAATCGATATCCCCCAGGGAAACTATATTGATGAACGGCAAGTCGAGAAATTGCGTGTTGGCATGAATAAGGATCAAGTGCTCTTCGTATTGGGCACCCCTATGGCTAATAACGCCTTCGATCCCAACACTTGGAGTTATGTTTACCGTTTCAAAAGTGGTCGTGATGGCTCCGTTATCGAACGACGCCTTGTTGCCAAATTTGACGACACTGATCATTTAACCGAAGTGACTGGCGACTACGAATTACATGAAAACTTCCACATCCCGGTTGAAGAAGATATCCCAGAGTTCCAACAAGGTGTTGAGGCGGCTGCCGAAACAGCGACCACCGAAACTGTTGACGAGCCAGTAAAACACAATGGCCCAGAGGTTTGGGCAATTAAAGTTGGTGAGTTTGGCAATCCTCAGAACGTCAAACGCCTGCAGTTCCAGCTAGAGCAAGCTGGTTATGAGGTGAACTTGCGCCCAGTTGAAGCTGAGCCAGGTGAGGTTGTGTCAGTGTTCGCCGAAATTGCTCACAGCAAAGAGGCGCTAGAAGAAAAGCTGGAAGTCATTGCCGATCTGACTAAGACCAAGCCAATCATCGTTAAGCTGCCACCAGCATAAGCTTAGTCATCGTTATCGCTGGCGCGGCGAGGATTGACTCGTCCGCCAGTGACTTTATCCGCCCGCCCTTCTTCCTTTGCTTTCGCTGCTCGGCGTTTTCTAACTTCTTTTGGATCCGCAATTAAAGCACGATAGATTTCAATCCGATCACCTTCTTTTAGCGGTGCTGAGAGCTTGCAAGCACGGCTCCAGATGCCAACCTTGTTGACCTTGTCGAAATCAATTTCCGGATGCATATCCAATACGCCAGATTGCTCAATCGCTTGCTCAACCGTGGTGTCGGCGGCAACAGCCAAACTCAATAGCGTTTGTTTAAGCGGCAATGCATAAGCAATTTCAATATTGATTTCAGCACTCACCGTAAACCTCCTGAGCACGACTAACAAACGCTTGCACCATGTTGCTGGCGAGTTGGTGGAATATTTTATTGAAGGCCGCACCAAGCAAACCGCTGGAAAACTCAAAGTCGAGCTTCAAACTCACTCGGCAGGCATCTTCAGCCAACTCGGTAAATTCCCAAAGGCCCTGTAACTTTTTGAATGGCCCCTCAACCAACTCCATATGAATAGCCTGTGGTGCCACGAGTGCATTATGGGTAGTAAACCACTTGCTAATTCCACCTTTAGCTACTTTTAGCGAAGCCTTCATGTGCTCAGATGAGCTATCGATTAATTTGCTCTCGGCACAACCAGGCAAAAATTCGGGATACGATGCAACATCATTTACCAAATCAAACATCTGTTGCGCACTGAAACCAACTAGTGCAAATCGATCAACTTTCGCCACGAACTTACTCTCAGATTAAAATTTTTCAGAGTGTACCACAGCCCGTTTCGCAGATTGAACGTTGCGGCCATAGCTTTCATTCTTGCCGTGAGTATAATGGCCCGCCTATGGCTAAGAAAAAATCTAAAGACAAAAGCGGTTCCAACACCATTGCGCTGAATAAACGCGCTCGTCACGATTACTTTATCGAAAAGGAATTCGAGGCCGGGCTGGAACTGCAAGGCTGGGAAGTGAAATCGCTGCGCCAAGGCAAAGCGAACATTGCCGAGTCTTACATTACGGTGAAAAATGGCGAATGCTTTATGTTTGGTTCGTCCATCCTTCCATTAACAGCAGCATCAACGCACGTTATCAGCGAGCCCACTCGGACACGTAGACTATTGTTGAATCGACGTGAAATCGATCATTTGGTTGGTGCCATTGAGCGGGAAGGCAAAACCATTGTGCCTTTGTCGCTTTATTGGAAGGGACCTTGGGTCAAGATCAAAATTGGCACCGCCAAAGGTAAAAAACTTCATGACAAGCGCGACGACGCCAAAGACAAAGATTGGCAGCGGCAAAAAGCGCGTGTGATGAAGAAAGGTTAATTACTGTTCAAACAAACTCTCGGCGCTATCAATAGCCTAATAAGCTCTGATACAATGCGCCGATACCAGAGATTTACAACTCTTTCGGGGCCGATTTTGGATTCGACGGGGATGACAAAGTCTTAGGTGCATGTCGTGGGGCGGTTGGCCACGTAAAAAGCCGCAAACTAATAGTCGCAAACGACGAAAACTACGCTCTAGCAGCTTAATAACCTGCTAGCGCCTATCTGCCCTAGCTTCCGCTTGTAAGACGGGGAGTTCAGATAGTCAAACCCAAACAAGATCGTGTGGACGCCGTGCCTGTCGGCTGAAGCATTAAAACTAATACAGGATAGTCTGTCCGTGGCGTGTCCGTCCGCAGCGTACCGGCGAATGTAATGACTGGACTAAACATGTAGGACCGAGGATGGCGCATTCACGGACGGGGGTTCAACTCCCCCCGGCTCCACCACTTAAAGAAAGGCTAAGTCGCGAAAAAACCAACGATTTAGCCTTTTTTTTGCCCCTACACTACCCACTGAATCCCCCTCAAATTCGCACGCACATCGCACGCAAATTCAAGACGGTTTTTGGGATGATAGTTTTAAGCTTAGATTTGCCGATCATGGGCTGCGACTAATAGCGCCTTGAATTACGATTCAAATATCTCAACTTTTATGGTCAGTGGCCGTGCGCATGAGCTCCTATGTCGAGCAGAGCTACCTGTGCATCTCCCCGGTGCACCGTGACACAAACTTTGCTATGGTGCCTTGCATGCAAACCAAGGAATGGCTTGCCGCCAACAATGACAGGAGTCCTGCCCAATGCGCCTTAAAGGTACCCTCGCCCAATGGGATGAAGACAAAGCCTATGGCTTTATCACCCCAACATCGGGTGACACTCAGATCTTCGTTCACAAATCTGCCTTTACCAACCACCACCGCACACCGAAAGTGCGTGATGTGATCACCTTTACCCTGAGCACCGATAAACAAGGTCGCCCCTGTGCAACCGCCGCCTACTTTGCAGGCGAAGCGAAAGCACCGGCAACTAAACAGAGAGCTGCGTCACCATCCGACCGACGACACTTGCCGATGGTTTTGGCAAGTTGCTGGTTGGTTGGCCTCACGATCGCAGGGGCTCTGGGCAAGCTGCCAATGTCACTCGTTTATGGAGCCGTGGTTTTGAGTGCATTTACCTTTATCGCCTATGCCTGGGATAAGGCCAAAGCAAAGCGCAATGCCTGGCGCACACCGGAAAACACATTACATGCCCTTGCGGTGTTAGGTGGTTGGCCTGGCGCCGCCTTTGCGCAAGAGCTGTTGCGCCACAAGTCGCAAAAGCGATCGTTTCGACTGGTGTTTTGGCTGACCGTGACATGTCACATAGTGGGCATGTGGTGGTTATTGTCCGAGCATGGCGCATCTACCTTGTCACTGCTGCATTAGCGACATTAGGGAGCATTAAGTTGATAGGTATAGCGGCCTTACTCGTTATCCTGCTTTCACCAGTAACATTCGCTGCGCAACAATACACTGAATCGGCTTGTTTATTGCTCAAACAGCAGGTGCAAAGTGACAAGCAACGACACGGCAGTGAATCAACGCGCTATCGAAAAAGCCAGGCCAGTTACGATGCCCACTGCCAGAGTCCGGTGCCAGTGAATACCAACTCGAGCCTTCTGACCGCAGCAAAGCAAACGCAACCAACGTCCTATCGTAAGAGCCTGAGTACTTCGCGTCATCACCCTGCTTCGCTCAACAAAAAGCAGAGCTCGCCGATAACGTTGATGACACCGTCAATGCCAACACAAGCCAATATCGCCCCAACGGAGCCAATCACACTCAGCGCTTTAGCTTTGTATTTTGTTGGCGTCATGGTGTTGCTCATACTGGCGCCAGCAATCCTGCGGCGAAAATTGCCAGCCATCAAAGGATGGCTCGGCGAAGCCCTAGTGAAACGCGCTCTTGCCAAACACCTTCCCCCAGAGCGTTACACCATCCTGCATGATGTCACCCTGCCCCTCGAAGATGGCGGAACCACGCAAATCGATCACATCGTCTTTTCACCCTATGGGATATTCGTGATTGAAACTAAGAACATGGCAGGCAGGATCTATGGCAACCAACACCAAAGCATGTGGACTCAAAGAATTGGTGGCCAATCGTTCCGATTTCAAAACCCTTTACGTCAAAACTATAAGCACACAAAAGCCCTCGCGATGCTACTTAATGTCGCACATGAACAATTTCGATCGGTCATCGTCTTCACAGATGCGGCACAATTGAAAACCAAAATGCCGAGCAACGTTGGTAAACCTGCGGCCATGGCACTTTATATCAAGTCATTTTCTGAAAGAATCATCGACACAGACGAGGTCAAACATATCGCACAACACTTGAATCATGTGCGACTCGAGCGTTCAGCTAAAACCAACAGAGCTCATATTAACTACTTAGAAAAAACGCGAAACTAGGCAAACCTACAACCGATAGTTCACAAAGGGAGTTATGGGAATTCACCAACCGAACTATAACCACCTGTTTAGTGAGTTTATTTTATAATCGCCATTTACAATGATCAGTACAAAGATTCGTATTATCATCTTCGGCGGGTCCAATAGGAGAAATAGCTGGCAGTTCTTTTGCCGCTAAATATGGCAATCGTAAACAAGAACTGGGATTATCCATCAGCACCCAAAGTAGTTTACCCAGTGCATAGACGGACGCTCGTTTCGCCATTAACAAGGAATACTATGAAGAATCGCATTATCATTTGTGGCTATCCGAAAAGCGGAAATACTTGGTTAACGCGTTTGACCGCCGAGATATTGAACTGCCCAGTGGCTGGCTTTTGGTGTGAACCCTTCAACAAGGAAGAATCAATCGAGGGTGAAAACCGCTCTTCGACTTATCAATGCTTTAAAGCGCACCATAACAAAGAACAACTGGAGCACACGCTAGCACTCTACGGCAACGGAACTGAGAAAGTTATCTATATCTACAGAGATCCAAGAGCGGTAGTTGTCTCTGGCACTCATTATTTTAAGTACAAGGTCAAATACCCTCGCCTATACTCGTTCATGTGTAGCCTGCCCTTGGGGCGAAAAGTATACAACCGCATCTGGCATCAGCGGTCATACAAAATGAGGGAAATGACCCGCGGAATCGTCGAAGGCACTAAGCATGGCTCATGGATGAAGTACCCATGGAAAGACCACATCCTCGACTATCAGCAGCGTCCCAATACGCTCGTACTGAGCTATGAGTCGATGCGACAAGATCCACTGTCTGCCGCCCAATCCATTTGCGATTTTTTAGGTGAGCCGAGATCCGACGCGGAACTAAAACAAGCAATCGACAATCAGAGTTTTGACGCCAAAAAGCGTCAATTCGAAAAACAAGGGCGTCATAAAAATGCTCAGTTCATGCGCAAAGGCTCAGCCAATGCATGGACGACAGAGCTCGCTCCAAAGCATCGCAAATACCTCGAGGATAACCTCGGTGATTTTATGGCTGAGCTCGGCTATAAAACCGACTAACACAGTCGTTTGCGACTCCCTCCGTTCATATCACAGGCGACGACTGCCCAGACAGATTAAAATTTAGCCAAATCTTAGATGTTGACTATGCTGATCGATCATGCCGTCAAACATAGTCAACAGCCAGATTAGTTGTTGGCGTTGCATATGGCTCAAACGCCACTCTCGATTCTGAGATTCATGGAGGATTTTAGATGAGCACTGTCGTCTGTACCGAACCATTGAATGTGCGCACCCTACCGGGAATCAACAGTCAAATTTTGGGTGTCTTGGAGCAAGGTCGAGCCCTCACCACCAGCGGCGAGAATAAGGATTGGTATGAGGTCGAGTTTCAAGGCTCTGTTGGTTACATCTACGGTGGCTATCTGGCACCAATCGAGCAGTTTGCCGAGACGTTAGCGGTAGTTTCTGCATCGGCACTCAATGTCCGTGCTCAGCCAAATGCAGTAGGCGCTCGGCTGGGCGTCGTTCGTCGCAATAGCGTGGTAAAAGTCCAAGCCGTTCTCAACGGTTGGTTGGAAATTGAGTTCAATCAGGGGATTGGTTATGTCAGCCAGCGATATGCCACGCTGTATGGAGCCCTCCCCGGTTTCACCGCCTCGGTTGATGCCAATTTGCTCAACTTACGGGCCGCGCCATCTCTTCAATCCGCGATTGTCGGCCAAGTGCCAAGTGGTACCAAACTAAATATCGATTGTGTCATTGGCGCCTGGTGCCAGCTTGTAGTGAATGGTCAAAAGGCCTATACCCCAGTTCGTTACGTGCGAGAAACGCGACAGCCAGATGAACAAGTTGAAACACTAGAAGCCGAGGACGATGACCAACTGACGATTGATAAGCCTACACCTAACGAGCCGCTAAACCTCGTCGTGGCTCCGCTCAATAAACTGCCAGAGACCGGCACTTCCAATCAGCGAAATGTGGCTCGAACTTGGAATAATTTTGGCGCATTACTACAGCGCTTAAGCCAAGAAAAACAAATAGATGTAGCTTGTGCAGTTGCGGTGCTCTGTGTCGAGAGTTCAGGCAAAGGCTTTGAGTATGACAATCAAAATCGCATGATTATCCGTTTTGAGAATCACAAGTTTTACCGCTATTGGGGTAAGCAGCACCAAGCCAAATTTGATCAACATTTTAAATACACCAAAGGCAAAGCTTGGACCGGCCACCAATGGCGAGCAAATCCAGACCATCAATGGCAAAGCTTCCACGGCAATCAGGCCAAAGAATGGCAAACCTTTCTGTTTGCTCTATCCATCGATAAAGAAGCCGCGATGCTTTCCATTAGCATGGGAGCACCACAAATCATGGGCTTCAACTATCGCCAAATCGGCTATGACAATGTCGAACAAATGTTTGATGCTTTCTCTGAAGATATGGAATCTCAGATCAGAGGATTCTTCAATTTCTTCTCTTCGGCCATGCTCAAGCAACTGCAACAACTCGATTTTGTGGCTTTTGCCAAGGGCTACAACGGTGACGGCCAAAAACAAAAATACGGTCAGTGGATCCGCAACCACTACGACGCTTTTAAGCGCCTACATGACCAAACGCTGACAACCAACGCTAACAACAGGAGGCTAGCGTGAGCATACTTTCATTTATCAGCAGTATCTTCGAACCTGCGGTCAAATTGATTGATGATTTGCATACCAGTGACGAAGAAAAGCTGCAGATGCAGCGAGAGATTAAAAAGGTTGAAAACGAGCTGCTCACCAAAGTGATCGATTACGAGCAACAGTTGCTGGCAAGTAAAACCAAAATTATTACCGCCGAGGCAACCGGCCAATCGGCGCTGCAGCGAAACTGGCGCCCGATCACCATGCTGACATTTTTAGCACTGGTGGTGTTTGATAGTTTTGGCTGGCTGCCCAATCCATTAGCAGAAGAAGCTTGGGTGCTGCTGCAAATTGGCTTGGGGGGGTATGTGGCAGGCCGATCAGCGGAAAAAATTACCCAGCAATATATGAAAGGTCGGTCACCAGACAACACTGGCGACAGCTCAGCGAAAGGTTAATTGCTCCTCCTAGAAACAAAAAAGCCACCCGGTAGCGGATGGCTTTTGCGTTTCAATGGGCTGAAACCAAACGATTAGTCGCGGAGCAATGACTGAATCTGGCCCAGTGAACACAGGTGGATGTAGATCAAGCCGAGGAAGCCAGTTTTGTTCAGCTGCAATACTTGCTCATCGGACAGCTGCTTGAACTTCTCTTCATCAACGATGTTGATGCCAGTTACTTCTTGCTTGGTGCCATCTTTGCGTTGAATGTTCAGGTTAGATGCTTGTAGCAGATCGAGCTCTGTCAGTTTGGCAATGAAGGCTTCTGTAGCTGCGTCTTGTTGGATCAGGTTCTCGATAGAACCAATGATGCCTTCGAAGTACTCACTGCGCTCACCGGTTTCAGTGAACAGCGGCAAACCTTCAGTTTCAGAAACGCGAGCATCATCTTGGTTCAAACAGATCACAGGCTTCTCATCATTGCTGATGAAGAACGGACCACGGGCCATGTTGTGCGGTAAGTAGGTAGCATTCCACTTGCCATCAACAACAAATTTGTTCTCATTTGGAGCAATGGAGAACATAGCAACAACTTTGTATTTCTTGGACTCTGGCTCTTGAATGAAAACGATAGGGAAGCAGCAAGCAGCACGAGAAAACTCATGAACGACCAAAGGTGACATGTGGCGCTTGGCGAACACATTAAAATCGGTCAAAGGCTTAATTTTGGTGTTGGCGTGCTGTTGTGCGGTAATCGGTGCGATATTTACTGCCACGACGAAGAATCCTATAAAATGCATTAACTAATGTAGAGGCCGCATGCTAACAAGTTTTACTAGAACTGCCAGCGCTGGCGACCGAAAACTGTGAGCAACACAGCTGAATCTACAATCCTTTTGGCCGGTTATTTTTCAGTAACGAATGAAATAGTGCCGACCCTAGGCGTAATCTGCGCTGAACTAGGGGTCGGTGTCAATCACCGCATAGCAAAGGCAATCACTTTTTGCGATCACCGGATTGGATGTGATCATGAAAAATTTCAGTCCAATACGGTTCATTAGATGATGCTCTCGAACTTCAAACAGCTCATTGGTTCTATTTCGTCCTGCCGAGTCTGTGGCAACGATGCAATTCAAACCGGCGGTCTTCAAATGAGCCATCACAGTCCCGGGCTGCAAACGACCAAAATTGAAATGTTCGACGTCTGGCGGCAAAGTGATATCAGCCTCGTGACAAGGCTGTTCGGCATAAGCTATGTGAGCATCTGCCGTTAAGGTAATCCGGATAGGATCGCTCAATACTTCCATATTCCAATCGTGCGGCGGCTCTTCGAGAACTTGATTGTCACTAGCGAAGCGCTTCAACCCCTCCCATGCTACTCGAGCGGATTGCGGATCGATGGCGCCACCGCATTCAATGGTGACAATTGGCCGATGCTCAGAGGTCAGCTCCATTAAAGCCCCCAGCCGAGTCTCGGTCAGTAGCAAGCGCTCAGTGAACAAAGACGCCAGAGCAATGTGTTTCGGACAAGCTGAAAAGCTCACGGCAAAGCTCGGCCCCGAGCCGGAGGTATTGTGGACATCAAGTACCGCTTCGGGCTCAATTTCGGTCATCAAGGTCAGCAGCTGCTCAGCGATTTTTCCTGGAACATCATCAAATGGCCCGTAAAAGCAACGATTCAAGTCTCTAAGTTCTGCAAAATGGCGCACACTAAAATGCGGGTCATGGCGAGCCGCTTCCACTGCGCCAATGAAAAAGTAGCAATTAACCGCGGGCTGCTGAGCCGATTGTAACCAGCGTTGTATCGCTGTTAACCCTGACGGTTCATTGCCATGCAATAAGGTCACAAATAGCCTGTTTCTGGTGGTGTCGCGGCCTTGCTGCACAATCAAGGTCGGTTGCTGTAATTGCTGTAAAAAGCTATCGACACAAGCCGCGATATCATCTGGCTTGGGGTTATGCCATACCCACATCGGCTTAGTGTTGTTCATAACGAGGTACTCCACTCTGCTACCGGTGTGTTACTGGCACTGAGTTCAATGTAGCGTCGCAGCATCAATTGCAACGCTTGCTGCCGCTCACAATCACGTTCCAATTGCTGGGCCAAGTTTATCTGCCACACTGCGCCGGTCTGTTTGAGCGCTATGCGCTGTTCAATAACGCCTAAGTAGTGATCGGCTTCTGACTCGTTAATACCTCGGAGTAACAACCCTCGCCGAGCAATAGGCAACATCTGCTCAAGCAAATTATCGACAGGCACTTCACCGAGACCTTCACCGGCACGATCTGGCCAGACAAAGTTTGCTGCTAGACCATGCTTGGCAGCGCGATAAAAATTATGTACCACATAGTTGAATGGCAGCTTCATGGTCAGATCTTGTATCGACTCAACTAGGCCTTCGGCCAAACCAATGGTCAACGCAATGTTAGCGAGCATATCTTTTGCAGTGGGGCCTGCGGGCAGTGAGCGCAGCTCTATCCGTAAATGGCCGCCGTCAACCGGATCATAAATGGCTCGGTTCCAACTCCATATCGTGCCATGGTGCAACCTGAGTTCTGCTAGTTGTGGCGCATTGTCCAAATCAAGTAATTGCCCACTTTCGGTCGTCACCAAGGGCAGCAACGGCTTGTGAAGATGAACCGACTCGGCAAACAGTTGATAGGCGCCACCTTGCAGCCATCCCTGCCCCAACGTCACGCGCGAAGGCTGTTGCCAATCATGAAGCCCCGGCGCTCTGGGATCGGTCGATTGCTTAAAGAGCGCAATTCGGGTTTCATGCCACAGTTGGCGTTGCAACAAATAAGCTGAGTTCCCAGCCACGGCCAATGCGAGGGGCGTAACCAACTGTATGGCGTTGTAAACATCGTTAAAACGATCTGGCGCCACGCGATAGTGAAACTGAAATGAGGTATTAGCTCCTTCCAGAGTCAGATCATTACGCGACATCTTTAATTGTTCGGCACCATTAATGTTGATTTGAAATGGCCCACCACGAACTTGACAAATATTCTTGGTCAAGGCGTGATAGCGGGGCCGATCGGACATCGCACACATGCCCAAGTGATGCTCTTCTAAGGTTGGCAAAATACCGATAATGGCCATTGTTGCGTCAATGGAAGCGGCTAATTGTCGCAACTGCTCAGTTTTATCGATAACCTGCTGTTCAATCCGTTGAAAGGGTGAGCCAGTAAATAACACCGGCGGCAAGTTGAATTCGAGATTGAATTGATTCAATTCTTCAGTCAATTCTGCATCATTGGCGACGGCTAAAAGTTGTTCACTGCAGCATTTTGGTTGTAACTTGTCATCGAGCAGGTAAAATTCCAACTCGGCACCGGCGCTACATGGTCCTTGCCCCCAGTTTGGCTGCTCTAACAACGCGCGTAAGTCAACTAACTGAGACTCAAGCATCAACGAGAACGCTTGATAGTCCTTTGATGTAAATGATTGCTGCGCAAAGTGCTGTCCCACAGGGCTTTGTCCAAGCATCCTCAGTTAGGCTAAGTGTATGTGATCCTTGAGAACTTGCTTGGCAATGCCGAACAGAATGCTGCTCAGATCAACAACTCAAACTGCCACAAGAATAAAAATTCACACAAATTGCATAAAAATTGATTTCACAAGACTGCCTTCGCGCTGTTTTTTTGTTAGTCTACCTTCCCTTTATGATGAGACGTTCGAGAAACAGGAGACTACGATGGCGTTGAACCAGGTAGGATTTGTCGGTTGGCGCGGCATGGTCGGTTCAGTTCTGATGCAGCGCATGCGCGAAGAAAATGATTTTGCCGCTATAGAGCCGGTATTTTTCACCACATCACAAGCAGGCCAGCCAGGCCCAGATGTCGGTAAACCGGTCACCCCGCTCAAAGATGCATTCGACATTGATACCTTAAAAACCATGGACGCCATTGTCACCTGTCAGGGCGGCGACTACACCAAGGCTGTGTACTCAAAGTTACGCGAAGCGGGCTGGCAAGGTTATTGGATTGACGCGGCATCATCTCTGCGTATGGACGACGATGCCATCATCGTTTTAGATCCAGTGAACCGCAATGTCATCGATCAAGGCCTAGCCAATGGTGTGAAAACATTTGTTGGTGGCAACTGTACGGTATCTTTGTTGCTGATGGCCGTTGGTGGCCTGTTCGAAAAAGATTTGGTCGAGTGGATCACGCCACACACCTATCAAGCAGCATCTGGTGCTGGTGCCCGCAATATGCGTGAACTCATCAGCCAAATGGGTACTGTTCGTGATTCAGTCGCTGATTTACTGGACGATCCTGCCTCGGCGATTCTGGAAATTGATCAACAAGTTGCGCAAACCATTCGTAGCGACGAATTCCCAACTGAGCAGTTTGGCGCTCCTCTTGGCGGTAGCTTGCTGCCATGGATTGATACCAAGCTCGATAGCGGTCAAAGCCGGGAAGAATGGAAAGCACAGGTCGAAGCCAACAAGATTTTGGGTACTGAAGCCACTCCTACGCCGATTGATGGTTTGTGTGTTCGCGTTGGCGCCATGCGCTGTCACAGCCAAGCATTGACCATGAAACTGAAAAAAGACATTTCAGTGGAAGAAATTGAGTCAATTCTGGCCGCCCACAATGATTGGGTGAAAGTGATTCCGAACGATAAAGAAATCACCATGCAAGAGCTGACGCCAGCAAAAGTCACTGGCACCTTGAGCATTCCGGTTGGCCGTATTCGCAAACTGACCATGGGACCAGAGTACGTATCAGCGTTCACCGTTGGTGACCAACTGTTGTGGGGCGCTGCAGAGCCGCTACGCCGCATGCTAACGATTCTGAACCAAGCTTAGTTTGAGTTTGATATCGATTTGAAAAGGCGCCGATTGGCGCCTTTTTTGTTTTTGGTGATGAGCGTTCCACTAGCAAGGCCCGAAGCATTATTTTGCGAGACGCAGTGCCCCCCTTGTTAGAAAAGCTGCTGATCTTTCTTACTCACCGATTGGATCTATAGCTCTACCCTCTAACTCGACAAAGACTAAAACAGTGCTGACTCATTTTATTGAAGTTATCTTACGTTTTTAAACTAAATAAATTTATATTGAATAATACTTAGGCAATTGGCCGCACCTGTGTTATGGTCCCCTTCGTTAAATTAGTTCTACTCAGCAACGACATTCGCTTTCACGCATTAGTTCTTCGTTAGACACGGACCGTTTCTCTCCTGAATAATCGTAAACAAGCTAATCGCTCAAGATAGTTCCTTTTTAGCAACATACGTTGCTCACGCAGCATTTTTATACATATTATTTTCGGAGTGTTTCATGTCTAAAACAACAGGCACAGTAAAGTGGTTTGATGAAGGCAAAGGTTTTGGTTTTATTTCTCAAGCAAATGGTGGGAAAGATGTTTTCGTCCATTTCCGTTCAATAGCAACGGATGGATACAGAACTTTGACTGAAGGGCAACAGGTAGAGTTCTTTGTTGAACAAGGCCAAAAAGGTCCTCAAGCAGTGAATGTGAGCGTTCTATAAAAACCGACTTTTTGATTTGGCCAGGAGCAGTTAGCGCTTGGCTTTTATTCGTAAAGAGAAAGCCCATTACTAAAGTTTTAGGAACACAATCCAATCGATAAAACCAAAATGACCAATACTTATATTACTAAAAAACATGGGGTATTATTACGCAACCCCCCAATATCAAATGTCGCAGTAAACAAAAAAATAGTTACTTATACTAATAGCGATGGAAAGCATAAAATAGAACTGGACTCTTACTCTCAAAAAAACTCATTTATAAACTGGCTTATTCCTTAATATCACTGATATTTAATTTATTTTGAAGGTGTGGTTAATTTGTATCGACACGTTCAAAAAATCATTTCGTTTTGTCATTTATCTAACCTTAGTGGTAGCTGGCTTTACGCTAATAACCAAAGGTCAATTAATGACAGCTCTTCGCCTGTGCTACCAAACTATAGAGTTTGGAAGAATAGATATACATCTCTGTGGACTGAGAAACAAACAAGAATTTTCAGATCCTAACGGTATAGCTGAAAATCTTGGTATTTGTTCCGCATCTTGGCCTATTTTTGGCGTACAGTGGCCTTCAGGAATTGCACTCGCTCACTTCCTATCTAAGTATGATGTCAAAAATAAAAGGATTTTGGAGGTCGGGTGTGGACTTGCTCTATCTAGCTTGCTACTGAACAAACTCGGTCATGATATTACGGCTACTGACTATCACCCTGAAGCTCATAATTTCCTTAAACGAAATACTAAATTAAATAATGACCGTGAAATTCCATTTGAAAGAGTTGACTGGGCATCTTCACAAGATGATTTGGGCCTATTTGATTTGATAATAGGGAGTGACTTGCTTTATGAAGATGACCACATTGAATTACTTGCTTCGTTCGTAGCATCACATGCACTCGAAAAATGCGAAGTAATATTAGTTGACCCTGGAAGGGGCAGAAAGGCGAAATTGATAAAAAAATTAGAATTGCTTGGTTTCGATTCATCCATTTACAAAGTCGACAGTTCGAACTATTTGCCAGACTCTTACAAGGGCTATATTTTAAAATTTTTTAGGTAGACGCCTCCTTTTACATGGCGACCATAATTTGTAAACCATTTCTGGTATCGATTGTACGTCATTCCTGATTGCCGCCGCACAAATGCGGCGGAAGCCCCATCAGTGGTGACTGGCTACTAACTCGCTGCGCCAACCACCGCTGATTTTTCAACAATTAGTAACCTTCACAATCACTCTGAGCCCTATGATCGCAGCCATCGCGGCCAATGTAGCTCTGAGTTGAGTACTCTTCCATTGGCAACTTCGACAGTGATTCATTGGCGTCGCTCAGCATGTCCATGTAGCTGATAAAGCCCTGCGCATACTCAGTATAAGTATCAACAAAGCGACCCGCGTTATAGACCACACCAAAGGTGTCATAGCCATCACGACCTGAAGCAATAAAGTCATTGGTGACCACAGTGTAAGTGGCCGCCAAATCAATTGCTGCCCAATCACCGGCTACACGCGAATTGACTTCAACATTGCTGATACGGCTACCTTCTGAAGCGCTGGCATCAACGTCGTAGCGCAAACCTGAAGCGTACGGGTAAGAGCCACTAGAGCCGGCGTCATCAATGGTGTTTGATAGCGCATCTTCAAGCACGGTGACAATCTCTTGCCCGGTCATGTCCATGGTGATCAAGGTGTTGGAAAATGGCAGCAAGGTGTAGGCATCAGCAATGGTGTATTCGCCTGCTGCGACATCAACTCGAACGCCACCACCATTTTGAATACCAATGTCAGCAGTAGGCGTGACCATCAAGAATGCTTTGGCGACGATATTCGAAACATCACTACCCATGGCATAAGTCGCCGACGCATCACAAATGGTTGAACGGCCTTGGCCCGGATAGCGCTCCAAACACAAATCATCAGCCACCTGACCAATTACAGTTTGCTCCAGCACCTCGACCTGCTCATCAAAGCTTGCAAGCAATGCTTCGGTATTGGCATTGGGCTCAACAGCCATAATTTCAGGAATGATTTCTAAGGCATCAACAACTAATTGTGCATCAGCATCTGCGAGTACTCGATCTTCGCTATCACTATATTCATAAACAAATTCAGCAGTCACTGGCATCACTGGCGTGCCTTCACACGACTGCACAACGCCCTTCTTATCGAAACTGACCTCAAGCTTACCCATCAGGTGGGCGTACTCCCACGCTTGAACGACACAAACCGCTTCACCATCGGCATTAGTGGTCAACGCTGGGTAGCTATCGATGACATTAAAACCAGCCTCGGCCAACTCGCTTGAACCGAGCAAGGTATGAGAATCACCACCAACAATGACATCAACACCCGACAACCCCTGCGCCAGCGCTAAGTCATTCTGATACTGGTAATGAGTCACCAAAATAATCTTGTTGACGCCATCGTCACGCAGTTCATCAATGTACTGTTGCGCCGTGGCCATTTCATTGAGGAATTCAGTGCCGTCATCAGGCTGTGATGAATTCTTAGTTTTATCAGCAATATCAATACCGATTAAACCAACTTTCTCGCCTTCAAAGCGCATCACCGTGTAAGGCTGAATATACCCTTCGGCAATAGCGGAAGAAGAGGCTGGTACCACATTGGCCGCCAGCACTGGCGTATCGCAGCTATCACTACTGAGAAAATCAAGGAACTTGGCAAGACCAGCATCACCATCATCAAACTCGTGATTACCCAACGCGAATACATCAAAACAAATGTCGTTCATGACGGCAGCGTCTGCTTCGCCTTCGAACAAGCTGTAATAAAGCGTACCTGTGATGGCATCACCGGCGTGAATTTTAATTGGGTTAACACTCGATGCGGTCATCTCATCGAACAGGGTTTTCATCATCGCAAAGCCACCGTATGTGACTTCGACTTCTTCAATTGGTTGGCCTGCTTCATTAGTCGCCGAGAGGTTCAGCGCAGAAACATCGTAATCAAAATCATCAGCCGCGATGTGAGAATGATGGTCGTTCATATGCAACAAGGTGACGTTAATTGCCTTGTCGTCGTTGTCATTACAGCCCGCCAATGCTGCAGTTACCAAACCAGCTATTGCCAGTTGCTTAAAGCCTTTCATGTCACTTCCTTGATTGAGATTGTAGGGAGTATTATCAGCGGTCCATCTCAAGGGAAATTAATGACAGTTCAATGGCAGCGGCGTGACAGAGATATTAAAAATAATTGACAGCCATGTAGCGCTGTTGTCTCGATCTATTAGAACTAAGTATGGGATTTAGTCTGTCGATAGATGCAAGTCGTTGAATTGCATTGCTCACAGCTGTGCTCGCGAAAGCGCACTCTGGGGCCAACGCCAATCAAACCACTGATCGATTTAATCGGCATCATCAAACAACTTTCGCTTAATTCTATGCCGCAGAACTTATCGGGTAGCAGATCGAAAAGCGCCCGTTGCTCCGCAATGTTCCACGAGCAATAGCCCGGACTATAACGGTTAGTGATCTGCAAGCCTTGCTCGGCCAGCTCATCTTTCAAGCGTTGTTGAATGTCATTCATCGCCTGCTCAACAAGGCAAGATCCCATGACATCAACCACATAACCTTCAAGCAATTGGCCTTCAGCCATCAGTTGTTTTGACCGCTCTGCAATATAGCTCCCAGCGGAGCAAGCAAAGACCGCAATCGCTTCAGCATGCTTGTAGCGTTTAAAATTACGTCTACCCGGCGCAAATACAGCCTGTTCTAGGCGAATGGTGTGGTCATCTTCAGCCAACTGGCAAGGTATCAATCGATAGCCCCCAGAAACCTGTTGGCCGGCAGGAAAAACACGCTGTTCCTGTTCGATTAAATCAAGGATCTCGGCTGGCATATGGCCGCGAGGATAGCCCATCAAGCTGGCGATTTCGGCGATGTCTAGGTCAAAATCGGCTAATGAAAATTGATACTGAATCACAGTCATGAGGCATATTTCCGAACAATTTGACGCACTTTTTTACTCGTTAAATTCTCACCAAATGCGATCAGCTCTGCGGCACCGTTGTAATCACTGACCTCATCAATTTGACGATTTTCAAAGACCGAATGAAAACTCAATGTGACGTCCTCTGGCGTTTGCACAAAACCTTTGATGCGAATGCTATCATGTTGCAGCTCTGCCAATAGCGCATTGAGGTTTTGCTCGGTAAAACGCTGATGCACGCGCACCACACAAGCAGTAAGCTGCTGCGGGCGATCAGCCGATTGTTGGCCGAGGTACTGACCAGCTGCGGCATGGCTTGTCTGGGCCAGTTGCGATAGCGAAATTTGTCCGTGTTCAGTGGGGTATATGGCGGCATAAGGGTTCATCGAGCGCAGTAAACAACCCAGCTGCGTCAAGTCGCCTGGGTAGCAATCTTGTTTATTGAGCAGCACCACATCGGCAATCATGATTTGGTGACGGGTACGAGCCAACATCGCCAAACTGCGTTCGATGTTTGGTGCGTCAACTAGGGTAATGATTTGATCGAGTACTAAACGGCCAGTTAACTCGTGCGCTTGAAGCAGCTCAATGATGTTAATGGGATCGGCCAGGCCAGACGCTTCCAACACGATGTAATCGGGCTGATGCTGGTCTAGCAAACGCTCAAGGGTATGAATAAAGTGGCCCAGCAAACAAACACAAAACACCGAACCGTTATTGATTTCAACGAGCTCAAAGCTGCCATTTGCCAGCTTTAACTCTTTGCCATCAACGCCAGAAGAAGCAAATTCATTTTGGATCACAGCAACTCGAGCTGATTCCCCCCAATCACGGAGCATGTGTTTTACCAAGCTGGTTTTTCCGCTGCCGAGAAAGCCCGTCACCAAAATGAATTTACAGGTCATTTACTTCTCCGCCAAGTACGTCTCAATTTTGGCGGTAATTTCACTGACCGGCGGAATTTGCGAGACAAACTCAATATTGCCATCCATGACAATGGTTGGGATATTGCGCACGCCCAATGTCACCATCATTTGGATCCCTTCCGCTTCTTTTACCCGGTGCTCTTTGTAAATCACACGTTCACCGAGTGTTTCAGCGGCACGAGCAACGGCATTGACCATGTATTGGCAAGGCGCACAAGAAGACGAATCCAACGTGATGACATCAACAACAACCTTGTCCGACTGCCAATGCTCGCTTAGATCCAGCGCCTCAACATCAAGTGTTGGTGCGGTTGCAGCACGCAGCTCACTTTGTTGTATTTCATCGTGCACCAACTTGCTGACAGCAACCAGATTCTCTGTTGGCGTTGCCATCGCAAGATCGCATCCTGGCGCCAGAATAAAACCTTGCTTGCCGCCCGTGTCCATGCATGACAATGCATCAAAACAACAGTCTTGTTCGTTGCCCATCAGTAGCGATAGCGTCAGTTTAATATTGCCACCAAAACTGACACCATTGGCCAAGGCTATATCCCGTACAAAATCGAGTGGAATATTTTCATCAATAGAGATGTTATCTGGCTTGGTTTGGCACATGACTTCAATATTCTGCTTTGCATTGCCACAGACGAAAAACGAACTCAAAGCGCCCTGCTCTCGGACATTGTCAAAAATCTCTTTACCATAAGGTGACACAAAAGTTTCAAACGACATCGGATCAATCTGGCTGGTCATCGGATCCACCACGGCGATAACATCAGCACCGGCTTCGATATAGGCATCAGTCATCATATTGGCGACGTCGGTGGCGAAACGCATAATCTTGTGTACCTCATCAGGTTCCATCATCATTTTCATGAAGATATCGGTACCCAATAGGTGAAGAGCTAAGGTAAATGGCCCAGTGATCAAGCCGTAAAGCGCCAGCTCTGGATGTTGATCTCGCAGTCGCCGAGTCGCTTCCATAACCACAGGGATACGACCTTTGCATGGGCAAGGTACTTTCATGTCCTCTAATGCCACACCTTGACTGAGCGGATGGCTAATCACCGCTGGCGGATTGTCATCAGCCCAAGCGAGATCACAGCCGAGCGCTTCAGCCTCGATTTGCAAGTCAAATGCGACCGGAATGCCATCGGGGTTATAGAGTTCAATGGCTTTGTTAACCCCGTCGACAATATGGTCAGCCGACGTTAAAAACTCAGTGGCCGTCATTCCCAATAGGGTGCCGGCGTGAGCACCAACAAAGGGTACCCAAGGAATTCGGTCAACAGGTTGCAACTGCATAGCCTGTTGAATGAGTGCTAAACCTTTCATCTGGTTATCCTAGATTTTCAAGTCGATTAATTGATGGTGCTAGCGGTCGTTGACCGCGCCCCATCGCACCAGCACTCCGTTAGGATGCAAGGCGGTTGAGGTACTCCACGACGCCCTGTGGATCTGGGTTATAGCTATCAGCACCGATCTGGTCACAAAATTCCTGATTCACCGGCGCACCGCCAATACATATCTGCCGATCAGGCTCAACCTGCTTAATCTTGGCAACTATGTTCTTCATGTTTTCCATCGTGGTCGTCAACAAAGCAGACAAACCAACCGCAGCGCCGGGATGTTTTTGCATCTCAGCAATGAACGCATCAGCGCTGACATCTACCCCCATATCAATCACTTCATAGCCATTGCCCTCAACCATCATCGCCACAAGGTTTTTGCCAATATCGTGTAAGTCACCTTCGACAGTGCCAATAATAAATGTGCCTTTGCGAACGCTACCTTCTTCAGCAAATAGCGGTTTCAGATGATTCATCGCCGCTTCCATCGCTTTAGCCGACATCAATACTTGTGGCACAAACACTTGGCCATCGCGGAATTTAACGCCGATTTTTTCCATCCCGATGATCAAGGCTTGGGACAAAATATCACTGGCACTGTGGCCAGCTTCTAGAAGTTGCTGGGTCAACTCATCTGCGCCATCTTGGCCTTTCATATCTGGTGGGTACGGTGCATCTTTGTTGACCTTGCCGAATTCAATGCAGTGGGCCAGTTGTGCTAATAACTCGTTCATTGTTGGTTCAGCCTCTGGTAGTCAGTTTGGTTTTGCGCCATTTCGATGAATTTGAGAATGTTCTCTAAGCTAGTATCACTCTCTACCGAATGCGACGGCGAAAATATGTAGCCGCCGTCTTTGCCCAGCTCGAGCAAGCGTTTCGATTCTTGCTCTACTTCCTCGACGGTGCCGAATGGCAGTACTTTTTGCATCGACAGGCCTCCATGGAATGCCAGCCGACCGCGATATGCAGGTAAGATCTCATCCAAATCCATCACTTCAGGCTGGAAAGGGTTAAAACAATTGAGGCCGCACTCGATCAGGTCAGGGAATAATTCATCGACATCACCGCAGGAATGAATCATCACGTACTTGCCATGCTCACGCGCCAAGCCGTACATTTTCTTCAGCTGTGGATAGACAAATTCTTTCCAAGTGTCATAACCAAAAATCAGCCCTTTCTGTTGCCCCCAATCATCGCCAAAGTAAACAGCGTCAATGTCGTACTCCATGGCTTTGCGCATTTGGGCCATGTTGTATTCCGCGATACGGTCAAACAAGGCATGAACGAAGTCCGGATACATCATGAAATCCATTAATAGATTCTCAATACCGCGCATACTCCAAGCGCGTTCATACAGGCTAAAACCAATCTGAAAGACTCGAAAACGGTCGGGCTTCTTGGCAATTTCTGATTCGATATTGGCGAAGAATCGAGGATCTAAAGGGTCAGGAAATTCAACACCATCCATCGATGGTTGCTGAATGAGCGGCGGCTTAATTGGATCGCCGATGTCTTTATCAACGCTGCGGTCCCAGATGACGCCAAACACATCTTTGTGCATGTCTGGCTCAACTTCTTCAAAAAAACCGATGTCGCTGCCTAAATTGAGAATGTGATTTGCCAATGGCAGGTCTAAATCAGCTTCAGCAAAATGCTGCTGCAGCATTTTCTTGGGCTCTTCGGTGAATTTAAAAGACCAAGGAACATAGGGCGGCTTTTCACCATCCAGTACCATTTTGATCACTTCGCGTTTGGTTACCATGAATCAATCCTTCGCTTAGTGTTAGATTGAAAAATAATTTACCTTCATGACAAACCAAGAAATTAAGGCGAGATCACAATGACAAAACAACAAGAGCAAACTATTGAATTAAATAACATTATTAATTAATTCAATTCAAATGCAGGAATCAAACGAAACATTTAGTGTACTATTTTATCCTCATTCTATTCTTATTTTGCTGTGATTATTTTGCCTAACTAGCACCCGAATGACGTTAACAAAACTTAGCCTCTACTCGCTTCCTCAAATGACATCTCAATTTTTTACTTATGGTTTAACAAATCAGCTCTTTGTCTCAGAATCGACTGGTCTAACCTGCTAGGTTCGAGCGACAAAATATCAACTATGCGTGCGTAATAACGTCAAGGACCTAGTCGTGAGCAACTCTGTCGAACAACAACATCAAGCTGTCACTATTGCCATTGACAACGGCATCGCCCATGTCACCCTCAACCGTCCCGAAAAACACAACGCTTTGGATATGACGATGTTTATTGCCATCGACCAAGCCATCAAAACCATTGCCAAAGACAAATCTGTTCGAGTTGTTGTCGTATCCGGCAATGGGCCAAGCTTTTGCTCGGGTTTAGACGTGAAGTCGGTATTATCGAACTCCAGTAGCGCATTGAAGTTGTTGTGGAAATGGCTGCCGGGCAACGCCAATCTTGCACAGCGAGTGAGCGTCGGCTGGCGCCGCTTAAAGGTACCAGTGATTATGGCTCTGCATGGCAAATGCTGGGGCGGCGGGATGCAAATCGCTTTAGGCGGTGATTACCGTATCGCATCAACAGACTGCTCTTTAGCAATCATGGAGTCGCGTTGGGGACTGATTCCAGACATGGGCGGCACCCTTGCCCTCCGCGAGTGTTTAGGAGCCGACCAAGCCATGCTGTTAGCAATGACAGCGGCGCCACTAAGAGCGAGACAAGCTCGCAAGTTAGGCCTAGTAACTGAAGTGACTGACCAACCCGTTGCCGCAGCCATGGCGCTCGCTGAGCAATTGGCTGCCCGATCACCAGATACCAACCGGGCAATCAAGACCGTTTATCATCGCACTTGGTGTCCCGCTGAACGACGCATTTTAGCGCAAGAAACGCTGAATCAAATCCGTATTATCGCGGGCAAAAACCAACGCATTGCAGTAAGGCGTGAGCAGGGCCAACATGACTTGCAGTTCAAATAGTTAAACTTACTCGACGCTATTGCGCTCAACGATGCCCATCATTTTATAGGTCAGCAGTGCGGCGCTAAATTCGTAGGCGTGAAACCCTTTGATCGGTGCAAACTCCATGACATCAAAACCGATGATTTGACGCTGACGAGCGACCGATTCAAACAAGTTCAGAGTTTGATACCAACTCAAACCACCCGGTACAGGCGTGCCAGTGGATGGGAACACCGATGGGTCCATGCCATCAATGTCTAAGGTGAAGAATACCTTTGGCGGGAAGTCGGCTGGCAACTCGAAACTTTGAATATTGTTTGGCACCAATTCATCAGCATCTAAATAATGCACTCGACAGTCGCTGCGGATCTCGCGTTCTTCATGGCAAAACGCGCGAATCCCCAATTGAAATAGTGGGATGCCCTCGTCCACCACGCGCTTCATCACGGATGCGTGACTATAGGGGTTGCCCTCATAGGCTTCGCGCAGATCAGCATGAGCGTCAATTTGAACGACACCAAAATCGCTCTCGCCTGCCGCCAACAAACCTTTGATCACGCCATAGGTCACGGTATGTTCACCGCCTAAAGCAATCGGGAATTTACCGGCTTCAACGATGGTTTGAGTAGCTTTAGCAATATTGTTGACCACCTGCTCGGCGTTGCCTTCCATCGATACCGGCGGGAGAGTATGGATGCCGTGTTCACTTGGCGTTGATTTGCCGTCCCAAGTTTCAAGCTGCCAACTGGCTTCGAGAATAGCTGCCGGCCCCAAGGCGGTGCCGCCGCCATAGGAAACAGATTCTTCGTAGGGCACGGGCAAAATGTGAAAGCGCGCCTGCTCGGCACTTGGATGCTCAAACTCTGAGCCTAAAAACACCGGATAGCCGGGTGCTGCGAGTTGATCAAATTGTTCCATTACGTTGTCCTACTAGCCGTTCAATGATGTGCTTTTTGCCAACCGGCGGTTTCGTTTTCTTTGGGGTAATTATGGTGTCAAAATCGAACCGAATTATGACAGCCGATGTTTGAAATCATCATAGTCAAACTCTCGCGCCACTCTTAGCTCATCAGTTTGGGAGTTCCACAGGGCAATGGCCGGTAAGCCAATACCATTAAAGGTCGATGTTTTGACCATGGTGTAATGACTCATGTCATCAAACATCAAACGCTGCCCCACTTGCAGTGGCTTATCAAAACTATAATCACCCATGACATCACCGGCTAAGCAGGTTTGACCGCCGAGTCGATAATCGTGGGCCTTCTCTCCCGGTTCGCCTGCTTGCCAGATCTCGGCGCGGTATGGCATTTCTAGGGTATCGGGCATATGGCAAGTCGCCGAGGTATCAAGAATCGCCAAATCCATTTGATTGTGAGTGAGGTCCAGTACTTCTGACACCAGCACACCGGAGCGAATGGCAATGGCCTCACCCGGCTCAAGATAAACCTGCACATCGTATTTGGCAGAGAAGGCTTTAATCCGCGCAATTAAACCATCGACGTCATAATCAGGGTGAGAAATGTGGTGACCACCGCCAAAGTTGACCCACTTCATTTGACCAAGCAAGTGGCCGAATTGACGCTCAACCGCAGCCAAGGTTCGATCCAAGGGGTCAAAGCCTTGTTCGCAAAGTGTGTGAAAATGCAGACCGCTGATGCCAGATAAATCTTGACCGGAAAACTCCGCGAGCGGGATACCCAAACGAGAGCCGGGTGCGCAAGGATCATAAATCGGCGTGGTGCCCTCTGAGTGCATTGGATTGATTCGAAGGCCGAAATCTAACTTGGGATTGTCAACCAACGCTGCCTGAATTTGTCGCTGAAAGCGTTGCCACTGAGCAAAGGAGTTAAACACCACATGATTGGAGATTTGCAGAATTTCTGGCAAGTCTTTGGCGGTAAATGCAGCGCTGAAGGTGTGTACTTCGTGGCTTCCCTGTTGACCACCAAATTCTTCATATCCAAGCTTTGCTTCATGCAAGCCGCTTGCACAGGTACCGGACAGATATTGTTTAACCAGTGGTGCCAGCGCGAACATGGAAAACGCCTTGAGTGCCAACAGCACTTTGGCACCGGACTCTTTTTGCACCCGAGCAAGAATCTTCAGGTTATGCTCAACGGCAACTTCATCGACCACAAAGCAGGGCGATGGGACGCGATTGGGATCGAAGGAGCTGAAAGTTGTGGCGACCACATTGGTCATCTTGAATTACCTTAAGTTTTTGCAAATGGCCATAGCCAGACAAACAACATCATTGATTAGCAACGGGAGTATGCTGTCATTCAGCGGTGCGCCATAGTGAACGATACCGAAGCACGAATTATTCTGAGCCGGAGTAGACACTGATTCAACAAGCTTCTGCTGCAGGGATGCAGCAGCAGAGCCATCACGGATGATTTGACGGCGTCTTGCTGAATCAGTGTCTACTTCGGCTCTATACTCTGACAACGGCTGATCCCTCAGCTCCCTTGGCAGATCTTGGTGTTTTCGTTAGACCAAATCGAAACCTGGTTCTTCAATCACTTGCCATGGCAAACCGTACTGGTTCATGTCGGCCATGAATGGGTCTGGATCTAACTGCTCCATGTTCCACACCCCTGCTTTCAGCCACTTGCCTTCAATCATCATTTTGGCGCCGATCATCGCCGGTACACCTGTGGTGTATGAGATTGCTTGCGACTGCACTTCACCGTAACAGTCTTGGTGATCTTTGATGTTGTAAACGTAGACCGTGCGTTCTTTACCGTCTTTAATGCCTTTGACCACACAACCAATGCAGGTCTTGCCTTTGGTGCGCGGGCCAAGGGTTGATGGGTCAGGGAGCAGCTGTTTTAGGAACTGAATTGGCACGATTTCAGTACCATTGAAGTTCACTGGTTCAATACCGGTCATGCCGACGTTGCCCAGCACTTCCAAGTGCTTGAGGTAACTATCGCCAAAGCTCATCCAGAATTGCGCTTTGTTCAGTGTTGGGTAGTGCTTGGTCAGCGATTCCAGCTCTTCGTGATACATCCGATAGATGTTGTAGGTGCCAACGCCATCGGGGCAAGTGAACTCCTGCTTAAGCGACATGGCAGGCGTTTCAACAAACGCTCCGTCTTGCCAATGGCGACACTCAGCTGTTACTTCGCGAATATTGATTTCTGGATTGAAGTTAGTGGCGAATGGATAGCCGTGATCGCCACCGTTGACGTCAATGATATCCAGCGTATGAATCTCATCGAAGTAGTGTTTCGCCGCGTAAGCAGTAAACATGTTGGTGGCGCCTGGATCAAAGCCAGAGCCCAATAGCGCCATCAATCCTGCTTTTTCGAACTTCTCTTGATAGGCCCACTGCCACTTGTATTCGAACTTAGCGGTATCGAGTGGCTCGTAGTTGGCGGTGTCCATGTAGTGAGTGCCGGTTTCTAAACAGGCATCCATAATGGTCAGATCCTGATAGGGCAAAGCAACATTGATCACCATGAATGGCTTCAACTTGTTAATCAGTGCCACCAGCTCAGGTACATTGTCAGCATCAACTTGAGCGGTTTCGATGTCACGGCCGTAATTGGCTTTAACTTGCTCAGCGATGGTTTTACATTTCGATTCAGTGCGGCTAGCCAGCACGATTTCGCTGAAAACTTCTGGCACTTGCGCACATTTGTGGGTGACAACTTGGCCAACGCCGCCGGCACCAATAATTAATACTTTGGACATGTCGGTATCCTTAATAGTGTTCTTCTTCGTAGTATGTGTAGCCTTGCATACTGGCGTTGAAGGCTTTCATCATTTGTTGCCGCTCACGGACCGTGATCCGCCCTTCCCTGACGGCGCGCTCCGCAGTTTTACGGTAACGCTCCAGCATTTCTTTTGGCTGGTATTCCACATAACTCAGGACATCAGCGATGGTATCGCCTTGAATTTCTTTGACGAAATCATAGCTACCATCGCTATTGAGGCGAACACTCACAACATGAGTATCGCCAAACAAATTGTGTAAGTCGCCCAAGGTTTCTTGATAGGCGCCGACCAAGAAAACCCCAAGGTAATAATCTTCGCCACGCTTTAATTCATGCAGCGGCAAGGTGTTTTTAGCGCCGGTCCAGGGATCGATAAAGCGGTCAATCTTGCCATCGCAATCGCAGGTAATATCCGCCAATACCGCCTGACGGGTTGGCTCCTCATCCAAGCGATGAATCGGCATCACGGGGAATAATTGCTCGATTGCCCAGATATCTGGCAGCGATTGAAATAGGCTGAAGTTGCCGTAATAGATATCTGCAAGAGATTCACGCAAGCCTTCCATGTCCGATGGAATTCGCGGCATCTGGTCAAGAATGTCGGCGATCTTATGGAGAATGTCGAGAAACAGGTTTTCAGCAATTGAACGCGTGCGCAGATCAATCTGGCCACGTTTGAACAGCTCTCTGATTTCCTGACGGTGGAAATGAGCGTCATTAAAGCACTCTTGCACTCGTTGCGGTCGCAAGTAGGTCAAGATATCGCGCATGTGACGCAACTGCTGATGCTCATTTTCAGTCTGCTCTGGCAGGTTGGTCGGCTCAAAGGTATTCACATCAAGAATGTTGAACAGCAGCATTGACGAATAAGCCACTGTTGCCCGGCCTGATTCAGTCACAATAGTTGGATGAGCGATGCCATACTGATCCATCGTCGTTTTAATACTATCGACAATATCTTCGCAATACTCTTCTAGGCTGTAATTGCGGCTCTGACCGTCTGTCGAACGCGCGCCGGTGTAATCGACTGCTAAGCCACCACCGAGATCAATGTAGGAAAGCGCCGCGCCTTCTTTGATCAGGTCGGCATAAAAGCGACATGCTTCGACCACACCGGAGCGAATTTCACGGATATTCGGAATCTGCGAGCCCAAGTGACAATGCAGCAACTCCAAACAATCGAGCATGTCGTTCTGCTTCAGTTCATCAACCACATCAATAAGCTGGGTTGTACTTAAGCCAAACACGCCGCGATCGCCGCTGGTGGTGTTCCAATGACCACTGACCTTAGTCGTCATCTTGACCCGCACACCAATGCGAGGGCGAATACCGAGAGCTTTGCTGCGCTCGATAATAATTGGTAACTCAGAGGGCGTTTCAAGGACAAAGAAACAGTTAAAGCCGACCTTGTTGGCATGCAAACCAAGCTCGACAAACTCTGGATCTTTGTATCCGTTACAAACGATTAAACTGCCGGGTTCTTCCAAGGTCGCCAGTACCGCAATCATCTCTGCCTTACTACCGACTTCAAAACCATGTTGGTAGCGAGCACCAAATGCAGCGATTTCTTCAACCACCTGCGCTTGCTGATTAACTTTGATCGGATAAACGCCACGGTACTTGTTTTGGTAGCCACAAACGTTGATGGCACGAGCAAACGCCTCATTGAGACGAAACAGCTGAGCATCGAGAATGTTTTCGATCCGTAACAGCACCGGCATTGATAAATCGCGCTCAGCAATCCCCTGAACGATGTCCATCAATGGCACTTCGGTGTTCAATGTTTTGGCAGTGACAAAGCCGTCTTGATTATAACCAAAGTAGTCATTGCCCCACCGCTCGACGCTGTATAATTCAGCCGATTGTGCAGTGGTCCATTGGCCAGAAGAATTCAATTTCTCGTTACCTTCCAACGCATGCTCTCCAGTGTTTAGTTTGTGTCCAGCCGCTGTTTGTGGCTCATTTTTTGGGCGAGCAATTTTGCCGTAAAAATCCCATTGAATCCACAATAATTTAACAACCAAATTTCCATATATAATTCAAAAAGTTAAACAGCATTAATAGGTATTAGGAATCATTGACGTCGAGCCATGAATGAGATGAATGGAAGGTGTTTTCTGGTATTGCCCATGCGGTTAGCGCCATGACAAAAAGGAAACAATACATGACAACCAATCAGGCGATTTGGTTAGCTTTGCGGTACGGGCCAACGTAGTCAAAGATGCGATATTCCACTCGCCAGTGTTTGCGCACTTGGCGGGCAATGACAAAGTCTGGTGCCACTCTTTGGTGGATGGTATTGGCAACTTGTTCGACACTGTCCACTGCCTGCTGTTGACCATCGTGAGTCCGACAAAACTCATTGGCAAAGAAACCACGCTGTTTGGCAGATGACCAATCAAATCGCTCCGAAAGCTCCGCGCCATCTTCGTCGTGATAACTCAGTCGCAAGGTATCGCCATCAACTGTTGCAGACATCCCCGCGCAACGGATCACCATGCGGTCTTTGAGGTTCAATGCCTGTCGGAGCTTATCGTCCGGGTCAATTAGCATTTCGCCACATTGGTGACATTGGCGCGCGGCAATATCATTTTCAGCATTGCAATGACCACATTGTTTGAATTGAAAGCGAAACTGGCACTGTTGTAGGCCATCGTCAGTCTCGACTAAACCTTGGCAACGGCGCCCATGATGTTCCACGATGTCACCATCGGCATCGGTAATGCCCCAGAATAAGTTGCCAAAACCACAGCTAGGACACGGCACTTGCACTAGCTCACTATTCGGGTGGGGCTTTGGTGCGCCGATTTCTGGTTGGTGTAAGTCGTAACCGTTACCGGCGTAGTCAACGACTAAACAGTCCTGTTTGCCTTGGGCTAAGCGCAATCCTCTGCCAACAATTTGTTGATACAAACTGACCGACTCGGTGCGGCGCAGAATCGCAATAAAGTCGACATGCGGCGCATCAAAACCGGTTGTCAAAACTGCCACATTGACCAGATATTTCAGCTGTCGAAGTTTGAATTGGGCAATCAGCTCATCGCGTTCTTTGACTGCTGTTGCTCCGGTAATCAACGCCGTCTCGCCATCGGGTAATTGCTCGGCAACCTCATGGGCATGAGCAACTGTGGCAGCAAAAATCATCACCCCTTGGCGCGATTGCGCAAGCTCAACAATATGCTGACACACGGCTTGGGTAATGCGTGGCGACTTCGCTAAATAGGCATCAAGATCGCTTTCGGTATACGCCGCCGGCAAGTCATCCCATTGGTAGCGAGCGGCTGGCGCATCAATCATCAACGGCGGAGTTAAAAACTGGCGTTTGATCAACTGTCGCAATGGCAATTCAAAAATGCAGCGACGAAATGGCGTTTGGTGCTCGGTGCGAACAAAACCATGGTAGTGCTGCTGATAAATCCAACCTTTATCCAACCGATAAGGCGTGGCGGTCAAACCCAGCACTTTCAATTGCGGATTGACCTGCTTTAAATGGTTAATGACTTTGAGGTACTGACTATCTTCGTCATCACTAACGCGATGACATTCATCGATAATAATCAGCGAGTAGAAGCCATTAAACTCATCAAGGTTGCGACTGAGCGATTGAATACTGGCAAACGTCACCGGCAGATCGGATTCCTTACGACCAAGTCCGGCGGCAAAGATCCCCGATTCAAACCCCAAGGCTTGAAACTTCGCCTGATTCTGCTCGACCAGCTCTTTAACATGGGCCAATACCAAGATCGGGTAGCGAGCTAGTCGCGCTAACTCTGCAATAACTAAGCTTTTGCCGGCGCCTGTCGGCAACACAATGACGGCTGCTTCATCAGTTTGACGGAAGTGACGCAGTACGGCATCAACGGCATCTTGTTGGTAATCGCGAAGTTTCATCTTGGGCTCTGTGGACACAAAAACGCCCAACTGAGTTGGGCGTTTAGTCAGCTCGAAGTTTGGTCAACTTTATGCTGGTAACTCTGCATTGTGGTAGACGTTTTGAACATCATCACAATCTTCCAACATGGCAATGAATTTTTCGAACACTTCAACGTCATCACCTTCAACCGCGGTGTAAGTTTGAGGCACGAAGCTAATCTCTTCGACGTCAAACTCAATGCCATCAAAGGCGTCTGTCAGTGCCGTTTTGACGTTGTAGAATTCATTCGCTGGAGCAAACACAGTGACTTTGCCGTCTTCAACTTCGATGTCATTGGCATCGGCATCGGCCATCATTAGCGCTTCCAATACCGTATCTTCATCGTCACCATCAAAGACAAATACTGATAGATGATCGAACATGTGGGCGACGGCGCCTGGCGAACCAATTTTTGAATTGGTTTTCTTAAAGCACAAGCCGACTTCCATGTAAGTGCGATTGCCGTTATCGGTCAAGCAATCGACGATGACCATGCAGTTACCCGGACCAAAGCCTTCATAACGAGCAGTTTCGTAGTTTTCGTCGGCACCGCCTTGGGCTTTTTCTAACGCGCGCTCAATAACATGGGTTGGTACCTGATCTTTTTTCGCACCATCGATTAAGCGACGTAGGGCCAAATTACCATCCGGATCAGCGCCACCGTTTTTAGCACAAACATAAATCTCTTTGCCGTACTTGGAGTACACCTTGGTTTTTGCCGCAGCCGTTTTGGCCATTGATTCCTTGCGGTTTTGATACGCTCTGCCCATGACAATCGCTCTTTAATGAATAGGTGAAAAAATGCTGGCGCGAATTCTAACCCGTTCTTTCACGCAAGTGCCAGCCTAGATAAGGCTGAACAGTGCTTTTATCAAGTGCTTTTGACGAAGCTCATGCTCTGCTCCAACACTACGTTGGATCTGCTGAACGGTTAACCAAGTTTGGCATCGTGTCGTTGCGGAAGTGGCAATGGCATTCTCATGATGAACTCAACACCATCGCCGACGTCACTGTGAACTTCAATAGTGCCGCCAAGCTTCTGGCTAACCACGTTATAAACAATGTGCAGCCCTAGCCCGGTGCCGCCAGAGGTGCGTTGAGTGGTAAAGAAGGGGTCAAATATTCGCGGTAGTGTGACGGCATCAATACCGCGGCCGTCATCTCGGTATTTAAGTAGCAATTGTTGATCATGGACCTCGAAACAAATATTGATATGGTGATGCTTGTCTCGATAGAAGCCATGTTTGAGCGAGTTCATAATCAGATTGGTCAGCACCTGACTGTAGGCCCCCGGATAGCTATCGAGCACAAGCGTTTCGTCACCATCAACATCAATGTCGAGTTGGTAGCCTTTGAGTTCAGGTTGCAGGCTTTTAATCAGGCTATTGACGTATTCGAGCAAACCGAATTTGCGTAAGTGTTCAGAGCTTTGATCGGCGGCAACCTCCTTAAAGTTACGGATCAGATTTGCGGCCCGTTGTAAATTTGAGCGAACCATTTCGCTGGTTTGAAGCGTGCTAGTAACGTATTCCTGCAGACGCCTTTTGGTTAAACTCTCCTCTTCCACATGGTGTTCTAAATCTTCAGTTTGCCGCTCAAGCAACGTTGCCGCTGTTACCGCCACTCCAACTGGGGTATTTATTTCGTGTGCGACACCAGCAACTAGCTGACCAAGCTGGGACATTTTTTCTGCCTCCACTAATTGCGTTTGAGTCGCTTTGAGCTGCTCCATCGTATGACGAAGCTCCTCATTGGTATTCTGCAGCTCAAACGTGCGCTCTTTCACTCGTTGCTCCAACTGATGCTGGTCATCGACAATGCGTTGTGCCATCTGCTCCAGCACATAGGCCATTTGTTGCAACTCTCGGAAAGACAATTTCAGCGACTTGTTGCTGTAGTCTCCAGAGGCATAGCTGGAAACCAGTTGATTAACGACCATGATGGGGTGGACTAAGTAGCGTGACCCGATATACGCGGCACTGCCAAAAATGATGATCAAGCCCACCACAATTGCCCACAATTCGGTGCGCAACGCCTCGACTTGTTGTAGCGCCGAGATTCGCTCAACTCCCAACGTCAGTTCAATGGTTGCATCAGTATGCTCTACTTCCAAAGGCACCTTGAGTTGCAAATGACGATCGAGCATCTCGCGATCTAATGTGGTTTTCAGCACGCTAGCGCCATTCATCGTCACGTCGAGGATTGAAATCCCCATATCTTCGGCATAAGCCAGTCGTTGTTCGGCGGTCTGCAACAAGCTATGCACGGGGATCAGCACCACCAATGCACCCACTAACTCGTGCATTTCTTCTTTGTCAGCGGCGGACATCCAAAGTGGCGACAACACCATGAATAAGTGGTCGCTCGCCAGCTCAATTTGATGTTGTGGGTCACGCGACTGTAACTGATAGATTCGATCGACAAATCGGCCGTGATCGATGTCCAGCACATCGGCATTGATACCAGAGCGGTCGTTAAAGAAGGAATCAAGCTGAGGAGCTATCGGATCCAACTCCAGCAACTCTAATGAGGTTGGTGCCACCTCAACTGGCCACCCAAGCGCATCGACAATTAGCAAACCAAATGCCGAGGGGTGGATTTGTCGGATTTTCTCCAGCTTTTGCTGCGCTTTGGCGCCAAAAGCGCCAGTATAAGCGGCGTAAATAATGTCAGGATCTGAACTGAGTTGCTCAATGGTGGCAAACAACAATTGGTAGTCCCGTTCAACATCATTGGTGAGGAATTGGGCAACTTGCTCCAGCGCTCCAACGGTGGCTGTTTGCGAGACGGTTCTGAAGCGCTCAATCAAATAGCTCGCCGTTAGTAGACAAGGAACAAGGGCTGCGGCCAGAATAATGCCGCTTAGTGTTCCGCGCAGTGTCCGCATCCGTTCAAACATCTAACCGCAACTCCTTAGTCAACCGACTTGAGTGATGCACTTTGCGCTTTTTTCAGTTCATGCTCGGAGAATCGCTGCATCAACTGAGTCGCCTGCTCAACAGTGCCATGGCCGCTCATGTAAAGCTCAAAGCCTTTTCGCATGCCGATCCACGCGGCAGCCATCGCCGGCGTTGGTGGTGCGGCTTTGGCTTGTTTTAATTGTTCGAGCAAGGCTTTCATATTGTCAGTTGCCGATTGCTGAATATGCTCAACAACCGTCGGGTGAACCGGCAAAGCACCGAGCTCATCATAGAAGCGCTGCTGCATGGTCTGAGATTGCAGATATTGAGCAAAATCAGTTAATCGCTTGCCCGTTTCACCATCAAAATCTTGGTTTGGAAAAATCAGCACCATACCAGAGAACATAGGTTTCATTGGTCGGCCGTCTATCGAAGGTAGCAAGGTGACACCGAAGTCTTTAGCGAGGGAATTTGACATGTCCTTGAACGCCCAGTCACCATTGATGACATAAGCAAACTTGCCTGTTTTGAAGTCTTCAAAACTGCAGTCATAGCCGCAGGAGGAATCGACTAAACCGTCATCAGCGATCTGTTTATAGAAGGTCAGCGCTCGCTGAGTTTCTGGCGTGTTGAGCGTTATTTGATTGTCATTGACCGGGAACGCGCCAAAAGCAGGCAAAAAACTGGCGAACCAATACATCTCACCAAACTTCCAACCGATCAGCTTAACTCCTTTGCTCTCAACCATATCGCGCTGAGCAACTAAATCACGCCAAGTTGTGGCCGGTTTATCGATAAATTTTTTATTGTAAAACAACATTAAATGATTACCGCCCAACAACGGCACACCATAACGGCTACCATCATAGGTGGCTAAATTTAACGCAGGTGGCGGCATACCTTCGGCGAAGACGTCATCACCTAACGGTGTTAACCCAAGGCGTCGGTAGTCACCAATAAAGTCAGCCGGAACCAACGCGACATTTGGCGAATTGCCATCAAAGACCGCTCGCATCAAGTTTGTTTTAAGCTCTCCGGTTGGCAAAAATGAGACTTTAACCCGAACGCCAGTGGCAGCTTCATATTGCTGGGCCACCTGTGGAAACCAAGCTCTTGCTTCTTCTTTTTGATGCCAAAACAACAGCTCCGAGGCCGCACTCGATGCCATCCCAAAATAGACCAGCAAAGTAACCAGAGTCTTCATCTACGGTCCTCAATTCAAAACAGTATTGAATAGAGTATAGGCACAAGAAACCGGTCCCAAAAATTTTACAAGTGATTTATCTATTGTTTTAACTAGCTATTATTTTCAGCAAAAGCGAACGACCAAGCACCAACACGATTTACCGTGATAAAATCGGCGAACCGAATACCATTGCCCCTAATCACCCATGTCGAATCCCCCTATGGAACCCCAAAGCGCTCAACAATTGCTGGTCATTGGCTATGTTTGGCCTGAGCCAAATTCATCGGCTGCCGGTAGCAGAATGATGCAGTTGCTGATGAGTTTCTTGGCACGGGGCTATCAAATTAATTTCGCCAGCCCAGCCGATTTCTCCGATCATGCCGTCAACCTTCAAGCCCTTGGCATCGACATCACCGCAATCGAATTGAATAGCTCCAGTTTCGATGTGTTTGTTGCTGACCTGCAACCTTCTGTTGTGTTGTTCGATCGCTTCATGATGGAGGAACAGTTTGGCTGGCGAGTGAGTAACAGCTGGCCACAGGCGATACGAGTGCTCAACATGGAAGATCTGCACAGCCTACGCCATGCCCGCCATCAGGCAGTCAAGGCAGGGGCAAATAGCGAATGTGCCGAACTTAACAACCCCATGGCTCATCGCGAGTTGGCGGCAATATATCGCAGTGACTTAACCTTGGTGATTTCACCATTTGAATACCAACTGATTCACCAACACTACCAAGTACCCAAATCTCAATTGCTAATGCTGCCCTTTATGGTCGAATCAACCACCCACTCGCCGGTTGTGCCATTTGACCAGCGCCAGCACTTTGTCAGCATCGGTAACTTCCGCCATGCGCCAAACTGGGATGCTGTACTAGAGCTTCGCCAGTTATGGCCACAAATACGGCGCCAGTGCCCCGATGCTGAATTGCATATCTACGGCGCCTATCCTCCGAAAAAAGCGACCCAATTGCACCAACCAGCGATCGGTTTCCTAGTCAAAGGCTGGGCCCAAGATGTCTCGGAGGTAATGAGCCAAGCTCGCGTGCTTCTTGCCCCTTTGCGCTTTGGCGCTGGGCTCAAGGGTAAACTGCTTGATGCCATGCTTTATGGCTTACCTAGCGTGACCACAACCATTGGCGCAGAGGGAATGACGACCGAGACGAGCTGGCCCGGAGCGATTGCCGCCGATGAATCATCTTTTATCGATGCAGCGGTGACGCTCCATCACGATCAACAGGTTTGGCAACAAGCTGTATCGCAAATCCCTGATCACCTCGAGTTGTATCACCGCCCGACTCTTGAACGTGCGTTACACCGAGTGGTGGACGAGATCGCAGCAGACGTTGACCGCCTCCGTCAACAGCACTTCGTTGGTGCCATGTTGCAACACCATACGTTGAAAAGCACACAGTACATGTCGCAATGGATTGAAGCCAAAAACAGAATAAAAATCTAACAGCAACAATATGTTACAACGTAACACGTTTCATTTTTAATTCACCAAACCACCGCAAAACCGAAACCAATTCGTCACATTTTCACCTTAGCTTTGCTGCTGATTATCGCTTTCGAGCACTTCCGATCACCGTTGCGCAGCAGTTGCCAACCAAATCTCTGCTGTCGACTTAAAACAAAACCAGGAAAGGTGAAACCATGTTGAAACAAAGCACTGCATTGTGCAGCTTGCTTGTGGCCGGTTTATGCACCTCAGCGACAGCTGGGGTATTGCCGGAATCTCAAACCACTAGCAGCTGGTATCAAGACGCCCAAACTAAAATTGCGGCCAAATTAGCCCGCTCTCAATCGACCAAAGCGAAGAACGTGATTCTGTTCGTCGGCGACGGTATGGGTGTCTCGACGCTAACTGCGGCTCGGATTTTAGAAGGTCAGATGGGCGGTAATATGGGTGAAGAAGGCTACCTAAGCTTCGAAACATTCCCCTACTCTGCACTGGTAAAAACCTATAACGTCGACGCTCAAACGCCAGACTCAGCCGGCACCATGACTGCCATGATGTCAGGTGCTAAAACCGATGTAGGTGTCATCGGCGTTGATGAAGATATTGTCCGTGGCGATTGCAGCACAGTGGCTGGCAACGAGATGATCACTGCCTTGGAGTTGGCTGAACTCAAAGGCCTTTCAACCGGCATCATCTCAACCGCGCGTATCACTCATGCAACGCCAGCAGCAACCTACGCAAAATCAGCAGACCGCAATTGGGAAGACGTTTCTGATATGCCAGAAGCGGCAGTCAATGGTGGCTGTACCGATATTGCCAGCCAGTTGGTGAATTTCGAAAACTTGATGGAGCAACGTTTTGCCGGTGCCGACGTCGATGGTATCGAAGTTGCGTTTGGTGGTGGTCGTCGCCACTTCTTGCCGAAAGACGCAGCCTATAACAGTGCCGATGCCGTGAGCTCTGTCGAAGGTGACCGTACCGACGGTCGTGATTTGACCGCCGAGTGGTTGGCAGCGTATCCAAATGGTGCGTATGTCATGGATCAAACAGGTTTCGATGCCATTGACACCGAAAACGTTGAGCGCGTATTGGGTCTTTTCAATGAGTCACACATGCAATATGAGGCCGACCGCGACAACGATGTTGCCGGCGAGCCTTCGTTAAGTGAAATGACAGCCACCGCAATTGACGTATTGGATAACAACGACAACGGCTTCTTCCTAATGGTTGAGTCGGGTCGTATTGACCACGGCCACCATGCAGGCAGCGCCTACAATGCGCTGACCGATACCATTGAATTTGCCAAAGCAGTTCAGGCTGCTGTCGATGCCACCAATGCCGAAGACACGCTCATCCTTGTGACGGCTGACCACAGCCATGTATTTACCATTGCTGGCTACCCCAAACGTGGTAACCCAATCCTTGGCAAAGTAGTTGGTGTTGGCTCAGATACACCCGCCCAAGCAGCCGATGGCATGCCATACACCACTTTGGGATACACCAATGGTCGTGGTTTTCGCGATTTAGGCGACGAAACCAATGCTGACGCCACTTACGGTTTAGACAACGCTAATGGCCGTCAGGATTTAACCAATGTCGATACAACAACCTCAGGCTATCACCAAGAAGCGGTGATCCCACTAAGCTCAGAAACTCATGCTGGTGAAGATATCACCCTCCATGCCATGGGGCCGGGTGCTCACCTAGCGCAAGGCACGATTGAGCAAAACATCGTATTCCACCTCATCGAGAACGCTCTTGACTTGGTTGCAGAGTAAGGAAGGATCCCAATGAATAAGTTAATTTTAAGTATCGCGGTTGCCTCTGCTCTGGCTTTAACAGGTTGTGATGGCGACGATGGTAAAGATGGCATTAACGGCACCAATGGTGCTGATGGTACACCGGGTATGGACGGCGCTCCTGGGCAAGATGGCTCAGACGGCGCGCCAGGCTCTGATGGCCTTGATTCACTGATCAATTCGATTGAACTCGCCGCTGGCCATGACATCTGTCTTGGTGGTGGTGTGCAATTCGACTCAGGCTTGGATGACAATGACAACGGCACCTTGGAAGCCGAAGAAATCGATGACACCAGCTATGCCTGTTTGCCATACGATCCGGTTTCTGAAGCTGTTGTCACCGTCGAAACCTTGAATAACCCTTGGTTTAAAGACGGTCAAGATTACATCGAGCAAGCATTGATGACGCCTTATGATGTTGCGCCAACGGCTACCACTCGAGCTTCGAGCACCACTTACGTTGCACCAACGACCACTCGCAAAGCGAAAAACGTGATTCTGTTTGTTGGTGATGGCATGGGCATTTCAACCGTTACCGCTGCTCGTATTCTCGAAGGCCAAATGAATGGTGGCATGGGTGAAGAGAACGTCTTGAGTTTCGGCAGCATGCCATTTGCTGGGCTTGCTAAAACTTACAATGTCGATGCCCAAACCCCAGACTCGGCAGGTACCATGACAGCCATGATGTCCGGTGTAAAAACTGACGTTGGGGTCATTGGCGTTGATGAGGACATTGTTCGCGGTGACTGTTCAACGGTCGCTGGCAACGAGTTGGTTACAGCATTAGAGCTGGCAGAAATTGCTGGTAAATCAACTGGGGTGATCTCGACTGCACGAATTACCCACGCGACCCCTGCGGCGACTTACGCTAAGTCGGCTGATCGTAACTGGGAAGATGTCTCTGATATGCCAACCGAAGCGGTTGATGCTGGCTGTGAAGACATTGCCTCGCAATTGGTTAACTTTGAAGCCAACCTCGAAGCGCGTTTCTCTGACCTTGATGTTGATGGTATCGAAGTTGTCATGGGCGGCGGTCGTCGTCACTTCTTGCCGAAAGATGCCAGCTTCAATAGCCCTGATGCTGTGAGCTCAACCGAAGGTGACCGCACCGATGGTCGCGATCTGACAGCGGAATGGCAGGCGACTTACCCACAAGGCACTTATGTTTACGACAAAATGGGCTTTGAATCAGTCAATACTGCAACTACCAGCAAGTTGTTCGGCCTGTTCAACGAATCGCACATGCAATATGAAGCTGACCGCAAAAACGACGTCGCTGGCGAGCCGTCTTTGCGTGATATGACAGCCAAAGCAATTGAAGTATTGGATAACAATGAAGAAGGTTTCTTCTTGATGGTTGAATCGGGTCGTATTGACCACGGTCACCACGCTGGCAATGCTTATACCGCATTAACTGACACCATTGAGTTTGCCGAAGCGGTCAAAGCGGCGATGGAGATGACCAACGATCAGGAAACTCTGATCATCGTCACCGCAGACCACAGCCATGTGTTTACCATTGCCGGTTATCCCAAACGCGGTAACCCAATCCTAGGTAAAGTCGTAGGTGTTGGCTCTGATACCCCTGCCGAAGCAGCTGATGGTATGCCATACACCACGTTGGGTTACACCAATGGTCGAGGCTTCATGAACTTAGGTAGTGATACCAATGCAGACGCAGGTTATGGCGTTGATATTAATGCTGGTCGTATGGATCTCAGCGATGTTGACACCACAACACCGGGCTATCACCAAGAAGCACTGGTGCCAATGAGCTCAGAAACTCACGCCGGTGAAGACGTGGGTATCTACGCCAGTGGTCCTGGAGCATCACTGGTTACCGGCACTAACGAGCAAAGCATCATTTTCCACGTCATGGATTATGCCGCAGAGCTGACGACCAACGCGGATCAGGTTGTCGAGTAACACAAGTAACTCTGGCTGCAAAAGCCGGTTCTAACGGTCAAGCGCATCGAGCCAGGGCTCGATGCGCTTTGTTAGTCTTTGGGAGACACAATGAACATTCGCAACATTCCTACCTCATTTTTCAGCGCTGCGTGTGGCACCAGCACCCTCTTGATTGGCGCCATCGCACTACTTTTTTGCGCCGCAGCAAATGCGACGCCAACGGCGGCAAAGCAGAGTTGTTCAATGAATCAACAACGTTTAAGTGCCGAATACACCCTGACTCGAAAATGGGATATTCGCAGCGCTCAGACCAAAAACCTGACGCTGTGGCGCAACGTTAGTGCTCATGCCAGCGAAGTCGCTTTGCAATATCCACAAGAAGCGATCACCGAAGTATGGTCTCGAGGAAACGATGGCCGCAGTCGTCCTGTTCGTTACTTCGATGATTACCAACGGGGCATTGAATACTTTCCGGACGAAGTGAAAGGCAGCGCCAGCGATCAAGTTTGGCAAAGCAAGTATCAATTGATCGATGATGCATTTCGCAAGCAAATGACATTAGTCAGTGAGGCTGGCGAAGGTTGCCTGCGCACCGAAACCTACGAACTTAAAAAACAGGGCAAGTTGTATCGTCTGGTATGGCAACCGGCATCACAACTGGTGGTGCTATATCAGGAAAAGGCCATGAGTCAGTTGTTCACTATTGAACTGCAGCAGACATCCGAAGATAGTGAGCAAATCGACCAATTCTTTGCGTCACGTCAGGCCTATCAAACCACGGATTATGCTGATGTTGGTGACAATGAAAGCGATCCCTTCTTGTTAAAAATGATGAAGTTGGGCTTTGTCCAGCACGGCTCTTCCGGCTTTTACAATGCCGATGGTAGCAAGCTTGGTGGCGGTAGCCACATTCATTAGCAAACCGGTCGAGCGAGCAATGCTCAATCTTTAGATTGTAGTTGTGCGACAAAATCGACCACTTTGCGCACCACCCAATCAGGTTGGTCAAGTGGTAAATCGTGACCAGCCTGAGGGTGGGTGACCTGGCGACAATGCCAAGCTCGAGCTATGGCCAGCGAACACTGCGGTGAAACCAACTGATCAGCAGCGCCAGACAGGATGACGATGTTGTCACAAGGAGGCCGAACCGGCCCCCGATAACTGGCAGCTGCTCGCAACTGGCGCAGGCTATTGAGCAAGGTTGGCTTTGCCGCCGAGGCATAGTTGCTCCAAAGCTGCGCTAACGCCTTGTCCTCGCTGTGCCTCAAGCTAGTCCAGCGCAACACCCAACGCTCTCGTTGCACTGGCGTTGCGGCAATCGCAACTCGCAGCGCGCTGCAATAAGCAGCGGGCCGCAAACGATGATAGAACCCGCTGAATCGACGCAAACTTGAATTCATCATGACAATCCCAGTCACTTCGTCTGGGTAGCTCTGCGCCCATTGGCAAGCGATCATTGCGCCCATGGATATAGTGACCAACACCAGTTGGTCGCCACATTGTAGCGGACTAATTTGAGACTTTAAGTCATCAACCATTGCTCTCATATTGGTGCCCGAAGCAGCATTGTTGCGAGCACCATTACCCGCTAGATCTGGGGTTTCAACAACGCTACGGGGGATCGCCTGTTGTAGTTTCTGCGGCCAGTCATTCCAATGTCGATGATCGCGCAGAATTCCGCGCAACAATACAATTCGTAACGTCATGTTCTTGCCTCGCCGTCATACCACAATTTTATTGCCGCTCGGGTGTCTTTATCGACCTGTTCGGGTTTGGTTTTCATCCAGTTTCGATGGCTCCTTGTGGCCATCATTAAAAAGTCCAACAGCGGGTAATGACGACGAAGTATTCGCGAGCGGCGGTGAGGCAACTCTGGGTGGAACAAGCCACGGTAACGCAACAGTTGCCGTGGATTCTTTTTCACCCACAACCAGGATCCCATTTCCAAAGTTAATGGCAAAAATGTTGCTTCGGGCTGCTGAATCAAACTGTTGTCGTACAACAAGTCCCAAACGTCACCATGGGTGGTGTAAGAATGGGCCTGAGGCTCAACTTGATACAAGGTGTGATTGGGAAACGTTTTAACGAATAAGCGATTGATTCGGTACATCACGTTCAAATCGCGGATCGGTTCAAATGCCCCAGCATACGGAAACCAAAGGCGATCTTTAAAACCGAAGCCACTGTGAACATCAAGGGTCAGATTAAACGGTCGGCCATTGATTTGCTCCTCCATGTAGCCGTGTAAAGCTTGTAGCTCCGGCTCCATTGGCGCATCTTTGGGCCCTCGATACCAAGGCAACATCCGGCTAATGCGATGCCCCCCGAGCAACATTGGTACTTTGCCCTTGGCTGCAATTGGCGCATTGCGCATGAGGTCAACACCATTGGGATTGCAACGGCTGTTATGATACATCCCCCCGGGATTTGCAATGGGGACAAATACCAGCTTCAGCCCCGCTAACTGGCAATCAATGGAATCATCCCAGCGCATCCGTTCAAGCAAACTGTGTAAATATGCAAGCAGCACTTGCGAGCCAATCCGCTCGACCCCATGAACGCCGCCAATCAAGCCAAGCATTGGCGCACCAGGAGCGTCGGAGCCTAACTCCAAAGCGTGAATAGGTAACTGAGTATCGGCGACGGATACTTGGGTAAGAACTTTCGAACGGACTCTAGCCCCAGCTCGAACCAGCAAATGCTCTAATTCAAACAGCTCAGGTAAATGGCGTTTCAGATTAAATAAGCGAGTTGAAGCCATGCGGCCCTCAACAAACCGAGTGATACCAAAAACTATAGCCAAGACAACGGCCTAACAGTGGCTGTCATAAATGTTTAATGAAGCATGCAATACAACTAGCTGTTCACAAGCTGCTGTCGTTTTGTACAGAAAAAAGCCAGCTTGCGCTGGCTTTGGAAGTCACTCGTCCATGATGTTACTCAGGCGCATGAACTATGGGTTATAGCCGGTGTGGGTGTTATCCAGCGCGTAGAAGGTGGCTTGCACATAATCGTTGCCATCACCAGTATTGTTCTGATTGTACACGCCCGCTTTGAAGTACATGTATTGGCTTGAATCATCATAGCCCGACGCTGACATATCAACCTGTTGCACGACATCCGCCTTGCCATCGCGCATGATGGTCACGGTCAGGGTATTGCCAACCACTCGGATTGAATAGCTAAACTGCTCATCAAGGGCAATACCGTCAACTGGGTTGCTGGCGCTGCTCGACCTGCTGCCAATCATCTCATAATACTGCTCGCTGCCAGTGCGTGGCTCGTGGGCAATGTAAATCGAACCCTTGGCGTTGTTCTTCAGTTTGCGATAGTAAATCCGCACTGGCTCATCATCATTAGCATGGATCTGGCCGATAATGACCCGCCCCTGCTGACTGCTATCACCCGTGGTAGTGACATGATTGACAGCCAGTGTCGCGGTCAACAAGCCATCAACACCACCAGCGGCATTTTGTGCTGATGAAGGCGCACTGCTAAAGACCCAGTTGTTGCCACCGACACCTTTGGTACTGTAGCTGGTGTCGCCACGGCGCAGCATTTCACGCAATTCTGAGCGCGTGTAGCTGGTATTGGTTGAGGTCTTCGGGGCATCAACCGGTGCTTTGAACACCATGCCACCATCGCTATCGGTATAGAACCAACTGCTGTGCTCATAACCACTGGATAATTCGATTTCCTTGATGGTATCTGATTTGCCATCGCCATCATTATCAACCGGCACGCCGAGGGTCCAATCGAGTAAGTCGAAATTGCCTGAAGGAGGTAGGTTTGGATCGAGATTGCCAGTAACCGGTGGGTCAACCGGCTCTTCGCCACCGCCTTGTTGCCAGTTACAACCATTGACTTGCACTTCGGTCAAACTGTTCCAAGTATTGGCCGAGTTGCCATAACCGGTATAACGAACATATCGAGCATTGGTGTCAGCTATAGCAAAGCTTTCCAGCGCCAACGAACTACCACCAGAATTGGCACTAGTCAGCAACGGCGTCCAGTTGCTGGCATCGCTCGATATTTCGAGGTCGAATGAAGCGCTGCGTTGATCGCCTTTGTAAAACGCCAATGACATTGCCGAGATATCGGCTGTACCGCCCAGATCCCAAACGATTTGCTTACCAACACCATTGTATGACCAGCGCGTGTTGAGATTATTATCGATAGTATTGGCAGGACCATTGCCATCATTACCGCCATCATCCGATGCGTTGGCAATACTTAGCACATCATTACATTTGCCTGCAGGCGGCTCGGTCGGGGTGCCTCCTTGGTCGATTAAAGCAAAGCTATCAAAGCGACCTTCTGCGCCATCATATTCGCCGTAAACCACGACCGATGAAGCGCTGCCAGATTGAAAATCGACGGTTACCAACTCAAAGTCAGAACCACCGCCTGTTGCCGAGTAATTGCTACCATCGACGATCACACCGATACGGCCAAAGCCTTTGATATAGGCTTGCAGCTGATAGCTAGTGCTGTCATTCACCGCTACGACTTGCTCAACGCTGCCGCCACTGCCGCTGATCTTGGCGGATTTCGAGCCGCTATGGGCAACACTCGACAGCGACGAAGGGTCGGAATCCACCCAACCGTCCCAACTGCTCTCAAATCCCGGATTAGTAATCGTTGCTGCCATCGCTTGTTGGGCAGCAAAGGCAAGCGCGAAGCTCGCAGCAATGGTAAGTTTTTTTGGAGCTGCTTGAATTCGTTGTTTCATTTAAGGGCCTTTTCAAACGGATTGTCGAATACGGTTTCCGCTGAGGGCTAAACATCCAAGTAAAAGCGCCCCACTGCTGTTGCGACCAACTGTCGCATTAACGCTTCACAACAAGCGCTATCTAAACCGTGCAGGCTATAAAAACACAGTAAAATCAAGCGTCAACCAAGCAACCTGTCTGACCAAAAAAGACTTATATTAATAATCTTATCAAATTAAATAGTGCGCTAAATTGCCTGACTAGGCTCTGGCACCAGCTGTTCCAGTTATGACCAATAACTAAAAATCGTAAACAGGGGTGATCTCTCCGAAGACGAAAAAAATTTGTTATGACCAAACAAATTTACCACCATCACAGAATCGCCAGACCAATCAATACCAATATCAAGCAATTGACTCAGTGGCGGTGTTTTTAATGATGTCATGCATCCAAGGTGGAGAATTTAGCGCGCGTCATCTAGTATCGAGTCGGCTGTATTGCCTCTTCGTTATTTGCCTCTTACTGACAAGGAAGAATTCGTGAAAACAAAGTTCGTTGCCATCATTATGGCGCTAATCATCATGCCATCCGCTTGGGCCATGCCGACACTTGACCAGCCGACATTGCAAGCTGTCCTCAATTTGATGGTCGATATGAATAAACTTTCCGAGCAGCACCCGGAGTGGGAAAGTGAAGAAAGCGAAGCCGACTTCTTTGCCGATGACGGCTCTGGCTTTATGACTCACCTGAAAAAAGTGGGTGCCTATGACACCGTCAACAAAGTCGCCATCAAGCACGGTTTTGACAATATTGAACAGGGGTTTGATACATTCCGGCGTGCAGCATTAGCCGGAATGAGCCTGCAATTCGAGGCCGTCGGGATGGACTTTGCTGAATTCCAGCAGTCGATCAAGCAACGGATCGAAATGATGCGACAAAATGGTGCTAGCGAAGATATGTTGGCAGAACAAGAGGCTCAGTTGGCCGAGTTTGGTTCCATTGCCAAAGCTCTCGAACAAGTGTCAGAAGCCGACCGAGCGGCAATGCTCAAACAGGCACAATGGTTTTTTAGTGAACTCGAACGAGCCGGTTTAGACGGTGGTATGAGCCAATAAATCTTTCTAACCATGGTCCGGGGGATCGCCATCCAGGCCATGGTTGTATCGCTATTTAGCTTTAAATTTAGCCAGCTGCGCATCCAACTCAACCACCACATCGTGCATCAAATGGCTAATATCCTCTACTTTACCTGCCATTGAGGCGATTTCCCTGCCGGAGTCGCCAATAGCCGAGACGTTGCGATTAATATCTTCGGTGACATGACTTTGCTGTTCGGCCGCGGTAGCAACTTGCGCGGCATTGTCATTGATGCCGGTGATCATACCGGTCATTTGCTCCATCCCCTGATAACTGCGTTCTGTCTCTTCCACAGTGACGATGACTCGCTCCTTACCCCGATTTATTTGCTCTACGGTTTTGGTGACTTCCTGCTGTAATCCTTGAATCAGGTTGTTGATCTCTTCGGTTGAATCTTGAGTTCGACCGGCTAGATTCCTCACTTCGTCGGCAACCACAGCAAAACCGCGTCCCTGCTCGCCCGCCCTCGCCGCCTCAATTGCAGCATTGAGAGCCAGTAAGTTGGTCTGCTCGGCAATGCCTCTAATCGTATCGAGAATGCCGGAAATCTCGTTGCTTCGTTCAGCGACTTGTGAAATGCGCACACCCGCTTCATCCATGTCGTCTGACACTGCCTTAATTTCACTGACCGTTTGGCCAAATGATGAATGGGTTTGCTCAAGTACCGCGCCGGCACTATTCGATTCGTCCGATGTACTTTGAGCTAAAGCAGAGACCTCCTGCGCAGTAGTGGACATCTCATGAACTGCCGCAGCAACCGTTTCGGTATCGGAAAACTGCTGCTGCGCTGCGGTACTTGACGATTTTGCTGAGCTGGCAAGTTCCGCTGATTGCTGGCGCAGATTTTCTGCATGGCTTTGCATCGCGACGATCATATCGCGCAGCTTGCCAGTAAACGCATTGAATCCCGCAGCCATATCAATCAGTTCTTTGTGCTGTTCAATTTCCAGCGTTAATGTCAGATCGCCTTCGGCACCAGACAAATAGCTAAAGCGACGGCTCATTGCCGATAGCGGACGAATAAAGCTGTTGATTATGAATGCCACTAAAGCCACCGCTAACACAGTGCTGATTACGGTAAAAATCACCATCTTCCACATAGTGTTATTAAACGCATCAGTGAGATCTTGCTGAAATACCAATGACTCTTGCAGGGCAATATCTTTTGCTAGTCTGAACACCAGTAACCATTGTGAATTGACACTATCCACTTGGATCGGCGCGGTCGTAATGTAGAACTCGTCGGTTTCGATCAGGCCAATGCCGCCGGAGTTGAGAGCCTCTGCAAGCCCAGCATCGGTAGCTGCCAATGGTTTGCCGAGCGCTTCTGGGTAGCGACTAGAAGCAGCGATCAACTTGAGACCGCTCACCAACATCATGTCGCCTTTGCCGTTCATCAACTCACTCGCAACTTGAGAAATTTGCTGTTGTATCACCGGCAGGTTAATGTCAACGCCAACGAGGCCACGAAAACTACCACCAGCATTGACCGGCCATGACAACGACGTCATCAGCTCTTCCAAACCCGGCGATATTTCGTATAGGTAAGGCTCAAGTAAGCAGGGTTTAAGCGAATCTCGGCTACATAAATACCATTCTGATTCTCGTATACCGAACTCATCTCGCTCCGACAGGTACTTTTCATCGGGATCATCAACCGCTTCATAAACAAGCTGAGTACCATCCCGATACCAGTACACTTCCAACGCACCATCACGGCTGCTGTGGCTCGGTTGATTGACGTTGGCAAAATCTCGATTGTCGTAGCCATTGGGCTCGAATTGAGCATAGATTGAACTGACCTCTGGATGGGCGGATAACACATGCTCAGCCAATGATTTAACTTGTTGTCTTGCGAGCGGATCACCACCAGCATGACTCGATGTATTGCTCAGCACGGTGGCAACGGTTTTGGGGATATCAAAGGAGCGATTGATGTAGCCGGCCACCTCTTCTGCAGCCCCCTGCGTTGCGAACCGCATTGTGCTAACGACTTGTCTCTCCATGGTTTCAGCGGCAGCAGCACTGGAAGCCTCACCGGTCGCCTGCAGTGACTGATTGACCATTAACCCCAAGATACCTTGGGTCACCAGAAGAATCAGCGAAATCATTAACAATAATTTGCGACGTAACGACCAAGCAGCCATAGCGCTCTCCAAGCTAATATCAGGCAAACGTTGAAGTCCGACATTGCTCTCGCCCGCTAGCGCTCACTCGAGTTTCAATCGGCATCAATCATTGAGCTTAGTCAGAAGCACAAAGTGACGCTTAGTTTTGTTAGAAATTAAGCGTTAGTGTGGTGGTTGTCACAGCATTCTGAGCCACCAAATAGCCAAATTAAATCCATCGCCATTTCAACAAGATGGTGAGAGTGTTGAAATTTTGTGCAATAAATTCGCTGCTTTGCGGCTCTTTATTGGTAGCAGGTCCGTGCATCACTGCCATTGTCTTTGTCACCCAATCGGAGAAAGAAATGAAAACCAATGAATTGATTCAAGCGGGCCTTGTCAGCCTTAGTACACTTGCCTTGTGTTCTGTCAGTCTCAGCGCCAATGCGGTGCCCGACCAGCCCAAACAATGGGAGAAATGTGCCGGTATCGCCAAAGCTGGTATGAACGACTGTGGCGCCTTAGACGGCTCCCACAAATGTGCAGGCCAAGCCAAAACCGACAACATGGATACCGAGTGGGTCTATGTCCCTCTTGGTACTTGTGAAAAAATTACCGGCGGCGTAGTCGCTAAGGTCAAACCGGCGAAGAGTTAAACCAACAGCAACTAGCCATGACGCTAAATCGCATTAATGGTGTGGGGCTCGGTTTGCGAGCGCCACACCTGCACCAAGTGTTACGTCAACGACCAAAGGTCGATTGGTTTGAAGCTCATTCGTGCAATTATTTGGGATTTGGCCCGGCGCGAAACTTGCTGCTCGCCATTGCCGAACACTATCCCATCAGTCTTCACGGCGTTAGCCTCAACCTCGGCAGTACCGATCCGCTCGATAATCAGTACATCCGCACGTTGAAGATGCTGGCCGATGATAGCCAAGCACTAATGGTGTCCGATCACATTTGTTTCACCGCACTCGATGGCCACCACTTTCACGACCTGTTGCCGATACCATTTCACCCACAATCGTTGAATCATTTGGTCAGTCGAGTCCAACATACTCAAGATATCTTGCAGCGACCATTGCTGTTGGAAAATGCCACCCGCTACTTTCAACACCCGCAACAGACCATGTCCGGAGGCGAATTTCTAACGCAGCTATGCCAACGCAGCGGCTGTCAATTACTGTTTGATATCAGCAATGCATTCATCAATGATCACAACGGTATGACCCTCCTGAGTGAACTATTAGATGAGCTGCCGTTAGAGCACATTACCGAGCTGCATCTGGGTGGCTACCGTCAAGGCCCGTGGGGATTGGTGGATACGCATGATACCCAAGTATCGGATTCAGTGTGGCAACTTTACCAGCAACAGTTCCGGTTTGCCGGTATCCCGCTGTTAATCGAGTGGGATAGCGAACTGCCTGAGCTAGATGAGTTGCTTTTGCAGTACCATCGGGCACAGCGCCAATTCCAGCAATTGTGTTTAGCTCCGACAGGGTTGGTCTGATGCCTAGCAATCATTACCACCAGCAACTGACAGCGATTGCCCAAGGTATCACCTCGATAGAGGAGCAGCAGAACCAACCGAAGGGCCATCTGTCGCAGTATCAAAACAACTATGCACAAAGCCACCAAAGCGCCCTTTTTACAACCTACCCAGTGACATGCCAACTGCTTGGTTTTGATATCTTTGCTGCGCTGGCAAAGGTCTATTGCCAACATTTCCCGCCAACACATTGGGACATCAATCATTACGGCGACGACTTTGCCGCATTGATTGCCAGCCAATCGAAAAGCGCCAAAGCCAAGGCATTCGATTGGCTCGCCATTGCCGCGGTAGCGCGCTTTGAGCGCTTGCTCTCAGTCATTTATTACCCAGCATTGGCAGAGCAAAGCGCCGAGCAACAAGTTCCTGTGGCGATGACGACATTGATTGAACGTGTTGATCCACAACTGCAGCTGTTACGCAGCTGCCATCGATACCTTAGAATCGACCCATCGCTAACGCTTAACTCCAACTGGCGCCTGATCAGTCGAGGGTTTCAGTTGCTGTTATTGCCGCTTACACCGTAAAGCTCTACAACTCGCCGCCATGCGCTGCTAAACTATCGCTCCTTTGCCAGTCTGACGAGATTTTGTTGCCATGCGCACCAGTCAATATCTGTTATCTACTCTTAAAGAAACACCTGCCGATGCAGAGGTGATCAGCCACCAGCTGATGCTGCGCGCGGGTATGATCCGTAAAGTTGCTGCCGGCCTTTATAACTGGTTGCCAAGCGGCTTGCGCGTGCTGCGCAAAGTCGAGCAAGTGGTTCGCGAAGAAATGAATCGCGCCGGTGCTGTTGAAGTGCTGATGCCAGTTGTACAGCCTGCCGACCTGTGGGAAGAATCAGGTCGTTGGGAAGATTACGGCCCTGAGCTATGCCGCTTGAAAGATCGCCATGAGCGACCATTTGTGTTGGGCCCGACTCACGAGGAAGTGATCACCGCTTTGGTTCGCAATGAAGTGGCAAGCTACAAACAACTGCCGCTTAACTTGTACCAAATTCAGACCAAATTCCGTGATGAAATTCGCCCTCGCTTCGGGGTTATGCGTGGCCGTGAATTCACCATGAAAGATGCCTACTCGTTCCACTTGAGCCAAGAATGTCTGGAGCAAACTTATCAAACCATGTTTGATGCCTACTGCCGGATCTTCGAGCGCTTAGGTCTAGATTACCGCCCTGTTATTGCCGACACAGGCTCGATTGGCGGTAGTGCCAGTCATGAGTTTCATGTTTTAGCTGACAGTGGTGAAGATGATATCGCTTTCTCTGACGGTTCAGATTACGCCGCCAACGTCGAAATGGCCGAAGCAGTCAGCACTACCGAACGCCCAGAAGCTAGCGAAGCGTTGACCGAGTTTGATACTCCGAATGCCAAAACGATTGCTGACCTTGCCGAGCAATTTGGTATTAAAGCTGAAAACAGCATCAAGACGCTGATTGTTAAAGCAGCTGAAGACAGCGAATACGAGCTGGTAGCGCTACTGGTTCGAGGCGATCATGAACTCAATGAAATCAAAGCTGAAAAACTAACAGCTGTTGCAACACCGCTGCAGTTTGCTTCAGACGAGGAAATCAAAGCAGCTGTTGGCGCCCTGCCAGGCTCACTTGGCCCGGTGAAACTACCACTGCCAGTATTCGCCGATAGAGCAGTTGCGGCAATGGCTGATTTTGTCGCTGGCGCCAATGTTGATGGCAAGCACTACAAAGGCATCAACTGGGGCCGTGATTTGGCAGAGCCAGAAGTTGCTGATTTACGCAATGTACAAGCGGGCGATCCAAGCCCTTGTGGACAAGGTCAACTGGATATCAAGCGCGGCATTGAGGTTGGACACATTTTCCAATTGGGTGACAAGTACTCACAAGCAATGAACGCAGGTGTGTTAGGCGAAACCGGCAAACACCAGATCATGACGATGGGTTGCTATGGTATCGGTGTATCTCGCATCGTTGCTGCTGCTATTGAGCAAAACCATGATGATCGCGGCATCATCTGGCCAGATGCTTTGGCTCCTTTCCAGGTGGTGATCATTCCGATGAACATGCACAAATCTCATCGCGTCAAGGAAGTTGCCGACAAGCTGTATGCTGATCTGCAAGCTGCAGGCATTGATGTACTGTTCGATGATCGCAAAGAGCGTCCAGGTGTGATGTTCAATGACATGGAGCTGGTTGGTATACCTCACACCATCATCATTGGTGAGCGAGGTTTGGACAAGCAAGTGGTGGAATATAAGAACCGCCGCGACGGCGAGAAGCACGAAGTTGCAATCGACGGCGCCGTTGCCCATATCCAGTCTGCACTGTCTTAATCAACGGCTAGAGACTGCAATAGCTAACGCCACCTTCGGGTGGCGTTTTTGTTATCTGACACTTCCCTGCGCAATTCAAAGTATCCGGATTAAAGCTGCATCAAACTGCGGGAAACAGCTGCACCAAGCAGCCCATATCAAAGACGCCGAGAAATCGTCCCTGCTGCAGAGACTTTGGTATAGCCGACTGGATTCCGGTCTAATTAGTTCAGGCGCTTCGAGCGTTCCGGAAACAGTCCAAGAGCTGTCAAAAGTGGCTTGGAATTGGTGGCGTCGAGCTTCTGTCGCATGGATGCGACAGTAGAGCCTATATGGGACAACTTTATTAAGTTGTCGCGAAGGCAGGAAGCCGCAGCGGGGCTTTGCAAAGGGCAGGAGCCCGTCGGCAAAGTATTTACGGCGTCTCGACGAAATCAATTGCAAGTCGCTTTCTTGCTGAATCAATTTTATACCCGTCGTTGACGTAAGAATTAGACGCCAAACACTCAAAGCGATTATCAAAGGTCGCACTACCGGCGGGTAACAGCTGCATCAAGCAGCCCATATCAAAGACGCCGTGAAATCATCCCTGATGGCTCCACTGCAGCCTCCCTGCTGCAGAGGCTTAGATATGGCCAACTTGATTCCGCTCTAATTAGTTCAGGCGCTTCGAGCGTTCTGGAAACAGTCCAAGAGCTGTCAAAAGTGGCTTGGAATTGGTGGCGTCGAGCTTCTGTCGCATGGATGCGACAGTAGAGCCTATATGGGACAACTTTATTAAGTTGTCGCGAAGGCAGGAAGCCGCAGCGGGGCTTTGCAAAGGGCAGGAGCCCGTCGGCAAAGTATTTACGGCGTCTCGATGAAATCAATTGTAAGTCGCTTTCTTGCTGAGTCAATTTTTTACCCGATTAAATCAAGGAGCTTACCGTTCGTTCTGAACATCGCCGCTCCTGTGCTTCCCTGCACCCGCGGCATACCTTTCGTCCTGAACATAAAAAAGGCCGCTGAAATCAGCGGCCAAATAAAGGAAGTGCAAGTACTTATGGTTAGAATTTGTAGCTAGCGCCAACCGCGTAGCGAGCAGAGCCTTGAGTTGCGCTTAGCATTTGCTCTTTATAGCGGCCGTGAATGCGTTGCTCTTCTTCCAGCACGTTCAAGCCTTCAAAGAAGATGCTCAACTGGTCATTCACTTCGTAGCTCACGCTGATGTCCAACTGACCATAAGATTCTGTGAACTGAGGAGCTGGACCACCGGCTTCAGCTTGACCGGTCGCTGACAAGAAGTCATCACGCCAGTTGTATGCTGCCCGCGCTTGCAGACCATCTTTGTCGTAGAACACAGAGAAGTTTGCAGAGTCACTCAAGCCAGGTAACGCGAACTGCTCATCAGTTGCTTCAACATCGTACTCAGTGTCACCGCTCACGAAAGTAGCGTTAGCCTGGAAACCAAAACCTGTATCCCAGAACCAGTGCTGCCATGCGATTTCCCAACCGTGAGTGCGGAGATCTTCAACGTTGTTCGGACGGTTAACCAACCAAGTCACAACTGGATCATCGTCACTCTGGCGAATCACAGTGTTGTCACCAACTTGCTCGCCGTAGCCATTATCAACCAACCACTGGAACACGTTTTCGTCAGTTGCTGGAACACCGTCAGCTGCTAGTTCAGAGCGAGCCAATTCAGCGCGTGGACCAATGTATGGGTCGCGCAAATCGTCATATTGAACTTCGCTGATAGTGGTTTGCAGGAAGTTTTCTACGTCTTTGTTAAACCAGCCTGCAGATACATAGCTCGCTTCGTCATAGTAGTATTCTAAAGACAAGTCGAGGTTATCAGAACTGAAAGGCTCCAACCCTGGGTTACCAGAGAAACCAGTACGAGAACCAGGCTTCGGCTGGTTAGTCAAAGAGTTAGTCGCTTTCATCTGGCCCAGCGTTGGACGTGTGATGGTCTTACTCAAAGAAACACGAGCAATTAAGTCTTCAACGATTTCCAAGTTAATATCAAGGTTCGGTAGGAACTCGCTGTAGTCACTTGTTTCGTTGGTGTAAGTCTGCTCTTCAGATTTTTGGGTAAACCACTCTTGACCAGAAATCCACTGAACTTCTTCAGCCACAGTTTGCAAGCTGCTCGCAGTGACGTCGGTTTGCTCGTAACGGCCACCCAGCAACACATTCAATGGCATTTCCATGACTTCAGTTTCAACACTCAACTGAATGTAAGCACTCGTTGTTTCTTCTTGCACCGTGTGGTCATCTTGCCATGGTGCAGCAACATACTGGACGCCAAATAGTTCTTCGGCTTTAGCCATCGAAGTCTTTTGGTTGTAGGTGTAGTAGTAAGGGATACGAATATCATTACCACCACCAGAGAAGTCACCCAAGAAGTCATTGCCTAACAGCACCAACTCCATGTCTTCTTCCCAGATACCCAAGTTGGCAGGGTCGTACCAACCAGCGCTTTGTTGGTCATAGCTACCCCAAGCGCGAGTTTCCATATCAGTGTAAGCAACACCAAATTCAATAGTATCGACGATACCTGGAATATCGATGAAGTAGCTACCATCGAACTGATACTGAGTCACATCAGTTTCGTTCTTCGCGGCAACCATACCGGCGAATAGCGAGTTGTAATGCTCTGGTAGGAGGTTGACATCAGTACCCGGAACAGGATCAGTGAATACCGCATCCAGTGTTGGGATTTCAGTGCTAGAGGCATCATAAGTCTTCTTATCGAAGTTGAAACCACCTTTAATGAAGAAGGTACGGTTGGTGCCGTTGCTGAGTGCACCGTTTGACTCAGCAGAAGAGTCATGGGCATCAAAGCTGAGTTCCAAATCATCATTGACTTGCCACTCGACATTCAAGCCCAGAGATTTGTTCTCGTTCTCTGAGGCTTCCATGCTCATGGTGCCTGAGTAGTCACCACCAAATTCAGTGACCACATCAAAGGTACCATTTTCATCAACGTGAGCAGTATCAACACTGTTATAGCCTTGGAACCAAAGACCGAAGCTATCGACGAAGCTTTCATCTTCTAACTTCGAGTAGGTGTAATCCGTAGTGATCACCAAGTTATCCATTGGTGCATATTGGAAAACAACTTGAGCATTGTAACGTTCACGCTCAACATCGGTAGAACTGAAGCCCATGTTACGAGCGTAGAAGTAGTTGCCATTTGGGTTTTGGTTTTCGTCAACCACTTCACCTGCGGCCACTTTGCCTTCTAGCCAACCGGCAAACGCTGAATCTTCAGTATTGAACTGACGCCAACCATCAATACCAGCTTTGGTAATAGTGCTATCGCGCTTTTTGTAGGAGGCAGAGACGCCAAAACCAATTTTGTCGTCCATAAATGTGTTGCTGAAGATACCGGAAACTTCAGGCGTATAGTCATCACCATTGCCATCGACGCTATCATCGACGCTAGTGTCGTGATGCACTTTACCGGTGACTGTCGCAACCAAACCGTCGTTATCAAATGGGCGTGCGGTGCGAATATCGATGGTGGCACCAATACCACCAGAAGGAAGATCGGCACGGCCAGTTTTAGAGACAGCGACCTCGGCAACACTCTCTGAAGCAATGTTGGCAAAATCGAACGAACGAGTTGATTCGCTAGCAGTACCAGAAGTCGGCATAGTCCGACCGTTGAACAAGACTAAGTTGAAGTCCGGGCCAAAACCACGAACAGTCACCTTACTACCTTCACCGTTTACACGGTCAATGGAAACACCGGTGATACGTTGGAGAGATTCAGCCAAGTTGGTATCGGGGAATTTACCGATGTCTTCTGCCGAAATGGCGTCAACAACACCCGCAGAGGTGCGTTTCAAATCCATCGCTTTCGCTTGAGAACTGCGAATACCGGTAACCTGAATAACTTCGGTATCATCCGCTGGAGCTTCCTCGGCGGCTTGAGCTGGAATCAATGCCGCAGCGCCGAGCACCAAAGACAAACTGGCTGCCAGTTTTGTTTTAGTGAACATTGTGTGTTTCATGAACTGTCTCCGTATAGACTTATTTATTCATGAGTGGCGCAAGCACTCATGATTTATAACGGGTTAAAAATCCTACTGCCCATGTGAAGCGCATTTACTTAGCTTGTAACCGCTTACGTAAGCGCTTTCATGATGATGATAAGTTTAAGCCTCGGTGAACAAACAAATCAATGTTCAACGCAGCAGTTAGATCACAAAAACAACAAGTGTGCGACACCACCTCAATAACTCCATCACAAGTACAATCAATGAATTCTCATCCATCCTCCAAATTCAGCATAAAGCACTGTTATAATTAACAATAATCAGAAAACCAAAGAACAAAACAAGTAACAAACAATGGTAACTACATGCAAAATCACAGTGCAAAGTGAGTCCATTAGAGGACGTCGGCACCATTTTTTCTGTCATAAATGAGAGCTAGATCGCTTATCAAAGACGCTCATGTAAGTGCTTACATGGGCATGAGAATAACCTTTCATTGCAGTTTCAATTGCAGCGAACAAAGCGAACCTATTGGCAAAACGTCATCGCAAGGTTATTTTTTAGCAAGCAAAAAAAGCCGCTGTTTCCAGCGGCTTGTTAGCTTCAAGTCTAACGAGTAGCGATTAGAAGGTGTAGCGCGCGCCGATGGCGTAGCGGGCGCTGTTTTCTTGGGCACGCAACATTTGCTCTTTGTAGCGACCATGGATACGCATTTCTTCTTCAAAGATGTTGATGCCTTCGGCAAAGACAGTCAGTTCCTCAGTCACATCGTAACTGATGCTGAAGTCCCACTGGCCATAAGACTCAGTGAACTGAGGCGCTGGACCGCCCGCTTCAGCTTGGCCAGTGCCTGATAAGAAGTCATCACGCCAGTTGTAAGCGATTCGCGCTTGCAAGCCGTCTTTATCGTAGAAGGCTGCGAAGTTAGCCGAATCACTCAATCCAGGCAGTGCGAACTGCTCATCGGTGCGCTCAACATCGTACTCAGTATCACCAGTCACAAAGGTGGCATTAGCAGAAACACCAAATCCAGTATCCCAGAACCAATGCTGAGCAGCGATTTCCCAACCGTGGATGTTCAAATCTTCGACATTGCTTGGTCGGCTAATATTCCATGTGATCACTGGATCGTTGGCACTTTGTGGCACGCGACCGTCAGCGTCACCATAACCATTATCAACTAACCAACCATGAACGGCCTCATCACTTGGTACACCACCGGCGGCAGTAATTTCCTCGCGAGCTTGCTGCGCGGCAGGGCCGACATATGGGTCACGCAAATTGTCATATTCGACCTCAAAGATACGGTTCTGTAAGAAGTTTTCCACTTCTTTATTGAACCAACCGGCTGACACATAGCTCGCTTCACCATAATAGTATTCAACCGAGAAATCGAGGTTGTCCGAGCTGTATGGTTTCAGCGCAGGGTTACCAGAAAACCCAACGCGGCTCCCTACTTTTGGAATAGCAGTCAACGAAGTTGCCGCACGCATCGAGCCTAGGGTCGAGCGAGTGATGGTGTTGCTGTAACTAAAGCGTACTTTTAGATCTTCAATGACTTCCAAGTCGACATCAAGACTTGGCAGAAACTCTTTGTAGTCGGCTGTTTCGCGGTTAAATGTTGAACCAGCAAACTCGGTAGCCCACTCGGTCGGATTCAACCAAACCACGCGCTCGGCATCTTGCTGCAAACTGCGAGCAGTGACATCAGTTTGCTCATAGCGAATACCGGCCAGCACATTAAGGGGCATGTCATTGAATTCACTTTCGAAGTTGAACTGCAAGTAAGCTGACTTGGTTTCTTCTTCAATGTGATGGTCATCAGTAAACGGAATGGCTTTGTATTCAACATCGTACAACTCTTCAGCACGCGCCATGGCTGCGTCTTGATCGTAGCTGTAGTAATAAGGGATCAGCATGTCACTGCCGCCGCCGGAAAAGTCACTGAGGAAGCCTCCACCGAGACTTTCATACGACATATAATCCGCCCACTGCCCTTTGTTGCCATACCAACCGGCATTGATTGGACCGGTGTAACTGGCGCCAGCATGGGTTTCCATTTTCAGGTAAGACAAACCAAAGTCAATTGAGCCCAACGCATCTGAGCTATCGTTTAGCCAGCTACCATCAAACTGAACTTGAGTGACATCGGTTTTGTTCTTGCCGGCGCGAACACCTGCAAACAAGGTAGCGTAATCTTCGGGCTGCAGGTGCGGCTCACCAGCAGGATTCAAATCGACGTAATTAGCGCCCAACAGAGGTATTTCGGTGTTGCGTGCGTCGTACGTTTTATCCGCTACGTTCAACGCACCGGCAATAAAGAACTTGTTATCTGCGCTGTCGCCCAATGTGCCTTCAGCGGTTGCTTCGGAGTCATGAGCATCCAGACGCAGTTCAAGCAGATCGTTGACCTGCCACGTAATGTTCAGGCCAAGTGATTTGTTCTCATTTTCGGACGCATTTTGCTGCATAGTACCTGAGTAGTCGCCGCCGACTTCGGTGGCGTAAACAAAAGTACCATTCTTATCAACTTCCGCTTGCGTTAAGTTTCCTAAACCTGAGAACCATAAACCGAAGGTATCGGCTGCCGATTCATCCTCGAGTTTGGAGTAGGTGTAGTCAAGGGTCACTTCCATGGTGTCCATTGGCGCATACTGCAACACTAACTGGGCATTGGTCCGCTCGCGCTCTGTATTGGTGATACCAAAGCCAATGTTACGAGCATAGAAATAGTTGCCGTATGGGTTTTCGTTCATGTCAGTAAGCGCCACGCTGCCTGCTTCCGCGCGAGCTTTTAGGTCAATGACGTCTTGCGATTCGTCGTCAAACTGACGCCAGCCATCAATCGTTGCGGCGTTAGTGGTGCTATCGCGCTTGACATAAGAGCCAGAAAAACCAACACCGAATTGACCATCCATGAAGGTATTGCTGATCAGGCCCGAAATTTCAGGAGTGTAATCATCGCCATCCTCGACACCGGTATCGTGATGAACCTTGGCACCAACTGTTGCCACCAGGCCATCGTTGTCAAATGGTCGAGCCGTTTGAATATTGATAGTGGCGCCAATGCCACCTGACGCAACATTCGCCTTGCCTGTTTTGTACACTTCAACGCCACTGACACTGTCTGATGACAAATTAGCGAATTCAAATGAGCGGGTCGATTCACCTTCAACCTGTGCAGTTGGCATCACGCGATTGTTCAGTAACACAAGGTTGAAGTCAGGCCCGAAACCTCGAACAGTAACTTTGCTGCCCTCACCATTAACTCGGTCAATCGAAACACCGGTGATACGTTGCAGCGATTCGGCCAAGTTGGTATCCGGAAACTTACCAATATCTTCCGCTGAAATAGCGTCAACAACACCTGCTGATGTGCGTTTGAGATCCATCGCTTTAGCCTGCGAGCTGCGAATACCGGTGACCTGAATGACTTCGGTGTCATCGGCAGGTACTTCTTCAACGGCTTGAGCTGGGAAAAACGTTGCGGCACCAAGAACGATAGAGAGGCTTGCAGCCAACCTAGTTTTGGTGAATTTTGTGTGTTTCATGAAGTGCTCCATTTTATTATTTTTTGTACCGCGTATCTGCGGTTACATATTTTTTTAATGCAGATAAAAATCCTGCTTCCCCCGCAAGCGCTATCTTCTGAATGCAATTACTTGACACCCAACCACCAAGTAAGCGCTTTCACGGCGAGACAAGTCTAATGCTGAAAAGTTCAGCAAAGCAACGCATAAAAAGTACTTAAGATCACACAACCAACAAAGATTCATCAAATAATTAACGAATCAAACAAATGAAAATTTAGAACAAAAACAGCTATCACCAGTCATAGAAAAGCTCACCCCAAAAAAACATAAGCAATTAATTTAATTACAAATAAACCAATTAATCCTCTATTTCCACTGGCTTCATCTGTTGATTAATTACAACATATCGATAATACCCTTACCATTTAATCGAGTAATTTTTACCCAGCAAGTATTATTGATACAAAACACAACTAAGACCCCGTGTAAGCACTTTCTTTTTAGGGCTTCTCGGGGAAGAAACCGAAGCCATTCAGCGGTACTCAATATGCTTGATAAAGACTTTGTACCAAATCAAGGTTTTGCTATTTCTTCAAACAGGTAACAGTTTGATAAGTCATACTTATCTGAGTAATAAATGTTGAACTGACTAAAAAGGAAGACGTTGAGTCTAAAATTCCGCCAACATCAAGCATCGCCACAACCAAAGCCGAATTCAGCTATTGTGCTGACTGGAGGCGGCGCTCGTGCGGCATATCAAGTCGGCGTGTTAAAAGCCATTTCTGAGTGCTTCCCTGGCAGTGGGCGGTTGCCATTTGATATTATTTGCGGCACTTCAGCAGGAGCAATCAATGGCACGGCGCTGTCCTGCTATGCCGCCAATTTCCGGTTGGGTATCAAAAAAATTGAGTGGGTTTGGCGTAACTTTGAAACCGCCAAGGTATATCACTCCGATCTGCGAGGTATATGTCGTCAGCTGTTGTTAAATTTGCTACCCGTCAAAACAGCGCAACCCGATCAAGCTCTGGCAGTGTTAAACAACGCTCCGCTAAAGCAATTATTAACCAGCCTCCTCGACTTATCGCGTATTGAACGCAACATTGACCGTGGTTTTCTCAAAGCAGTATCAGTTAGTGCTTCAAGCTATGCGACAGGGAATTCGGTGTGCTTTTTTCAGGCTGAACCTGAGATTGGAGACTGGTACCGGGTCCGTCGTCGTGGCGTACGAACCCCGTTAACTTTCCAGCATTTGATGGCATCGTCAGCCCTGCCAATGGTGTTTCCAGCAAGTAGAATCGGTAAACGCTACTATGGTGATGGTTCAATTCACCAATTGGCACCGCTAAGCCCTGCAATTCATTTAGGTGCGAGGCGAATATTGGTTGTCGGCACCAGTGACCTGCCCGATCGCCCATCAACCAGCGCGATGCCACCACCAAGTGCCGCTGATATTGCAGGCCACCTGCTTGATACTATTTTCAGTGACAGTTTAAGGGCCGACTTAGAACGGCTACAGCGCATCAACAACACCTTGGCCATGCTCTCTCGGGCTGAACAACAAAAGGTCAACTTGTTTCCTATCCACACCCACGTCATTAACCCGTCAACAGAGTTAAAAGATTTGGCAGCACCCCACTACCCCCGCCTTCCTTCATCGGTGAAAGTACTGCTCAAATTACTAGGGGCGAACCCACAGACAAATACCGCGTTACTAAGTTACTTGTTGTTTGAAAAAGAATATTGTCAACAGCTGATTGAGCTTGGTTATCGAGACGGCTTGCAGCAGCGGCAAGCTGTGCTGCATTTTTTATGTGATAAGTAAATTTTTCCGACATTTTGGCATGCGCCCTGCTTCATAGTTTTCGAAGCGACAATTTTTTGCCGGAGTGAGCCTTTTTATGGATACCATGCAGATGTCTTCATCAGCGTTCGATGCCAACATGGACCAGGCGCGCGCCTCAGTATTTAGCGTTTACTACAATGAACGCCCCAGCTCGTTATTGAGCATTTTGCAAACGGAAATTGAGTTAAAGCCTTTGTTGAGATTGTACCTTGAACAAGCTCGACAACGTGTCAGCCTTGATGGCATTAGCCTATTTTGGAACAACCAACAGTTCCATGTCGGCGATACATCAAAGAGCTACCGTCTCACGGTGGAGTGGACCATCGATGACCATGAACCGGTCAAATTGGCTTATACCAGCCGTCATAAGTTTGACAATCACAAACATCAACAACTGGATTGGCTACAACGCCAACTGCACTTTCCGCTTCGTAACGCATTGCGCTATGAAAGCATGCGACAGCAAGCGCGCACCGATCACTTAACCAACATCGGCAACCGTGGCGCATTTGACGACCATGCTTGTCGATATATGTCACAGGCCAGACGAAGCCGGCAAAACCTTGCCATTGTGTTATTGGATTTGAACGACTTTAAACAGGTCAATGACCATTACGGCCATTTGATGGGTGATCGCGTACTACAAGCCGCCGCCGAATGTTTGCAGGCCGCCATTCGAGGCTCTGATCTACCATTTCGCTTTGGCGGTGATGAGTACGCGGCGTTGCTCATCGATTGTTGCGAGGAAGCTTGCCTGCTGGTGCAACAACGGATCACGGAGCAGTTTGATCAGCACCCTCTGCTGACTAAGCTTGGGATTTCTGCCAGCATCGGTGCTGCGATGTATTCTGCCGCAGACAACATTGAAACTTGGCTAGCTCGCGCTGATGAGGCGATGTATGAAATGAAGCGGAATAAAAAATCGCTCTCAGCTTAACACTTTAACTCGATGTGCCAGCCTGACTCACCGGGTTGGCAGAGATAATCCTTAGCGATCCAATAGCCGACTGCGGCAACACACTCCTCATCGTAAAACACTAATGGGATATGCTGGCGCAACCAAGGCGCTACGGCCATCTCTTGCCAAACTTTCTTGAGCTCTCTAGAGCCGTTTCGATTTGCAGGCCTGACGCGCTTCTTAAGCTGGCCAAAGCGAATCGTCACGGATTGATCATCGGTTGGCTCCCTTAGCCTTTCCGTACCGCTGTCCGTCACAAACGCACGAAGCTTGCCGTTTGGCAGGGTCAATGGCTTCGGCCAATGCCACTCAATCTGCTCGATTGGCCGCTCAGTCTTATCGTTGAGCAAATGAAGCTCATCGCGATAACGACGCAACTGCCAGCCAGCCCAATTGAGCTGAGGCTCAGCATCCTGTTGCGCCAAAGCAACATGTAGCCAAGCTTGCTGTTGCTGAGCATGAGACCACAGCGGAGCCTGACGGAGGCGAAGCCAATGCCGCAGCACCCGATCTCGGCGGCCATGAGACAGCGATTTGAGCGCCCCAATAGACAATGCCGACGCACGTTTGCAGTTGCTGTAATCTTCGGCAGTGAGCTCTTCAAGTACCGTTCGTTCTTGGCCTAATAAACCGACACTGCGACCCGCGGCTTGATTAAAACCTGGCCAACGTTGCTGACACAAGGGCAAGAGTTGATTGCGAATGAAGTTGCGATCAAACTTATCGTCCTGATTACTCTCATCTTCAATCCAGCTCAGTTGCTGAGCTTCAGCAAACTGCTGTAATTCCGAGCGAGACAATTGCAGCATTGGTCGCGCCAGCAAACCGTTGGCAAACGGCATCAAGGCAGGCATGGCAGAGAGGCCATCCAAGCCACTGCCGCGCTTGAGTGACAAAAACAGAGTTTCAATCTGATCATCCTGATGATGGCCAGTTAATACCGCACAGTCAGCACGATCAACCAGTGATTCGAAAACGCGGTAGCGGGCCTCACGAGCCACGGCTTCAAGGCTCTGGCGATTGCCTTTGGCAACCTGAACATGTTCAAAAGTCAACGGAATTGCGAGTTGTTGACAGCTTTTTTGGCAGTGCTGCAACCACTGATCAGCATTGTCAGAAAGACCATGATGAACATGACAAGCGGAGAGTTGGAGATGAGGGTGCTGTAGCTTATAAGCGTGGCAACCATCGAGCAGCGTTTGGGAGTCCAAACCACCGCTATAGGCAATAATGAAGTGATGAACACCACGCCGCTGCAATTCATCGAGCTGGCAAAACAGCGTGGTGAGTATCATCTTGTTTAGCAGTAGCCGTAGCCCATCAAACGCTGATAACGGCGCTCTTTTAGCGCATCACCATCAAACTGCTGCAATTCCTCAAGGTCGGCGCTGATTTGCTTTTTCAACGTCTCGGCCATCAATACTGGATTACGATGAGCACCACCAAGTGGCTCCTCGACAACGTTATCAACTAACTCAAGCTCTTTTAGACGAGGCGCTGTGATCCCCATAGCCTCCGCCGCAGTCGAAGCTTTGTCGGCGCTCTTCCACAAAATAGAAGCACAACCTTCCGGAGAGATCACCGAGTAGGTGCTGTATTGCAGCATGTTGACTTTGTCACCCACGCCAATAGCCAAGGCGCCGCCTGAGCCACCTTCACCAATGACGGTACAGATCACCGGCACATTCAACTGCGCCATTTCTTTTAGATTGCGCGCAATAGCCTCGCTCTGGCCACGTTCTTCGGCACCAACACCAGGATAGGCTCCAGGGGTATCGATAAAGGTGATAATTGGCATATTGAATCGTTCTGCCATTTTCATCAGGCGCAACGCTTTACGGTAGCCTTCAGGGCGAGGCATACCAAAGTTACGTTTAATCTTTTCTTTCGTTTCGCGGCCTTTTTGATGGCCAATGACAACCACCGGCATGCCGTCCAAACGGGCGGTACCGCCAATAAGAGCCTGATCATCGGCATAGGCTCGGTCACCACACTGTTCATCAAATTCAGTGAAAATATTGTCAATGTAATCTTGGGTATATGGGCGCAACGGGTGTCGCGCAACTTGCGCCACTTGCCATGCTGACAGATCAGCGAAGATCTTCTTGGTCAGCTCATAGCTTTTGCCACGCAGCTTTTCCAGCTCTTCATCTAAGTTGACATCAACCGATGTCTCGCTGGAAACGTGCTGTAGTTCTTCAATTTGGGCCTCGAGCTCCGCAATTGGTTGCTCAAAATCCAGGAAATTCAGGTGCATAGCCATTCAATGCAGTCCTATTTTGTAATTTTTATCAGAAGGCCAGAGAGACCTGCTTCGGCCCCATTAAACTTTCTAGTTCACTCATCAGGCGATCCGTTGGCGTTACCCGCCATTGGGTCCCTAATTCTAGTTCAGCCTCAGCAGTGCCGGCATCATAACAGATCCGAACGGGTGTCGTCCCATGTTGCCATTGGCTCAAAACATTTTGTAGTTCAGCTAACCAATCTTGCCGTAAAGCATTTTTGGCCAACTTAATATTCAAACTTGAGCAATGCCGCTCTCGGGCCTGCTCAATGTCTAATATCGAATCGGCCGACATTTTAAGGCCGCCGCTGAAGTCATCAAAGCTGACCTCTCCCTCAACGATCAATATCTTATCTTTGACGCACACTGATTCAAATCGTTCGACCGAATCGCCAAATAAACCAACATCTAAACGTCCGGAGCGGTCATCGATACTCAAAATACAAATCCGCTTGCCTGATTTTTTACTTACCATCATGCGGACGCCAATCACCAAACCAGCCGCTTTCACTTTTTGACCACGATTGGTTGGAGTGACATCTTTGAGGCGATTGGAAGTATAGTTTTTCAATTCCGATAGGTATTGATTGATCGGATGCCCTGTCAAATACAAACCGAGAGTCTCGCGTTCATATTCAAGCCAAACCGATTCCGGCCAAGGGTTAACCGAGGCAAATGCTTGCTGTACTTCTTCCGGTTCTGTGGTCAACAGGCCAAACATATCGCCCTGCCCCAAAGCTTCTGCTTTGTGGTGCTGCTCAGCGGCGCGCATAGCTTCTTGTAAGGTCGCCATTAGCGCAGCCCGATGGGGGCCGAGTTTATCCATCGCGCCAGATTGAATCAGTTTTTCTAAAATTCGACGATTGACTTTTTTCAGATCGATTCGGGCGCAAAAATCGAACAAATCCCGGAATGGGCCATTCGCTTCGCGTTCCTCGATGATGGCTTCGACCGGCCCTTCACCGACGCCTTTGATTGCGCCGATGCCATAAACAATCTCACCTTGCTCGTTAACCGAAAACTTGTAATAGCCTGAGTTCAGATCCGGCGGGCTCAAGGCCAACTGCATCCGCTGGCATTCATCGACCAACGTCACGATCTTATCGGTGTTATCCATATCGGCGGACATCACCGCCGCCATAAAGTAAGCAGGATAGTGAGTTTTTAACCACAGCGTCTGGTAGGAAACCAATGCATAGGCAGCTGAGTGCGATTTATTGAATCCGTATCCGGCGAACTTTTCCACCAGATCGAAAATCTTCATTGCCAGTTCGCCATCGACCCCATTGTCCTGAGCGCCTTGCTCAAAAACGGCACGCTGCTTAGCCATTTCCTCTGGCTTCTTTTTACCCATCGCTCGACGCAACAAGTCAGCGCCACCAAGGGAGTAGCCTGCCAGTACCTGAGCAATCTGCATCACCTGCTCTTGGTACAAAATCACGCCATAAGTTGGCTCCAAAATAGGCTGTAGTGAGTCATGCTGATACTGAGCATCAGGGTAGGAAACTTCTTCACGGCCGTGCTTGCGGTCAATAAAGTTATCCACCATACCCGAGCCCAATGGGCCTGGGCGGAACAATGCCACCAATGCGATGATATCTTCAAAACAGTCGGGTTTAAGTCGCTTGATCAGCTCCTTCATACCGCGAGATTCGAGCTGGAAAACAGCTGTGGTTTCAGCCCGCTTTAACAGATCAAAGCTTACTTTGTCGTCAAGTGGAATCGACTCAATCAGAATGGCCTCTTGGCCCTCGGCCACACGCCGCGGATTGAGCATATCCAATGCCCATTGGATAATGGTCAGCGTTCGCAATCCGAGGAAGTCGAACTTCACCAAGCCGGCTTCTTCAACATCGTTTTTGTCGAACTGGGTCACCGGGTTGTTACCCTCGTCGTCACAGTAAAGTGGCGAAAAATCGGTGATCTTGGTTGGCGAAATTACCACGCCACCAGCGTGCTTACCGGCATTACGTGTCACCCCTTCGAGGGTACGCGCCATGTCGATAATTTCTCGCACTTCTTCATCAGCGTCGTAAAGCTCGGGGAGCTTAGGCTCTGCTTCAAAGGCTTTCGCCAGGGTCATGCCGGGATCAGGCGGTACTAGTTTGGAGATTCGGTCGACAAAGCCATAGGGCTGACCCAATACCCTGCCAACATCGCGAATTGCGGCTTTCGCCGCCATGGTACCAAAGGTAATGATCTGGCTTACTGCATCGCGGCCGTACAGCTCAGCAACGTGATCAATCACTTCGTCGCGCCGATCCATACAGAAGTCGACGTCAAAGTCAGGCATTGAAACCCGCTCTGGGTTCAAGAATCGTTCGAACAGCAAATCAAATTCGAGCGGATCAAGATCGGTAATTTTCTGCGCATAAGCGACCAGTGAGCCAGCACCGGATCCTCGCCCAGGACCGACAGGAATGCCATTGTCCTTGGACCATTGGATAAACTCCATCACGATCAAGAAGTAGCCGGGGAACCCCATCTGGTTAATCACGTCGAGTTCAATTTTCAACCGCTCGTCATATTCGGGTCGACGCTTCGCTCGTTCTTCTGGATCCGGAAACAGGAATTCGAGTCGTTCTTCCAAGCCATCTTCCGACACTTTGACCAGATAATCTTCGATGGTCAGATCGCCGGTAGGAAAGTTTGGCAGAAAGTATTCCCCTAAGCGCACCGATACATTACAGCGCTTAGCAATCTCAACAGTATTGGCAAGGGCTGATGGCACATCGGCAAACAGCTCACACATCTCAGCTTCGGAGCGTAAATACTGTTGTGGTGAGTAGCGTTTAGGTCGGCGTTTATCGGCAATTGCAAAGCCATCATGAATGGCAACACGAACTTCATGAGCCTCAAAGTCGTCTTGTTTTAAAAAGCACACTTCATTGGTCGCAACTACCGGCAACTGTTGTTTTGCTGCCAATTCAACCGCTGCGTGTAAGTAGTCTTCTTCTTGCGGCCGGCCGGTTCGAATCAGTTCGAGATAGTAACGGTCAGGGAAGTAATTTTTGTAAAACGCCACTAACTCTTCGACAAGTTGATGGTTATTTCGCAGCAAGGCTACGCCCATATCACCCTCGCGAGCGCCCGAGAGCACAATCAAGCCCTCGTTGAGCTCAGCGAGCCATTCTTTTTCAATGACGGGTCGGTGCTGCACATGCCCTTGCTCGTATGCTCGTGAAATCAGCAAGGTAATGTTTTTATAGCCGGTGTCATCTAAACAAATGACAGTCAAGCGAGTCAGTTCATCGCCAAACTCTGCCGAGCGCATCCACATATCGGCGCCAATAATCGGCTTAACACCTGCGCCTTGAGCCTTACCGTAAAACCGCACTAGGCCGCAGAGGTTACCTTGGTCAGTTATGGCCATCGCAGGCATGTTTTGCTCGGCAACGGCTTTGATCAAGGCTGGCACCTTATTCATGCCATCGACCATGGAGAAGTCAGAATGGATGCGCAGGTGGACAAATTTAGGGTCAAGGTTATCAGTCATTACGATTTGGCCCTTTCAGTGCTGCTCAAGCACGCGTTGCACTGGCTTGAAACTGCGGCGATGTTGAGGACAGGCGCCATACTCAACCAGCTTTTCCATGTGCAGCTTGGTTGGGTAGCCCTTGTGACGAGCAAATTCATACTGCGGATATTGTTGGTCGAGTTGCGCCATTTCGTCATCACGAGCGACTTTGGCAATGATCGATGCCGCGCTGATGGCTGCTTCAAGGCCATCACCACCAACGACCGCTTTGGCTTCCATTGGCAATTCAGGGCAACGATTACCATCAATTAACACCAACTGGGGCTGCTGTGATAGGCCTGCGACAGCGCGTTGCATGGCCACCATAGTCGCCTGCAAAATATTGATTTCATCGATTTCAGCCGCCTCAGCGCGACCAAGTGACCAACAGAGCGCTTTGCTCTTGATTTCTTCAGCAAGTAATTTGCGCTTCTTTTCCGATAATTTCTTTGAGTCATTCAAGCCTGCAATAGGCTTGGCCGGATCGAGGATCACCGCGGCTGTGACCACAGCCCCCACCAAAGGACCGCGGCCAACTTCATCGACACCTGCGATTAACTTCATGTTCATTCCTTAGCGAGGCGAGTTTGCTTGCGATGATTTAATCAATACATCAATAGCGTCGGTAGCACGGACGCTGGCATCCTGACGAATCAGCCGATGGAGCAACTCAAACTCTGCTTGCAGGTCGGCACTGGGGCTATCTAACTGGCGATTCAACTCAGTAACCAAATTTTCTATCGTCATATCGTATTGAAGATATTCTGGCACCAGTGGTTTATCGGCAAGTAAGTTTGGTAGTGATGCATACTTCACTTTGATCATTCGCTTGGCGATTTGATACGTCAACCAATGGACTTTGTAGGCAACCACCATGGGGCGTTTGACCAGCATTGCTTCAAGCGCCACTGTGCCCGATGCAAGCAATACTGCATTGGCTGCTGCCATGGCGTCTCTGGCATTGCCATCGATGACTGTCACTTTTAGCTGCGGGTAGTTCTCGAGTAATGTTTCTATTTGTTGGCGGCGCTTGCCGTTGGCGGCCGGTACAACAAACTGAAGGTGACCGCGTTGCTGTTGCAGTTGTTGCGCAACTTGTAAAAAGGTGTCGCCTAATTGCGCCACTTCGCCACCGCGACTGCCAGGGAGAATAGCCACAACTTCTTGGGCATCTATCAGGCCTATGCGTTGCCTCGCTTCTGCGCGATCCAATGACATCGGGATTTCATCGGCCAGCGGATGGCCAACAAATTCACAAGCGACGTTATGGTTGTCGTAAAACTGCTTTTCGAACGGCAGCAATGCTAAGACTAAATCGGTCGCTCGATCGATTTTGAAAATACGTTTCTGGCGCCATGCCCATACTGATGGGCTGACGTAATGGACCGTCGCTATACCGGCATCTTTTAATCGCCGCTCGACCCCAAGATTAAAGTCGGGAGCATCAATGCCAACAAATACATCCGGTTGCCAGTCAATAATTTTGGCAACGACATCTTTGCGCAGTTTTAGCAATTCTGGTAATCGGCCTAATACTTCAAACAAGCCCATAACCGACAAGGTTTCCATATCAAACCAAGAGTTAAAGCCAGCTTGAGTCATCTTAGGTCCGCCAATACCAGCAAATTCGGCATTGGGGTAACGGTGTTTGAGCGCCTGTAACAACGAAGCCCCCAGCACATCGCCGGAGGCTTCACCTGCTAATAACGCAATTCGAATCGGACGGTCTACGCCTGCAGTCATATTGTCGTGTTCTACCGAAAAATTAGCGAACAATGCCGCGTGATGATTTCGCCAGGTAATCGACAATGACTTGTACTGCTGGCGATTCCTTGCCCTGCTCTGCAAGAACTGGCAGAGCTTGTTCCGTGGTTAAACCGTCGCGATAGAGCGTCTTATAAGCCTTTCGCAAGGCTTGTATGGCAGGCTTATCAAAGCCACGGCGTTTAAGCCCTTCGTAGTTCATGCCGAAAGCTTCGTTGTGACGCGCCATGACATAAGGTGGAATGTCCTTAAGTACGATAGAGCCAGCGGCGGTAAAGCTATGAGCGCCAACACGGCAAAACTGGTGATAACCACTCATAGCGCCGGCAATAGCCCAGTCTTCAACATGAACATGGCCCGCCAAACCGACGTAATTAGCGAGGATAATATTGTCACCAACGACGCAATCATGGGCAATGTGAACATATGCCATGAATAGGTTATTGCTGCCAACAACGGTTTTTCCTTCGTCTTGAGTGGTGCCGCGGTGGACAGTGACACACTCTCGAAAAATGTTGTTATCACCAATAATTGTTTCGGTTGGCTCGCCGGCATACTTTTTGTCTTGGTTTTCTTCACCAATTGAGACAAATTGAAAAATCCGGTTTCCTTTGCCGATTTTGGTCCGTCCTTTGATCACCACATGCGACGCGACTTCTGTGTCGTCGCCGATCTCTACATCGGCATCAATATAAGTCCATGGACCAATACTGACGTTACTACCAATGCGAGCATTTTCATGAACAAATGCTAGAGGACTAATCAAAACTAAGCTTCCCGTTGTGCACACATAATTTCAGCCGTACAAACAACGGCGCCATCGACCTTGGCAGTCGCATTGAATTTACCCATGCCACGGCGAATCTTAATGAGTTCGACTTCCAAAACTATGGTGTCACCTGGGCCAACCGGCCGTTTAAAACGTGCATTGTCGACACTAGCGAAATAGTACAAGGTGTTTTTGCCCGGCTCTTCCTCGGCTGACTTATAGCTGAGAATGCCCGTTGCTTGGGCCAAGGCTTCGAGCATCAATACACCCGGGAATACCGGTTTCTGTGGAAAGTGGCCGGTAAAAAACGGTTCATTGAAAGTGACGTTTTTGATCGCGTGGAGCCATTTGCCAGGCTCGTAATCGGTGACTTTGTCCACGAGTAAAAACGGGTAGCGATGGGGCAGACAGTTGAGGATCTCCTCAATGTCCAACTGCTTGAGTTCTCTAGTCAAGACTCAATTCCTTATTCTTGTTAAATATCAATCATCTTGGTTCAACTGAGACTCAAGCGCTTTGACACGCGCGAACAAATCTCCCAGTTGATTATAACGGTTCACTCCTCGGCGCCACTCTCTGTTGCCGGTGGCAGGAATACCGCTTGAATATACGCCAGGTTCAGTGATGCTCTTGACGATCATCGAATCACCGGTGACATGAACTCCATCACAAATTTCGATGTGACCATTAATACCCACGCCGCCGCCAATGATGCAGTACTTGCCAATTTTGGTACTACCGGCAACTCCAGACGCTCCGGCAATCGCGGTATAGTCACCAACCTGACAGTTGTGACCAATCTGTACCTGATTATCAATAATAGCGCCTTTACCGATGATGGTGTCATCAAGAGCGCCGCGATCGATGGTCACGCTGGCGCCAATATCGGCTCCTTCGCCGATAATGACTCGGCCCATTTGTGGGATTTTTTCCCAACGCCCCTGGTCATTGGCAAAGCCAAAACCGTCACTACCTAACACGGTATTGCTGTGGACCATCACTTCATCACCGAGCACTGTGTGATGATAAAGCGTCACATTGGGCTTGATGGTGACGCGATGGCCTATTTCAACGCCCACGCCGATATAACTACCGGCGCCAATACTGACATCGTCGCCAACTCGGACATCTGCTTCGATGACCACATTGGGACCGATATGCGCATTGTTGCCAATCGAAGCGGTTGGGTCGATCGTGACGGAAGGGTGAATGCCAGCTTCTGATACTGGGCTATCATCGAGTAATTGCGCCGCTTTAGCGTAACCCAAGTATGGGTTGTCCATTACCAAAGCTCGGCCTGCAACTAATGATTGCTCTTTGGGGCTAACAATCACTGCGAGCGCGTGACAATCTTCGAGTTGCGATTTGTATTTTTTATTGGCTAGAAAGCTAACTTGTTGCCCGTCGGCGTTTTCTAAGGTGTTTAAACCGACAACGACGGCAGAGCCGTCGCCATCGAGAGTTGCACCGATATGTTCTGCAAGCGCAGCGAGTGTAATGCTAGTCATTAAAAGCCAATTACTTTTTGCTCAAGTGTTCGACAACTTTAGCTGAAATATCTGATTCTGGCTTAGCATATAGAATCGATTGGCGATCCAATACAGCTTCGTAGCCTTCTTTCTGGGCAATTTCGCTAATTGCTTTTTGCACAATAACAAAGATTTTCTTGTTTTCTTCGGCTTGACGGCGTTGGCCATCTTGCTGCAGCGCTTTGGCTTTCAATTTCAATGAAGCGTCCATTTCTTGTAACTCACGGCCCACTTTCATTTTCTGCTCTTCAGTCAACAGCGCTTCGTTGCGGCGTGCCTCTTCTTGCTTATCGGCCATTTGCTTTTCCAAACGCTGTATTTCATCAAGACGATCGGCAAATTCACCCTGCAACAATTTGGCAGTTGCTTCGCTTTGTGGAATGTTTTTCACGATGCGGCCTAAATCAACAACCGCGATACCTTTGGCTTGTACTGCGCCAGCCAACATGGCCATTCCTAAAGCAGCAACGGCAACCAATTTTTTCACAATAAACTCCTTAGAGATTAGGACGCCACTTGGTTAGAAGGTTTGTCCGACATTAAACGAGAAAGTTTCTGTTTTATCGCCAGTGTAATCTTCAAGCGGCTTAGCAAAACTGAAGATCATCGGTCCCATTGGTGACAACCATTGAACCGTCAAACCAACTGACGCACGAATTTTACTTGGGTCTGAATAATCGTAAATCTTATCAAGCTGATCACGATGCAAATCTTTATAGCTGTCGTAATCAAACTCAGTATCCCAGAGGTTACCAACATCTAAAAACATACTGGTACGAACCGAGTTTTTATAGGCCTCGTCCATAAATGGAGTTGGTACGATCAATTCCAGCGATGCAACTGCCAACGCATTACCACCAATCGAGCCACTGCTCACCTCAAGAAAATCATCTTCAGGTGGTGATGGAATCACTGCACCGCCGCCAGGGCCTGGACTTGGTGGGATGCTGCCAACCGCTACCCGACGAACACCTCGAGGACCAACACCACGAGACTCAAAGCCGCGCAGACTAGAGCTACCACCGGCACGGAAGTTCTTAAAGAACGGCATGATGTGATCGTGACCATTATTGGAACCATAACCATTGCCGTAGCCAAGTTGAGCAGAGGTAGCAATAACCCAATCATGTCGACGATCGAGCGGCCAGTACTGTCGATAGTTGTAGTTAAGAGTAAAGTAATTCAGGTCACTATTAGGCGTTGTGATCATAGCATTAGCGCTATTCGATGAACCGCTCGTTGGGAACGTTCCTCGGTTCAACGTAATGCGTGACCAACCGGCGTTGAAATCAAAGGTATTGAAGTTCACCTGACCATCAGGATTCGACTCATCACCATAGATCAGGTAGAACTTACGAACTTGGTCGTAATCATCAAGATTCGATAGTTCGTTGTAATTGTAACCAACACCTAAGTTAATTCGATTGTATTCATCGAGCGGGAAACCAAGGCTAGTTGACAAGCCATAGGTAGTATTGTCATAGCTAATCAAGTTAGCGCTACCTGCATCAAATTCCGAGTAGAAGATACGACCGCCAAATGATACCCCGTCCTTGGTAAAGTAAGGGTCAGAGTAACTAAAGTCAGCACGGCGGTTATAGCGGTTGGTGTTGACTTGAGCACCGATCTTATTACCTGTTCCCAAGAAGTTGTTTTGCTGCACACCGGCCTGCAAACTCAGGCCAGAATCAGTACCATAACCCAAACCGGCCGTGAAGGAACCTGAAGGTTGCTCTTTGACGGTGAACTCCAAGTCGACCATATCGTCTTGCTGAGGCAAGCGATTAGTTTCGGACTCAGCAGTCTCGAAGTAACCCAATCGATTGAGTCGATTTTCCGACAGCTCAACGGCTGAATTCGATAACCAAGCACCTTCGAGCTGACGCATTTCTCGACGCAACACCTCATCCTTGGTAATGGTATTACCAGCGAAGTTAATCCGGCGAACATAGATACGCTTGCCTGGGTTGATGTTGACGTTTAGCGTTACTTCGTTGGTCTCGTCATCCAGTTCTGGGAATGTCGTTACTTCTGGGTAGGCATAACCAAAACGACCTAAGTACTTGCTAATTCGCTCTTCAGAGAAAGTGACTTCGGCGGCGTTGTACAAGTCGCCCGGACGTTGGGTAAATAAAGCCTGCATGAGCTCTTTGCGGTTCAACAAGTTACCCGACAACTTCACTTCTTTAACGTGGTAAGGCTCACCTTCCTTAACGTTAATGGAAATGTAAATCGACTTTTTATTCGGCGTCATCGCCACCTGAGTCGATTCAACCTCGAAACGGATGTAACCGCGGTCACGGTAGTAACTGGTTAGAGTTTCTAAATCGCCTTCTAGGGTTTGCTTCTGATAGCGACGATTCCCCATGATATCCCACCATGGCAAGGTATCGCGCAGCTCAAGGGTTTCGAGTAACTCTTGGTCTGAATAGATGGTGTTACCGACAATGTTAATTTGGTCGATTTCAGCCGCATCGCCTTCAGTGAAAACAAACTGGACGCTGACTCGGTTGCGCGGCAGCGGTGTCACAATCGCCTGTACTTTGGCGTTGTATTTACCGATCGAGTAATAGAAATCTGCGAGGCCTTTTTCTACATCAGCGATAACACTACGTTCGAGTGATTCACCGACTTGAATCTTTGATGAGTCGAGGCTTTCTTGAAGTTGCTCATCTTTGATGTCTTTGTTGCCGCTAAACTCAATACTGCTGATGGTTGGCTTTTCGCGAACCTGAATCAACAAGGTGGTTTCGTCTTGAAAGATACGAATATCTTCAAAGTGGTTTGAAGCGTTCAAGCTACGCAGAATGATAGCGGCAGTTTCTGCATCAACCGTATCGCCAACTTGAACAGGTACACTGAGCAAGGCTGCACCGAGTGCAACCCTTTGAAGCCCCTCAATTCGGATATCTTCTACGACAAAAGTATCCTGAGCCTGCACTGAGGCACTGGCAAAGAGCGCTATAGAAGCGATAAGTGCAGATCGAATAGCCATGTTTTCTTATGTTGTCCTTTATACCGCCAAGAGCATTAAAACCGGGAAAAATCATTAAAGAGCGCTAAGCCCATCAACAGCATTAAGGCTGCAGATCCAATACGAAATCCGATCTCCTGAACCTTTTCCGGTACGGGTCGCCCCGATAGAAGCTCAATAAAGTAATAGAGAAGGTGGCCGCCATCAAGCACTGGTAGTGGTAATAAGTTGATTATTCCAATATTGACCGAAATTAGCGCCACAAATCCCAAAAAATAAACAAAGCCGAATGATGCACTGGCACCGGCTCCCTGTGCAATGGAAATTGGCCCACTTAAGTTCTTAACTGAGACATCGCCCGTGATTAGCTTACCAATCATACTGACGCTCAGCGTAACCAGCTGCCAAGTCTTATCCATTGCTTTGCCTATCGCCTCGATCGGGCCATAAGCTAATTCGAACACATAGTGCTCCGGCCAAGGCTCAACGGTTGGCGCTATTCCTAAATAGCCGCGTCCGCCTTTGTCGCCCGGAGTAGCCGAAAGTGTCACGGTGTCGTTATGACGTACGACATCAAATGTCATCACTTGGTTCGGCGATTGTTGAATTAATTTTGCAATATCGATCCATTCAGTTGCAGATTCACCGTTTACCGCAACAATTTGATCGCCAACTTCAAAGCCTGCTTTATGCGCCGGAGTAGCTTCCTCAACTTGCTGAATAACTAATTGGATCTGAGGTCGAAATGGCACCAATCCAAGACTACGGACGGCAGACTCTTTGTCGGGGTCAAATTGCCAATCACGTAGATCGAGTTGATAGGTTATGGGCCGCCCTGCACCAGGATCTTCTGCCTTTAATGTCATAGAATCGCGGCCGATATGAGCGACAAATACGAGATTGACTGCTTCCCAATCTGGCGTCGCGCGACCATCAACTTCGACAATTTGCTGTCGGCCATCAATCCCAGCAAGTGCCGCAGGAGAGTCAGCAACGACACCGTCAATAATTGGCTTAACGGTAGTCACGCCAACCAAGAACATTAACCAATAGGCCGCAACTGCCAGCAACAGGTTTGCTAGGGGCCCTGCAGCGACGATGGCAATGCGTTGCCAAACCGATTTATTGTTGAAAGCCAGATGAGCTTCCTCGGATGACACTTCGTCAACTCGCTCATCGAGCATTTTGACGTAGCCGCCCAAAGGAATCGCTGCAATCACATATTCTGTGCCTGTTTTGCCATGGCGGGTATACAGGGGTTTACCAAAACCGACCGAAAAACGCAGCACCTTGACGCCACAACGTCGTGCCACCCAAAAGTGACCAAACTCGTGAAATGTGATCAGCACGCCAAGTGCCACCACAAAGAAAATTAGATTCCAGAAAAACTCAAACATCACAAGCCTTCGCGTTATCGCTGAGCACAAAACTGCTCGGCTAGCGCTCGCCCATGTTGATCAATCGCCAACACGTCATCGAGCACAGTAATTCGTATATCAGTGCCTGTAGCCATCACTTCGCCATTAACGGCAGCGATATCGGTAAACCCGATTTGTCCCGCCAGAAAACGTGCGACAGAAACTTCGTTCGCTGCATTGAGCAAGGTACAGGATTCCTGATCTTGCTGACAAGCTTCTATCGCAAGTCGCAAGCAAGGGTAACGGTTAAAATCCGGTGGTAAAAATTCCAGTTTAGCGATGTCAGCAAAGTTAAGTGGCTCGACACCGGATTGGCCGCGCTCCGGGAACATCATGGCATGAGCGATTGGTGTACGCATATCGGGCTGGCCAAGCTGCGCCAATACCGAACCATCGCTGTATTGCACCATAGAATGAATCACCGATTGTGGGTGAATCACAACTTCAATTTGCTCAGGTTTAGCATCAAACAAACGGCATGCTTCGATGAACTCGAGGCCTTTGTTCATCATCGTCGCCGAATCGACCGAGATCTTCTGTCCCATCGACCAATTGGGGTGAGCGACTGCCTGCGCCGGTGTTTTGTTAGCAAGTTCTGCAATCGGAGTTTCTCTAAACGGGCCTCCCGATCCGGTCAACAATATTTTGCTCACGCCTTTGCTAAACAGTGGGCCCCGTTGTTTAGCCTGCCATTGTGCTGGCAAGCATTGAAAGATGGCATTGTGCTCACTATCAATCGGCAACAGTTCCGCGCCATTATCACGCACCGCATCCATGAACAACTTACCCGCCGATACCAGCGATTCTTTATTTGCCAACAGTACCCGTTTGCCGGCTTGAGCAGCGGCAAGAGTGGGTAATAACCCGGCGGCGCCAACAATAGCCGCCATAACTTGATCGACTTCACTGGCCGAGGCAACTGCCACCAGACCTTCAGGGCCGGCCAGTATTTGTGTCTGACAACCTTGGCTGGCCACTTGTGCTTGCAGCTTTTGAGCCTGCTGTGGTGTCGCAACCACTGCATATTTAGGCTCAAACGTTAAAATCTGATGATAGAGTTTTTCGACTCGCGAATGACTCGACAAGGCAAATACGGAAAAACGATCAGGGTGACGTTGAATGACATCAAGGGTGCTAACCCCAATTGAGCCGGTTGCACCTAGGATCGTCACTTGTTGCAAAGGCATCATTAAACCGCCCAGTAGATTGCGCCAAGGGTAAAGACCGGAACTGCCGCAGTCAGGCTATCGACACGATCGAGGATGCCGCCATGACCAGGCAAGATTTTCCCGCTGTCTTTAATCCCCGCATCGCGCTTGAGCATGCTTTCGACCAAATCACCAAGCACGCCAGCAATCACGCTGAGGTAACAAAACAACAGATAGATTGCTAAGTTATCTGATGCCGCAGGGAAGTACCATAGTCCGCCAACGACAATCAAACTAGCCAACGCTAACCCACCGAGTAGCCCTTCAACGGTTTTGCCCGGGCTAACTTTAGGTAATAGCTTAGTTTTACCAAAGCGCTTACCGAACATGTAGCCGCCAGTGTCCGCAGCCCATACCAGCAACAAGGACATCAATAACAAAGCAATACCGGCATGGGCTTGTTCTGAAGGTATCGAGCGCAACGCGATCATAGCCAATCCCCAAGGGATTAGGGTCAACCAACCAATCAGAGCCTTCGCAGGCCAACTTCGCCACAAGGGTTGCGCCGAGGGGTAAATCAACACTAAAGCAAGTGCGATGCTCCACCACCCCATGGCCGCCCACAGCGCAATAACAAACCAATCGGTTAATTGTGCACCTTGCCAGTGATTGCCCGAAAGGCTTGGCGCCATCACGGCAGCAACAATAGCAATCGACACGACACCATAGATGGTCCGTAATCGGCGCTTCAAACCACCCATGAGAGTTCCCCACTCCCACGCAGACAGCATTAGTAAGCCACAAATAACAACTTCAAAAGCCGTATCTGAGAGTAGAAAAATTGCCGCTAACGCGACAGGGAGAAGTACCAAAGCGGTAAGAATTCGTAACTTTAACATGGACTCTTCTCCGTGTGATTAAGCATCGGTGCCTTGCACCTGTTCGCCCGTACAGCCAAAGCGCCGCTCACGCTGCATAAAGGACTGAATTGCTTGTTCAAACACGGTTTCATCAAAATCGGGCCATAGAGTATCGGTGAAATAGAACTCAGTATAGGCAGCTTGCCAGATAAGAAAGTTGCTAATGCGGTGATCGCCACCGGTGCGAATCATCAAGTCCGGGTCGGGAACACCGGCCAAGCAAGTGGCATTGGTAAACATTGTCTCATCAATGTCGTTGACATCAAGTTCACCATTTTTAACCTGCTGAGCCAGTCGTTTAGCCGTATCAACTACGTCCCAGCGACCGCCATAGTTGGCAGCAATATTCAGCAGCAACCCCTTGTTGTCAGCCGTTTTGGCTTCCGCTTCCCGGATCTTATGTTGGAGTTTATCGCTAAAGCGAGAAATGTCGCCAATAATGCGCAGGCGAACGTTGTTTTTGTGCAGGCGCTTCACTTCACTAGTCAACACCGTCATGAAGAGTTCCATCAGCACACCAACTTCGGCTTCTGGTCGACGCCAGTTCTCGCTGCTAAAGGCGTATAGAGTGAGCGCCTGTATACCTAGTTGACCTGCATAGCGGACTGCCCGCCGGACAGATTGAACACCGGATTTATGACCAAATACGCGAGGTTTGTTGCGTTGCTGAGCCCAGCGACCATTACCATCCATGATAATTGCAACGTGTTTTATCGGATGCGGTTTATCAGCTTGATCCGGATCTGCCATTCTTATTCCATTTTATTTAACGCACGATATAAAAACGCCGCGCCTTCGGGGTTAGCCATCGAGGTGCGGCGTAGTGGTCAAGTTAACCAAGCAGACAATTAAATTTCAAGCAGTTCCGCTTCTTTCGCCTTAAGCATTTCATCAACTGTCTTGATGAAGCCATCGGTAATCTTTTGAATATCGTCTGCAGCATTACGTTCTTCGTCTTCAGAAATCTCTTTTTCTTTCAACAAAGATTTAAAGTCGCTGTTAGCGTCACGGCGAATATTGCGAATCGCAATTCGGCCACCTTCAGCTTCACCGCGAACCACTTTAATCAGGTCCTTACGACGCTCTTCGGTCAGCGGCGGCAGAGGAATACGAATCACTGTGCCAGCAGAGTTTGGGTTTAGGCCCAAGTCAGAACTCATAATGGCTTTCTCAACGGCTTGGATCATACTCTTATCAAACACAGTCACAGCAAGGGTACGAGAATCCTGAACCGTCACATTACCGACTTGGTTCAGTGGAGTGTCGGCACCGTAGTATGACACGCTAATGTTATCGAGTAGGCTTGGGTGAGCACGACCAGTGCGAATCTTCGCCATTTGCCCTTTCAGCGACTCAATGCTTTTTTCCATGCGAGTTTTCGCATCAGCTTTAATATCGTCAATCACGTTATTGCACCTCTATCCGATAAATTTTCAAGCCACCGCTTATTGCTGGTGGCAAATGAGCGTACCTTCAGGTTCGCCCATCACAATCTGTTTCAGCACACCCGGTTTGTTCATATTGAACACCCGAATTGGCAAGCTGTGGTCACGGGCCAGGGTAAATGCCGCTAGGTCCATCACCTTTAATTCTTTTTCCAGAACGTCGTTGTAGTCCAACGTACTGTATAGCTCAGCGTCTGGATTGGTCACTGGGTCAGCAGAAAACACGCCATCGACCTTAGTGCCTTTTAGTACCACGTCTGCTTCAATCTCAATGCCGCGTAAACAAGCTGCAGAGTCTGTGGTGAAGAACGGGTTGCCGGTACCGGCAGAGAAAATAACAACCCGGCCAGAGCGCAGCAAGCTGATTGCTTCAGCCCAGTTGTATGTGTCACAAACACCGTTGAGCGGAATTGCCGACATCAAACGGGTGGTAACATGATTTCGTGCCAGCGCATCGCGCATCGCCAAACCATTCATCAGCGTCGCAAGCATCCCCATGTGGTCGCCGACAACGCGGTTCATGCCCGCTTTGGCTAGCTTTTCGCCTCGGAACAAGTTGCCACCGCCAATCACTAGGCCGACTTGAATGCCCATTTCAATCAGATCTTTGATTTCCAGAGCCATGCGGTCTAGTACCAGCGGATCAATACCAAAACCTTCCTCTCCCATCAGTGCTTCACCGGAGAGCTTAAGAAGAATGCGACGATAATTGAATTTAGGATTGGTGGTCATGTTTGCTTCCTGTGCGAAGAATGAAGGTGTATCACCGAGGACCGACGATACACCTGAGCAGCTAGAGTATATAGGCTTCCGAGAGAAGCTATAAACTTTATCTTATTTTTTAGAAGCTTCGATTTGCGCAGCTACTTCAGCGGCAAAGTCTTCTTCTTTCTTCTCGATACCTTCACCTACTTCTAAGCGGATGAATGCAGCAACAGAAGCTGACTTTTCTTTCAGCATTTCGCCAACAGACTTCTTAGGCTCCATGATGAAGGCTTGACCAGTAAGAGCGATCTCACCAGTGAACTTCTTCATACGGCCAATAACCATTTTCTCTGCGATTTCTTGAGGCTTGCCTTCGTTCATCGCAATTTCAACCTGAATGGCTTTCTCTTTTTCAACAACGTCAGCTGGAACGTCATCTGGAGTCAAGAAATCAGGCTTAGAGTTACACACGTGCATCGCAACGTGCTTCAGTGTTTCGGCGTCGCCTTCACCAGCAACAACAACACCGATACGGCCGCCGTGCGTGTATGAAGCCAAGTTAGCACCGTCAACGTACTCTAAACGACGAACGTTGATGTTTTCACCGATTTTTGCAACCAGCTGTACACGCTCTTCTTCGAACTTAGCCGCTAAATCTGCAATAGTAGTTTTTGCTTCTGCTGCAGCTGCAGCAACTTTGTTAGCAAAACCTAAGAAGTTTTCGTCTTTAGCAACGAAGTCTGTTTGACAGTTCACTTCAACCAGTGCAGCAAAACCTGCACCTTCAGCGATAAGAATGGTACCTTCAGCCGCGATGTTACCAGCTTTCTTAGCTGCTTTCGCTTGACCGTTCTTACGCATGTTTTCGATTGCTAAATCAATGTCACCGTTAGTTTCAGTTAACGCTTTTTTACAATCCATCATGCCCGCGCCAGTGCGTTCGCGGAGCTCTTTTACCAGGGCAGCAGTAATTGCCATCTCAGTTTTCCTCAGAATTTGGACTATGCAAGGTTATTGCATGGAAAAGGGGTCAGTTCACTGACCCCTTTCACCAAAACAATACGTCTGCTTGGATTAATAAGGCCTTTATCCAGCACTACTTAAGGCGTCTATATCGTTAGCTGCCTCAAGTAGCTTGGCTAGGGAATTAAGCCTTATTTACTCCGCGGCTTCTTCTACGAAGTCGCCTTCTTTAGCAGCAACAGTGTTGCTATCACGACCTTCAATTGCAGCAGCAGCAACAGAGCTGGTGTACAACTGAATAGCACGGATCGCATCATCGTTACCTGGAACAACGTAATCAACACCGGCTGGTGAAGAGTTAGTATCAACCACAGCTACAACTGGGATACCCAGGTTGTTTGCTTCTTTAATGGCGATGTGTTCGTGTTCTGCGTCGATGATGAAGATCGCGTCTGGCAGGCCGCCCATATCTTTGATACCGCCAAGGCTTTTCTCAAGCTTTTCCATTTCACGAGCACGCATCAGCGCCTCTTTCTTGGTGAGCTTTTCGAAAGTACCGTCTTGGCTTTGCGCTTCCAGATCTTTTAGACGCTTGATGGACTGACGAACAGTTTTCCAGTTAGTCAGCATGCCACCCAACCAACGGTGGTTAACATAGTACTGACCAGCACTCAGAGCAGCTTCTTTGATCGCTTCGCCAGCAGCACGCTTGGTGCCAACGAACAGGATCTTGCCGCGCTTAGCTGCAACACCAGAAAGGAAGTTCAAAGCGTCATTGAACATTGGAACAGTTTGCTCAAGGTTGATGATGTGAACCTTGTTGCGAGCACCAAAGATGAAAGGCTTCATCTGTGGGTTCCAGTAGCGAGTTTGGTGACCAAAGTGCACGCCAGCTTTGAGCATGTCGCGCATAGATACGTTTGCCATAATTACCTCTTCATTCGGGTTAGGCCTCCACGCACCCCATATAGCCGACCTCAAAGAGGCACCCCGGTATATGTGTCGATACGTGTGTGTTATTTAAAGCCCATTTAACCTGCATTATCATCAAGCCAAACGGGCAACTCGTTCGATCAATTCACATGATGCGAATCACATTTGCGAATTGTCGGCGCGCTTTATAACATAGTCAGCCATTTTGAACAATCTACTGCCGCTGATTTCAGTGAATTGTTAGCTTGTTCTTGTAAAGAAACCGAACCAGCACCAACCACCCGAGAGTGGCACTCAGTTGGTCGACAACAGGCTTGTGAATGAATATCAAAATAAAGACCGAAGAAGAAATCGAGAAAATGCGCATTGCTGGGCGCTTGGCAGCCGAAGTGCTTGAGATGATCGAGCCCCATGTCAAGGCCGGTATAAGCACAGGTGAGCTGGATCGGATCTGCCATGACTATATCGTCAATGAGCAACAAGCCATCCCTGCGCCTCTCGACTATCACGGTTTTCCCAAGTCTATTTGCACCTCAGTAAATGAAGTGGTTTGTCACGGTATCCCTGATAACGAGCACATCCTAGCGGACGGGGATATCATCAATATCGACATTACCGTGATTAAAGACGGTTACCACGGCGATACCAGCAAGATGTTCTACGTCGGCGAGATATCGCCAGCAGACCGCCGTTTGTGTTTGGCAACTCAGGAGTTTATGTATGAAGCCATTCGCAAAGTGCGCCCAGGGGCATTTTTGGGAGAGATCGGCACCACCATTGAAAACTTAGTGAAGAAAAAGAAAAAAAGTGGCGCTCGCTATACCATTGTTGAGGAATACTGTGGCCATGGTATCGGGGCGACTTTTCACGAAGACCCGCAAGTGGTTCACTACAAGAACAATAGTAAAGTCGAATTGAAGGCCGGCATGTGTTTTACCATTGAGCCAATGATTAATGCAGGCCGCAAACAAACCCGATTAGACAAGGACGATGGTTGGACCGTTTCCACCATTGATGGCAAAAAATCAGCCCAGTGGGAACACACCCTTTTGGTGACTGATACCGGCTGTGAAGTGTTGACTCTTCGCAGCGATGACACCATTGAGCGTGTACTCCACAACCGCTAACACAAGGACATAGAGAATCCGACATGCCGCAGTTTGAAGTCGATTTCAGCCAATACCCCAAAACCGAGCGAGTCATGACGTTTCGGGCCCTTCACGACCAATGCCTTGATTGGCTGAGCTCTCAGTATCATCGAGGGACATCGGTTATTCATTTGGTCAAAGCCCGCAGCCGCTTTATTGATCAACTACTGACCCAACTTTGGTGGCAACTCGATCTGCATGATGTCAGTGATTTATCACTGGTTGCAGTCGGCGGCTATGGTCGAGGAGAATTACACCCTCATTCCGACGTTGATTTGTTGATCCTGAGCCAACGTCCAATAAATGCGGATACTGAAAGCAAGCTTAGCCAGTTTATTACCAACTTATGGGATATTCGATTAGAGGTCGGACATAGCGTCCGTTCGGTGAAGGAATGCTTGTCGCTGGGCAAAGAAGATATCACTATTGCCACCAATTTGATGGAGTCCCGACTCATCTCCGGTGATGAAGTCCCCTATCAACAGCTTGCGCAAGAAGTGAAGTCGCAAAAATTCTGGCCTTCGGACACTTTCTTTCAAGCCAAAATGGCAGAGCAAGTCGCTCGTCATGAGCAATACCACGACACCGCATATAACCTCGAGCCAAACGTCAAAGCGAATCCCGGCGGGCTTCGCGACATTCAAAACATTGGTTGGGTCGTGAAGAACCATTTCGGTGCCGATGAATTGTCTCAGCTAGTAGAGCACGGCTTTCTGACCGTCGACGAGCATGACGAACTCGAGCAATGTCAAAAGTTTCTGTGGCAAGTTCGGTTTGTGCTGCATACGGTCACTAAGCGAGCCGAAGACAGATTACTGTTTGATTATCAAGCCGAAGTAGCAAGAGGGTTAGGCTACTGTGACGATGGTAACCTAGCTGTAGAGAAGATGATGAAGCGGTTGTATCAAACCATTCGTCGTGTCATCGAGCTCAATCAAATGCTGCTGCAACTGTTTGCTGATGCTTTCCTTGACACCTATTACTCTGCTGAAGTCACCGAATTAGACAATGACTTTTTGATGCGCGGCAACAACATTGGCTTGCGTCACCCCAATGTCTTTGACACCCCAGCAAACTTCATTCGCCTGCTGCTACATATTGCAGATCACAGAAATGTTACCGGCGTATCAGCTCACGCAATTCGTCGGCTGCGGGTTAGCCGTCGCCAGCTACGTGGCTACCTGCAAGATGTATCTCAGTGCCGCGAGCTATTTGTGCGTCTGATGCGTCACCCACGCGGACCCGGTCGACCAATTGCGATCATGCACCGTCATGGCATTTTGGCCGCTTACATGCCAGCTTGGGAGCACATTGTTGGTCAAATGCAATTCGACTTGTTCCATGCTTTCACCGTCGATGAGCACACCTACCGAGTGACCAAAAACCTCTATCGCCTAACTCGCTCAGAGTTTGCCGAGCAATTCCCCCATGTCCGCGGGGTAATGGCTCAGATCGAAGAGCCTGATTTACTGTTTCTCGCCGCGCTGTTTCATGACATCGCGAAGGGTCGTGGAGGCGATCACTCAGAGCTCGGCGCGGTTGATGCCATTGAGTTCTGTAAACATCATGGTTACAGCAAAGAGCAAGGTGAATTGGTGGCATGGCTAGTTGAAAAACACTTGTTGATGTCGGTCACCGCTCAGAAACGAGATATTCAAGATCCACAGGTGGTATCAACTTTTGCTCAAAAAGTTGGGTCTCCTGTTCGGTTAAAATACCTCTACTGTCTAACCATTGCCGATATTCGTGCCACCAATGACAACCTTTGGAATGGCTGGAAAGGCTCGCTGTTAAGAGAATTGTACAAGGCAACCTACAATGCCTTGGTTGAGGGTGTTGAACAGAATCTTGATATCGCCAGCCACATTGAATTTACCCAAAGCAAAGCGTTAGAGCTGCTCGATCAAAATATCGAACGCGAGCAAATTGATATCTTGTGGCAACGGTTCAAGCCAGAATATTTCGTTCGCCACACGCCTGAGCAGGTTGCTTGGCACACCATGCGAATTATTGCCCATGGAGATAGTCACGAGCCGCTATTGGCGCTATCAGAAATTGCCGACCGAGATAGCTCAGAACTCTTCATCTATGCGCGCGACAAGGCCAACTTGTTCCTCCATACGGTGAACATTTTGGACCGTAAGAATTTGGACGTATTTGACGCCCAGATTTTGAACACCAAAGACGGCATGACCATGGACACTTTCGTTGTGCTTGAACGCGATGGCTCGCCATTGTCCGGTCAGGCCCGAATCGATGAAGTAACTGGCGCCCTCGCACAAAGCCTCAAACAAGATTTGTCAGATAAAGGGCCGGCTCCTAAGTTATCGCGACAGTTGAAGAATTTTAATATTCAACCTAAGGTCAAGTACATACCTAGCGAGAAGCCAAACCGGACTATGCTAGAGTTGGTCGCTTTGGATCGGCCCGGACTATTGGCCGATGTAGCAACACTGTTCCACTCGATGGAGCTAAGCTTGCACTCAGCAAAGATTTCGACTGTTGGCGAGCGCGCTGAAGACTTTTTCAGTCTCTCAACCAAGCTCGGTGAAGCACTTGACGAAGATACCAAAGAGCTGTTGCAGTGCCGCTTGATGAAAGAAGCATCTTTAGAGGACTCAGCTGTTTGTAGCTAACCAGGAGACTTGATGACCAACTTGCAAGTCATCATCGAATCGGCGTTCCAACAAAGAGAGCTGCAACTGTTGGGTTGCGCCGATGAGAATCTTACTGATGCTATCAAGCAAACGATAGTTCAGCTTGGCGAAGGCTCCTTGCGGATTGCTGACAAAGTTGCTGGTGAATGGGTAGTTCACCAGTGGCTGAAAAAAGCCATTCTGTTGTCGTTTGACTTGCCAGACTTCAATAAACCAAACCAGTCGATACACCAACACGTTGAATCTGCATCTGCGTCGATTTGTAAAAGCGCATACGTCGCGCCAACTGCGACTATGATGCCCTGCTATATTGGTCAGGGTGCTCACATTGATCATGACTGCAGGATAGGCTCTTGGGTGACCGTGGGGTGCGGCGTACAATTAGGTAAGAAAGTTCAACTGTGCGATGGTGTGGTGATTAGCAACAGGCTAGAGCCGCTAGCAGCCAAACCCACCATTATTGAAGACCATTGTTACATCGGCGCTCGTTCAGTTATTGCTGATGGTGTTGTGATTGAGCAAGGTTCAATTATTGCGACAGGCGTGAACATAGACCAAAGCACTCGCATTTACGATCGACAAAGCAATGCAACCTATCACGGCCGAGTTCCTGCTGGTTCTGTGGTAGTTGCTGGCAGCCTGCCAGACCCTACCGGTACATACAGCATCAATGCAGCGATTATCGTTCGGACCGTAGATGCAAATACGCGAATGGCACTAGGCGTTGCCGCCCTGCTCCACGCCGCACTGTAATGCATCCGGCAATAAAAAAGCGCCTCCAGTGGAAGCGCTCTTAGCCAGGCTAACGCCAACCGCTAGCCAACCCAACAAAGTTAACAATTAGTCGTTGGAGTGCAACGCCGCGTTAAGGCCGCCCCACGATGTGCCATCGGTAGTGACGGCTTGTACTTCACCAGTTTGGCTATGACGGCGGAACAGTAGCTTCGACTGACCAGACAATTCACGAGCTGAGACGATTGAGCCATCAGGCAGTTTTACCTTAGTACCGGCAGTCAGGTACAAGCCAGATTCAACAATACAGTCATCACCCAGAGAGATGCCCAAGCCAGCGTTTGCACCCAGCAAATTGCGCTGGCCCATTGAGATCACCTGCTTACCACCACCAGAGAGAGTGCCCATAATAGAAGCACCACCACCGATATCAGTATCTTCAGCGACAACGACGCCGGCGCTAATGCGGCCTTCGACCATAGAGTTGCCTAAAGTACCAGCATTGAAGTTGACAAAACCTTCATGCATCACTGTGGTACCAGCAGCAAGGTGAGCGCCCAAGCGAACACGGTCAGCATCGCCAATACGCACGCCCTCTGGAATGACATAATCGGTCATGCGCGGGAACTTGTCGATGGAAGTAACATTGAATTGCAGGGCTTCTTCGGCAATAGCCTCGCGCAGGTTTTCGACTTCGCTCGGCAGCACTGGGCCAGCAGAAGTCCAGGCAACATTGGTCAACAGACCAAACACACCATCGAGATTGATTTCATGCGGGCGGAAAGCTCGCTCAGAGATCAAGTGAAGGCGCAGGTAAGCTTCTTCTGCAGACTGCGGCGCATCATCAACGGAAGCAATTTCCACCGTGACAAAATCACCTTTGATAATGCCAGCTTTAGCAGCCAAACAGTGACGTGCAATCTCTTTGTTGGATTTTGGGAACCACACATCTAAAGTGGCACCTGTTTTAGCATCGCTGTAACGGTGTCCAATACGCTTGATTGTCATAACGCTATTTTTCATCCATCAGTTAAAAATTTAGCGCCGTAGTATAACTGGCTACGTGGCAAGTTTTAATCGAAAGTTTTTGAAAACTGCTCGTATCACTAGCTTGACAGGACAAGATCGGCAACTCACATACCAAAAGAGCTTACGCTTGGCCTCTACTAGGTGTTTCGGCATCTCATTGCCGATTGCTTTGGATTAAACCTGACCATGAACTACTGCGCGGTATTTTTCTTCAAACTGTGTCACATGCATCATTGCAGTTGACCATAACGACTATCTTAATCAGTGGTTACTGTTCAGTCCCCAGAGGGTTTAATTATGTCCGATTCAAATCATGCGCTAACCCATGACTTTCCTGAGTTTTACAATCGTATTCGTTCTCTTCACATTGAGGACTCAGATTTTCGTCAACAAAATGAGCGCTATCATGCCCTTGACCGCCAAATAAACGCTCTGGAAGCGCGGGGGGTTCCCATTGATGACCAAACATTCGTCGATATGAAGATGGAGCGTGCCAATCTAAAAGATGCCTTGTATCAACGTCTCATTGAACGCTAAAGCAGTGGCTAAATTACGAATTAATACATTGTTATCAGAGCGTTAAAAGGCGCAAGACCGTTTAGAAAACACTCAACAATACCAAACCAAATCAATTATTGAACAATCAGTCAAAATATAAATAACTCAAGTAGTCAAACAACAGCTAAACTTCGGCAACAGTCATTTGGTTTGAGGTCTTTTTGCATGTTTAACGCGCTTGTGATTCGTGAGCTTGATGGTCAACAACAGGTTGCTGTAGAGCAACTTAGCGACGATCAACTCCCCGATGGTGATGTCACTATCGCCGTTTCCCACTCATCTATTAATTACAAAGACGGCCTTGCCATCACAGGTAAAGGTAAGATCGTTCGTTCGTTTCCAATGGTGCCGGGCATCGACTTGGTTGGTACGGTATTGGAATCGGAATCGCCAAAATACCAAGCCGGCGATGAAGTCGTCCTTACCGGTTGGGGCGTAGGAGAAGGCCACTGGGGCGGTTTAGCGCAAAAAGCCAGATTAAAAAGTGATTGGTTGGTGCCACTGCCGACCGGCTTGTCGGCTGAACAAACGATGATTATTGGTACCGCAGGCTTAACCGCTATGCTTTGTGTGATGGCGCTTGAACACAATGGTGTCAGTAAAGAGCGTGGCGAGATCCTAGTTACCGGAGCTTCTGGCGGTGTTGGTTCAACGGCCATTGCACTGTTGGCCGCGCTAGGTTACTCAGTTACCGCAGTTACCGGACGCGAACAAAACTCCGATTATTTGCGGTCTATTGGGGCCAGCAATATCATTCTTCGCAGTGAGTTAGAAGACCGAGCGAAGCCATTGGATAAACAGCGCTGGGCGGGTGTTGTTGACACCACCGGTGGCAACATCCTTGCCAATGCCATCGCTCAAACTCAGTATGGTGGTTGTGTCGCGGCTTGCGGCTTGGCTGCAGATTTTAAGCTGCCATCGACCGTGATGCCATTTATTCTCAGAAACGTCACCCTAGCGGGAGTTGACTCGGTGATGTGCCCTTTCGACAAGCGGCAACAAGCTTGGCAACGCTTAGAACAGCTCCTGACTCAGTCGTTTTACCAACAAGCCAGTGAAGAAATATCTTTGCAGCAGGTGCCAGAATGGGCCGATAAGATTGTTGCAGGTCAGGTGACCGGAAGAACGTTGGTCAAACTCTAACTGCTAAAGTGTCGTTGCCAATAGCAAAGAGCGACCTAGTGTCGCTCTTTTTTACGTTATTAATGACAGCCGAACAACTTAAAGGCGGCAAGATAACCTTGGCATGACCACCCTTGCGTCCAACAAACGTTGATCATGACGATAGCTCTGATCGACGTCTATCTTCCAGCCTGCGTTGAGCTTGTTATTCAGGCGCTTGACTATCTCAGCAAAATTCAATGACGCCACAGCATTTGAGTCCAAATGGAACAACCCTCGCTGTCCCTGCAGCAACAAAGCCATCAACGTCTCGGCAGTATCAGACATCAACGAAGTTGCCGGTATCCAAGTTTCGCTGGCAGTCACCTTGCCGTTTTGCTCCATTTGTTGTGACAAAGCTTCGAACATATGGTTACCGCCTCGACGATCATGTATCTGCCAACCTATTCTGGCGATCAACGCATCCGGACAAGCACTAACCACCGCTTGCTCGCTCGCTAATTTCATTCGACCGTAATCATCTTGCGGATTTGCTGGTGATGTTGTTTGGTAAGGACCGTCGGAGCTGGCATCAAACACCATCGCTGTGGAAGTAAACAACAATGGCAACTCGTAGCGATGACACATTGTCGCAAGCTGTCCCGCCCAATTTGGGCTTCCCATACCAAGATGACAACAGGCATCGGGTTGATGCTCCGACCAAAATTGTTCAACGGTTGCAAAATTGTCGGTGGGGTAGCGGCTTCGATCCCAGCCGATGACCGTCAAGCCAACGGTGTTTAAAGCATCAGCGAGAGCTGGGGCCAAAGTGCCATTTAACCCCGTAATCAATATCCGCTTGGGTGTTTTATTCAAGATTAATCTTCCAACGTAAATCCAACCTTGATAGTAACCTGCCAATGGGCAACCGCGCCATCGTCTATATGACCGCGTATTTCCTTCACTTCAAACCAGCGCATATTGCGAATGCTTTGACTGGCTCGGGCAACCGCATTGTTCACCGCGGCATCAACTCCATCCGGCGAACTGCCAACAAGTTCGGTAAGCTTGTAAGTGTGATCAGACATAGTTAGCCTCCTGTTATGGGCATCAATAAGCTCAATTAGGTTTAGCTGCCATTTCAGTCCCGAGCAAGTTTCTCGGTATCCGGTAGCGCAGTAAACACTTTGCAATTTGATTGGGCACACACGGAAAAATAATGATGCAACCGACTATTGCCATTAGTGATTCGATGCTGCTGTTGTTTGCTCTGAGCCTAATGATACCAGTTGCGATTAACTGGCTTTATCAGTTAGAGCTTGGTCGAGATATGGCTTGGGCATTGATTAGAATGACTGTGCAGTTGGCTCTTGTTGGCTTGTACTTGCAACAGTTGTTCACGTTGAATTATTGGTGGCTGAATAGCCTTTGGCTGCTAGTGATGCTCATTGTTGGGGCCAGCGCTATTGTTGACAAGGCAAAACTACCCAAACGCCAACTGTTGTTGCCTGCAATTTGCGGCTTAACCCTGGGTCTGCTGCCGATGTTGATTCTAATGTTATGGCTGGTGTTGCAACCCGAACCGCGATACGGTGCACAGTATATGATCCCATTGGCGGGCATGTTGCTGGGCAATAGCCTAAGCGGCAACATTGTCGCGCTACAACGACTTTTCGGCGCGCTCAAAGACCAGCAGCAAGACTACCAAAATGCCCTCGTGTTGGGAGCTTCTCCGGCGCAAGCCGCGCAGCCTTTTATTCGCTCGGCAATGCAACAAGCGTTCGCGCCAATACTGGCATCAATGGCAACAACAGGATTGGTGACTCTTCCAGGTATGATGACGGGACAAATTCTCGGCGGTACCGATCCGCTCATCGCGGTCCGCTATCAATGGCTGATCTTCATCGCCATTTTTGTCATGTTATCAGTGTCAGTGATGCTAACACTGATACTAGCAAGTCGTTCGACCTTTCATCGCCCCGGGCGAATATTGATAAGCGAGATCAACTGATCTCGTTTATGGCTGCATGTTTGTCGTTAAAACCGATAGCTCATGCCGACCCCAAGGCTCCACAATTGAACCTCATCGCCAAAGCGGTCATACGACAAACTAACGCGAGAGCCAAATCCATTATCAAACTCGTGATCCCAGCCAACTCCAACGCCAAAGCCAACCCCATCAGTGGACGAGAAGGTATCGCCATCAACCACTAAATCGTTGTCATAACGGGACAGGCTAGCCTCTGCAAACAGGAAGTTGCGTTGCGATACCGGCATTCGACCTTGAGCAAACAATTGAACGGCCTGATATTCAACCTCGACTTTATCGTTCAATAAGCCATCAAATATGTTTTCAGCAGTATTCGATGTGCCGTTTAAATAGCCAATACCTGCCGACCAACGCTCAGACAGGTCATATTGATAACGAAGGGTATAATGAACTGCTCCCTCATGATTAGAGTAGCGCTCGGCCAACTCGCGGTTATCGAACTCATAGTCAAATAGTGCAACGTAACCACTGGCAGACAGTTTATGTTGAGCATGGCAGGTGCTCGCGATCGACAAGCAGACGGCCGCAAGCCCACAGAGTATTCGACTCATAGCAAATTCCCTTTTTTAAGAGATAAATTTATTCCATTAATAACTAACAGGTCAGTCTAGTCAGGTTCGATTAAACTGACAATAACCCAGTCGGCCTTCACTTCCACCAACGCTTGCGCCGTATAAAAATGACATTTACCAGTTGCTGAAATAGCGCATAGCTTCAATGCCCGCTGCCCATATTCCTTATCATAATCATCAATGGTAAACGCTTCTGAAAGCTTGGTGGTTTTTATGATCGCTCCGCGACTCACCGAGCTAGCAAGCTGACCATAGGAAACACCAGCCCCAAACAAGCCTAAAGTGTCTGAGTAATGGCCGGCTACTTGATGGCTAGCGCGATTGTCTTGTTCTGCATTACTTAATCCGAGCACCGCGCCGCGTCCAAGCGAGTACTCAAAATGGTAGGTTACCAGCGGATTCAATTGGCGATATGGTGACAGAATCAACACTTGGCCAAATTTTGCCAGATCGAGCGTACGCTCGGCATGCTCAGAAATAGGGTTGCCGTAGTAAGTTGGAATGTTAGCCATCCGAGCGCGCCTAATAGCATCCCAGTTGGTATCGGCTACTTGCACTGGAACGTTTTTGGCAATTAACTCCTTGGCAAGCTGGCGAGAGAAATCCTGGCTGCCGAAAATAAGCACTCCTCTGGGACTCGATTCGCGGACTTGCAATAACTTAGCGACTGGCACCGATGTCAGGCTTTGAAATATTACCGTAGCAATAATGACCAGAAACACCATTGGCACCAGTTGCTCAGCTTGAGCAAAGCCCAGATGCTCTAGTTTGATGGCGAATAATGCCGACACTGCAGCCGCGACGATACCGCGTGGCGCTATCCAGCTGAGCAAAGCTTTCTCTCGCCAGTTAAGGTCTGTGCCAATAGCAGAAATCCAAACAGAAACCGGCCGAGCAACAAACATAATGCCCAAAACCACGATAACAGCGCCAAACCCGAGCTGTTTAATGGCGCTCAATTCTAGGCGCGCGGCAAGTAAAATAAACAGCGCCGAGATCAACAGAACACTGAGCGTCTCTTTAAACTCGAGAATGTCATCAACCTCAACATTTTTCATATTGGCCAACAACATGCCCATCACAGTTACAGCTAATAGCCCGGATTCATGGGCAAAGTGGTTAGAGGTGGCAAAAGCGCCGAGCATGATAGTTAGTACTGCGGTATTTTCAAGATAGGGCGGTATCCAATGACGCCGCAGCACGATACCGAGTAAATAGCCAACAGCGAAGCCGATGCCAAATCCGGATATTAATGTCAGGCCAAAGGCTTCAACCGTGTGTAACAAAGGGTTTTGCGCCGACACGACAAATTCATAGACAAGCACTGCAGCTAAAGCGCCTATCGGGTCGATGACAATGCCTTCCCAACGAAGGATATTGGACAATTTACTACTAGGTCGAACCGTGCGCAGCATGGGTACAATGACGGTTGGCCCTGTGACTGTCACGATAGCGCCAAACAGGCAAGCTATCTCCCAGCTCATTCCCAAGCCAAAATGAGCAATCGGCGAGGCAATAGCCCATGTTACTAATGCGCCAACCGAACACAAGTTTCGCACCATAGCGCCATGGGAGCCGAGATCACTCATCTTCAGCGTGAGCGCCCCTTCAAACAAAATGACCGCGACAGAAAGCGAGACAATGGGAAAGAGTAAATCACCAAATAGATCGTCAGGCTCCAACATGCCTGTTAGAGGGCCGACGACTAAACCAACGAGTAGCAAAGGCAGAATTGCCGGTAGATGAATGCGATAAGCTATGTATTGACAACTAATCGATAGTAAACCTACCGCCACTAAAATCATCAGGGGATCAGTCACAAGATCGCAGTCCTTCGAGTATGTGAAACTGAATTTAGTGTATTAGATATCGCTCAACACGCTAATCAATGTTGCGGCAAAATTCGCGCCCTTGCTTGGAGCCTGCGGCGCGCTGTCGTTAAGCAGAGGGATAGGTTGGAGCCTGCGGCACTTCACCGCGAGATTAGCGCGCCGTTAGGCGCTTAAACGACAAAAGGCCACCCTAATGGGTGGCCTTCTGACGTTTTATTAGGTGCCTGGCGGTGACCTACTTTACTCCGGGCATCCTGCCCTCCGCCCTTCGGGCCAGCCTAACGGCTGTTCAAATCTGTTCCCGACAGATTTGTCACTCCGTTCGAGTAGGTCTATCAACAACAACGCATAGAAAATAAAAAAGCCCCTCGCTTACGCGAAGGGCTTTTCTATTTTATTAGGTGCCTGGCGGTGACCTACTCTCACATGGGGCTGAACGCGGATACAGACAAAGCGCAGCTTTGGCCCGCGTGAAGGCGAAGAAAGCTGTGCTTTCGAG
>NZ_NGNS01000016.1 GCF_002165625.1 Neiella marina
CATAGAGAAACGCCCTAGGCCGTCAAGGCCTAGGGCGGTGAAAATATCCAAGACCCGTTATCCGGTAAACCGCAATGCCGCCCCTCTTAAGTGAACAGCATTGCGCTCGAAGCGGGCTTTCTAAAATCGACAAGACTGCAATTAAGCGACAGTCACCTTGGCGAAGCGGCGCTTGCCAACTTGGAATACCGCCGTTGTGCCAGTCGCAACGGTTTGCTTGGCGTCAGCAACTTTCTCACCGTCTTGCTTCACCGCACCTTGTTTCACCATGCGCATAGCTTCAGAGGTCGAAGCCACCAAACCCGCATCTTTGAGCAAGTTTGCCATGCCGATTTCGCCGTCAACAGCATTCACTGTTACTTCAGCAATATCGTCTGGAATAGCGCCTTTTTGGAAGCGCGCGATAAACGCCTGCTCAGCGCCATCTGCTGCGGCTTGATCGTGGAACCGAGCAATGATTTCCTTGGCCAACGCAATTTTGACGTCACGTGGGTTTTTACCTGCTTCAACATCGGCTTTAAGCTGTTCAATTTCAGCCAGCGGACGGTAGCTCAGCAGTTGGTAGTAACGCCACATCAAGTCATCTGAGATCGACATGATTTTGCCGAACATCTCATCAGCTGGTTCAGAAATACCAATGTAATTATTAGCTGACTTGGACATTTTCTTAACACCGTCCAAACCTTCCAACAGCGGCATTGTCAGCACTACCTGAGGCTTTTGTCCGGCATCTTTTTGCAGTTCACGGCCCATCAGCAAGTTGAATTTCTGATCGGTACCACCAAGCTCAATGTCAGCATTTAGTGCCACGGAGTCATAACCTTGCAGCAACGGATACATGAATTCATGAATCGCAATCGGCTGGCCACCGGTGTAACGCTTTTTAAAGTCATCACGCTCAAGCATACGGGCAACGGTTTGTTTCGCCGCCAATCGGATCATGCCTTCTGCACCCAGCTCAGCTAACCACTCAGAGTTGAATACAACGCGTGTTTTCTCAGGATCGAGAATTTTGAAAACCTGCTCTTTGTAGGTTTCAGCGTTAGCAAGTACTTGCTCTTTAGTCAGCGGTGGACGAGTAGAGTTTTTACCGGTTGGGTCACCGACCATGCCAGTGAAGTCACCAATCAGGAACACCACTTGATGACCGAGTTGTTGAAATTGGCGCAACTTGGTGAGGATGACAGTGTGACCTAAGTGGATATCTGGTGCGGTTGGATCGGCACCTAACTTGACGATCAATGGGCGATCTAATTTTAGTTTTTCAACCAGTTCGTCTTCGACCAGAATTTCCTCTGCACCCCTTTTAATCTCAGCAAGTGCGGTTTGCAAGTCGGTCATGAATCGCCCCTTTTTTTAGATGAATACGTCAAAGCGGACGGATTGTACTTGAAAAATACAGTCAATATAAGTATCAAGTAGCACTGTAGGCCAAGGGATTGTTGACCTTTGATGTGTATTTCTTGTTTCAATGAAGTCTTTATTTGAACAAGCAAGCGCTTATTTAAATCACATACAAACAAAGAGTAGTTGTACAATGACGCGGGTATTGCACCGCATGCCAAACAGTCATCGTTGGCTGTTAGGGATGTGTGTATTTTTCATTTTGCTGGGATTAATTTGGCCTTCGGAACAGGCCAAAGCCACGCGCACCGCGGATGCGCCCTGGCAGCTAGAGCTTAACAAGCGCTATCCCCTTCCTCTCGATCTGCAAGCATCGCAAGCTGCTGCGCAAGCCGCCGAAGCAGCTGAACAACTCAACTGGCAAGTAGAAACGGTAAAATCAGGCGACAGCTTAGCGAAGTTATTTAGCCGCGCCGGACTGTCGGCCAAAACCCTTCACCAAATCATGCAACTCGGCAAACCTGTCGCCGCGTTGAAAAGAATTCACCCAGGCGACCAAATTAGCTTTGCCAGAAATAGCGACGGTAATTTGCAGCAACTGGCTTATGCCATCAGCGAAGAAAAGACCCTGTATGTCGATGTGGTTGACGGCGGCTTTGACGCTCGTACGGTAGAAAAAGAATTCGAACTGCGCAGCGACTATGCTGGCGCCACCATTGAGAGTAACTTCTGGAATGCCGGTATTGAATCTGGCATGACTCCCAATTTAATCATGGCGCTGGCCAATATCTTTGGCTGGGATATCGACTTTGCCCTTGATATTCGCAAAGGCGATAGCTTCACCGTCATCTACGAGACTCGTTATCTTGATGGCGAGTTTGCCGGTTACGGCGATATTATCGGCGCCGAGTTTGTCAATCAGGGTGAGCGTCACCGAGCGATTCGCCACACCGATGGCAATTATTACTCGCTAGACGGTCATGCCATGCGCAAAGCGTTCTTGCGTGCCCCGGTTAACTTCAAATACATCAGTTCCAGCTTCAACCCCCGTCGCCTTCATCCTGTGACCGGTAAAGTCAGACCGCATCGCGGTATTGATTACGCCGCCAAGACAGGCACACCTGTGGTTGCCGCTGGTGATGGTAAAGTCATGAAGTCGGGTTACAGTCGCCTTAATGGTAACTATGTGTTTATTAAACACGGCGAAAAGTACGTCACCAAATATCTTCATTTGCACAAACGTTACGTCAAGACTGGCCAGCGAGTGCGTCAGGGCAAAACCATTGGTACCGTGGGTGCCACGGGTCGCGTCACCGGACCTCACTTGCACTATGAGTTCTTAGTCAATGGTGTGCACCGCAACCCACGCACGGTGAAATTGCCGCAATCACAAGCCATTGCCAAAAAAGAACGTCAGTCGTTCTTGAACCTTGCGAAACAAATAGGTCATCAGCTAGATTCCAATCAACGCATTCTCCTGGCTATGAATGCCAGCAATGACTGATTGATGAAATGAGCAATTACTATATCGGACTAATGACAGGGACCAGCATGGATGGGCTGGACGTGGCATTAGTCCGTTTTGGTGACCACCAGCTCGAGCTGGTTGCCGCCCATACTTATTCCCTGCCTGATACCCTAAATACCCTTTGTCAGCGACTATGCGATCCGGGCTCTGATGATCTCGATTCTTACGGCCGTGCTCACCAATGGCTTGGTGAATGTAGCGCTGACGCGATCAATCAATTGCTTGATAAAGCAGGCATCGCAGCAAGCGAAGTGAGCGCCATTGGCAGTCATGGCCAAACTGTGCGCCATCGGCCCGATCTCGATCATCGATTTACCCTGCAACTTGGCGATGCGTCGATCATTGCCGAGAAGACCGGCATCGACACGGTGGCAGACTTCCGCAGCGCCGATATGGCAGCAGGCGGCCAAGGCGCGCCATTAGTGCCAGCATTTCACTCTTGGTTGCTAGGTAAACGAGAAGAGCCGACCATTATTGTTAATATTGGCGGCATCGCCAATCTGACTTATCTGCCAGCCAATAGCGATCATATCTTTGGCTTTGATACCGGACCTGGCAATACATTGATTGATAGTTGGTGCCAACTTCATACCGGCCAATCTTATGACGACAATGGCGACTGGGGTGCCTCGGGCAATATTGATCAGGAATTGTTAGCCAACCTGATGACTGATGCCTACTTCCACCGCCCCGCCCCCAAAAGCACTGGTCGCGAGTATTTCAATGTCCATTGGTTAAAGGACTATATGGGCGATGCTAAGCCAATCGCATCAGCCGATGCCCAGGCAACATTACATGCCCTAACCGTTCATAGCATTGCCGATGCAATCCGCCCTTTAGCAAGAGGCAAGTGCAATGTCTACATCTGTGGCGGTGGCGCCCATAACGGATTAATCATGCGTTCGCTGGCACAAGCCATGCCCTCCCACACCGTTGACACCACCGCAGCTCTTGGACTCGATCCCGACTGGGTTGAAGCAGTTTGTTTTGCTTGGCTGGCCCATTGTTTTGAACAGCGCATCCCCGCCAACGTGCCAAAAGTAACAGGAGCTAAAGGACCACGGTTGTTGGGTTGCCTTTATCCAGCCAGCTAATATGCTTGCTAAATGGCGCCAAGTAGCTTGCCAATTCTTGGTGCCCACATCAGCATGATTGCTGCACCCACGCCAATCAAAGTGATCACAGCGCCACCAGTCATCACCGCCGCACCGCTCCACACAGTGCTGCTTGAGCTCTGTTTTTTGGCCCAGAAATAAATCTCAACAATGGCCATGGGTAACAGATAGCAAGCGAATGACAGAAAGATATCCATCGGCCCATCGACATTTTGAGTGTTGCCATTTGGTCCCTGATTAACCAGATACCAGCCCATCAGGTACAAACGAAAACTCCAAACACCGTTAATCAGAATAAAGCTATGAATGGCCCACCGCATGTGTAGGTCGAAGCGTTTGTTAACGGCGTGATACCAGGCAAAACCAACAGCCACCAGAATCAGCAAGCCATTTAAGGTGACCCCTTGGCTGAAGGTGAGCCCCTTGACCCACTGCAAATACAGCCCCGTCAATGCCCCCGACATGCCAAGCACAAGAAACAGCCGGCCGTTCCAGCTATGAAATCCTTTGAATCGATTTCGGATACTCGGAACCAACTGGAAAATGCCAAACAACGACAAGTAAATCGACGGCAGGATATGAGCAAACAACACCAATCGATCAAAGCCCTCGGTATTTTTAACTCCCGGAGCCGGGCTAAACTCAGCAACGTCAAAGCCAAATACCATCGTCAAGGCGTATATGGCAAAGACATAAAATGCGAACGCCCATTGCCCTGCCAGGGCAATGGCAAACCAACTTTTGACACTTATATCTAAGGCCTTTTTGGCGTTGTGCAAAGTCGCACTAGGCAAGCCCAAAACAGATGTAAACACAGCAATCACTCCAATCAACTGAAAGTGAAAACTATGAGTAAAACGTCGCTCCAATTCGCACCGAATTTAAAATTCGGCGCATAAAAATCGACGTATTTTCGCCACGCCGAAGTGTTTTGTTGCAAAGCTGAACTTGATTACCTCAGATAGCTGCTGCTAACTTCATAAACTCGATACCACAACGATGAACTGACATGCCAGAGCAACCGCTAATAGAGGCAATGACGCTGCAATACTTGGTACTTGCGACTGCTTTGGCATTACTGCTTGCTCAGGCTGTTGTCAGTCGTAAAACCACCACTCACCTATTGTTTGCGGTGTTTTGTGGCTCAGTGGCGCTATCAAGCGCACAGAAACTCACTGGCGATAGCGTTGGCGCCTACCAATACCTTATTGGTATGGGTGCCTGTGCGACCTGCAATATTTATTGGCTGCTCGCACGTTCCCTGTTCAGAACATCAACGCCGATTAAGTTGCATCATGTTGGCTTCGCTGTTGCTCTCGGGGCCTTGATGATGGCCAAGCAAGGCTATCTCTTTATCGATAGCTTCTGGCAATTTAGTCTGCGATTTGACGATGTCTTTAATGGCATTTTGCGAGAGCTCATCACACTGCTCTCTTCATTTGTGTTGATCATGGCGGTTTGGGAAGGAATACGAGGCTTTGATCGCAACAACCGAAAAGACTGTATACAGCGCCTGACTTTCCTCGTGAGCCTTGCCGCAGCCATTGCCATTACCAAAACAGTTGCGGTCACTCATGCCAACCAGCCCGACATAGTGCAAGCGGTGATTGCCGTGGTTACTGTGATGGTCATGCTATTGACGCAGATATTGATAACATGGCGAAGCAGCAACACCGGCCCAATCGTCAAACAGTGCTCTCATCGCTCCCCTGCACCAGCAAGCAATGAAGCAAGTAGCGCTTGCCAAACTAGTATCACGACCACTGCGCTTGATATGGAGCTAGCCGAGCAAGTCAATCGCTGTATCCAGCGTCAGTATCGTCAATCGAATTTGAAAGTGGCAGATGTTGCCCGAGCCCTTGATGTTTCCGAATACCGGGTGAGCCGAATTCTGAAACAGCATTTTCAAGCCAAGAACTTCAATCATTTTGTCAATCAGCTGCGAGTCGAACACGCTCGCAGTTTACTAGCCGACCCTGCGACCAAAGACTGGCCTGTACTGATTGTTGGATTAGAGAGCGGCTTCGCTTCGGTTGGCCCATTCACTCGCGCATTTAAGCAGTTTACCGGGCTGACCCCAGGTCAATACCGAGCAACAAGCATGGCAAGCGCACAATCAGCGTAAACCGACAACGCCGCTGAGATATCAAACAAAATGGCAAATCAGCCGCTTGTTTCTTTACATTCAGGTGACTCTGCGACTAACTTGCAGTGTCGCCACAACCTTTTTTAATTCCAATTGTTAGATAAACGGACGTTATCACCCCAGCTTTATTGCCTACTAGTAGCAATTACCATGCTTTTCAGTGCTTGCACTCAAGCGAATTGCTATGGCGTAGTAACCGCTGGCGGCGGAGCCCATTATTGGCATCAAGTAGTGAAAGGTGCGCAAGCCGCTGCCGACGAACTCGATATGACCATTGTTACCCGCGGCATCGCCGATGAGCGAAACGATAAAGCTCAAGTGCTGATCATGAAATCCATTCGCCAACAAGGCTGCTCAGGCTTTCTTCTTGCGCCCAGTTCTGACGCTTTACTCGACCTCGTCGCTGAGTTCGATGCAATCGGTATTCCGACGGTTTTTATCGACCGAGATATCGGTGGCGAACGGCGCGCAGTGTTGAAAACCAACAATCATCACGCTGGCAAATTAGTGGCGATGAAAATAGCCCAATTGACGCCACCGCAAGCAACTATCGGCGTGTTAAGAACTCATGAGTTAGATAAAGCAGTTACCGCCCGAGTTGATGGCTTCGTTGGCACCGCTGAAACCATGGACTTAGACATTGTATTCAACGAGCTAGTGGGCACTAAAGTGGGTGAATCTCGCAGCAAAATCACTGAGCTACTGCAGCAACATCCAGATATTGATGCCATCTTTAGTCCCAATGAAAACACCACAGTAGCAACCATCGCCAGCTTGGACGCAATTGGCAACGAACAGCGGCCTGTGCATATTGGTTTCGATAGCAATAAATACATTGTTGACTCAATGGCCAACGGCAAGCTCGCTGGCTTTATGGTGCAAGATCCCTACTTGATGGGCTATCAAGCAACAAAAGCGCTCCATCGCATTCGTTTAGAAAAGCCAATCTCAGAAACCACCGACATTCCAGCGATATTTATCAACAGAGATAACTACCAGCACCCGGAAGTTTCGAGCAAACTAGTCAATTGAAAATCACTGCTATCATCTGACCATTAGCGCATTGGCAACTGCTCGCTAAGAATCGATGTATAAGCAGGTTGTTGCGACAAAAACCGATACGCCCAAGCGAGCGCAATGACACCACATGTCACACCAATGTACCACTCAGACTGAAAATCTTGCAGTGTATAGGGCTGGTCCAAATCGGACAGCACCATGGCACCGTAAGAGTAAAGCCAAGCCAATAAGTTATTGCACATGTGGCAAAAAATGGGGGCAAAAAGAGTACCGGTTTTGATATACAAGGCACACATACAAAGGCCAAACATTAGGCTACCAATGACATCGGTGTGTAATCCGGCAAACAGAACTGATGAACCAATTGCCGCTCCCAATCCCCCCCATTTATCTGCCCATCGGTGCAGCAATAAAAATCGGAAAACAATCTCTTCGACAATAGGCGCAAGTACTACGATCGCAGCAAAACTAAGGGTATTTGGGACAAAGCTATCACCATCACGATAGTCATAAGTGATATCGGGGCCTTCAAGCAATTGATTCGAAACCCAATCTGGCAACCAAAATGACAGCGGATAGTAAAATACGTAAACGGCAGCAATGCTAAATAGCACACTGAACAAAGAGAGCTTAAATCCAGCAATATAATCGGTCCAAGACGGGTCTTGCATAGCCGCCATTAAAGGTATGCTGCGCCACACAATTAATGCGGCCAATAACATGCCTGCAACCAAATAAAACAACATGCCATCCGCTGCGCCTTGCCAATACAAATGCAAGTTCAAGCTGGCGGACAAGATAACAAAAATGATCGAGGCGAATAGCAACGCCAAAAACACGTAACGCGATTTCAATGGGAAAGCGCAGTCATCTTCCATGATGTATATCTCCTTGCGATGGAACTCCAATTCCATCGGGTAGTTAAATATTAATCCCGCCAGCTATCCAGTTGCCAACCGAGCAAGTTCTCTAACTTAGTTATCTCTGCAGCAAAAATCGAACGCAACTGCTGCTTTTCATCGGCGCTGATCTTGCTCACGTAAGGTCGGCTGTGAACATCTTTCTTCTCAGTATGCGGCAACTCTTCAATCGCCAAAAACCGATAGATCTGATTGACTGTGGTAGTTGGGTCCGTCAGCAGCTCATCGTGGCGTAGAAACAAGGTTTGCTGCTTTGGAAACAGCTGCCAGATGCGCTCAATTTGCTGGCTGTAGAAGCCCCGATCAACGTAAGAATACTTGCGTGAACTGCCGCGACTGAGTTGAATACGCTCAGCTTCTTCGGCCATCGCCTGAACAAACGGTAGCTTTTCACGCCCCCGATGGCGCTCCATATTCCAATGCGAGTATGCTCGCTCGATAGGATTGCGGAGCACCGCAATGACCTTGATGTCAGGGTTATAGCGATGGATCCGCGGCATACAGTCTGGCAGGTACATGTACGCCGGAGTGACATCGCCCATCAAACGACCCGCGCAATTGGAGGGGTAGAACGCATGATACTTGCGATAGTTTGGTTCACCGTTGGCAAACAAACGGCTGTTGTCGAAAAAGTGCACTTCTTTTTTGTCCGGCATCGCCAAGCCTTGATGACGACGCAAGTACTGATCCAGTGCGGTGGTTCCGCTCTTTTGTGCTCCAGCAACAACAAAGGATACACGCTGCTGGGTCACTTGATTACTGGCTAAACGCCAGGCCACTTTCAGGCGAGTCGATAACGGCATAAGGCTTTCTCAGGGGCAATACAATCGGCCCAAAATCTATCGGATTGATGCGCTGAAAGCAAAATCATTCAGCAACAAGGGTTTGGCATCTGTAGTGCAGCGAATTATCGACTGACACCGCTTCGGCTAAACGCGGCAAAATAGCTTCCATAGTTGCCATCAACTTCCATGGTGGATTGACAACGTACATGCCTGATGAGGTCATGCCCTTTTCGTCAGAATCGGCCGAAACACCGAGCTCAAAACGTTGAATATTGCGAATGCCACTATCAATGAACTGTTGATCAAGTCGATCAATTCGTGCCCGTTCAACCACCGGATACCAAAGCGCATAAACGCCAGTGGCGAACTTTTTGTAGCCTTTGGCAATGGCATCAAACACTTGTTGGTACTCAGTTTTGATTTCATAGGAAGGGTCAATCAACACTAAGGCGCGGCGGCTTTGTGGTGGTAACAAGCCCATCAGACGCTTGAGGCCGTCTTCCTGACTCACTCGAATCCGGCGATCGCTACCCATGTTATTCAACAAGTGCTGATAGTCTTTCGGGTGCAATTCGGTTAACCAGGACTTGTCATCCTGGCGGAGCATTTGTTTAGCCAACAACGGCGAGCCCGGATAAAAACTAAGCTCACCACTTGGGTCACATTGCTGTACCAATTCAAAATAGCGACTCACTTCAGGGTAATCATTGGCATCTAGTTTGCCGATACCCCCTAAGTGTTCGCTGAGCTTGTTGGCAGTGTCAGCATTTAGGTTGTACAACCCAGCCCCTGAATGCGTATCAATGTAATCCAGCGGTTTTGGTTTTTGCTGCAAGTACTGAATGATTTCAACCAATACGATGTGTTTGAGCACATCGGCAAAGTTGCCAGCATGAAAGGAGTGACGATAACTCAGCATGAGGAGTCCTAAATGACCAAGAAGCGGGCTTATTTTATACCAATCCTACTTGGATTGGTGGTTACAAAAAAAGAGGCGCCTGCGGGCGCCCCAAATATCGGTCTCGAGGGAGCAGGCCGATGCCTGCGCGACCAATTCAAGCCGAATACTGCGTCGCTTAAGCTTGAAATGATTTGATTATGCTGCCGAGTGAATATCCTCTATCTCGGCGTTGGGTTTCTCCGGCTCAGCAACGCGACGACGGCGATTGAAGAACCCACTGACATTGGCGCCGATCATCAGCAGACACGGCGTCAAAACCAATGTCAGAACCGTCGCAAAGGCCAAGCCGCCAGCAACCGCGGTGGCCAGTTGCGACCACCACTGAGTAGACGGAGCGCCATGCTGGATGGTTCGAGCCATCAAATCGATGTTCACTTCCAACACCATAGGTAGCAAACCTAGAATCGTCGTTACCGTGGTCATCAACACTGGCCTAAGACGCTGCGCACCAGTGCGCAGAATTGCTTCGCGAGCGCTCATGCCTTGGCGGCGCAACACGTTAAAGGTATCGATCAACACAATATTGTTGTTGACGACAATGCCTGCCAGCGCAATCACGCCAATGCCCGACATCACGATGCCAAAAGGTTTTTGGAATATCAGCAGACCGAGCAACACACCGACGGTAGAGAACACCACAGCACTGAGAATCAAAAACGCTTGATAGAAACTATTGAACTGGGTGACCAAAATAATGGCCATGACAAATAGCGCCACCATAAAGGCATTTTGCAAGAATGCCGATGACTCATCTTGCTCTTCATTCTGGCCCTTCACTTCAATATGCACGCGAGGATCAATGCCAAGATTTGGCAGCTGCTCTTGCAGCTTCGGAAGCTCAAGATTGAGCAGCGCGCCGGGGATCAGGTCGGCACTAACTGTCACCACTCGCTTACCATCGACACGACGGATGGTATCGAGCTTCTTCTCCGGAGTACGTTGAACAAAGTTGGTGATCGGTACCTGACCGGCATAGGTCCGCACTCGAAGTTCATCCAACCGCCCTAAGTGACGTTTCTCTTCTGGGAAACGCACCCGAATGTCTAGTTCATCATCGACATCATCAGGGCGGTATTCGCCCAACTTGAGGCCATTGGTGACCATTTGCACCGTCGCACCGAGAGTGGTGACATCAGCACCAAAGCGCGCAGCATCGGAGCGATCAACTTTTAACTGCCACTCAATACCGGGTTTACTACCATCATCATCAATGTTGGTGAAGCTGCCATTCTCCGCTAACGCATGGCGCACCGTGCGTACGGCGTCATTGACTAAATCGGGGAATCGAGAACTGAGCTGCAAACGTAGATCTTTGCCGCCGCCGGGGCCGTTTTCATCCTTACGGATCTCGATTTCGACGCCTGCGATATCGGCGGTCGAGGCGCGAATTTCATCGATAATAGTGTTAGCTGTACGGCGCTGATCCCAGTCAATCAAATTAATCCGAAAATAACCTATTTCGCCATTGTTACCAGTCAGGGTATATAGGGTTTCGATCTCGCCCATATCAACCATGCGCTGTTCAATCTCGCGCATGATGGTGTCTTTTTCATAGACCGACAAATCACCATGGGAGCGGATATGAACATTGGCACCAGACGGTTCAACATCAGGAAAAAACTCAGCACCAAGATTAGACATGATGTAAGCAACGCCAACGCCGATGGCAAACAAGATAGAGCCAACTAGTACCCATACCGGCCGTTTGATGGCGCCCGACAGAGTACGTAAATAAGTGCCGGTAAAGCCTTTAATGGCCGACACATCGCCCTGTTCGGCCAGCATTAGTTGCTTTTTCGCCTCAGCACTTACTGGCCGGCTTTTGCCAATCATCGAGCCCAGCGCAGGGACGAAGATGAGCGCCATAAACAAGCTGGCAGAAAGCGTGGCGATAAGGGTGATAGGCAGATATTTCATGAATTCGCCCATCATTCCTGGCCAAAAGATTAGCGGAGCGAAGGCAGCGAGGGTCGTTGCGGTAGAAGCGGTAATCGGCCACGCCATACGCTTTGCTGCTTGCAGGTAAGCCTGCTTCCGCGGCAACCCTTCGCTCATGCAACGATCGGCATATTCGGTGACGACAATGGCACCGTCCACCAACATACCAACGGCCATAATCAAGGCAAATAACACCACAATATTGACGGTAAAACCCATGATCGCCAGTACCAAAATACCAGTCAGAAATGAGCCGGGAATAGCGACGCCAACTAGACCTGCACTGCGCAATCCAAGCACCGCAACAATGACAATGACCACCAGCAAAATGGCCGAAAGAACATTGTTTTGCAGATCATTGAGCATTTCTTTAACGTCTTCGGAACGGTCGCCGGTGTAAGCCACTTCAACATTTGCTGGCCAAATTTTCTGCTGTTCAGCGATCAGTGCTTTAGTTTTATTGACGGTTTCAATGATGTTTTCGCCAGGCCGCTTGACCACTTCTAGTGATACCGTTGGCTGACCATTTAAGCGAGCAAAGGTGCTCGGATCTTTATAGGCCCGACGCACTGTCGCAACGTCGGCAAACGTAATGACCTTATCGCCATCGACCTTGATCGGCATTTCCATGACGTCGCGAACGCTTTCAAATACCGATGGCACCTTAACGGCAAAGCTACCCTTGCCAGTGTCCATGGTACCAGCAGCAACCAGACGGTTATTACGAGACACCAAGCTGGCAATATCGCCTTGGTCAAGGTCGTAGCTTTCCATCAATAATGGATCGACGATGATTTCAACAATGTCTTCGCGATCGCCACCAATTTTCACTTCCAGAACTTCTGGCAAGCTTTCAAGTCGGTCTTGGACATCGCGAGCGAGCTGAATCAATGCGCGCTCTGGCACGGGGCCGGCAAGCATTATTGTGATAGCGGGGTTCTCTTCTGCCATTTTAACTTCGTGAACTGACGGTTCTTCAGTTTCACTTGGCAATTTAGCTTTCGCTAGCGTCACTTTATCGCGGACGTCGGCCAATGCTTCTTTGGGATCGGTACCGGCAAGAAATTCTAGCGTAACAGAGGCATGACCTTCGCCGGCTCGCGCAGTCATTTCCTTGACCCCTTCAATGGAACGCAGCTCGTTTTCCATTGGCCGCACCAGCATGCGTTCAGCATCCTCTGGGCTGATGCCGTCATGAGTCATCGACACATAAATGTAGGGAATCAGAATATCTGGGTTAGATTCTTTCGGAATCGACACATAGGTCGAAATACCGGCGATCAGTACCAACACTAACACCATCATGACGGTGCGAGTGCGATTCAGTGAAGCTTCAATAAGTGCAAGCATGGCTGTTCCTTATTTCGCTTCTTTGTAAACGGGGATGACTTGGTCACCGGGACGAACAAATCCCTGCCCCATAGTGATCACAGAGACCGAATCACCAAAACCGGACAACCAAACACCGTCATTATCCGCTTTAACCAGCTCAATCGGAGTAAAACGCACCACATCGTCATCGACCGACTTGATACCTAGGTTGCCATCTTCATCCAAAGCCAACAAAGCCGGTGTCACTTGAATGGCATTGACAGTCGCCAGCGGTAATTCAAGCTCAGTGCTTAATCCTGCATACATTTTTGCATCGGCATTGTCCAACGTCAGCTCGACGCGGAATGTATTGGTAGCGGCATCGGCTACTTTCGATAAGTAGCGGATAGTGCCTTGCTGTAAATTACCGTTAACAAAACGAGCTTGACCATGTTGGCCAACTTGCAACTGAGAAATATCATGCTGACCAGCATCAGCTCGGATAATCAGCGGATCAATGTCATACACCATGGCAACGGGGTCGCCAACGCCCAAGTAATCGCCTACTTCCACCATCCGCTCATTCAAAATGCCATCAAACGGCGCGTTGATAATGGTGTGGTTAATTTCCAGCTGCAAACGAGCCACTGCGGCTTTGGCCTGCTCAAGCTGGGCTTGCGCCTCGGCCAACCGAGCACGGCCAGAGAATCCTTGCGAACTCAACTTTTTGGCGCCTTGATATTCAATCTGACGTTGAGCAAATTCCGCTTTGGCTTGGTTTAGGCGCTGCTCACGATCATTCATCGCTAAACGAACCAGCGGCTGGCCCGCTTTAACCGATGCACCACGGACGGCCAGAATTTCAACCACTCGGCCTTCGGTCTCTGCTCGCAAAGTAGCTTCACGATTCGGCTCGGTGCGGCCGTATAAGGTAATGGCTCGAGTTACGGGTGAGGTTTGCATCCGCTCCACTTGCACTTTAGGCAACAGGCTCGGCTGTTCAGTTTGAGCTTGTGGAGCCTCATTGTTGGCGGAGCCACTAGCCATCCAAGCCACCAGCAACACACTAATAGTGACGGCTAAGATCCATGGCTTGGCAGACAACACTTGTAGGCCTTGAGAGAGTTTCGACATGACGCATTCCTTGTCCGGCCAAAACGAAGAAATGGGCCGGGATTTATTTCGACCTCGGTATCGTAAAAGACCTTAAAGTAAATGTGGATGTAAAAATGTTACGAGTTATGAAGGTTGAAACAAGGAATGAGGTGGGATGGACCTGCCACAACAAGTCAGCAGGTACGATGCAGATAGGGTTTGAGCTCTAGGGCAGCGCGTATGTCGTTATACCGAGAATGACGCACCGCAACCACAAGTGGTTGTTGCATTTGGGTTATTAACGAAAAAACGTGAACCCTCAAGGCCCTCGGTGTAATCAACGATACCGCCAATAAGATACTGCAAGCTCATTGGATCAATCACTAGGGTGACGTCTTCTTTGTCGATAGTGGTATCGCCGTCATTAACCTTTTCGTCAAAAGTGAAGCCGTACTGGAAACCAGAACAACCGCCACCGGTGACGTAAACCCGCAGCTTGAGTTCAGGATTCTCTTCTTCGGCAATTAGCGTTTTCACTTTTTGCGCGGCGGCATCAGAAAACTGAATCGGCAACGCTGCAACTTCAGGTTGGGACATACAAACCTCACTCATACATTACCGCGCGATTATCCAATACCCGAGTATTTTATTCAAGTATTAACTTGCGCTCAGTCACACTTGTTGCGATGACAATACCTAGCGATTAGTAATCCGCCTGAACGATATCGCGCCACTCATAAGTCGCCGTCACCGTGCTCTTGCTGCGTGGCATACTGCTGAGCTTAGTTTGCAATTCAAGTTGTTCGGGAACAACATCATCTGGCACTTGAATAATGCCCTCTATGGTCGTCAGATATCTAAAACTAAATTGCAAGCTGGCCTTGTCAGGCGCTGAGACCAAGGCCCAAGTATCAAACTGCACCGGCTGCTCCGAGCGGATCCCCAACAACGACATCGACAACTCACCCTTAACTGGTCGATCGAAGCGACCCAATTGAATCAGCGTGATGCGAAAACGAAACACATTGGCGGCATTGGTGTTGAGCAATGTCACTGTGTCGATCGCCATCACATCATTAGAATCTCCATCGCGAAACACTTTGCGGTATAGGTTGAGCTCCTCAGTGAGCGCCAGCTTTTCATCGCCGAGTCGCTTGATCTCTTCTTGCAACCAAGTGAGCTCAGCATTGACCATTCTCAACGAGATGTCCTTACTAGAGGTAATCTTTTGATTTTCCTGAAGATGTAACTCTGCCAATTCGACTTGGCGCTCGGCTTCTTGGCGTTTTTGAATCTCTAGATCATGACCAAATCGACCCGCAACAAAACCGGCCATGACGCAAAAGGCCATCACCAGCAACAAGGTTACGCGCCCGGTTCGGAAAACTTCCAGCGCCAATATTCTCTTAATCAAATGATGTAACTGCTTAAGAATCAACATAGAATGTCTATCATATTCAATCCAAACGCGACTTGATAGCTGAAATCAGGATGAACAAGCTACTGCACCTATTGCGATACCGCCTCGCTGTGCCAAGGGTAAGCTGGCAGCTGACGCTACTGGGCCTTATCGGCGGCTTTTGTGCATCCGTGCTAATTGTATTGTTTATCGGCTTTATTCGCTTTCTGAAAGAGCTATTTGCTCAACTCACCGTCGAACTCCCGCCGCTAGAGCACGCCTTACCGCTCGTTGGCGTCGCTATTATTCTGTTGATAGCGATATCCCTAGGCTTGCAGTACTACCGTCTGGGTATTCCGTTCGTGATCTATCGAATCCGCACTCACAACGGCTCCATGCCGCTGAAGAACACCATCAACCAATTTATTGGTGCCAGCATCGCGTTGGCGAGCGGCTTTGTTGTCGGCCGCGAGGGCCCAGCTGTTCACTTAGGCGCTGCCGGAAGTGGCTTAGTCGGGTGGTGGCTAAAGCTACCAAACAACGCCACTCGAGTGCTATCCGCCAGCGGAATCGCTGCCGGCATTGCGGCGACCTTTAACACGCCATTGGCCGCCGTAGTCTTCGTAATGGAGGTGGTATTAAAAGAGTACAAAATGCACATGGTGCTGCCAGTGCTGTTGGCGGCGGCTTGCGGCGCGATTGTGCATCACCAGCTCGATCTAGGTCATAGCTTAGACGTTACCCTAGAACAGTTCCCTGCGATGGATTGGAAAATCGCTGGAAGCTTGGTGTTGCTCGGTATTGTTCTTGGGCTATTGTCGGTGTTATTTGCCGCCATGCTCGGTGGGGTAACTCAAGCCAGTTATCGACTGCCGCTAACCTACCGTCTGACAATTGCCGGTACCGTCACCTGCGCCATTGCTTGGTTCGTGCCAGAACTAAACATGACTGAGTCAGAGGCAGTGATCCGGCAGCTCGATGGCAGTCTGACTTTTGAGCTGATTGCAGCATTGTTTGTTGGCAAGTTAGTGGCATGTTCGGTTGCTCTTGGGCTTGGTATTCCAGGCGGGATTATTGGTCCGTTATACGCTATGGGAGCCCTTGCAACAGGGTGTTTCCTAACGCTGTTGAGACCGTACTTGGATTGGGACCCTGCCCTGACGCCGATGTTTATCATCATTGGTATGGGCAGCATGATGGCCGCTTCATTGCATGCGCCGATGGCAGCAATGGTGGCAATCGCAGAGTTAACCAATAGTCCGGGCGTCGTCGTACCGGCCATGCTGGTGATGATTCCGGCACAATTGATGGTCGGTCAGATCTTCAATAAACCATCAATGTTCGTCCAGCAAATGCAGATGCAGGGCATGACGTACGAACAATCGCCTGTGGTATTGAGCCTGCAAAAAACCGGGGCTCTGGCGATTATGGAAACAAACTATCAATGGCTTAGTGACATTGATGACATGGGCTCGGTGAAAGGGCTTGTGTTAGCCAAGGAAAAAGGCGAAGCGCATGATCGACTATTCTATATTGATCCAGACAATGGTGAACGACTCAGGATGGAAGGTATTGACCAGCAAGCGTCGTTAGCGATTGCCTATCAGCGTTTGCGACGGGTCCGCAAAGGCGCAGTGTATGTCTATGGCGATCGCCGCGAGCAGCTACTGGGCATCATCACTTGGCCAATGCTTGCTGAATACATGCACAAAGAAGTGGCTTAACTGAACCTAAACTAACTGAGTCATAATCAATCATTAGTTTTCACAGCAAAGGTAAACTTCAATCACATACGAAAATTAATAACTCGTTATAATCGGCTTATCATCGTAGTTCGAGCTTCACCCCAAGCAGTATGAAATCTCTCCATTGGTATTTGCTCTCTCTTGTTGTCACCTCCAGCGCGCTCATCGTTAGTTACGATTTGTTGATGAATAAACACTTGGTCATCGATATCAACAGCGGCCACCCCATGGCGGTAAGCTCAGATCAAAGCTATCTTGGTGGCGCATCAACTGCCTCGCTAGGTACTTCGAATGGTATTTTGGAGCTTGATTGCGAGCTGGACAATTCTGCTTATGCTTGGCCTTACTGTCGAATGAGCTTCGACTTGAGTGTATCCAGCAACGGAGTTGACATCGCCAGCTATGAAACCATTCGCTTCAAAGCCAGTATTGATGGCCCCAAGCCACAACTTCGTGCCTATCTGATATCATCAGTCAGTATGGACAAAACTGAACTTGCTGACGATCACCGCAAGTACCACATGGTCACCTATGAACCGACACGCTACGACAACGACATAACGGTACCGCTGGAGTTGTTTCGCCCTGCTCCGTGGTGGCTAACCAAAAACAACAAAGGTTTGCTTGATTCAGTTGCCGAACTGGACAACGTACTGACACTGGAACTCGGTACCGGCAGCAATGCACCGCCAGGTCGCTATAAGATCAAGTTGGAGCGGATTGAATTGCAGGGTAAGTGGTTTCCACCTAGGCAGTTTTACTTGTTGATCATAGGTATGTGGATTTTGTTTGCCTGTATCCTCGGATGGAGCCATGTACGCACTACCAAACGGCAACTATCGGCGACTCTTGCCAAAACCAATCAACTACAGCAAATCAATGAAGCATTGCACTTGCAGTCGAAAACTTATCAACAAGCTTCTCAACGCGACCCGCTGACCGGCCTTTATAATCGCGGAGTACTGCGAGAGCGCGTGCCGAATTGGGTAAACCGAGTCATTGACCACGACGATCGCTTATCACTGATCTTTTTTGACCTCGACCACTTTAAAGCGATAAACGATAGTCATAGTCACGATGTTGGCGATAACGTATTGGTGCAACTGGCCAAACTTTGTCGAGAACAGATTCGCCACCAAGACTTATTGGTTCGATGGGGCGGTGAAGAATTTGCGATTTTCTGTCCGCAAACCGAACTGCAATCAGCTGAATTAATGGCGAACAAGATTCGCAATGCCATCCGCCTAACAGAGTGGCCAAATGGCTTGAAAGTTACGGCAAGCTTTGGTGTCAGCGAATACTATGCCGGCGAGCCGTTCACTGACTTTGTCAATCGAGCCGACAAGGCGCTCTATTTCTCAAAAGACCGCGGTCGTGACATGGTTTCAGTAACGGGGTTGGATTAGCTTCAGTGCCTCAATACAGGCAAGCTTAGCGCTCGAATAAATCACTCATGCATTTTGCGTTTGGTTTGATATAGTGAGGCGCCAATAACGGGGCCCTAGCAGATTCAAGCATACGCAGCCTCAGCAAATTATCATCATCTTCGGAGACCGCTTCATGAGCCGTTCGCAACAACTCTATCAACAAGCTTGTCAGACTATACCCGGTGGCGTGAATTCGCCTGTGCGTGCCTTTAATGGCGTTGGTGGCACCCCGGTATTTATCGAGCGAGCGGATGGTGCTTACCTCTATGATGTTGATGGCAACGACTATGTCGACTATGTCGGTTCATGGGGCCCAATGATCATGGGACACAACCATCCTGCTATTCGTCAGGCTGTGGTCGACGCCGTGCAGCAAGGACTTAGCTACGGTGCTCCTACGGCAGCTGAAGTCACCATGGCGGAGACCATTCAAAGCATCATGCCGGCGATGGAAAAAGTGCGCATGGTAAACTCCGGAACCGAAGCAACAATGAGTGCCATTCGACTGGCTCGTGGCTACACCGGACGCAATAAATTGCTTAAGTTTGAAGGGTGCTATCATGGCCACTCCGATAGCCTGCTGGTGAAAGCTGGCTCTGGCATGTTAACCATGGGCGAACCAACATCGCCGGGCGTACCTGCCGACTTGGCAAAGCACACAGTAACCGTCAGTTTTAACAATATTGACGAAGTAAAAGCAGTGTTTGCCGAATGTGGCGAAGATATCGCGGCAATCATTGTTGAACCAGTTGCTGGCAACATGAACTGTATTCCGCCAGTTGATGGCTTCCTGCAGGGTTTGCGGGACATCTGTGACCAATTTGGCAGCGTACTGATTTTTGATGAAGTGATGACAGGTTTCCGCGTTGCTCTCGGCGGTGCTCAAGCGCTTTATGGTGTTACCCCTGATTTAACCACGCTCGGTAAAATTATTGGCGGCGGTATGCCCGTAGGGGCATTTGGTGGTAAGGCGGCAATCATGGATCATATTGCGCCAACCGGACCGGTCTACCAAGCCGGAACTTTGTCGGGTAACCCTGTAGCGATGGCCGCAGGCTTGGCAACCTTGACGCTTATTCAACCTGCTGAGATACATCAAACCATCGCCGAAAAAGCAGAGTACCTAATGGCGGGCTTCAGCTCAGCAGCCAAAGAGGCTGGCATATCATTGGCAACAGTGACCGTTGGCGGCATGTTTGGTTACTTCTTCACAGAAGCAGAGCAAGTCACTAGCTTCGAGCAAGCGACTCAATGCGATGTCGAGCGCTTCAAGAAATTCTTCCACTTGATGCTGAACGAGGGTGTTTACTTGGCCCCATCCGCTTATGAAGCCGGTTTTGTTTCCTACGCTCATAGCCAGCAAGACCTAGATAAAACCATTGCCGCTGCCGCCAAAGCATTTGCGACACTCGCAGCGCAAAGCTAATCCAGTCCATTAGCCAAACAAACGAAACAACGGCGAGACTAAACTCTCGCCGTTTTTATTCGTAGTTCAGAACTCGGTTGGTCTACCAGCCTGGCACTTGCATGAACATAGCATCGACGTATTCGTTGATCGTTTCGATGCGTTCATCCTGAGTGGTCGACCGCTTTAGCCGCTTGGTACCAATTCCTCGCCAAACCACATGATTGCTGGCTGGGTCGACTAAGTCGATGAGTAGCTGTCCTTCAGTGAACTGGCGGACATCAATGTCATTGCCCCAACCATAATCCCAAGCGCGGTTGTGATAGCTTCTGTGGTAGTTGTAGCGAGTGTTGTATGTGCGGATTTGAGTTTTGTCCTGACTCGTCACGTGGTAAGACACCAGAATATCAGCTTGCTCGGCCGGCACTTCGGTCATCCCTCGATTACCTAAGTTACGCTTGATCGATTCTTCAATGCGTTGCTCGGTCAAACTGGCGCCAGGCTGACCAGCATATGTGCTGTTATTAATTGGCACTAAATGAAATGACTTCAGATGGGCGAAGTTAAAACCATCAGCATAGTCAGAATCGACTCTAGGGGTTGAAGCGCAGCCTGTGAGAATCAACATTAGGCTGGCCAGCATCACGGTCCAACAATGGGTCACGCGTTTCATGCAAAAGGCCTCCACTGTAAATAATTTAGGTTTCAAACAGTAAGACTAGTCGCAGATGAAAATGTTCGTGGTTATTTATACACAAATGTTAGTGCTGTTAAGTCATTGTTCAGCTTCAGGTCATTGCAGCAAGCAACGCAGATCGTGATTGCAACAACCATTCGGGCGCCTGATAGCGACTTAAATCAACAGCCAGTTGAGTACTAGCATGGCCTGACTGCCAATACTTGCGTTCAAACGGCGTCATCGGTTCAACTCCGTCGTCGTGTGGGTAGGGCTGCGCTTGAACAGTGAGGCCGGCCAATGCCATTGCCTGAACCATCTCATCAACGTAGATGTGCCAATTACTTCGCACCGTCAATATGCCTCCAGCGGCCAAAATATAAGGGAACACACCGGCACCATGCCAACGTCGTCCCAAATGCTCGGCTTTGGGCCAGGGATTAGGGTAAAGGATGAATTGCCGGCTCAACGGCCAGTTAGCAGCCCAGATGAGTCGCCACAGATCATTTAAGTCAGCGCGCGCAAGCACATAGTGGCCACCACCTTCTTGCTGCAGCCCTTTACCAATCCGGCAAGCTGACTTGTCGATACCTACGACTAGACTGTCGGGGTATTGCGCAGCCAGCACCTTGGTGCTTTCACCAACGCCGCAACAAGCATCCAAGATCACCGATCCTGGCCATTGCTGAACTTGCTCATTCAGTTGTTGAAACACATCCAATGTGTGTTCTGCCACTGGTTTGCGAAAAGGATGCTTGAAATGGCGTTGCACCTTATCAGCCAAGTGTTCGTGGACGCCTGGCTGATTACTAACAATTAACTTTGAATTTCCAGCCATTACGAGCGAATGCCAACGCCACGTTTGAGCATATTGAGAATCACCAAAAACAACGCTACCGTCATTACCAACAACATGATCACCGACGGCAATACAGGAATATCGCTAACCCCAAGAAACCCATAACGAAAGGTATTGACCATGTAAACAACTGGGTTGAGTTTCGACACCCATTGCCAAAATTCAGGCAACATCGAGATCGAATAGAACACTCCGCCTAGATAGGTTAGTGGCGTCAATACAAAGGTGGGTATGATGCTGACATCATCAAAAGTTTTCGCGAATAGCGCATTAAACATTCCCCCCAAAGCAAACAACACGGCGGTAAGCAAAATCACCAGCACCAAAATACCGACATGGTGAAATTGCAGATCGGTAAACACCATGGCCACTAAGGTGACGATAGTCCCCACCAGTAAACCACGACAAACACCACCAGCAACATACCCCATGATGATGATGTAGTTGGGTACCGGAGCCACCAGCAACTCTTCAATATTGCGCTGAAACTTCGCTGAAAAGAATGACGAGGCAACATTGGAGTAGGAGCTGGTAATGACACTCATCATAATCAGCCCAGGAACAATGTAGTCCATGTAGCTGAAGCCACCCATTTGCCCCACTCTGCTGCCAATTAAGCCACCGAAAATCACGAAATAGAGTGTCGTAGTGATCGCTGGCGGGACCAGCGTTTGCACCCAGATCCGCATAAACCGAGTGCATTCCTTACGCACAATGCTTTTCAGCGCGATGTAGTTGACCGCCGCACTCATGCTTTGTTCTCCTCTGTCGCGCCCATCATGGCAACAAATAACTCTTCCAATCGGTTTGCTTTGTTGCGCATGCTCAACACTTGAATACCTTGATTATCGAGCTGGGCAAAAACCGGGTTCATCCCTTTTTCTTTCGCAACATCGACTTCTATGGACGACTCATTGACGGTACGCCAGTCAAAGTCATTGAGAGTGACGGAATCTGCAGGGGCCGATAAATCAAGCACAAAGGTCTCAACGTTCAGTGTCGCTAGTAAATCTCGCATACTGGTGTTAGTGACAATTTGGCCCTTATTGATAATGCCGATGTTGCGACACAACAATTCAGCTTCTTCCAGATAGTGGGTGGTCAGAATAATGGTCTTGCCTTGTTTGTTTATGTCCCTGAGGAAATCCCACATACCGCGGCGAATTTCGATATCTACGCCGGCAGTTGGCTCATCAAGAATCAACATTTGCGGTTCATGCATCAACGCCCGGGCGATCATCAAACGGCGTTTCATGCCACCAGAGAGTTCCCGAGCTCGGTGGTTGCGCTTTTCCCATAATTCTAATTGCGTCAGGTATTTTTCAGCCCGCTGCAGGGCATCTTTTCGTGGCACACCGTAATAGCCAGCCTGATTGACGACGATTTGCAGCAGGGTCTCAAACTGATTGAAATTGAATTCTTGCGGCACTAAACCGATGCAGCTTTTGGCTTTCTCTAACTCGCGATCAATACTGTGTCCAAACACTGTCACCGAACCGGAAGATTTAGTGACCAGCGAACTCAATATGCCGATTGTAGTGGACTTGCCGGCACCATTGGGCCCTAACAAGGCGTAGAAATCGCCCTGTTGAACCGTGAGATCAATGCCTTTAAGTGCTTCTACGCCATTGCTGTAGGTTTTAGTTAACCCTCTAATTTCGATTGCATTCATAGAACGACTACATCATCCGTTGGTATCTGGCAGGCAGTTTTAAACAGGCACGACTTTGCCCAAGAAAGGTAAATTGCGATAGCGCTGGCTGTAATCAATACCGTAACCAACAACGAAGGTATCTGGTACCTCGAAGCCAATCCACTTGGCGGCAACATCAACCTCACGACCAGATGGTTTGTCCAACAAGGTACAAATCTTCAGCGAGCGAGGGTTGCGTAATGCTAGCATCGCCAGGACTTTGCTTAGAGTGTGACCGGAATCGACGATATCTTCGATAATCAGCACATCCGCACCTTCGATGTCTTCGTCAAGGTCTTTCAATACTTTGACATCGCGAGTTGAACTCATGGCATTGCCGTAGCTCGAAACGGTCATAAAATCGAGTGTTACAGGCTGGTCAATCGCGCGCGCCAAGTCGGCCATAAAAATTACTGAACCGCGCAATAATCCAACTAAAATCAAATGCTCGCTACCGGCATAGTAAGTGCTGATCTCATCACCGAGCTCTTTCACTCGCTGTTGTAGTTCTTCGGCACTAATCATTTGCTCTACTTTATGTTCAATCATCTTATTTGCTCTTAAAAAACACTTGAATTTGAATGGCGTGCAGCCGTGTTAATCGTGTTGATAACCCCATCGCGGCATGAGCTCTTGTGGCACCTGTAAGTGATCCAGCAATCTTGCCACGATGAAATCGACCAAATCGTCAATGGACTTGGGGTTCTGATAGAACCCCGGAGCGGCGGGCATAATGGTCACCCCAAGTTTAGCCAACGACAACATATGCTCCAGATGAATAGCGGAGAATGGCGTTTCGCGTGGCACCAGAATAAGCTGCCCGCGTTCTTTAATCACCACATCGGCCGCACGTTCAATTAAGTTGTCACTCATACCAGTGGCGATCGCTGCTAACGATCCAGTTGAGCACGGGCATACCACCATTTGTTTTGGCGCAGCAGAACCTGAGGCAACCGGGGAAAACCACTGTTCCTTGCCAAATACTTGCAGCTGGCTGGGCTGGGCAGAAAAATAGTCGCTGAGAAATTGACTTGCTTGCTCTGGTGAAGCTGGAATTTTTAAGTCGTTTTCGGTTGCCAAAACGACCCGGGCAGCACTCGACATCAACACGAACACTTGTCGATTGGCAGCTAATAAGCACTGCAATAAACGCAGCGCATAAGGTGCGCCCGATGCACCGGTCAGTGCTACGGTAATTTGACCGTCAAAACTCATCCAAAACGCTCCTCAAGGGCCGTTAGCAATTTGCCATGAACACCGCCGAAACCGCCATTGCTCATTACCAGCAACTGATCGCCGGGCTCTGCCAATGCCACCAGTTGCGCCACTAACTCGTCCACATCCTCGGCAACTAAGCCTTGCTTTTGTTCTGCCAGCACGGCCTCGACCGACCATTCAATGCCGGGAGGCTGAAACAGTGCCACCACATCAGCTTGGTGCAAACTAGCCGCTAAAGTTTGTTGATGAATGCCCATTTTCATGGTGTTCGAGCGAGGCTCCAGCACTGCAATCAAACGGCCGCCCTCAATATGATTAGCTAATCCCGCGACCGTTGTTTTGATGGCCGTTGGGTGATGAGCAAAGTCATCATAAACCTTGATACCTGCAACCTCTCCGCGCAGCTCCAAGCGCCGTTTTGTGTTTACATATTGTGCGAGTGCCGCCAGGCTCACTTCGGGCGTGACGCCAACATGACGAGCAGCAGCAATTGCCATCACCGCATTACTTACGTTGTGTTCGCCAAGTAGATCCCACTTCAATGCAGCAAACCAATGACCTTGATATGCGACGCTAAACTCAGAGCCGTCAGCCTGCTCAAGTCGGTACTGCCAATCTTGTGACTCGCCAATCGTTTCGGTGTCGCTCCAGCAGCCTTGTGCTAGCACTCGTGCCAATGCTGGTTCACTGCTCGGATAGAGAATTCGCCCCTGACCGGGAACAGTTCGAATCAAATGATGAAACTGCCGTTCAATGGCCGCTAAATCATCAAATATATCGGCATGATCAAACTCGAGATTATTGAGAATAAGCGTGCGCGGATGGTAATGAACAAACTTAGAGCGCTTATCAAAGAATGCTGAATCATATTCATCGGCCTCAACGACAAAGAACGGTGTGTCTCCTAGCCGAGCAGAAACACCGAAATTCTGTGGAATACCACCGATGAGGAAGCCTGGCGCCATGCCAGCGTGTTCTAAGATCCATGCCAGCATACTCGAAGTGGTGGTTTTTCCATGAGTACCTGATACCGCCAACACCCACCTGTCCTGCAGTAAATAGCGATGAAGCCACTCTGGGCCAGACATAAATGGAATCCCCTGTTCCAGTACCGCTTCAACCGCAGGGTTACCACGCGACATGGCATTACCAATGACCACCAGATCAGGTTTTGGCTCTAGTTGTTGAGGATTGTAGCCTTGAGTCAGTTCAATACCGAGGGACTCGAGCTGAGTTGACATTGGCGGATAGACATTAGCATCGGAACCAGTGACTTTATGTCCCAACGCTTTAGCCAGTGCAGCAACGCCACCCATAAAAGTGCCGCAAATACCAAGAATATGCAGGTGCATCGTGAAGAAAACTCGCGAAATTGCAGCAAATCAACGCCGCAGCTAATGGATAGCCCTGTAGTTTATCAAAGCAGTGCAAACAACAACACCGAAACAGACAGGAGAACATTGGGCCGAAAAGGACCATTCGCTCAAATTCGAGCACGCGTACAATAAATCGCCTAGTTGTGTAATTTTTTTTCATTTTAACTGTAAAAAAAATTCAGCCTATGGCATGAATAACCTTTACACTAACAAGGAGATGTCAGCTATGGCAGGCATGACGACGCTGGGCGAGTTCATCGTACAGCAACAACACGCGTTCCCCCACGCAACCGGTGAGCTTTCTTCGCTTATCAGCGCCATTCGACTAGCAGCTAAAATCGTGAACCGCGAAATCAATCGAGCAGGGTTATCGCCTGATATTATTGGTGCCGCAGGAATCGAAAATGTTCAGGGTGAAGCTCAGCAAAAGTTAGATGTATTCGCCAATGACAAGTTTAAAGCAGCACTAAGTGCGCGAGGCGAGGTTTGCGGTATTGCCTCAGAAGAAGAAGACGAGTTTGTAATCTTTGATGATGAGCGCAGCAAAAATGCTAAGTATGTTGTGCTGATGGATCCTCTGGATGGCTCCTCAAACATCGACGTAAACGTTTCTGTTGGTACCATTTTCTCGATTTTCCGTCGAGTAACGCCAGCTGGCACACCAGTTACCGCAGCAGACTTCCTACAACCCGGCCACAATCAGGTTGCCGCAGGTTATGTCATCTACGGCTCTTCAACCATGTTGGTGTACACCACAGGCAATGGCGTTAACGGTTTTACCTACGATCCGACGCTGGGTGTATTTGCTTTATCGCATCCAAATTTGAAAATGCCAGAAACCGGTAACATCTATTCGATTAACGAAGGAAACTACATCAAATTCCCTAATGGTGTGAAAAAATACATTAAGTATTGCCAGGAACGCGATGATCAAACCAACCGGCCATACACCTCTCGTTATATTGGTTCGTTGGTATCAGATTTTCATCGTAACCTGTTGAAAGGTGGTATCTATATCTATCCCACCACGGAGTCTGCACCTCGCGGTAAACTGCGTTTGCTCTACGAGTGCAACCCAATAGCTTTCATCGCTGAGCAAGCCGGAGGCATTGCTTCTGATGGTGGCCGTCGGATCATGGATATTGAGCCTACAGAGCTACACCAACGTGAGCCTTTCTTCGTTGGCTCGCCGGAAATGATCCATAAAGCAGAAGAGTTTATGCGCGAGTACGCAGATTAATCTGTTGCTTTTGGCATCACTTGGCTGGTATTCAGAGTCGTCGCGGCTATAATGCTGCGACGAAAACTGATCCAACTTTGACGTGAAGGAAGCCACACATGAGTCTGAATGACGTACCTGCTGGCAAAGAACTGCCTGATGACATCTATGTCATCATTGAGATTCCAGCCAACGCTGACCCAATCAAATATGAAGTAGACAAAGATACTGGTGCTATTTTTGTTGACCGCCTAATGACAGCGCCTATGTTCTATCCTGCCAACTATGGCTACGTGAACAAAACTCTGTCTTTAGATGGTGATCCAGTTGATGTGTTGGTTCCTACACCACACCCATTGCTGCCAGGTTCAGTGATCCGCTGTCGTCCAGTTGGCGTGTTGAACATGACTGATGAGTCAGGTGAAGACGCTAAAATCATCGCAGTGCCTCATACCAAAATGAGCAAAGACTACGACGACATCAAAGACATCGACGATGTCTCTGAACTACTAAAGAACCAAATCCAGCACTTCTTTGAAAACTACAAAGCGCTGGAACCAGGCAAGTGGGTCAAAGTAGAAAACTGGGCTGATGCCGAAGCTGCTCGCCAAGAGATTTTGGAAAGCGCCAAGCGTTATCAAGCGGAAGCATAATCCTCTCTAGCTGCATCGCATGAACGAAAAAAGCCAACCTTCTGGTTGGCTTTTTTATGTCTCGCATTTGCCTAGGAGTCTTCAGTAATCACCACTCGCTGCAATTGATCATCAATTGACTCCACCGTCTCAGCGTACTTCTCTTTGATCTCCAAAACCTTTGCCAGTTCCTGAACAAATATTTCGACCAAATCAGGATCAAAGTGGGACCCTGCATCTTGTTGAATAACGTCAATGGCCTTTTCAACGGTCCAAGCCTTTTTGTATGGTCTTTCAGTGGTTAACGCATCAAACACATCGGCAATAGCCACGATTCTGGCTTCAATCGGAATATCCGTACCGGCGAGACCATTGGGGTAACCTGAGCCATCAAATTTCTCATGGTGGTTTTGGGCAATGATCTTTGCCATTTTGAGCAACTCAGAGTCATGGTCGCCGATAATCAATGCGCCGATTTCAGGGTGCTTGCGCATCGTCACCCATTCATCATCCGTCAGTCGCCCGGGCTTTAATAATATGCTGTCAGGAATACCAATTTTACCGATATCGTGCATTGGCGCGCTTTGCAGCAACAGGTCACAATAGTCCTCAGGCATTCCCATCGCTTCAGCGATGATACGTGAATAGTGACTCATTCGTACCACATGCATGCCAGTTTCATTGTCCTTGAACTCGGCTGCGCGGCCAAGGCGGCGGATAATCTGTAGCCGAGTTCCTTCAAGCGCCTTGGTTCGTTCAGCGACCAACGAATCGAGATAACGCTCTTGATCATAAAGAGCAAGGTGAGTTTTCACTCGCGCTTGGACCAAAGGAGGGCTAACTGGCTTGGTAATATAATCGACCGCACCGAGCTCAAAGCCTCGCGTTTCATCAGCCACATCACCTTTGGCGGTGACAAAGATAACGGGGATGCGTGCCGTCCTTGGGTTTTTCTTCAACTCTTGGCAGACTTCATAGCCATCCATTTCAGGCATCATGATATCAAGCAAGATGATATCTGGAGGTGAAGCATTGTCCGCCAGCTTGAGCGCTTTCATTCCGTTAGTTGCAACACGAATTTTGTAATTTTTTTTCAGAATACCCGCAATAACATCAAGGTTTTCTGGGGTATCATCGACCACTAAAACGGTTTGTTTAGTGACTTCATTCATGTCTATCTCCTGCCATCTATCATTAGCAATCACATTCAATCATTAACTGCTAACTGAAACGTGTCCTTTAACAGCTGTTCGGCTTCGTCAAAATCATAGCTATGAATGAGTTCAATCAACCGATTCCAGCCTGGGTTTGGGTAGCGCTCAGCTAAGTTTTCGGCCAAATCCACTGCATCTGCATCACTATCAGCCAGCAATAAAAGCAACCGCTGAAGCTGCTGTTGCGGAGGCATGGCAGATTCCTTTGGCACATCTGGTGTTTTGAGCTCACCCTGCCAAGCCTCGATGGCCTGACAAATACTTCCTGTCAGCGCTGCTATTGGGGTGATCGCTGCCAGAGCCGATTGAGGATTATCGGAGACCATCTGTTCCAATTCAGCTGCTTGTTGCTGCAACAATTCACACCCAATACTGCCACTTAACCCTTTAAACGTATGCGACAGCCTTTCAGCTTCTTCAATTTGCTTGTTATTTATTAAGTTTATAAATTCAGTGCTGAAGCCAGCATGGTGTTCGACAAAGCGTAGCAGCAATTTACGATATATTTTGACGCTACCCTGTACTCGTTGCAGCGCGAGGTCGACATTTAATTCAGGATGCGACGGCCAACTACTATGTTCAATAACCCGCGTGCTAGCGGCCCCCGATATATTCAGCCAGTGCAGCAAGGCTCGCTGTAACTGACTGACATCGATGGGCTTGGTAATATGGTCATTCATACCGGCAGCCAGGCACTTCTCCCGGTCTCCGGCCATGGCATTTGCTGTCATAGCCAACACTGGTAATTGCTGCCACTGCTCCCTTTTGCGGATTTGCTGGGTTGCCTCATAACCATCCATTACCGGCATCTGGCAGTCCATCAGTACTAAGTCGAAATCGTTGTTATCCAATGCTTCAAGCGCCAGCAAACCATTGTCGACGGCCCTGACATTGGTAAAGCCCAACTCCGCCATGATTTCCAATGCAACTTCTTGGTTCACTGGGTTGTCTTCAGCCAGCAATATCAATTTGCTTGCCAACACTTCAGGATCGACCTCAATATTGTCGAGGTCAGCCGATTGAGCCGGGTCATCCAAACGTTCACCGAATGCTTCCATAATGCCATCGAGCAAAGATGAAGGACTAATTGGCTTATGAAGCACTGTATGGAGGTTTAGCGCACGAAGTCGATCATCTAGTTCATCGTTGCCATAGGCTGTGATCATAATAATCCGCGCAGGCTCTTGCGCTTCCATCGCCAAAATTTGTTCGGCAACTTGCACCCCATCCATGCCCGGCATTTGCCAATCCAACAGCACCAGATCAATCTGATCGGGCTGGTATTTGTCGAGTGCTTCGTTGCCGTTGCTGGCACACGTCACTTGGAAACCAAAATTACGTAACAGCACTTCCAATACTTCCAAAGTATGAGCATTGTCATCCACCAGCAGAATGCGCTTGTTTAACAGTTGCTGACTTGGTTGGCTGCGTTGAACAACGCCATCGGACTGGTCAAAATGAGCAGTGAAAATAAAATCACTACCCCGTCCCAACTGACTTTCCACCCATATCTCACCATCCATCAAATGGCATAGTCGCCGACAAATCGCCAAGCCGAGGCCGGTGCCGCCATATTTGCGAGTGGTAGAGCTATCTGCCTGACTGAAGCTTTGAAACAGTTTACTGGTCTGCTCTGGCGACATACCAATGCCACTATCTCGCACCGTAAACTTAACTTGGTGCTTACCATTTGCCGCTGCTAGGTAAGCGACTTTCAACATGATTTCACCGTGCTTGGTAAATTTGAGCGCATTGCTAAACAAGTTAGTGAGGATTTGACCTAGCCGTAACGGATCGCCGCGCATCGCGCTCGGGACTTCCTTGGCCACTTCAAACATAATTTCGATGTTCTTATCTTGTGCTTGTGGGCCAAACATATCGCTTAGGCGTTCCAACACATCCTCAAGCTTGAAGTCGATTATTTCCAATTCGAGTTTGCCCGCCTCAATTTTGGAAAAGTCGAGAATATCGTTGATGATGTTCAGCAGCGCTGTCGCGGCATTGTCAATTTTGCGCACATAGTTGTGTTGTTTGGGATTCAAGGCGGTTTGCAAACACAGATGTGACATACCAATAATGGCATTCATCGGCGTTCGAATTTCATGGCTCATATTCGCCAAAAATTCACTCTTCGCTTGATTTGCCGAGTGGGCTTCATCGGTCGCTTGCTTGAGTTGCTCAGCCAGAATTTTCTGTTCGGTGATGTCATCAACAGTCATCACTGCAACGGCATCACTCGCGTCTTCGGTTGGCAAAGTAGTCACGCTCATATCACCCCAGCGCACATCATTGTCTAAGGTGACAAATTGCAATTGGGCATCGACACGTTCTCGCTCTCCAGCTAACAATGACTTGATTAAGCCGCTACATTCACTGTGCTGTGACGGGTGAATCAACTCAAGCAAGTGCATTTGTTTGAGTTGTTCCGCGCTATAACCAGCAAATTCGCTGAAGCGCTCGTTACAATTGACCAGGTTGCCACGGCCATCCATGTTGGTCATGCCGATGCCTGCATTGCTAAACAATGCCTTGAAATGAGCCTCACTGCGTGCACGGTCTTCATCAGCTCGCACCCGATCATCAATGTTTTGGATATAGCCGTTCCACTCCGCCGCCTCACCATCACGGAAAATCGGCATCGCAGTCCATTCGACCCAAATCCGCTGACCATTTGGCGAAGTAACCTGAATCTTGAGCGAAATCGGACGACGGTAGCTCTTACTGTCTGCCAGCGACAGCTCTAAACTTGCTCGGTCATCACCAGTTAGCAGACTGGTGAAGGCATTGAAACCTTTCATTAACTGCTCTTGCGGCAGCCCCAAAGTGCTCAAACTACCGATGCTCACAAAAGTAAATGCGTACTTAGCCTCTGTCACCTCGCGCAACTGAAAGACTGTGCCAGGCAGCGAGTTGGTGATGTTGGATAATAACTGCTGAGATTCTCTAAGCTCTTTTTGAGCTTGTTTTTGATCGGTGATTTCATTCATCGCACCGTCTAAGTAAAGCGGCGTATCGCCATCAAATACCGCTCGCCCTCTTTCATATAGCCAACGCTCCAGACCATTATTGTCAATAATGCGATATTGAATGTTGTAAGGTTCTTTACGACTAATTTTGTCTTCCACTTCGAGTTCTACAAACGGGCTGTCATCCGGGTGGATAATGCTAGCGAACGTGCGTTTTTCGTTGTTGATAAAATCGCTGGCTGGGTAGCCCGAAATGTCTTCGATATGATCACTGATGTACTCCATGGTCCAATGCTCATCCAATAGGCATCGATAGATAACCCCTGGCACATTAGCCACCATGGTTCTGAATCGCTGTTCACTTTGCTCTAGCCGCTGCTTGGCATGACGCTTTTCGGTGACATCGCGCAAGATGGCAACAGCGACCCGCTCTTTTTTCTGAGTTAGCGGCAGCAAGCTTAGTTTGACCTCAACCGGAAACTCTTTACCAGACTTACAAACAGCGAATAACTCCAACCCTTCGCCCATTTCTCGAGTCACCGGATGTTGGAAGAAACGACCGCGCTGACTCGGGTGATTGCTACGAAAACGCTCAGGTATCAGCAATTCGACTTTTTCGCCCACCAACTCGGCAGCGCGGTAGCCGAACAGATTGCAGCTTTGAGTGTTGGCATAGGTAATATGACCCTGCTCATTGACCAACAACAGCGCATCGGGCGAGGTTTCGATGACCGCTTGATACCATTCAGAAGTAGACAACTTTTCTGTCACATCGGTATACAACAATTCCACTGCAACAGCATTGTTGCTTTCATGGCAACCGTGCATCGAAACATCAAAGCGCACACTGTTGCCATTTCGGTGTTGCAGCGTTACCTGCTGTTCTGAAACATCTACGTGTTGCCCTTGCAGCAATAGTTGCAAGCTATCGATGTGGGGTTGATTGACCGGTTTGTCAGCTAAACGCTGACGTAAGTTGTTGCCAAATTCCGCCGCAGCTACGCCCAAAATCAATTCAACCGACTGGCTAACTTGAATCACTTTGCCATCTCGATCCAAGGCTACGTAAATGGCTCGGTAGCCCAACGAATCAATCAGTTCGGCAAACCTTTCTGCGCGCTCGGTGCGAATGGTTTGATCCTTTAAGCGCAACGACTTCGCCATATTGCTGACACTGCGCACCACCGCTTTGATTTCTCGTGGCCCGGCAACATCAATAGCCGTCGTCAAATTGCCCGTGGCCACTTCATTGATGGTATCTTGCAGCTTGACCAACGGCCGCGTCAGGCGCCGACTGATCAACACCCCCAATACAATTGTCACTAAGCCGAGTAACAGCACTTCCAGCAAGTCTTGCCAAAGTCGCTGATTGGCAACGGCAAAGAACGCTTGCTCTGGCGTCGTCATTACCACTAACCAATCAATGAACTCTACAGGTGCATAGGCCATCGAGTAGCCCTCACCATTGATCCGCACATGTTCAAAACCAGACTCGTGATTAAGCATGCCGTTGGCAATCGCGATAGCGGCACTATCGCGTTCCAACAATTGTGCTAACTGAGTACCATCAAACTCAACTGAATCGTCCTGATGAAAAATTTGTCCTTCGCGACTCACTATCAGTAGCTGCTCATGGTGCTGAGTCAAACGCGCGGATAGCGATTGAAGCGCAACGTCGGCAGTCACCACGCCTGCGACTTCCCCTTGCCAGTAAAACGGCGCACTGAAAGTGGTCATCACAACATTACCAGCACCTTCATCAAAATAAGGGCGAACCCAAATTTCACGCTCCATTTGTACCGGCAGCGTCCACCAATCATGGCTACCATCTTGATAGTCATAGCCATCAACGGCAATATCGATTCGCTTGGTGCGACCGTTATCTGCTCGATACACGTAAGGGCTGTAAAGGGTTCGACCGGGCAGCCGATTGGGAGCAAAAGCGATCGCCGACCCGTAAATCAAATCGTTGTGCTGAAGTTGCCAATACAACAACTGGTCGATGCGCTCTTCAGTCGTGTCCTGACCTTGAAGTTCAAGAAATCGCACCACTGCTTTGGTGGTTAATTTGGCCAGCCGGAATTGATCATTAAGCTGACTAGCAACATCTTCGGTGATTGCTTCTAAATGACTTTGCTGCTGCTTATTGAGACGCTGATGCTCAAGGTATATTTCGATGCCATCAAGTATCACGACAATCAATAAAATAGGAAAAGCGATCCAAAAAACGATGCGGCTTTGAAAAGAGTCCGTCGACAAACGCATGTAAGACACAGTCCTGTGAAAACCTACTGTCAACAGGTTAGGCAATAACTAAACATTTTTCATCTAACTAACCGAAAATAAAGATGAATTGTTTACCTAAACGCCACCGGTAAGTGGATTACTTTTGGCTTTGTTGAGGTGGATCGATTTGAATATAGAGTTGCTGTCCTTGATGAGAGTAAGGGCGCCAATACTGATTATTACAGGCGTAGTATTGATAGGGCCTCCGATACAATAAGCAGCCCGGCGGCATGGAGTAAACCCAATTGAGAATTTGCTGTTGGCGCAGCGCTTCATTCCAAGCATTTTGCTCAATCAACTCTTGTTTTAACGCCCACACATCAAATTCAGGATCGGAGCTTTTACGCACAACTATCTTGCCAGCAATAGCAGCAGTACAAAACAGCAAGCCCAACATTATTAGAAGGCAACGCATCACATGCCCCTTGGTTTTCAACCCAACATTAACTTTAGTTCGCATCCGCTCAATGCGCCTCGCAATTTGAAGATGCCAGCAACTTACACCGTTGCCACCTGCGCCCTTTTCAATCATTCTTGATGCAGGTATCGAAACTAGCAGCAAAGGAACAGCATGGCTTCAGAACCACAAAAAAATAGTGCAATAACTGGTGCCAGAGCCGCACTGCAACAAACTGGAGTGACCCTATCAATCACTGGGACAACTTTGGAACAGCGGCTCGACAAACGCCTGCAACAACGCCAACTTCAGTATCAAAAAAACTTAGAAGCCATTCTATCCAAAGGCTTGCGCTTGATTGAGAAGGCTGCAACCGATCAACCGCTGGATTCAGATTGGCTCGACTGTTTTTTGTCGTTGGCAGAGAAAAGTTCCAACAGTGATATGCAGGCTCTTTGGGCCAGCATCTTCGCTAAAGAGTCATGCCACGCAGGCAGTTTCAGTATCCGCAGCTTACGGACATTAAGCGAAATGACACGCAAAGATGCGCAGTTGTTTCAGCAAGCGGTCGCCTTACATAGCCGTACTCCAGGGGATCGCTCTTGTAAGATTATCATAGGCTATCACTATGAAACTTGGGGATTTTTCTCAGACAACCATTCGGAAGCGCTAAGCCTCAATCAATTTGGCTTACCCTATTCTGGAATTCTTTGGCTGATGGAGCATGGCCTGCTGTTCAATAGCGATCTCGAAACTAGTCCATTATCGCCCAAGCAAGAATATCAAATTAGACTTACAGGGCAGCTACATAGCTTTACCCCAACGGTCAACAAGCTAAAACTACGCTATTACCGATTTACCCCTGTTGGTGATGAATTGGCCCCATTGATCGGCAACATCAAACACGAAGCTTACCATCAAGCACTGCTCACTATGTTTGCCAAAGTAATGAAACCAACCGCAGCAAAAACAAATTAGCAGCAATGTTTTGCGCCAACAATCGACAATAGAGCTAGTCTGATAGATACAGTTGTTAAATGAATGGAGTTATAAATGAAGCTCATTGGTATGCTTGATTCGCCATACGTTCGCCGTGTCGCGATTTCAATGCAATTACTGAACATCGAGTTCGAACATCAATCACTGTCAGTATTCCGAGACTTTGACGAGTTTCAGCGGATCAGCCCTACCGTAAAAGCGCCAACATTGGTTTGCAATAACGGCCGTTTACTCACGGATTCTAACTTGATTTTGAGCTATCTCGAGGCAATTGCTGGCAATAGCAGGACATTGATGCCACAAGGTATTTCAGAATACCAGCTAGCACTTCACATCGTTGGCCTTGCTCTTACCGCATGTGAGAAAAGTGTCCAAATAGTCTATGAGCAACAATTAAGACCTGATGATAAGCAGCATCAGCCTTGGATTGATCGTGTCCAAGGCCAATTATTGCATTGCTATCAACTATTAGAGCAGGAACTGTCAAAGAGTAATCTGGCAAAACGCAGTGATGATATTCGCCAGACCGGTATCACCGTAGCCTGCGCTTGGTACTTCACTCAACATATGATCCCTGGGGTCATCGACCCAGAGCAATTCCCTTTGCTCTCTCGCTACTCCGCCACGGTTGAACAATTGCCGGAGTTTCAAGCTGCGTCATATCATAAAGTTTGATAGCGGCCGCGGCTTTGCCATAAAAAAACACCGCCGATTGGCGGTGTTTTTTTACGCTCGAGCTCCAGTGAAGGAGCGAAGCAGAAGATTACTCTTCAGCTTCAATTACTACTTTAACAGTTGCAGTAACGTCTGAGTGTACTTGTACGTCGATGTCGTACTCACCCAGGTTACGTAGCGTGCCCAGTGGCAAACGTACTTCAGATTTAGCAACTTCAACGCCAGCAGCGGTGATAGCTTCAGCCAAATCACGAGTACCGATAGAACCGAACAGCTTACCTTCATCACCTGCTTTAGAGGCGATGACAACGCTTTCGAGTTCAGCCAGTTTGGCAGCGCGTGCTTCGGCAGCAGCTAGCTCGTCAGCCAGTTTTGCTTCCAGTTCTGCACGACGTCCTTCAAACAAAGCAACGTTTTCTTTGTTAGCAACTACTGCTTTGCCTTGAGGCAGCAGAAAGTTACGAGCGTAACCAGCTTTAACGGTTACTTCATCACCCAGGCTGCCCAGGTTAGCGATTTTATCAAGTAGGATAACTTGCATTTTAATCTCTCCTATTTAGCAGGGCTTACTTGTGGCCATCAGTGTATGGCAACAGTGCCAGGTAGCGAGCGCGCTTGATAGCACGAGCCAGCTGACGCTGATACTTAGCACTGGTACCAGTGATACGGCTTGGTACGATTTTGCCACTTTCAGTGATGTAGCTTTTCAAAGTAGCAATATCTTTGTAATCGATCTCGGTTACGCCATCCGCTGTGAAGCGGCAAAATTTACGACGACGGAAAAAACGAGCCATGAGGCTATCTCCTAGTTAATCTGTTCAATGCTTCTGGCATGCAACACCAAGCGGGTTAAGCCGTTGGCGGTTTTTTGCTGGCTAATAAAGCCGCTTACTCTTACTTGCATTGCCGTTGTCAAAGACGCTGTTTGCGTCTGCAGCTCTTCGCCACTTGCCACCACTTGAATCCGACACCACGCTCGGCGCGGTCTGTTGGCTTCTTGCTGCTCCGACTCATGGTCGAGCGAAAAGTGGCAATGGTGAATCCCTGCGGGGCTTACACTGTGCTGCGGTGCTCGGCTAATAACGCCGCTCAACACCAGCCAGTTATCGGCCATTACTCTTCAGCGCTAGCTTCTGCAGCTGGTGCTTCTTCAGTTTTCGCAGGACGCTCTTCACGAGGAGCACGCTCTTCACGAGACGCACGCTCTTCTTTTGCTTTCGCCATTGGCGAAGGCTCAGTCACAGCATCTTTGGTACGCATGATCACATTGCGGATCACAGCATCGTTGTAGCGGAAACCAGTTTCCAGCTCATCGATTACAGCTTGGTTAGCTTCAACGTTCAGCAACACATAGTGAGCTTTGTGCAGCTTGTTGATTGGGTAAGCCAGTTGACGGCGGCCCCAGTCTTCTAGACGGTGAACTTTACCACCATCAGCTTCGATCAGGCCGGTATAACGTTCAACCATACCAGGAACCTGTTCGCTTTGGTCTGGATGGACCATAAATACGATTTCGTAATGACGCATGTTTGCTCCTTACGGATTATTAGCTTCGTTAGGCTCAGTCACACCACATAGAAGCAAGGAACTAAAGTTAGTTTGACTGATTTAAGGGCGCGTAGTGTACAGAAAGCAAACACCAACCGCAACTGCTCTGATGGAATATTGCAACTCCCGAATTTGGCTCAAATTTGTTAACCTAGCGCGACTTTTTTCAGAAGGTGTTATTCGTCTCAATGATGTTGCGTAGCCGAATGGTTCGATCGTGGGTTTTATTAGTACTGCTGGCACTGCCATCAGTAGCTCTCGCTGCAAACAAAACAGCGCAGTCGGTAGAGCAATTGTTGCAGCAGTTTGATGACTACTTTCTCACCCAAATGAAAAAACACAAAGTGCCCGGTGGCGCTTATGCCATTGTTTATGGTGATCAAGTGCTTCGCCTGCGACCTTACGGAGTAAGGAAGCAGCGCAGCTCCGCAGCAGTCGATATTCATACCACCTTTCGCCTTGCTTCAGTGTCGAAGACCTTTGCTGCCACATTGGCCGCCAAGCAAGCTCATAGCGGTGCGTTTAAATGGTCTGATCCGGTATTGGACTATGTGCCGGAGCTGCAATTTAAAACCCAGGGGCATGCAGAAAAACTAGAGGTGAAAAACCTCCTCAGTCACACCAGTGGTCTGGTTCCCAATGCTTATGACAACCTCATTGAAGCAGGCCAGTCGCTGCCAAAAATCTTGCCTCAGTTCAAAAAGCTCAAACCTCTTTGTAAGCCCGGCCAGTGCTATGGTTATCAAAACGTGCTGTACAGCATGATTGAACAAGTCATTGAGCAGACTAATCCGCTTTCTTATGAGGACTTGATGCAACGCGACATCTTCAATCCTCTAGGAATGAAGCATGCCAGCCTTGGCCGCGATGCTTTTATCAACAATCCCAACCATGCCACCGGTCATCTCAAATTAAAGCGTGGCTGGTACCCAAAGAGCCCAAAACGCGACTATTACAACTTCCCCGCTGCTGCCGGCGTTAATGCCAGCATTCTCGACATGAGTAAGTGGCTAGTGGCGCAGCTGGGGCACCGTCCTGATGTGCTATCTCACGATGTATTGTTGGATATGCAGCAAGCCAATATCACTACCAGAAGAGACTTAAAACGACGCCAGTGGCGCAATTACCTGAAACGAGCTGAATATGGTTTAGGCTGGCGATTGTACGACTTTGCAGGCACGGATTTGGTATACCATGGCGGCTGGGTTGCCGGTTTTCGCGCCGACTTGGCTTACGCTCCCGAACTCGATATTGGTGTTGTCGTGTTGCTGAATGCCGAGTCTCACGCCATTAATTTTGTTACCACCCGGTTTTGGGACATGATGACCCAGCCAAATTCACTCAGCTTGTTGGCAGAACACAAACCGGCCCCTGAGCGGCGTCAGCAATCAACGTTATTGTTGCGCAATGCTCATATTCAGCCCTATCGCAGTCACGAACTTTAGCTGCCATGCTGGACGCCAAAACCATCTCCCTCTAGACTCCTGTATGACGCATCACGGACGGTGCCAACAGACAAAAAGGATTTTGTTCATGAAATACCCACTTCTATTCGTGGCATTGCTGCTATCAACAGTGAGCTTGCCATCGACGGCTTTGGTCTCAGAATGGGCCGAGTTTGAGATCCACAATGGCCATATTGTTATCCCAGTAGAAATTCAAGGCGTGAATGGTCATGCCGTTCTTGATTCAGGCGCCAATATTAATGCCATCAATGAATTGTTCATCAACAGCAAAGAGTTAGATGTTGATCGCGGACGAAAGATACGCATCTCTGGTGTATTCGGTACCGAAACCAAATCCATGATTAACAATGTCAATATCAACTTATTTGGTGTCGATAAAGAGTTCGACAGCATGGTTGAAATGACTCTTCCAGGCAGCTACGCAAATATCTTGCTAGGAAAACCTTTTCTCGATCACTTCGTGATTCAGATTGACTACCCTGGCGAGCGACTACGGTTGATCACCCGCGATAGTATCGATTTGAAAAAGCATCAAAATGTCACCGCGGACATTGACCCGGTTTCGGGGTTGCCGCTGATTCAAGCTCAACTGAATGGCGAAGAAGAAGCCTGGCTACTATTGGATACCGGCAATAATTCAGGCATTTTGCTGAGACGCTCGGTGGCCACTCGCCATAGCTGGTTGGAGAAATTCCCATCGGATTTGGCCTTGTCGTCTGGCATCAATAAGACAGCGATTATGGAGGGCTTTAGTATTCCGTCTTTGCAACTCGGTCCATTTGAGCTCGAAAATGTGCTGATTACTGTGCCATCTGCTGGCCATGCGTTTCCTGTTCCAAAGTCAATCAATTCCCATGGTAGCAGAGCGCTAAAAAGCAAAACCTATGAAGGCATCTTGGGGTTTGATGTGTTACGCCATTTTATTCTGACGTTGGATCTAAAGAAGGGCTACGCCCACTTCGCACTCCCTGAGTGAAGGCTAAGCAAACGACAAAGGGCCCCATTAGAGGGCCCTTTTTCGTGATTCACTAATATCTATGCGATTGGTGCTTTTTTCTTCTGCAGTTTCAAGTGAACCGCCAACTCTTCTGCCGCAATCACTTCACTGCTACCTTCAAGATCTGGGAATACAGCGACATCGATGACATCATTTTCCATTCCCGGCAACCACTTCTGTTCCCAATCTTCCAGCGAAATAGCCAGTGGCTCCAAACCTTGCCACTCTTCAACGGAAGCAGCTTTAGCAAAGACTTCCAGCGGCCACACTGGCAGTAGCTGTTCGCCGTCACTGTCCACTATCAAACAACCTTGATCATCGGAGAGTGCCCAAACTTGTTTGTGCTTAACGGCTAATCCAAGGAACAAATCAAAACGCTGTTCTTCATTTTGTTGTCCCCATTCTGTAATTTGTTGTTCTGAGTATTCACTCATGCTTATGCTCCTAGCCGTTGACGCACGACTTCATACAAACAAATGCCGGTAGCCACCGACACATTTAAACTACTAACAGCTCCAGCCATCGGCAGCTTCACTAACTCGTCACAGTTTTCCCGAGTGAGTCGGCGCATGCCCTTGCCTTCGGCTCCCATAACCAAGCCCATTGGCCCTCGCAACTTGCAGTCAAATAGGCTTTGCTCGGCCTCACCCGCAGTACCAACTAACCAGATCCCCTGCTCCTGCAAAAAGCGCATGGTGCGAGCTAAATTTGTGACTTGCACTAAGGGTACGGTTTCTGCCGCGCCACAGGCCACTTTTCTCACCGTTGGGTTTAAACTGGCAGACTTATCTTTTGGCACGATCACAGCATCAACACCAGCGGCATCGGCCGTTCGTAAACATGCACCTAAGTTATGCGGATCGGTGACACCATCAAGCAGCAATAACAACGGTTGATCGTTGGTTGCTAAAATGGCATCGAGATCGGCTTCATTCGCGATCTTGGCGGGTTTGATGCGTGCCAGTACCCCTTGGTGGTTTTCACCTTTGGCACGATCATCGAGGGTCCTACGGGGTACAAACTGGATGCTAACACCATGCTGCCGAGCTAGCCCAACCATGGCTTGGAAAGCATCGTCATCACGACCTTTCAGACACCACAGTTCAACCACTCGCAGCGGTGCTGCATCTAAAATAGCGCGCACGGCGTGAATGCCGAACACTGATTCAAGTTGACTCATGTATTACTTTTTCTTGCGTTTTTTGGCGGCGCTTGCGCCTTTGCCTTTTGCTTTTGACTTGCCTTTCGGCCCTTTAGACTTCTTACTTTTTGCCAATGCTGCACCGGCAGCCGCCACCGCAGCTCTGGCAGAGCCCGGTTTTGGCTTGGCGATGCCTGTATCGTTCCATACGCCCTTATTGGCACTTGCTTTCTTCGCGCCGCCTTTGGCTTTTGATTTACTTTTCGATTTCGTTCCTTTGCGGCTTGCCGATTGACCGGCGAGTACAAAGTCGATCATTTTGTCATCGAGATTGACCGCTGCAACCTGAACTTCAACAACATCGCCGATGCGATAGCTTTTGCCCGAGGCGTTGCCAACGAGTCGCTGACGGGCACCATCAAAATTGTAGTAGTCATTTTGTAGGCTGGAGATATGGACTAAACCATCGATGTGTAGCTCATCCAAACGGACAAAGAAGCCAAAGCTCGTAACAGAGGCAATCACGCCAGTGAATTCATCACCAACATGGTCTTGCATGTACTCGCATTTAAGCCAGCTATCGACGTCTCGAGTGGCCTCATCGGCTCGACGTTCTGCCATCGAACAGTGAGGACCAAAATAGTCCATGTCTTCATCAAAATAGTGGTAACCGCCAATGGGCGTCCAACGATCAGGCACTTCACCGTGCTCTTTGGCAATCAAGTATTTGATCGTCCGGTGTAGCAACAAATCCGGATAACGCCGGATTGGCGAAGTGAAGTGAGCATAGGATTTCAGTGCTAAACCGAAGTGGCCAATATTCTCGGCATCGTAAACCGCCTGCCGCATGGAGCGAAGCAGCATGGTTTGAATCAGCTCTGCGTCCGGCCGATCAGCAGCTCGTTCCAGCAAATCGGCATAGTGCTTGGGCGTGGGTTCCATTTCACCGCCAAGGTGCAACCCTAGTTCACCAAGGAAATTTCGGAAGTTGGTTAAACGTTCTTCACCCGGCGAATCATGGACCCGGAACAGCGAAGCAGCTTTGTGCTTCTCAACATATTTTGCAGCCGAGACATTGGCTAAGATCATACACTCTTCGATGATCTTATGAGCATCATTGCGAACAACTGGAACAATGTGGTCAATCTTACGGAAGGCGTTGAAGATGAACTTAGTTTCAACTGTTTCAAGACCCAATGCGCCGCGCTCAACACGAGCAGCATGCAAGGCCTGATAGAGATGATGAAGTTGAGTAATATGCCCCACCAATGGCTGATAGCGCTCAATTAATTCGGCATCACCATCTAAAATCGCCGCCACTTTGGTGTAGGTCAGGCGAGCTTTGGACTCCATCACCGCCGGATAAAACTTATAACCAGACAGCGCCCCGCGCTCGCTAACGGTCATTTCGCAAACCATACACAAGCGGTCCACTTCTGGATTCAGTGAGCACAAGCCATTAGAGAGCTGTTCTGGCAACATTGGGATCACTTGCTGCGGGAAATAGACCGAGGTTGCCCGATTGACGGCTTCGTCATCGAGAGCATTGCCGGGCCGGACGTAATAGCTGACATCGGCAATTGCTACCCACAAGCGCCAGCCACCACTGCGCTTGCGTTCACAATAAACGGCATCATCAAAGTCACGGGCATCTTCACCATCAATGGTGACCAAAGGTAAATGGCGCAAGTCAATTCGGCCATTGCCGTACTTATCTTTTTCCGGCACCGCTTCAGGGATGCCCTTGACCGCACGGGTGACCGCTTTAGGCCATTTATGTGGAATTTCGTGACGCCGAATAGCGGTTTCGATTTCCATCCCAGGCGCCATGTGTTCACCAAGAATTTCGGTGACTTTGCCGATGGCATGCTGGCGCTGATTAGGCCGTTGCACTAATTCAACGACGACGACATGACCTTGGCGAGCGCCCTTGCTATCGTCTTTGGGAATAACAATGTCTTGATTAAGGCGATTATCATCCGGCACCACAAAACCAGTGCCCTTTTCAACAAAGTAGCGCCCCACAATGCTGCGTTTAGCATCTTCCAACAAGCGAACAATGCGGCATTCCATCCGGCCTTTTCGGTCGTGCTTGGTCGGCAAGATCAGCACTTTATCACCATGCAACACAGCCAACATTTGCCGCGGCGGAATAAAGTAATCGGAGCCACCCTCATCAGGGCGAGCAAAGCCATGGCCATCGCGATGGCCAATCACAGTTGCGTTAATAACGCCCATCTTTTCAGGTAAGGCGTAGCATTTACTGCGTGTAAACACTAACTGACCATCACGTTCCATAGCCCGCAGGCGACGCCGCAACGCTTCTTGCTGCTCTTCATCTGCAAGCTTAAGATGCTTTTCAATTTGGGAACGATTGAGTGGCTCGGGTTGGTCCTGCAATAGCTGCAGAATCAGTTCCCGCGAAGCGATAGGTCGGTCGTATTTTTTAGCTTCTCGATCCTGATGCGGATCTTGATAGTGTTTGGATTTACTCACGCTGGCTCGTCAATTAGGCCTGATAGCGCTGAGTATACCTTATGGAGTCAATTAGCAACGAAGAAAATGCACGCAAATTAACGCTCTAGCGGTCCTTGCGCTTGTTTGACCAATTCCTCTGGCATTTTATTGGCTAATTGAGCCAGTAACTCACCTGCTCGCTGTTGCTGCGCCCGGTCAGCAATCACTGCGTTGTGCAACCAATGATAGACATCATAATAAGCGGATGGGTCGCCATACCCTTCTAAGTACAATTCAACCAATTGCATTTGTGCCTTGATATGGCCGGTCGATGATGCGGTGTAGAGATATTCAGCCGCGCGGGTTTTATTGGGGCGAACAAACTTACCTTGGGCATAGTACCTGCCTAATTGCTCTAAGCCCGCAGGCAAACCTTGTTTAGCAGCCATCTCAACGTACAGCATGCCTAACTCGGCGTCGCGCTCAATACATACGCCGTACAGCAGCATGTCACCGTAGAGAAACTGATAAGCCGGTACTTTCATCTTTTCTGCACGCGCTTTGATGTCCTCCACCAGCTGGCAGTCATCGTCGCGCACGCGTTTGAGGTGTTCATTGTCGTTGATGAGCTCCAACAACTCATCTTGCGAATAGATTTGCACCGCAGACAAAATTGAATCAGCTTGAACCGACGAGCAGGCCATTGCCACAGTCAATGTGACTGCCTTTAGAAGATTGAGAACTGACCTTGCCATAGCGAAAGAAACCATCCGAGCAAACGATAAAACTACTTATAACGTTTGTATCGACAATTACCAATTTTTCTTGAGGCCAGCTCTCACACAATCATGAAATGAAGCAAACAATCACGACTAATCTAGGCAACATCCTCTGCCGCTAGCGGTTGCTGTAGTCGCATCGCAACCACATCGCCAATCACCAGTAGCGCCGGCGATTGAATTGATTGTTCAGCAATGGTGTCAGCTAGGTTGTTCAGTTGGCACTCAACCACCCGCTGCGCAGGCGTACAGCCTTTTTCAATAATGGCAACTGGGGTGCCGGCGGCACGACCATGCTTGATCAGCTCGGCAGCGATTTTGGCGGCTTTAAACAGACCCATATAAACCACCACAGTGCTATTGGTAACAGCCATTTGTGCCCAATCAGGGGATTTACCTGCAGCTTTGCAGTAGCCAGTGACTACGGTAGCACTTTGGGCAACATCTCGGTGCGTCAGTGGAATACCGGCATAAGCCGCACAGCCAGAGGCTGCGGTAATCCCCGGAATCACCTCAACGTGATGACCGCTATCGAGCAACACCTGCATTTCTTCAGCGCCACGGCCGAAGATAAACGGATCGCCACCTTTGAGGCGCACTACCCGTTGTCCGGTCGCTGCAACTTTCAATAGCAACTGATTAATCGCATCTTGGGTCATGCTGTGCTGACCTGCGCGTTTGCCAACGCAATAGCGCTGGCAACTGGCAGGCAACAGCGACAAGATCTGCTCTGATACCAAATAGTCATACAGCACGATTTCCGCTTGTTGGATGCGAAGTAGTGCGTTGATGGTCAACAAGCCAACATCACCCGGGCCAGCACCGACCAATGATATCGCTGCCGTTGGCGGCGACAGCAACTGGCCGGGGATCTGCAATAACTGGGAATGGACCATTAGATACCGTCCCCGTCGACATTCGATTCGTGTAGACCACACTCGCGCTTGAGGCCAAAGAAACGCGTTTCTTCTTCCGTCATTCCGACTTCTAGCGGGCGGCTGGTATGAGCATCACCAACCGAGACATAACCTTTGTCCCACAATGGGTGGTACGGTAAGCCATACTCTTTCAAGTAGTAATGCACGTCTTTGTTGCTCCAATCGATGATCGGTAGCATCTTGAAGCGACCTTTGACGGTATCCACCACTGGCAGTTCGCTGCGCGTACTGGACTGACTGCGACGCAATCCTGAATACCAAGTGCCGACGTTGAGCTCTTCAAGAGCGCGCTGCATCGGTTCAACCTTATTCATGCGGTTGTATTTGTCGATGCCTTCAACGCCTTCTTCCCATAAACGGCCATAACGGGCTTCTTGCCATACCGGGCTGATCGGGTTGCGATAGATCTTAAGATTCAAATTAAGACGTTGCTGCAACTGATCAATAAACTGATAGGTTTCAGTGAACAAATAGCCGGTATCGACCAATATCACCGGAATATCAGGCTGCTGCTCCACCAGCATGTGCAACAACACCGCCGACTGGATACCAAAACTGGACGACAGGACTTGGGTACCAGGCAAATGCTCCAAGCCCCAAGCCACGCGCTCCTGCGCACTCAGCGATTCTAAGTGGCCGTTAATGGCGGCCAACTCAGAACGCTGTGCTGCTGGAGACAGCGTTGATAAGGATTTAAGCTGGGATTGCGCCAACATCATGGAAGTCCTTTGCTGAGTCGACCACAGGGGCGATAATGCCGCTGCGAACAACGAAATCACCAAAGCGTTCTGCTCCGTCGCGCTCCTGCAACCAACGACCCACTAACTCATCGATAATGCTGAGAATTTCGCTGTCGCTGATGTTTTCTTTGTGCAGACGTGGAATACGCTCGCCGTTGTGAGTGCCGCCGAGATACAGGTTGTATTTACCCGGACCTTTACCCACCAGACCAATTTCCGCCAACATGGCGCGGCCACAGCCGTTTGGACAGCCGGTGACACGGGTGATGATGGACTCTTCTGGAGCGCCATGTTTGGCCAAAATACCTTCAATATCAGTAACAAAGCTTGGCAACATGCGTTCCGCTTCAGCCATCGCCAGCGGGCAGGTTGGAAACGCCACACAAGCCATCGAACTCTTGCGCTGATTACTGGTATCGTCGTCCAACAAGCCGTGCTCGCGAGCCAGTTGCTCAATCACATCTTTTTGTTCAGCAGGCACACCTGCAATGACCAAGTTTTGGTTGGCGGTCATGCGGAAATCACCTTGATGAATTTCAGCAATCTTGCGCATACCGGTTTTCAGTGGCTTGTTTGGAAAGTCGAGAATTCGGCCATTTTCAATGAATAAAGTCAGGTGATGCTTGCCATCGATGCCTTCAACCCAGCCAAAGCGGTCGCCGCGCTCAGTAAATTCGTACGGACGACTGTCTTCGAACTTAATGCTGGCACGAGATTCAACTTCCGCTTTGAATACGTCAGCGCCAACACGCTCGAGGGTGTACTTGGTTTTGGCATTCTTGCGGTTGACTCGGTTGCCCAAATCGCGCTGCGTGGTAACAACCGCAGCGGCAACATCCAAGGTTGCTTCGAGTGGAATAAAGCCAAAATCAGTCGCTTTGCGCGGATAAGTTGCCGTGTCACCATGGGTCATCGCCAAACCGCCACCAACCAGAACATTGAAGCCGATGAGCTTGCCGCCTTCAGCGATGGCAATAAAGTTCAAATCATTGGCGTGAACATCAACGTCATTTAGCGGTGGAATAGCAACTGTGGTTTTGAACTTACGTGGTAAGTAAGTTGAACCCAAAATCGGCTCTTCGGTTGTGACTGCTTTTTCGCCGTTCAACCAAATCTCGGCGTAGGCATTGGTTTTTGGCAACAAATGCTTAGAGATTTTGGTAGCCCACTGATAAGCCTCGGCATGTACTTCAGACTCAATCGGGTTCGAGGTACACAACACATTACGGTTGACGTCACCTGCGGTAGCAATGGAGTCAATACCCATGTCGTTTAGTGTTTGATGCATCAACTTCATGTTGCGCTTCAATACACCGTGAAACTGAAAGGTCTGCCGTGTCGTCAGGCGGATGCTGCCATAAATGGTCTTGTCTTCAGCAAACTGATCGATACCCAACCACTGCTTCGGCTGGATAATACCGCCCGGCAAACGAGCGCGAAGCATTACCGTATGCAACGGCTCTAATTTTTGTTTGGCGCGCTCGGCACGAATGTCGCGATCGTCCTGCTGATACATGCCATGAAAGCGGATCAGCTGAAAGTTATCGGCGCTGAAACCACCGGTAATTTGATCATTCAGTTCTTCGGCAATGGTACCGCGCAAAAAATTACTTTCTCGCTTCAGGCGCTCGTTGTCAGCCAGCTTGCCCTGAACTTGTAAGTCTTCGATGTTAATGTCGCTCATTAGTACACATCCCGTTGATAACGCTTGGCTTTACGCAGATCAGTGAGATATTGCTGCGCGTCTTCTTCTGATTTACCGCCATGCTGTTGGATGACAGTTTGCAAGGCCTGATGGACATCTTTAGCCATATGATTGGCGTCGCCACAGACATAAACGTGAGCGCCTTTTTCTAGCCACTGATATAGCTCGGCACCTTGCTCAACAATGCGGTGTTGGACATAGACTTTTTCGGCTTGATCGCGTGACCATGCAACGTCCATACGACCTAACACGCCGGACTTGAGATAAGACTGCCATTCCACCTGATAGAGGAAGTCCTGGGTAAAGTGTGGATTGCCAAAGAACATCCAGCTGTTGCCTTCAATGCCGTCCGCTTCACGCTGCTGCATAAAGGCACGGAATGGCGCAACACCTGTACCTGGGCCAATCATCACAATCGGTGTTTCTGGGTTTTCCGGTAAACGGAAATTGTTGTTGTGTTCGATGAAGACTTTGACATCACCGCCTTCTTCCAATCGTTCAGACAGGAAACCAGACGCGCCGCCCATGTGTTCTTGGCCGTGGGCATCGTAACGAACCACGCCAACGGTGAGGTGAACTTCTTCGTCAACTTCCGCTTGGCTCGAAGCAATAGAGTAAAGTCGCGGCGCCATCTTGCGAAGCGCACCGGTAAGTTGCTCAACGGTCAACTCCAGCGGGTAATCACGAACGATATCAATGATCTGACGATCGGCAATGTAGTCACGCAACTTGCCAGCATCGGCAGCTAACTCAGCTAAGCCTTTTTCGCCGGTCGCTTCAGCAACAGCTTTGATAAAGCCGGGGTAGCTTAGGGTCAGCTCATAATCTTCAATCAGCGCTTGGCGTAGCGACTTGCCATCAACGTCTGTACCACCGTCGGCTTTGACCAAAGAGAGCAGTTCGTCAACTAAGGCTTCATCATTCTGGAACCAGACACCGAGCGCATCGCCAGGTTGGTATTGCAAACCCGATCCTTCCAGATCGATTTCGATATGGCGAATATCCTTGATCGAATCACGACCCGTAATCTTTTGGTTGGTGAGCAAGCTTGCGTTGTATGGGTTCTTTTTGTTGAACTGGCTCGCGGCTGGCGCTGCAGCAGTTGCTGCTGCCACAGGCGTCGCAGCAACACTCGTCAGCGACTTAGCTTCAGCGACAACCTTATCGATCCACTCCGCAACTGCATCATCGTAATCAACATCGCAATCGACCCGTGGTACGAACGACTCAGCACCGAGTTTGCCCAAGCGCTCATCAAAGTCCTTACCGGTTTGGCAGAAGAACTCATAGCTTGAATCACCCAAACCCAACACAGAATAACGAGCGCCATCAAGTTTCGGTGCTTTCTTGCCAACTAAGAAACCGTGCAGCTCCTCGGCATCATCGGGCGGCTCACCCTCACCGTGGGTCGACGCAACGATGGCAAGCAGCTTCTCGTTTTTCAGTTTATTTGGTTTGTAATCGCCCATGCTAAAGACGTCAGCGGCCACTCCAGCGGCATCCGCTTTTTCTTTAAGCTGTTTGGCAACACCTTCGGCATTACCAGTTTGCGATCCGTACAGAATGGTGAGCTTGGCGCTATCTGCCGCTGGCGCAGCAGCAACTGGCGCCTCACCTGTGCTGACACCGGTTTGGCTTAACGCAGCCAAGTAGCCACTGACCCAGCTTATTTGCAGAGGTGACATCCCAGCCAGAGCCTGTTGCAGCAGGCTTAATTGTTGGTCCGTTAAAGGACTGGTGAGTCCGTTTAATTGCATGGCGGTTACTAACCTTACTTTTTCAGAGGTGATAAAGACTAAACAAGTTAAGAAATAACGTAAAAGAATTGATTTTGCTTTTTATATTCCAAAAAGAGATAAACAGATAAAAACAACAAGGGCAGCCCGAGGGCCGCCCTTTGTTGAAATTTGCAATGACCTAGCCTTGATTGAGCAACTCTCGCAAATCAATCACCGCGGCATTCGCTCTGGAAATGTAGTTGGCCATCACCAGGCTGTGATTGGCAAGCATGCCGAAACCGGAGCCATTGAGCACCATGGGGCTCCACAGTGCTTCCTGAGTCGCTTCTAATTCGCGGATAATTTGCTGCAAACCGACGGTGGCATTCTTCTTCTCCAAGACGTCAGCAAAGTCGACTTCGACAGCTTTGAACATGACTAACAAGGCCCAGCTGGTGCCACGAGCATGATAGAACACATCATCAATTTTCCACCACGACGTCTGATTGAACTGCAGCTCTGCGATGGCAGTTGATGGATCTTCGTAGCGCTCACTCAACATATCAATGTTGATGCGATCGCGCCCAACACTAGCACTCAAAGCTTGTGAGACCGAGCCCAAACGCTTTTCAACAAAGCGCAACCATTCGTTGAGGTTATCGGCACGAGTGTAAAATTGGGCAGAAAAATCAGCCGGATCAGCAAGTCGCGAGCGGTAGGCCAACAAGGATTTTCTGGCTTTGTCATATTCATCTTCAGCTGCAGGAAACATCCAGCTGGTGTGAGAAATATTCAACGCCGGGTGAGCTGCAGTTAAATCTGAGTCTTCGGTTGATTGCGATTGGCTACGGGCAAAGTCACGGCGCATTGCCAATGCAGTATCTCGGGCGATCTCAAGCACCCCAAATTCCCAGTTCGGCATGTTGTCCATGAAAATACCCGGCGGCGTGACATCATTACTCAAATAACCACCCGGCTTATCGAGCAAATGCTCAATCAACAAAACCAATGCAGTTGTGGAGGTATAACCCGGCACCATCACCACTTGATCTTGTTGCGCTTGCTGCTTCGCAACCGACTCAACATTCGGCACATCTGGTTCGCCACTCCACCATACCGCGATGAAATAGAATACAACGAACAAAAAACCGATTAGAAGGGCAGCACTTTTCCAATATCGTTTGTACACACAGGCCTCACTTAACAGACTTTAGTGATGGTGATGATGGGAGGATTTCAGGTCTTTGAGCGGCGCATCAATGGACAACTGCTGACCATTACTGAAGGTTAGCAAAATTGGAATAGATGTCTTGTCATTAATCGCGGAGTCAATCCCCATCATCATCAAATGGTAGCCGCCCGGCTTTAACTGAACAGCGCCATTTGCAGGAACAACAATGGCATCGACTTGGCGCATTTTCATCATGCCATCTTGATGAACATGCGTATGGAGTTCGAGGCGGTTAGCTAGCTCTGTTTGTCCGCCAACTAGAGAAACAGGCTCTTGACAGGCACTAACGATCGACAAAAATGCAGCAGTATTGGGGACGCCAGGAATGGCGGCACGAACATAAGCATCTTCCACTTTAATCTCACATGCTGAAGCCCAAGTCGCCATCGACGACATCAATAACAATGCGGCCCGTTTAATCACTAATTCACCTACTCGATTGTTTTGCCAGTATGCCGAGCAACTGAACAACCCGACAAAGGGCCTGTCACAATCGTCGACGCATGATTCGATGTAACCAGCATATCAAGTCAGCGTGAAAACTCTAATAATCAGACAAATATAATGACCTTACGCAAACAAAAGGCGAGATCTTCTCTCGCCTTAAATGACTATCTGAGTCTCGATTGAGGCGTAGGCATTAGTACCGCAGCTAGCAAGTAACCGGGAATCATCACCATCGGCATGCTAAAAAGCATCACTAACGCGACAATACGTAACCAAAATCGACTCAATCCCCAGTGGTTCGCAAAACCAGCAATCACGCCAGCTAATTTGCCCTGCACCGGATCACGATATAGTTGCTGATAAGTGTTCATTTCGCCTCAAACTCCTGCTCGTTTGGCATAGTTGCCCCGAGCCCAAATAGATAAAATGTGAAGACCGAACCAAGTCACCAACCACCCTGCTAATGGCAAGCTCCACCACATCATTAATTCAGTTGGTGACAACATGGCCGTTACTCGCTTTTAGCAGTGTCAACAATGACGCTTTGCAAATTCGCCCAAACTTGCTCCAACTGACGAACCGAGCTTTCTCTGATATCGGCTGCTACTTGTTCTGCAACGTCCATTGCCACTTCACTTACGACTCCGGTCAGCTCATCTGCCGAGGCGGCAGGTGCAACAACGCTGGTAGCCAAAGTTAAACCAGAAATAAGTGCGATTTGAATGCGTTTCATGATGTTCTCTCCAATTCCTTTCCTGTCTATTGCAGGACTAAGGGTTAAGTTCAATGTCCAGTGACACTGCGGCGCTTCACTGCGTTACGAAGAGACTATTTCAAGGCTTGTGCCAGAATTGAAAATTATTTTTATCTTGTTGTTATTACTTGATTAAATGAAAAAATTAGCAGTTCTGACAGGACGTTGAGAAAAGGAAGGGTTAGTGAAATTAACTAGTCCATTAGTCAATTTCACAATTTAAGAAGACGTGAAAAGTGGCATCAATCGTAAACCAGTGCCATGGCCTGCTGTAGTACTTCGACACCTTTGTCGTCTCCGCGACCGTTCTCACTAAGATATCGGCGCCAAGCGCGAGCCCCAGGAACAGCCTGATAGAGCCCTAACATGTGTCGAACAATGTTGTTTAAACGGGCTCCTTGGGCGATTTGCTGCTCGATATACGGCAACATGGCTTCAACCACATCTGCGCGGCCGATGGTTTCACCGCCCTCTCGATCAAACATCAACTCTCCGGCTTCAGCCAGCAAATAGGGATTTTGGTAGGCTGCCCGCCCTATCATGACACCATCAAGGTGTTGCAACTGCTCGCGCGCTTGCGCCAGCGTCATAATGCCGCCATTAATCGAGATGTGGCAGGCCGGAAAGTCCTGTTTAAGCTGGTATACGCGGGGATAATCGAGCGGTGGGATCTCGCGATTTTCTTTAGGGCTTAACCCTTGCAGCCAAGCCTTACGGGCGTGAACAATAAACACATCACAACCGGCGTGATTCACGGTACCGACAAAATCGCGGACAAATTGGTAGCTGTCTTGCTCGTCAACGCCAATCCGGTGTTTCACCGTAACCGGCACATCAACCACTTGCTTCATGGCATCGACGCACTGGGCAACTAATTCAGGCTCGGTCATCAACACCGCACCAAAGCGACCTTTTTGCACTCGATCCGATGGGCAGCCAACATTCAGGTTAATTTCCGAGTAACCGCGCTCGGCGCCAATTTTGGCCGCTTTCGCCAAATCCTCCGGATCGCTGCCGCCCAATTGCAAGGCAACCGGCTGCTCAAGTTCATTGAATGCCAAATAATCACCTTTGCCGTACAGAATGGCACCCGTGGTCACCATTTCGGTATACAACAGCGCATCGGCACTGAGCTGACGGTGGAAATAACGGCAATGGCGGTCCGTCCAATCGAGCATCGGGGCAATGGAAAGGCGGCGGTTAAAAGCAAGAGGATCGTTGCTCACAAACAAACTCGGAAAGGTATGAATCAAGGTTGTGCGAAGTTTATCACAGCCATTGGAGTATGACCGCTAAAGTAACGATCAACAGACCTTAGTTCTGTGCTTTGAATTCTTCCGCTAGTTGCTCTGCGACTCGGCCCGGATGCACATCATTGTAGTTTTCCCGAGCTTGCCAAGCTTCCTTGTCGAAATAGTGTTCGACAAAATACTCTGGTACACCAAGTGCTGCAGCACAATGAGTAATTTGATCGGCTTTTTGTTCACGAATACGCTGTAAGTTACGGCTGCGCACCCTACCAAGCAACCAAATGCCTGTGAGCAAAGCAGGCCAGACCAGCGACCATTGCAGGTAATAGCTGACGAACCAAAAGCCTGCTAACAGCAGTACAAATACAACATGACTCACAGAATGACCCTCAACGATGTTAAAAAAAACGCCAACGTTAGCCCTCAGGCCAACTCAATACTGTTAGTTAGATCAAAAACTTACAGACTCGTTTAAAGACGAGCCAGATACACCTTGTGCACACTACCAGCATTGCCTCTCAAAGTATCCGAATCTTTACCATACTAGTCACAGACAATTTCGACTCGTTCGAGGTGGCAAGTGGCGTGCCCACAATTAATTTTAGGATTGATTCAACGGAAAAGCAGGCTTCAGATAAAAGCGTTGGCAGTTGCATTGCTGATTTACTGCATCATAACGCCGCTAGTAGCAGCCGATGAGCAGCCCGTAGCGACCGATTTGCCAAAAGAAGCTACCAAACCCAATAGTTTGACAATCGGCTTACCGTCATTCTCTGCAATTGAAAAAGACTGGTATGGTGATTTTCCCAAGTTAGCGTCGTTCCTTGAGCAGTTTTGGCTTGATATCGGTAAAAAGTACGACATCAGGATCCAATTCAAAGCTACCAGCTTTGCCACTTACCTCGAGGTACTTGAATCTGGCGAAGTCGATGTCATCGCCATCGCTCCCTACGCCGATTCATTGTTTCAAAAAGCGTATTTCACCATCCCATATTTATCGATGAAGCCGGCGGTATACGTCCGCTCAAATCCATCTCGGCATCATAAGGCATCGGCTATTCATGTCCCCGACTTTGCCAACTTCAGCCTGCCGAGTGCCGGTTCGATGCATCGCGTTTTTGGCGACGACTTGGATGACATGCTGTCGCGCCGTAACGATTACTACCTGATCTATTCTTGGATTCCTTGGGTTGCGGAATCGGTGCTAACCCGCCGAGACATGCGGCAAGACTTCAAGCCGCAAAACCAGACTGCACCACCTATTTTCGCTCGCGCAATGATGCTCCGAGATCGCAAACCAGAAGTGGAATTCCTCAATAAAGTGTTTCGTACTATCAACACTGAGGATGCAGCCGCTCTGTGGCAACAAAACATGGGGAGCCAAGAGTCAATATTTCAACTGACCTTGCTTCAGTTAGAAGGCGGCGTAAACCAACAGCTATCGGAATACTTACTTGAAAACCCAGTTACTTACTATGCGGCGATGGAAAGTGGTTATCCTCCTTACGTTGTGCCCGATACTGCAGGGGTTGGAGGCTTGGCAATAGACGTTTTGTCATCCATTGGCAATCGCATGGGCATTGAGTTTCAACCCATTCGAGTCTCCAATGCACGGTTAGCCCTAAAAGCGCTCGATAAGGGTGATATCCAGCTAATGCCAAACGTCTACAAAACGCCGCAACGAGAGGGGCGGTGGCATTTTTCGATTCCGTTTGGCCAATCATCACCGGCGTTTTTGAGTCGGGCGAAAGATAACTTTTCGTCTTTCGAACAACTTTCTGATGCCCGAATCGCGTCTATCAAGGATTACTACGAAAGCCACTTAATGAGCACTCGATTGCCAAACAATGAGTTTCTCCATGTCGACAGTGCCACAGAAGCAACTCAAGCTATTGAAGATAATCGCGCCGATGTTTTGCTAGATGATGAATTAGCAATGATTTATCGCTCCAAGCAAGGTAACTTCGGCGACTTGGTGGTAAACGAAGTCACCGACATTAACGAAGACTTAGCCTTTCGAATGGCCGTTAACCTAAAACACTGGCCTTTAGTCGAATTGGTCGATATTGGTTTGGCAACCTTCTCACCACTGGAGATGGATGAATTACGCCGCAAGTGGGGCAAAACCAGTACCGCTGTCCCCGATGTCAGCATTTTCGACCACAAATATTTTTACAACATCGCCTTTGCCGTTGCATTTATTACCTTTGGCGTATTCCTGCTACAGCGTTTACAAATTCGCCAACGAAAACAAGCTCATCGCGAAGTTGAACAAGCACTCCAGCAAACCCAGCAAGCGCGCCAAGATGCCGAACGCGCGGCTCGTTCACAGAGTGACTTTCTTGCCCGAATGAGTCATGAAATACGAACCCCCATGAACGGTGTACTGGGCATGGCTGAAGCCCTGTCATTTACCTCGCTGAATAAAGAGCAAACAGAGTTATTGACCGTGCTGAATGGCTCAGCCAGAAACCTGATGGCATTGCTTAATGACGTGCTGGATTATTCAAAAATTGATGCAGGAAAACTCACCTTTGAAAAAGCTCCCGTGCAACTAGAAAACCTGCTCAATAGTGTCGTCGACAATTTCAAACACAAAACTCTGTCGAGTGAGCTCGACTTATATTGCAAACTCGATCCGGCACTGAACAAGGTCTACCTTACTGACCCAACCCGCTTGATGCAGGTGTTGAACAATTTGGTTTCCAATGCCATCAAATTCACCCATAAGGGCTTTGTCGAGCTCAACGCACAATTGATTGACGATGCCGCCTCGCAATCAGCGTCGCAAACCGGTTATCACCTTGTCAGGTTCAATATTCGCGATAGCGGTATCGGCATCTCTGCCGCGAAGCAAAATGAATTGTTCAAACCATTCGTTCAAGCCGATATCGACACCACGCGAAAATACGGCGGATCTGGCTTAGGACTTAGCATTTGTAAAGAAATCACCGAAGGCATGGGTGGTCGAATAAGTTTGTCCTCGCTCGAAGGCGTTGGCACCTTGTTTACCGTAGAATTGCAATTAGAGCCTATCAAGATTGAACAAGAAGCGAAGTCGGTAATAGCAGATGAGCTGAGCATCGACCTCGAACCAGCTCCGCAACTCGCTCAACTAAACGTCCTTGTCGCCGAGGATAATCAAGTCAATATCAAAGTGCTAACCAGCCAATTAGCCTGCCTTGGCATCAAGCCAGTCGTTGCGTTAAACGGTCAAGAAGCCTACGAAAAATGGCAGAACGGCGATTTTGATGTCGTTCTGTCAGATTGCCACATGCCAAAAATGGACGGTTTTACCCTAGCTCGAAAAATCTCAGCAGAACGAGACAATCAACACCCTAGGTTAATCGCGACGACCGCTGATGCCCTGAGTGATTCAATACAGCGCTGCCAGCAAGCCGGTTTCGATGACTACCTGTCAAAGCCATTCACCCTCGACACCCTGAGACAGAAGTTACTTTGTTTGCCGCAGGCTACAACGGCTCCCCCTTCATTGGCTAAGGAATCTTCCGACTCCGGCATCCTCAACCGAGCGCATGTCACGGGGTTAATCGGGGACGATAACGAAGTCATTCAGCAAGTACTTCAGGCATTTCTCGAAGAGCAGCATCTAATCGCCGATATGGAGCAAGCATTGGTATCTGATGGCTATTCCAAGCTATCCGAGTTAGCCCATAAAATGGGCGGAGGGCTGCGCTACTTAGGCGCCCAAAGAGCTGTGTCGACATGCAAAGCAATTGAAAATGATGCCAAACAGCAGCGGCCATCGGATTACCACAACATGCTCAATCAATTAGCTGCCGATTTAGAGCAATTGGAAGGAGAGGTAGAACGCTGGCTTACAGATCTGAGCGCCAATCGACCATCATCAGAAGATAAACCGACATGATTACTCGCGAAAGCAAGTTAGCGTCACTTCTAGGCTGGTTTGTGTTGGTGCTTCTGCTTGCTTTTGCACTGCTGGAGTTTGGTGCCAATGTCTGGATTAATAAGCACCGCGAAGGTATTCGCATTAACCGCGCCATTGATAACTATGGCCAAGTTGCGACCAAAGAAATAGCCAGCCAGATCGATCTTCTGCAATTTCTCGCTGACAACTTAGGGCTACACCGTGAAACCATTGATTACCTTCAGAATCGAAGTGGTCATTTTATTGAGCGTTGGCTAAATCCAGCAACACTTGATGCCATGAATGTCGAAGCTATCTTAATTCGAGATGAGCAATCAGCTGAAGTCGCTTATGTCACATCATTAGCCAATAAACACAACCAGGACATCGGCAACCTACTAACCAATCGCCGGTTTTCTATTGCTCGAACAGCTGACGATCAGGGCTTTATTTTCATCGAAGATATGCTCTATATGTATGCCACTTCACCAATCTTTGCCGAGCAGAATGTTGCATCAGCGCCCCGCTCCCATTCGGTGATTCCTGAGCAGACTCCGACGGGTCCTCTTGTTGGCTTTTTTACCGTGTTAAGAGAGTTAGATGACGAGTTACTATCAGAACTCGGCGACAGCTTAGGTATCTACTTAGACGTATCGACCCTGATTCGTCCAAACAATCCAGTTTTGGTGGCGACCAATGAAATCACCGAACTCAAAGTGACTTCGTTTTGGCGCAGTGATAAGGCAATTGGCGCCAGCTTTAGTTCCGAAACACAAAATGGCGAGACTATTCCCATTATTATCGAGACACGGTTCGAACTCCCTCAGGGCAACCTGATGGTCGAAACAGTCACCATGGTGGTCAATGTGGTGGTCTTTGTTATCGTCGCGATGCTAATTCTGATGGCCAATAATCGTTTGATCATTCGACCAATTACCTTGCTATCGGCCAAGCTCCACCAAATGAAAGGGTTTGGCGCCATCGCAGATCTGTCACTGAGCCATAGAAAGGATGAAATAGGCTCGCTGACGCGCTCCATCGACAGCCTGTTGCTGCGTTTATCTCGGCAGCACCGTTACAACCAATTAATACTTGGATCCATTTCCGATGCCCTTTTTGTTGTATCTCCCAACGGTGCCATCAGTTTCGCCAATACCGCCTCTCTAAAGTGGCTGCGACTCAACGAAAAACAGCTCATCGGCCAGCCTATTGACTACTTAATTGAAAGTACCGAACCGGACGCATCAATTGCGCATTTGCTTACCCTTGCCCATCACCAAGACATTAGTCGCTCACTCACAGTGCGCTTAGTTTCAATGCCTGAGACTGTTGATGATATCCATATTCAACTGAGAGCGCTCAGCAGCGAAAGCAGCAACCAAGACATCGTAATCATCGTCAGGAGAGAAGGGTGATGATGTCGCAATCAATGGAAAGCAAGATTGGTTGGCATCTGCTTAGTTTTGCTGCCGTTACCATCGCCATAGCAGTGACCGTCATCAGCGTCACCATTTGGTTTGATAACCGCGAGCGTGAGGAGTTATTTGCCCATCAGTTTAGTGACATTCTCAAAAACCTAGTGGATAACAACTTTTTCCAGTTACAACTGCTAACCAATGACTTTGCATACTGGGATGATATGTACCAATTTGTTGAGCAGCAAAACGCCAAATTCATCGCATCAAATTTCTCTGATGCCAGTCTTGAATCGTCCCTGATCCATGGCGTCATTATCCAATCAGATAGCGGCAGCATTTTGTTCTTTAAAGCCTTACTTAACGAGCACTCACCTGTCCAAACGTTAAATTTGTTTCGCTCGACTCCCCCATCAGAAACCGACTTTGGCTTGCTGATTTCCGGAGGCCAAATCTTCATCTACACCTCGCAACTGATTTCAAATAGCAATAGAACCCAAGAAACAAATGGCAAGCTCGTTTTACTCCGAAGAGCGGTACCAGAACTCAGTCAGCAAATCGCAAAAAGCTTGGGCGTGGAGGTTCGAGTGCAATTAACCGTGCCATCTTTTGTCACGGCTCGATATTCGTTTTCGGATGGTTACTACATCGCTTTACAACAAATAACCAGCATGGAAGGCGTATCAGAAGCGGTCATCGTCAGCTATATGAACAACGGCACCATGATTCCAGCCAAAGTGACCTTGCTATTGCCGAAATACAGCGCCGCTATTTGGGAGCCAATTTTGCTCATCGCCGTGATTATTATTGGTGTGCTGGCAATGTCACTTCTCACTTGGCTATTGATGCGCAAACAAATCATCAAGCCACTAAAATTACTATTGCACTACTTAACCACTTCAGCTTCTCAAACACAGGCTCCCAAGGCCTTAGGGCAACTGCAAGAACTCGGGCAAGTATTGGCTGAGTTTAAAGCGATTCAAACCTCATTACAGCGGCAAAACCAACACCATCAGGAGCTGCTCAACTCGATTACCGATATTGTCGTTACCGTCAATCAGCATGGTCATATTCAGTTTGCCAACAAGCAAGCAGTGGAGTGGCTGGCGATTGACTTACAACAGTTATCAGCCGTCAGCTTGGATTACTTGATTGAATGCACAGACCCAAACCAAAAACCGGTTGCGGCGTGGTTACACACGCTATTGCGGCAACGGCAACAAATCAGCACAAAAACCCATATTCGGCTTTATGCGCGCCCCCAACAACACTATTTGGTTGCCGTCACCGGCTACCCTCCAAATCAAGGGACAGATGAGGATTCTGATCGAGATGAACAGTTGGCTGCGGTAATTATCATTAGCCTATTGGATTAGCTTTATACCATTCGATGAACTGGTCACCTTGTAACGCTGGTGAGTAAACATAGCCCTGCAAAATATCACAGCCCAAGTCTGCTAGTTTGTTGGCCTGTTCTTGTGTTTCTACCCCTTCAGCGACTGTTTTCAATCCCAGTTGTTTGGCCAGTACTAAGGATGCCGAAACCGTTGCTTGATGCTTGTCGCTGGTTAACATGTGACGGACAAATGCCATGTCCACTTTCAATTCATTAAATGGGCTGGTAATCAACTGATGTAAAGATGAATGGCCAGTGCCAAAATCATCAATGGACAGATTGATCTTGTTAATCCGAAGCCGACTCATGGTATCGAGTGACTTGGCTAAATGAGGCGATATTTCGGTTTCAGTCAACTCCAACGTCAAATATTGCGCAGGCAATTGATGTTCGTTCAGAATGGCCAAGACGCTATCGACAAACGCCAACTCCACCATATCCGAAGCAGAAACATTAATCGAAATGTGCAACGGCATACCAAGCTGATGCCAGCGCGCGCAGTCGGCGATACCTTGTTGCAACACTTTTAGCGTCAATTGATGACTCAAGCCCAATTGCTCTATTTGCTGCAAAAAGTGATTGGGCGTCAGCGTACCGTGCTCGGGATGCTGCCACCGAATAAGCGCTTCGGCACCTACAATTTCTCGACTTTTAGCCGCAACATGAGGTTGATAAAAAGGCACCATCTGAGAGGCAACCGCTTCGATAATATCGTCATCACTAAAAGCGTACTGAGGCCAAGATTTCGACTCAGCTTCCTCCACTTGTTGAGCTTGTTTTAACAACCGAAGAATCGCTTGCTGCTGGATTGGTTTTTCAACTTTCGATACATTGTTGATGCCATACCAGCGGGCCATTTGCAGCACGGAGTCGATGATGTTGCTATCAATGGCACTGGTGAGCGCAACAGAGCACTGGTGACTCAAGCCAGCCAAAGCTCGCAAAAACTCAATGCCATCCATTTCAGGCATTTGAATATCGCACAAGATCAAATGGGGCAATGGCTCCGCCTTCAAGTGTTCCAACGCCTCGTGACCATTGGCCGCGATCGCAACATGGCCCGAGGTCAAGCCTTTCACCATGCTCTCCATAAGCCGACTTTGAAAACGATCGTCCTCTAAAATCAATACATTGGCAGTGATCATCGCTTCGATTCCTTTCGTCGCTGATACAACAGGTTCGCTCATTTGGCCTCCCAAAAGTTAGGCTGTCGCTACCAGTGGAGGCGCGTGTGCAATACAAGACGAGTCGACTTGAACAGCTATTAAGCATAGATGTTCCGTACCTATTGGATAAATTTAGTTCATCACGGCAAGTTGGGGAGTCAAACAAAAAAGCTCGATCGGATGATCGAGCTTTTTGATGAAATTAGACTATCGACTAGTTCGCTTGTTTTTCCAGGTAACGACGCCAACAGCCAAAGTGGGTTATCTCAGTTGCGGACTCAATGGCATAGCTTTCACAAATAAAGCTGACACACCAACGACCGTCGGCCAGCTCTACTTTTCCTAAACCCAGTGGCTGTGGAATACCTGCGAGGAAACTGCCCAAATGCGCCAGCGGCATTTGCCAGACTTCCACGGCAATCGCGGCACCGTTTGCTTCATCTCGAATCAAACCAGGACGAAATGGCGGTCCACCGGCCAACGCATAGAAACGGTAATTGGCAGAGGTGGCGGTTTGCTCCAGTAGGGTGGCACCTCGGTCCAGCAATTGGTGATTGAGCGGTAAACCTTGCAAGTGAGCACCACAGACCACCAGCTCAACCATTTCTGCAGTAGCTTCAGCTTGCTCAGCTAACGGCGGCAAGGCCATCTCGGTTGCGCCCAAATTGAAGCCATAGGCTTGCTGTAACTGCCCCGCCATACTCAGCAGCGCGCCATCCTGCCAAGCATCAGCAAACAATGTGATGCCAAACGGCAACCCCGTCGTTTGAAATCCAGCAGGCACGGCAACCGCAGCATAGTCGAGGAGGTTCATGAAGTTGGTGTAGTAGCCGATATTCGAGTTCAACGTAATGGGGTCGGCGTTGACCTCGTCAATCGTGTAGATAGTGCCGGCAGTGGGGGTGACGATGGCGTCGAATTTAGCCAAGATGGCATCGCATTGCACCTTATAGGCTTGCAATTTATACATAGCGTTAAATGCATCAACCGCGGTTTTGCCTTGCGCACCACCGATGATGGTTTCGATCACTGGTAGGCAACGGCTGCTGTCTGCTTCAAAAAACGACTGGATAGCAGCATAGCGCTCAGCCACCCATGGCCCTTCATACAGCAGTTTGGCCGCTTGTAAAAATGGTTCAAAGTCGATCTCGACCAAGGTTGCACCTTGCTGACTCAACTGTTGCAACGATTCGGCGAACAGCTCAGATGCCGACTCATTACCAAAGAACGCCAACTGACTGGCCTTAGGTACCCCGAGAGTCTTACCAGCTAAGCCTTGTTGCGGCAGATAGCTCTCGCTCGTTGATGGCAGTGGTCTGGCGTAGCAGTCATTGCCGTCATACGCACCAGCAATGGCCAGCAATCGTTCAATGTCATCGGTGGTGTGGGCAAATAGCGTCACACAGTCGAGGCTCTTACAAGCGGGCACCACGCCCGAGCAACTCAAGCGGCCCTTGCTCGCTTTCATGCCAACAATGTTGTTAAAAGCGGCGGGAACTCGCCCAGAGCCCGCGGTGTCGGTCCCCAACGAGAAACACACCTGACCGGTGGCAACACTCACGGCGCTGCCTGAGCTGGAGCCACCTGAGATATAACTGGCATCAAAACTATTGCTGACCGCGCCCCAAGGTGAACGTGTTCCGACCAAGCCAGTAGCAAATTGATCAAGATTAGTTTTACCCAATGGCACCGCGCCTGCAGCAATTAATTGCGCCACAACAAACGCCGATTCGGTCGGTTGATAGCTGTATTCTTTGCAGCCGGCAGTCGTTGGCAGATCAGCTAAATCAATGTTGTCTTTAATGGCAAATGGCACACCATAGAGAGGCAGATCAGCGGCCGATTTATCCTCCAAGGCTGCAACGTAGGCCGATAACTGCTCGTCACTGAGCAGACTGAGCCAGCAATTATTATTATCTGCGCGAGCATCATCGAGCTTTTGCTGCAAAAACGTCGCAGGCTTAATCTTGCCCTCGGCATAAGCGGCAAGTACACCACTGACAGTGGCCAGATTCAGTTCACTCATTGTCCAACCTCCGTTGCAACAGTCTGCTCAGTTTCAGATATCACCAGCAAACGCTGACCGGCGTGGACTTGCGCGCCAGCTTGTTGTGTCAGATTGACGACGACACCATCGCTCGGCGCCGTTACTTCCAATTCCATCTTCATCGCTTCTAAAATCATCAATACTTGTCCTGCTTTAACCACATCACCGGGCTTCACCAACACTTGCCAGATATTGCCTGCCACATGACTTTCAACGGCTTGTTCGCCGTCGTTAAGTTGATCGTCGCTGGCTTCAGTTTGGCCAATTGTCTCGGCCTCAAAATTGGCGTCACCACTGTCAATCCAACGCTGCCGCTCCGCTTCAAACGCTTGTTGCTGTTTGGTTTTAAACTGCTGAATTTGTGGCTGATTGGCATCGAGCATGGCCTGATAATCGGCCAGCGAAAACTCGGTCTGTTCAATTTTCACCGGATGCTGACCACGCGGATGCTGCTGGCGGATGGTCAATAGCTCATCGGCACTGACTTCATAGAATTTGATTTGATCGAAAAATCGCAGTAGCCAAGGTTTACTGAATGCTTCGGTAGTCCGGTAGCGATTCCACATTTGCATGGTGCGGCCGACAAACTGATAGCCGCCCGGCCCTTCCATGCCATAGACACACAAATAAGCACCACCGATCCCAACTGCATTCTCCGGTGTCCAGGTGCGGGCGGGATTGTATTTGGTAGTCACCAAACGATGTCGCGGATCCATCGGCGTTGCCACCGGCGCCCCTAAGTACACGTCGCCTAATCCCATCACCAAATAGTTGGCATCGAAGACAATTTGCTTGACCTCATCGACTGAATCCAAACCATTAATACGGCGAATAAACTCAATATTGTCGGGACACCAAGGGGCATTTTTGCGGACCACTTCATCGTATTTTTTGATCGCTAAACGGGTCGCTTCATCGTCCCAAGACAATGGCAGGTGAACCACTCGAGCAGGAACAGTCAGCTGGTCAATATCGCCCAACGCCATTTCGATTTGCTCTAACTGAGCCAATAGATCGGCTTGTGGTAACTGCAAATTGTTGTAGTGAATTTGCAGCGAGCGAATACCCGGGGTGAGCTCAAGCACGCCTTCAATGGCTTGTTCCTGCAATGCCAGCATTAGGGCATGGACGCGAAATCGCAGGCGAATATCGAGCACTTGCGGGCCATATTCCACCAGCAAAAAATCCTCACCGCTGGGTCGGTAAACCACTTGCTCACCATAACAAGCAGCATCAAGGGTTTTCAGTATCGGCGAAGGTAGCGGTTGTTCCGCCGAATAGGGCTCTGCGTCCAACTCGGTTTCTTCAAAGCGCCCTTCTTCAATGGCTAACAGTTGCTGCTTCTCAGCCTGTTCTGCTTGCTCATGGCTGACAGGAACAAAGCGAATGGTGTCGCCCGCCTTGAGTTGCCCCATTTTCCACAAATCGGCTTTGATAATGGTGGCAGGGCAGACAAAACCACCCAAGCTCGGACCGTCAGGTCCTAAAATGACCGGCATATCGCCGGTAAAATCGATGGTCCCAACGGCATAAGCATTATCATGGATATTTGATGGGTGCAGACCTGCTTCACCGCCATCACTACGAGCCCACTGTGGTTTAGGTCCAATCAAGCGCACACCAGTTCGAGACGAGTTAAAATGAACCTGCCACTGGGCATCGAAAAATGCCTGAATATCGGCTTGGGTGAAAAAGTCAGGGGCTCCGTGGGGGCCATATATCACCCGAATGGACCAATCTTGGGTCATCATTGGCGGCTTTGCGATAGCGCTACTGGTCGCGGCCTTTGGCGTGTATTGTTGAGCTAAATGCAAAACATCACCGGCACGCAAAGCGCGGCCACCATGGCCACCAAACTGGCCCAAGGTGAACGTTGATTTACTACCTAGATAATCTGGGCACTGAATCCCTCCGGCGACGGCCAGATAGCTCCGAGCGCCAGCGCCGCTAATTTTACCCAGAGTGAGGGTTTGGCCAGCGGCAACGTCAATCACAGTCCAAGGTGCAATGACTTGACCATCTAACTTGGTATCGATCGCCGCACCACCAATGGCAATTTGGCTATCACTGTTAAAGCTGAGCGTTGGGCCACTGATGATCATTTCCAAGCCAGCGTCAGACTCGTCATTGCCGAGTAGCTGATTGAGCAACCGCGAGGTCAATGAATCCATCGGCCCCGAAGGTGGCACGCCGATATCCCAATAGCCGGCCCGCCCCGGATAGTCTTGGATGGAGGTTTGGGTACCGCCACTGACAACATCGACACTTGTTGGCTGGTAATGGAAGTCATTCAGGCTTCGAGTGAGAACCTTGCCTTGCTGCACCAATTCAGTGGCCAGCAGTTGCGACAAATAACCCAAGTTATGCTCAATGCCATAAAGCTTGGTATCGGCAAGGGCGTTGGCTAAGCCATGGAGCGCTTGCTGACGGTCGACGTCAGTAAAGATGATCTTCGCCAGCATCGGATCAAAAAAGGGTGACACTTCCAACCCCGCCTCAACCCAATGATCAACGCGCAAGCCATCAGTGGCTGGAAAATCAACTTGAGTGAGCAAGCCAGCACAGGGTTGAAAGTTTTTGTTGGCATCCTCGGCGTACAAACGAACCTGAATTGCATGCCCCTGAGGTTTGAGTGTTGGTGCTAACTCGGCCAGTGGCGTGAGCTCACCGGCCCCCAACTCGATCATCCAGCGCACTAAGTCGACGGCAAACACTTGCTCAGTAACGCCGTGCTCTACTTGTAAGCGAGTGTTCACTTCAAGAAAGTAAAACTGCTCTGTTTGTTGGTCCAGCACAAATTCAACGGTACCCGCATTGCGGTAGTTGACCTGTGCCGCCAATCGAATCGCGGTATGTTGCAGGGCCGAGCGGGTGTCATCAGACAAATGCGGCGCAGGGGTTTCTTCGATGACTTTCTGGTTCCGACGTTGTGCCGAACAATCACGCTCGCCTAACGCAACGACCTCGCCTTGGCCATCGCCGAAGATCTGTACTTCGATATGGCGAGCGTGCTGAATGAATTTCTCCAGAAACAAACCGGCATTGGCGAAATTGTTTTCGCTCAAGCGCTTGACCGACTCGTAGCTATCACACAACTCATCAGCAGTGTCACAGCGTTGCATGCCAATGCCACCGCCACCGGCAGTGCTTTTCAGCATCACCGGATAGCCAATCTGCTCTGCTTGCGCTAGCGCTTGCTCTAGCGAGTCGAGTAATCCGGTCCCCGGCAATAGCGGCACCGAGGCTTGCTCGGCCAACGCGCGCGCTTCATGCTTGAGGCCAAAGCCGTTCATCTGGGCAGCAGTGGGACCGAGAAAGACCAGCCCAGCCTGCTCACAACGCTCGACGAAGGTTGGATTTTCACTCAGAAAACCATAGCCGGGATGAACCGCTTGGGCACCAGACTGAGCCGCGATGGCCAGTAACTTGTCTTGATCAAGGTAGGTTTGAGCGGCTGCGCCATCACCCAAGGAGTAGGCTTCATCAGCTTGCGAGACATGCAAACTATCGGCGTCAGCTTCGGCATACACCACCACGCTTTTGACGTTCATGGCTCGCAACGTCCGAATAATGCGACAAGCAATCGCGCCGCGATTGGCAATCAGCACTTTTGCAAACATAGGTCATTCACCTTTGCTCAATTTGATCAACGTTTAACCCAGCGCTATCCAACTTCATCAGCGAACTTGGAACTTCGATTGGCTTGGCAATGTCCGTCATATTGTTGTGCGAGAAGCTCTTCAACAACACGGCGAACATTGCCGCTAGAAATCTGCGTATCAGCTGTTCAATTTGAGTCTTTATTTCGGGTCGTCCCGAGATGAATAGCGGGCGTTTAACGGGGTCGTCCCCTGCCCAGTTGGTTCATTGTTTCAATTAGTCCCAGATCAGCACTTCAACCGGAGTCGGGTTGTAAGCATTGCAGGGATTATTCAGCTGTGGGCAGTTCGATAGCAGCACAATCACATCCATCGCCGCTCTTAGCTCAACATACTTGCCCGCACCACTAATGCCGTCTTCGAAGGTTAAGCCACCCTGCTCAGTAATAGGCACATTCATAAAGAAGTTGATGTTGTGGGTAATATCGCGCTTGCTCATGCCAAATTGCTCGTTTTCCGCAACTGCGAGAAGCCAGCTATCGCGACAAGCATGCATGCATTTTTTGTCGATGGCGTAGCGCACCGTATTGCTTTCCGTCGCGCAAGCACCACCCAAGGTGTCGTGTCGACCGCAAGTATCGGCGACAATTTCCAACATCAGGTTACCTTCATTGGATAGCAGCTCGGTGCCTGCTGTTAAATAGACATTACCCTGCTCTCGAATAGTATCCATGGCGCTATAGCGCTCCGATGGATCGTGGGCGTTATAAAACAAAGTATCGGCTGCCTGATTGCCTTCCAGATCGAGAATTCTTACTGTCTGACCGGCCTTGACCACTTTCATGTAGTAATCACCGGCATCGACCACATCTCGTTGTACTGCGTGTTCTGCGAGCAAGTTACTCTCTTTAATCATCGACTTGTCTCCTAACAACAGCCAGTACTATGGCCCGAATGAGCCAAATAACGGCGGTTGTTCTCGAAGCCTCGACCATTTTCTGGTCGCGAATTAAGGCACGTATCGTCATCAGCGACAGCAGCCGACTTGACCATACTGAGTTGCACCGAATGGCGAGGGTATTCGGTAGCTGGATTCATCGGATGAGGGCAGGTTGTAAACACCACCAAGGTGTCCATCTCAAAGCGCAATTCAATGACATTGCCAGCTTTGCTGTGCCCAGTGGCAAACTGCAAATTGCCCTCAGCATCGGTATGCACTTTACTGAACAGGTTTAAATTCGCCGCTAGGTCTTTTTTACCTAAGCCATATTTGGCAACTTCAACTAACAGGGCGTCATAACCATTTTGCTTCCAGCTGTTGCGATCAGTCTGGTAATCGCGCTTACCCCATTTGCTGGCAACCTTAGCTTTATTGGCAACGCCCGCTACGGAATCGATCCAACCGGTATCATCGCGAGTAATCGAGCAAAATACCCGGCCCATGTCGGAGTACAGGCAATGCCCTTGGGTCAGTTTGAAGGTATGCTGACACTTGAGGGTATCTGGCGCATTGTAGCGCTCTAGCAGATTATTGGGGTTGTAAAACAACATACTCAGATTGGCGCCACCATCGGGATCGGTGAGCACCAAGGTATGCCCTTGTGGAACCACCATCGACCAGTGTGCCGCTGGCGGTATCACATCAGTAAAAATTGTATCGGCCATAAAAAATCCTCTAACTCAGCTACGCGTTTGATTGTTATCGGTTAAGACGCAGCTAGCACCGCAGCTTTTGGCGTTCCCGGCAAGGTTGCCAGTTGGTCCATTTGCGCTGCGGATGAATGTTCATGATGAAGTGGAATGTCAAAAGTCACTTGAGCACCAAATCGCTCAGGTGCTTGTGGATCGTGGCGCAGTTTGTCGAACACCCAGAGCCGACTACCGAGGTGGAAGCCTTCACTTAGATCATGGGTGATCATAAAGACAGTGAGTTGTTGCTCCTGCCACAGTTCACCAATCAAACCATGCATGTCTTTGCGAATCCCTGGATCGAGGGCGCCAAATGGCTCATCAAGTAGCAAGATGCGAGGCTGTTTGAGCAAAGCCTGGGCAATCGCCAAACGCTGCTGCATACCACCAGATAACTCACTGGGATAACGATTGGCGGCATTCGCCAGGCCAACCTTTTCCAGCATGCTCATGGCACGCTCGCGAGCAGCAGATTTTGCTTTTCCGGCCAAGCGGCCAAGCAATAAACTCGTCAAAGAACCAGCAAACTCATCACCCAACATGCAGTTTTCCAATGCCGTCAAGTGCGGAAACACCGAATAGCGCTGGAACACAATACCGCGCTCAATGCCCGGCTCTGGGTTGAGCGGTTGGCCATCGAGCAAAATCTCGCCGCGAGTGGCTTGCTCCGTGCCCAGTAATAAGTTGAGAAACGTCGTTTTGCCACAACCGGAAGCACCAACAATGCTGACAAATTCCCCTGCTTTGACGCCCAGGTTTAGCCGTTCGAGCACCACGTTGTCGCCGTACTCTTTCCAGACGTTATTGAACTCAATAATTGAATCAGTCATCGCGGCCTCCCTTCGATGCGTGATACCAAGGGAACGCGAGTAGCGACAAGCGCTTCAATGACCAGTCCATGGCAAATGCCAGCGCCGTGATCCAAAGGACGTAAGGCAAAATGACATCCATCGACAGGTAGCGCCGAACCAGAAAGATGCGATAGCCCAAGCCCTCGGTAGCGGCAATGGCTTCAGCTGCAATCAAAAACAGCCAGGCACTGCCTAAGGTCAGGCGAATCGCTTCAATCAATCGTGGCATGATTTGCGGCAATACCACTCGCACAATAATCTGCCAACTGTTACCACCAAGCGTCTGAGCTTTGAGTAGTTGCTCGTTGGGCAGCGCATCGGTGCGAAGTTGTAAATCTCGGACAATGATGGGGCTAATACCAATGACAATTAGCACCACCTTGGAAACCTCGCCCAAACCAAAAACGATAAACAGAATCGGCAAAATTGCCATTGGCGGAATGAGTGACAAAGCTGTTACCAAAGGCGATAGCGGCGAGCGCATGTAAGGCACCATGCCGTTACCGATGCCAATCAACAGCCCTATCAAGGCACTAATGCCAACCCCCATTGCCAAACGCAACAAACTAGCGAGAGTGTCTTGCCACAGCAGGTACTCACCCGTGCGTTTGCTGGGCTCAAATGCCATTCGCTCAATGGCTTCGGCAAAACTGCTAAACGCTGGCAACAACTTGTCATTGGGGTTCTCTGCCAATCGTGCATCGGATGCCGATAAGTACAGCAGCAGCAAGATAATAAATGGCAGTACCCCAAGCACAATGCGGCCATAGCGATTGGGTTGGCGATTGATGATGCGCGTCATGGGCACCTCACGGTCGATATTTGGTGTTCAGGCAGATTGAGCTCGGCCAACGCCACAATGTGGCACAACGTGGCCGAGCAAAATCAAAATGCGTTACAGCAGGCAGGGTTTACAGCGCACCTTCGGCGGCCATCGCCATGTAACTTGGGTCAAAGCGCAACTTGATGTTGCCTTTGTCACCAAACACGCCAGCTGGCGTTTCAATGCCGATAAAGCCAGCGTCCGGCGCACCTTCACCCAACAAACCATGTTCGAAAGAGAATTCAGATACCTTTTCCATGGTGGCGGTCAGCTTGGCACTATTGGTAAATGCAACAGCATCAGCTGGTTTGTAGAACATTTTGGTGGACGCTAACTGCGCTTCGTAGCCAATCAAATCAGTACCAGAGGCTTCGGCCATGAAAGTTTTGGCCTTCACCGCAGCTTCATCTGAACCCGACATAGTGGCCATGATTTCATACCAAGCACCGGTCAAGGCTTTGCCCAGCTTAGGGTTGGCTTTCAGGGTGTCCGTATTGACCACCAGCAAATCGATGATTTCGCCAGGAATCATCGACGAATCAAATACCTTACTGGTTTTTGGCATTGCCGTGATTTCGCTTAGCAGCGGGTTCCAAGTGGTCACTGCAGTCACACCGCTGGTGGTAAATGCTGCAACCAAATCGGCATCCGACGTGTTAACCACGGTGACATCACGCTCTGTCATGCCAACTGATTCAAGACCACGAGCCAACAGATAGTGGGAGACACTTAGCTCGACCAAATTAACGTTTTGTCCTTTGATGTCTTTGAGCGACTTTTCGCCTTTGAGAACGATACCGTCGTTGCCGTTAGAGAAATCACCGACGATTAACGCTGTAGAGTCAACACCGCTGGCGGCGGGAATAGTCAGAGCATCCATGTTGGTCATCACGGTGGCGTCAAACTGACCTGCAGTGAACTGGTTGATGGACTCAACATAGTCGTTGATCTGTACCACTTCGATCTTGATGCCGTATTTGTCTGCCCACTTATCAACAATGCCGGATGCAGCACCGTAATCCCACGGCATCCAACCAACATAAATGGTCCAGGCTAATTTAAATTCAGTTTTTTCAGTGGCTTGAGCTGTACCGAACATCGTCAATGCACAAATAGAAACGACGGCGGCAACTCGTTTTACAGAACGAAAGACTTGCAACATGGCTAACCTCACCTTGGTTATTTTAGAGCTACGCAAACAGGCAATAGCTGTTAGTTCAATTTGGGTTTTGCGATTTTGGATGTGCGCATTGAGCTCACCCAAAGAAACTTGTGGCACGAGAGAAACTTTGACCTAAGGTCGTTCTCCCGGGCTTTTGTCCCTCCGTGTGACCCCATTTGCGATAAAGCGGTGAGGTTGACAACTCTCGGACCAGTCACTGATTTGAAGTCAGCCGGAACCCTAGATGTCTATTTTTCAAATTGTGGTCAACGCTGGTCCATGACAAGTCATCGACTTGTTGGTAGCGGAGATAGTTCTCTCTAATGCGTTAAGGAGATAACAGCAAAGCCTGTGCCAAGGCATTAAAGATGCGCCAAACTCAGCGACGCCAAGGACAAGAAACTATATTGGTGTTTTTTAAGCGATGATGTGGCGATGATCTACGCACCAAAATTAAGCAATTTTGACTAACCCTTGCCCAATATTGAGTCAATCTGTATCACTGTTACTCTGATGATAATGCTTGAGGCAAAACCACAGCCCTGCGCGGTCGAGTAGTGTATGTTCCATCACGCTGCAGTTTTCACAAGCAAAAGTATTCGCCAGCTGGTAATCACTTAACTTTGCCGACGCGCCAACAAATATTATCGCCATATCAACAACTCACAATCACCTTATGGTAGCCTTCGAGCCGTGATAGTAGTTGGTAAAGAAGAAAACCATGCAAGTAGTAACCATCACCCCAATCCGCTCTCATTTGAACCTTCGCCTAGGGGTCAATGAAAAAACCGCTGGATACAAAGACTTTCTTGATTCAATTAAGTCGTTACTGCCAAAGGCAAAAATCTCCAAACAACGTTCGGCGAAAGCTTACAAATCACTAAAAGTGGATGATAGAGACGGCCTCAAGCTGTTTAGCATCAAGCATAGCTTTGAACAGCAGGGAATTAGCCTAACAGCCCATGTGTATAGCAATACGGTGAGCATCATCGAACTGTTGTTTGACGAACAAACACTGCCCGACACCGATCTCGAAAATTGGGTTCAGGACCATACCACAACGCTGATCAACGAATACTACCAGCAGCACTTAATGCCACAATTACAGTTGCTGGCAGCCAAACTGGCGCCTAAGTATCTTGAGCCAATCGGCAAGTTCTCAGGCTTTATTGATATCAATGAACCATTTGGGTCGGATGATGAAGTAGAACAACTTTGGAGTGCTCGCTCGTTGCGCTTGCAACCTCATCAGCGCCAAAGCCATGCCGACTTGATCACCGAATGGCTCAGCAACACCCCATGCCCGGAGGATGCCACAGCAATTATTGCAGGCGAATCAGATGTCTCCATGGTGTGGCTGAACTATGTGTTTGTTGATACCAATGTCGAGCTCAATGATATGCGAATTGCCGCCATGGTCTCGGCGCAATACGTTTACTCGGTGCAAGACATCTGCAATAGCAACCTCTACGAAACCATTTCGACAACTTACCTGGAAAAGAGCGTGCAGCAGGCGAAAACCGCAATAACAGCGATTCGCGCCATTACTCGGATGCATATCAGCAGCTTTCAGGAAGCTCGTAAATACCTAAAGCCCGAGAAAAAAATTCTTATTGATGAGATCTTAAAAGGGTGGGATTTCGACAAAGTCACTGCTAACTCCGAGCGTTTGATCGACATTTGTTCCAGCCGGCTTCACGATATTCAATCCACTCAGGAAGAGAAAAGTAGCTATTACACCGATCTGATTCTGGTCGCTATCGGTTTTATCAGCTTATTTGACTTAGCGATAACCTTGTCAGAATACAGCCGAACTTATACTGCTAGCGCGACTTTAGGGTACCGAGATTCGGCGCCGTCATCATTTCTAACCATGATAGCCACTCTAGAGACCGACCACCTGCTACTCATCAGCTTCTTCTTTATTGTCTTTGCTTTCTTTATCTACCTGTATGCCAAACGTCATTAAATTTCTGCTATTGATTCTTTGTTGTTGGAGCCTGCCGGCCCAAGCGGCGACGCTTCAACAACAATCCATTTATACTGCGCCTTGGCCACCATTTGTCACCGGCGACGAACAACACTTGGGCAGTGCCGAGCGCATTGTGCAATTAGTGCTGTATGAGATGAAGCGCAGCCCATCATGGCACCACATCGACTACTACTTCAGCTTTAAGATGGCAGCGGAGGGAGACATTACCGCCGCATTTCCGTTTTTCAAAACTCCCGATCGACAGGCTCGGGCATTGTTTTCTGAACCACTCATGCGAGTGGAAAATGGCATGTTTTATTCCGAGCGTTGGCACCAAGATGTTGCCCAGCTCGCTGCGGCCGACAATCAATCACTGAAATATGGTCGTGTTGCCGGTTATAGCTATGGTCAGCAACTCGATGAGCTGTTGCCCGAAGCAAAGATTTATAGCAGCGAGTTACTGGCGCTCGAGGCATTGGCCAACGGTGATATCGATCTCCTACCGATTAGCATTCAAGTTGCGAAGCACTTGATTCGCCGCTACATGCCCCACAAAACCCATGAATTTAAAGTGCTGAATAAGCATCGTGCCCACAACAACGTGTATTTAGTCGCGCCCAACAGCGTCGAAGGACGAGCTTTTATCGAACAATTCAATCAAGCCCTAAAGACGTTAAAGGCGCAAGGTTTGTTTGATGAAATTCTCAGCAGCAATCGCATGGTTGAAGGTTCTGGTTTTGTTCGCTTGGTTGCCGCCGAAGGATTTCCGGTTGTCACTGGTTATGAGCTACTTGATAACGGTGACAAACAGTTCTTTGTAATCCCGCAGGGCTCGCGAGGCGAGGTACTTAGATGGCATCCAGTAGTATTACAGCCACACGACAATGAACAAATTTTTGATGGCATGATGCGCTACTCGTTGGTCCATATTGCCAATGGCCCACATGCTGGTAAGTCACTCTACATTCGCAATATGCACATAGAGATCGATTAATCATGAGCATGCTGTCGGTAATTGGCTGGTTTGGTACCCTTTGTTACTTGTATGCCCATGCTCGAATTAGCGTGCTAGGGCAACCAGCCAATCGCATCTACTTTTGTTGCAATGCCGCAGCGGCGTTGGCGCTGGTGATTAGTTCAATGGCATTAATGTCTTGGCAGCCCGTGGCGATCAACTTGTTCTGGTTGATTGTCAGCCTTGCTTCGATCAAATCTTGGCAGCTACCCAAATTACCCATTAGCAATCGTGCTTTGTTTGCTTGCTGTTTATTCATGTTTGTTGCCGGTAGCGGCTTATTGCTGCTCGGCTCAATGTCAGGTATCGCCATCTGGGGCTGGAGTTCGACATTGGCTTTTTGTTTGGGCTATTGGAAGTTTTCCGCCAAACGTTTACTACCGAAGCACTACTACTTGCTAAACACCTATGCTGCTTGGATTTTATTGTTTCAACTATACCAAGATGGTAACTGGCCAGTGTTTGGCCTTGAAGTCGTTTGGGGTTTTATCTCACTAACAGCTTTCTTAACAGCAAAAAAGCAATGATAAACACCAGCAAGATGGTAGAAATTTGCCATCGAAAGTCATAGTTGTGACCCCCAACAAAGCATTGCATAATCTTGCAACCCAACGGTTGTCAAAGACTTAATTCGTATTAGAATCCGTAGGGTCTGATAAAAAACTCTATCTACCCAAAAAAGACTTAGGGACATATTGCTCAATGAATGCTGAATTTGTTAACCCTTTTCTGACATCGCTTCAAAATGTTCTTGGCACCATGGCGAATATGCAACTAACGCCAGGTAAGCCGGGCTTAAAGCGAGATGAAGTGGCCAGAGGGGACGTTTCAGGCTTGATTGGGATGATTGGCCCGCAAACCAAAGGGTCGTTCTCCATTAGCTTCGAGCAAGAGCTCGCCTTTGAAATCATGCAACGTATGCTTGGCGAGCGCCCAACCAGTGTTAATGAAGAAGTAACCGATATGGTCGGCGAAATCACCAACATGGTGACAGGCGGAGCAAAAAACCTACTCGGTGATAAGGGATACGAATTCGATATGGCGACTCCAGCCGTAGTCTCCGGCCCAGCACACACCATTACTCATAAGGCCAAAGGGCCAAAGTTAATCTTGCCGTTTACTAGTGATGCGGGCAAAGCCTACATCGAGATCTGCTTTGACAAATAGCCACTGGTTTCAAACCCAAGTCGAGCTTCGCCCCTACCGGCGGGGCTTTCATCTGATCACTGACACTCTGGTTTCAGCCATTCCTGAGCTACACCGCATCAACATCGGTTTGTTTCATGCCTTTATTCGCCATAGTTCGGCGTCATTGACCTTAAATGAGAATGCTGACCCAACGGTTCGAGGTGACTTTGAGCGTCATTTCAACCAGATGGTGCCAGAAAACGCGCCATATTATCAGCACACTTACGAAGGTCCGGACGATATGCCTGCCCATCTCAAGGCTTCACTACTCGGCGCCAGTGTCAGTATTCCCATTCAATCAGGTCGTTTAGGATTAGGAACCTGGCAAGGTATTTACCTCGGCGAACATCGCGATCATGCATCTGGTCGCTCGGTCATCATCACCATTCAGGGTCAAGGCTAGCAAACCAGCTTGCTTAGACCTGCTCTCCCCCTTGCCGGTGCCAATGAAGACAATAAATTTCGTTTGTTGAATACCAAATAATGCAACCCTCGCCGCCATCAACCTTGCGCTAAAATGGCTTAATCACATCGACTTTGGTTGTTGCTCATGGTTGCCGCTTCATACCCAACAAACATGTATCACTATCCTTTGCCTGAATATCGCCATGCTGACGGTGGCCAGTTGACTGTGCGCTTGCGATTGGCCCGGGACGCGAACGTCGACCAATTGTGGTTACGCACCGAACCGGACAACGAAGAACAGCTGACGGCAATGACTAAAGAGCAAGTCGATGAGCGCTGGCAATGGTGGTCAGCTGATGTCTCGTTGTCTGATCATGAACCAACTTTTCTCTATTGTTTTAAAGCAATCTGTGGCGACCGCCAACGATGGCTCGATACCACAGGCGTAGGACCAAGAGCTCCGAAACGGGAACATCAGTTTCGCTGGCTGCTGGCCGATCATCCGCCGCAATGGATTCACCGTCAGGTGTTTTATCAGGTGTTTCCCGAGCGCTTCCGCAATGGCGACCAACGCCTCAATGTGCAAACGGACGCTTACCGTTATCACGGCGAAGTTGCAACTCAGTCGATGCCTTGGGGAGATGACATCTTAGCCACGGGTGATCAAGCCGCTTTTTATGGTGGTGATTTGATCGGCGTTGAGCAGGGTATCGACTATATTCAGCAACTTGGCGCCACTGCGATATATCTCAACCCAGTCTTTAGTTCACCAAGTAGCCACAAATACGACACCGAAGATTACCTCAACGTTGACCCGCACTTTGGCGGTAACGCAGCCTTAGCCGATCTGTGCCAACAAATTCATCAACGTGAGATGAAAATCGTACTCGATGCTGTGTTCAATCACACTTCCGAAACCCATCCTTGGTTTGATCGCTGGCAACAGCACGACAACAGCGGCGCTTACTTCACGCCATCGTCGGATACACGCAGTTATTACTATTTCTATGACCAAGCCAATGCCGACTCTTACCGCTGCTGGAAAGGTGCGAAAACACTACCAACACTGGATTGGGGCAACCCCCAAGTGCAGGACTACTTCTGCAACCCAAAATCAGGAGTGATTCAGCATTGGCTCAACGCGCCATATCATATTGATGGTTGGCGCCTCGATGTGATCCACATGCTTGGCGATGGTCCGGGGGCAAAAAACAATGCCACTCGCATGCGCCAAATTCGCCAAGCAGTGAAACAATCCAACGCCAACGCCATGGTGCTGGGCGAGCACTTCTTCGAGGCCAGCCGCTGGCTACAAGGCGACCAAGAAGACGCAGCCATGAACTACTTTGGTTTTGCCACCCCAGTCAGGGCATTCCTCGCACATCAAGATGTTGCCTATCAGCCCTGCCGCCTAGATGCCGAAGAGTTTGCTGCCTGGTTGGCTGAAGCTCGCAACAGCATTGCGTTTGAACATCAATTAGCACAATTTAACTTGCTCGGTAGTCACGATACCGCACGCTTTTTTACCCTGGTCAATGAGCATCTGCCAACGATGAAGCAAGCAGTATTAATGCTGATGAGCTATATCGGGGTACCGAGTATTTATTATGGTGATGAGATCGGATTAGTCGGCGGCAATGACCCTTATTGCCGTCGCTGTTTTAACTGGGATGAAACGAGCTGGCATCATGAGCTGAGAAGCTGGTATCAGCAAACGATTGCGTTGCGCCATCGATTACCAGCGTTGCAACGAGGGGCCTATGCGACACTCTATGCTCAAGGCGATGTGTTTGTATTTGCCAGAATTGTTGAGCAGCAGATGTTAATCGTAGCGATTAATCGCAGCAATCAAGCATTGGAGGTCAATCTGGATTTGTCTTGCTGGCATCATCAAGCCAGCCATATCGAGACGCTGATTGGCGACGGTCAGTTAAGCCAGCAACAATTGTTGCTATCTGGGTATGCAGCCACCTTGATTCTGTGCCAGTAACAGCTGATGAGTGCTACAGCTCCCCTGTAGCAACGAAAAAGGCCGAGCATTGCTCGGCCTTTGTGCTGATAAAGATAACTCTGGGCTTAGATGTCTAAATCCAATGCAGGCTTTTTCTGCAGGGCCGGAAGCGCATCTTTGAACTTGTCAGTAAGGCTATCGCAGGCCTGGCCTGCGTGTGGTAAATCACTCTTCATCGTCATGTAAAGTTTATGCGATTCAAGCTTTACGTATTCCCAGTTGATTTCAGTCTTGGGATCATAACCGTTATTAAAGGCATAAATCTTCGTCAGATCGATGAACTTGTCTTTATCTAGCGGTATATCGCAATCAATGCTGATGTACTTCGCTTCGGCAGCCAATTGAACCAACTCATCGGTCAACTGGGCCTCATCATTTGCCATAGCAGTACCAGCTACCATCACTCCTAGACCTAACAGCAATGCTTTCATCATTCATATCCTATGTGAAAAATGGAATCACCTAGCCTGAGTCCATTTAAGCGCTTGGCGTCAGGCAGTTTATTTATCTTTAACTAAGATTAGCAATGATTTAGAGAATAGCAGGCAAAAAATTAACAAAAGCTGAACAAGGTAATGAAGCGGTGAAGATGAAGCGATTTTTAGCTATCAAGTAAATTTAACAGTAGCGAAATTTTACTCGCCGGGTCATGCCACAAAACAGTTCATAAGCAATGGTGTCTGCACATCGTGCCACCTCATCAGCAGAGAGCTGCTGGCCCCACAGTTCAACAGGGTCGCCAACGCGAACATCGGCATCGGCGATATCAACCGTGAGCATGTCCATCGACACCCGCCCCGCCAAAGGAAAACGCTGATTGTTAATCATCACAGGCGTGCCATCTTCGGCATGACGCGGATATCCATCGCCATAACCCATGGCAACAACAGCAATTCTAGTCGCTTTTGGTGTCCGCCATCTGGCGCCATAACCAACTGGCTCGCCAGCGGCTAACTCTCGTACCGCAATGACTTTACTGTTCAGCGTCATGGTCGCCTGCAGCTGATGATCGCTCGCTTGCCGATGTTGCATCGGGCTTGCGCCATACAACATGATACCCGGTCTGAGCCAACCTTGATGGCTGGCAGAATGGGCGATAATTGCAGCGGAGTTGGCCAGCGACACCTCGCCACCGAAAGTATGTTCTGAAAAACTAGGATACAAAGATTCAAAGGTAGCCAACTGACTTTGGGTCATGGTCGAATGCAAGTCGTCAGCACAAGCGAAGTGGGTCATCAAATTGATATCTGCGCGGACCGCCAAACAATTTTGTAGACGTCGCAGGTAGGCATCGGTCAGCTCTGGCGCAACGCCAATCCGATGCATGCCAGAATCAACTTTTAACCAAACGGCAATGGGTTGTTCGAGCTCGCCGTCTTCGACCAACTCAAGTGCTTCAAGTTGCCACTGCTGATGCACCACGACGTCGAGCTGCAAGGTGGCAATTAGTGGCAATTCTTTGGCTTCAAAAAAGCCTTCAAGCAGCACAATGCGATGCTGAAAGCCCGCTTCACGTAACGTCACCGCTTCATGCAGCCGGGCCACGCCGAAAGCATCTGCGGTATGAAGAGCATGGGCACTTTCAATCAAGCCATGGCCGTAGGCATTGGCTTTAAGCATGACCATCACCGGGTGTCCCGGCGCGTGCTTACGCACTTGCTCCAAGTTATGCGCAAGGGCGCTGGTGTGAATGGTGGCAACAGCAACTTCCAAGAGCTACTCCTCTAACATGCCGCCACCGGCATAATTATCAAACCGCGAGAACTGGCCTTGGAAAGTCAGCCGGATGCGGCCAATTGGACCATTCCGCTGCTTACCAATAATAATTTCCGCAGTGCCTTTATCAGGACTATCGTCGTGATATACCTCATCGCGGTAAATAAACATGATTAAGTCGGCATCCTGCTCAATAGAGCCCGATTCACGCAAGTCAGAGTTCACTGGGCGCTTGTCAGCTCGCTGCTCCAATGAACGGTTCAGCTGCGATAAGGCAACCACAGGGCATTCTAGTTCTTTCGCCAAGGCTTTCAGAGAGCGAGAGATTTCAGCAATCTCTAGGGTTCGGTTCTCACTCAAGCCAGGTACCTGCATTAACTGCAAGTAATCAACCATGATCATGCTAATGCCGCCATGTTCACGAGCAATACGACGCGAACGTGAACGCACCTCAGTTGGCGTAAGCCCCGACGAGTCGTCAATGTAAAGTTTGCCGCGCTCGACCATCATCCCCATGGTGCCGGATATTCGCGCCCAATCTTCGTCATCAAGCTGGCCGGTCCGGATCCGGGTTTGGTCGACGCGACTCAACGATGCCAACATCCGCATCATGATTTGTTCGGAAGGCATCTCGAGGGAGAAAATGACCACTGGTTTATCGGCTGTCAGTGCCGCATGTTCACAGAGGTTCATGGCGAATGTGGTTTTACCCATCGACGGTCGGGCGGCAACAATGATGAGATCCGATGACTGCAGGCCGGCGGTCATTTTATTGAGGTCGGCATAGCCGGTATCAACACCCGTAACACCGTCATGGGGATTATTGAACAGCTGCTCGATTTTCTCCACCGTGGCGGTTAACACGGTATTGAGATTTTGCGGCCCTTCGTTGGAGTTGGTCCGGCTCTCAGCAATTTTGAATACTTTGCTTTCGGCCATGTCGAGCAACTCGGCAGCGTTACGGCCTTGCGGATCAAAACCAGCTTCGGCTATCTCATTGGCGACACCGATCATTTCGCGAGTCACAGCCCGTTCGCGAACGATTTCTGCATAGGCAGCAACATTAGAAGCACTGGGCGTGTTTTTGGCGATTTCAGCGATATATGCGAAGCCACCAACATCATCCAATGCACCTTCATTCTCCAGCGCTTCGGCCAACGTTACTAGGTCAATCGGGCTGCCTGATTCAGCCAGCCGCCCCATGGTCTCGAACAATAGTTGATGAGGCCGGCGATAAAAGTCCTGAGCAACCACTTTCTCAGCCACTCGGTCCCAAGCTTCATTGTCCAGCATCAGACCACCAAGCACAGACTGCTCAGCTTCTAATGAATGTGGCGGGACTTTCAGGGATTCAACCTGACGATCTTGAGAACGCTGCTTTTGCGGAGTACTAGCCATGGGACACCTATCGAATTCGGCCCATTATTATCGGCAAAACCGCCGAGGCTGTCACCCGATTTCACGCAACAAGCGTGAACTGGCAGATGATCAATAAAACATTAGCTATGACTAGAGGCAACCAATAATGACGGTTACCATGGCCCAACAATTATTGCTTGTAACTGCACGAAGGAAACTGAGCTTGGCCTGTGACGACTGCATTAGCACTGTGTTTAAGCGTAAATTAGGGCGTTGCAAAATCTGCGCTTTGCAGCTTTCCTTGTTGTCTTTAATTTGCTGGCCACTATGGTACTGGCTATACGCCGACTCGCCGAAATCCGTTGAGTCGATCGCTTTGCTATTTTTTAGCGGTGCTTTTACTGGGTTACTATTGCTGCACTTGGTGGTTTGGGTTGTTCGGAGAATAGCGGGTTAGGCTCAGGTATTACGCGCAATCAAGTCAACCGACTAATGCACTGAGACAATCCCATTGTTCACTGTAGTTGCTGGCAGTCGTGTATACTATCGCCGCTCACTCATGGTGAGCCCGACAGTTCTATCCGATAAAACAATAAAACAGGTTCTCGGCATGATCCGATACTCCATTGTTGCATCCATTGTGATGCTCACTGCATGTGCGCAAACGTCGCCCGACGTTGCTTCAACTGCTCCGACGACAACTCCCGTTATTTCAGCAAGTGTTCCCAGCCAACCTCAAGGTTTAACGCTGCAACAAATCATGGCTGATCCCGAGTGGATTGGCTATCAGCCTTACGCCAGTCATTGGCATTGGGATGGCAGCGCTGTTTACTACGACCAAAAAGTCAAAGACCAAGTTTATTACCAGCGGGTCAAACTAGATTTACAAGGTAATACTGAAGTTGTACCCATCGAGCAGCGCTACCTTACCGACATGGAAGATGGCGAGACTTCTGCCGATGGCAAATGGCGCGCGTACATATTCCGCGGCAACTTAATGCTGACCAACCTGAGTAGCGGCGATGTCAAGCAGCTCACCCGAAATAGCGATGAGGTCAGCCAACCGCACTTTATGACTGATGGTCGTATTAGTTATCGTCAAGACAATCAGTTTTTTGCGATTAATCCTCACTCTGGTGAGCGCACTCAATTGGCCGATGTACGATTGGAAAACAGCCCTAAGCCACCAGCTCAACCCGAGGGATTCGTCTCCCAAGAGCAACATGACTTGATTCAATGGGTTGCCGATAATCATAAACGTGCTGAGCAACGTTTCGACAATAAACAACAATGGCTACAGCAAGACCCTTCAGCTGCTCCTGAACCCATTTACTTGGGCGACGATCATGAGCTGTTAGCGGCTCATCTGTCGGCGTCCGGCCGTTACCTGCTATTGGCTTATGCTGAAGACCGCGTCAGTCGTGCTGATAGCGACATCATGCCAAATTACATCACCTTCGATGGCACCATTGAAACGCAATCAGTTCGTGCCCGCGTTGGCGATGATGATCCTGCGCCACTGCAACTGATGATGGTGGATACTCAAACCGGCGCCATGACCATTCTCGACATGTCGGTTTTGCCCGGTATGAAGGATGATGTATTCAAAGCAGTTCGTGCCGCCAACGAAAAGGCCTATGGCAGTGCGTATGAGGCCCCCGAACAGCAGCCCCGCAAACTGCAGTTAATGGAAGATTGGGGGCTTAGCCACCCATCGATTATTTGGCATCCAGAGCAAGATACGGCACTGTTGATGGTGGAAGCGGTGGACAACAAAGATCGCTGGATTGCCTCTGTTAACAGCTCAGGCATTGTCCAATCGCAGCATCGCTTGCATGACGATGCTTGGGTCAACTACGACTTCAATGAATTCGGCTGGCTTGGCGAGCAAATTTATTACTTGTCTGAGCAAATGGGCTACAGCAACTTGTATGTCAAATCACTGCAAGGCAAAACTCGCCGCTTAGTGGGCGGCACTCAAGAAGTTCAGTCACTGACTGTGAGTCCAGATGGCGCTTACATTTACTACGTATCGAATCCTACTCACCCGGGCGTCTATGACATCTACCGAGTTGCAACGTCGAGCGGCGAAATCACCCAGCTCACCGACTTAAAAGGGATGACATCTTATCAGCTCAGCCCCAATGGCAAACAGCTGCTACTCACTCATTCAACCATGACCAAGCCGCCGGAACTGTTTGTCGCACCAGCTGACGGCAGTGATCAAGCCAAGCAACTGAGCAACACCGTCAAGACCGAATTCCAAGCAATTGATTGGCAACAGGCAGAAATTGTTGCCATGCCATCGGCTCACGATGATCAACCTGTCTACGCCAAAATCTTTTACCCACAAGGTTATGACGCCGACCAAGCGACAAAGTATCCAGCAGTGATGTTCGTTCACGGAGCCGGTTACCTGCAGAATGTCCACGCGGGTTGGTCCGGTTATTTCCGCGAGTATATGTTCCATAATTTGTTGGCCGAACAAGGCTATGTGGTGATGGATATCGACTATCGCGGCTCGCAAGGCTATGGTCGCGATGTCCGCACAGCTATCTATCGCAACATGGGGCACCCGGAAGTTGAAGACATGGCCACAGGGGTTGAGTGGCTCGCGCAAAATGCCAATGTCGACGCTCAGCGAGTTGGTGTTTATGGCGGCTCATACGGTGGTTTTCTAACCTTTATGGCCTTATTTAGAGAGCCAGACTTGTATGCTGCCGGTGCAGCATTGCGGCCGGTGACAGACTGGGCTCACTACAATGCGCCTTACACCAGCAACATCCTCAATACTCCGCAAATGGACCCCCAAGCATATCGGGTTAGTTCACCGATTTATCACGCTGAGGGGTTGAACAAACCATTGCTAATCAATGCGCCGATGCTTGATAACAATGTGTTCTTCCAAGATGTAGTGCGGTTAGTGCAGCGCTTGATCGAACTGGAGAAAGACGACTTCGAAACGGCTATTTTCCCAGTCGAACCTCATAGTTTCAAAGAGCCCTCTAGCTGGCTCGATGAATACAAGCGAATTCACAAGCTTTTTGAGACACACCTCAAACCTGCAAAATAAGCTGGTTCAAACGGCAAGCTAGGGCCTCCTAGCTTGCCTTTTTGTGACTCCAACGCTTGCTTCAATTAAACGCAACATCAATACTCAGATTAGAGCGAACACTTCAAGATTCGCATGACAGACAGTCAGTTAACGCATCGTTGTAGTCACCATGAAAATCCTGATAAAAACCGAATTTGCCTATCTTATTTTGCTGATGCTGACCATCGGTTTGGTCGCCTGGCAACACTTCGGCATGAATATCAGTTACAGCTATCAATTATCCAGGGAAGTGCCAGTTACCCTGAGTAATGATGACATCAACGGCGGCCGCTCTCGCGGCATCTTGTCATACACCAACGGTAAACCGACGCTGAACTGCGATATTGTGCTGTCACAAAGCTTTCCGTTTTGCAGCATTCTATTACCGCTCAGCAATAACAACGGCAGTGGTATTGATCTACAACGATATGATTCACTGACCTTAACGCTTGGCTTTCAGGCGAGCGAACGCGACACCTTGTTGGTTTATCTAAACAACGGTGAGATTATCGGCAACGACCAAGTGATTCGGGCCAACATGCAAGTGCTGGTGCCAGCGACAGGTACGCAAGACTACACCCTGCCGCTATCTCAGTTTCATGTCCCGTCATGGTGGATCTTTTCCCGAACAGAACAAAACATTACCACCGCATCACGTCTCGACAATGTTCAGAACATTCAGCTTTCAACCGGCGATCACCGCAGTGCTCGACATGTGCAAATTCAGGTGTTGGACTTTCACTTTGATGGCAAATGGATGAGAGCAGCGGACCTTTATTTCTATCTATTGGTGGTTTGGGCCTTTGCCGCAGTTGCCCAAATCCTAGTAATTGCCAGGCGTTTTCGCTTTAAGTACCTGTACACCCAGCGTGAAGCAAAACGCCTTAACGAAATTAATAACTTCCTCCAGGTTGAGCGCGATAAATTCGAAACTCTGGCCAAACATGACGCTCTCACAGGATGTCTTAACCGAAATGGCATGATCGATATCCTCGGTCGCGCCATCGGTCAGTTTGAACATGGCAATAGCTCCACCGCATTGATTTTGCTGGATATCGACAACTTCAAACAACTCAATGACAATTATGGTCACGATGAAGGTGATCGGGTACTGGTGCAGCTCGCCAAACTACTGCGTAAACACATTCGAGACAATGACCACCTTGTCCGTTGGGGGGGAGAAGAATTTGCTATCGTCTGTGAGCAAACATCCACCGCTGGCGCCTTAACGTTGGCGGAGAACTTACGAGCAGTGATTGAGTCGAGTCATATCTGTGAACACAGTCAAGTGACAGCTTCTTTTGGCGTCGCTAAGCTCAATTCAAAACACATTGAAAACTGGTTCAAGCGCGCAGATGAATCGCTTTACTTAGCCAAAAAACAAGGTCGAAACAGAGTAACGCTGGCGCCCTAACCTCAGGTAATATAACTACCAAATGTCAGTTGCGGGCTTACTTTAAATCGCTCAGACTGTCCGAGTACTTATCTGCTACCTTGCATTGAGGTTCAGCACAACTATAGGTTTCTCCGGTCGATGCTCCAGTTTACCTTGCTATTGCTCATTACCAGCCTAAGCCTGATGCCAGCTTGGCTGGCCCAAGCTCAGCCAGAGCAAGAGCTAACCGAAGAACAATTCCTCTCCGCAGTCCAAATCCTCACAGATGGTTCAGACACAACAATTGAAGCTGATTTAGAAACGCTGGAATACCTTGAGCAACAAGCGCTTTACTTTGATGATGCGGCACGCCGTAAGCTCAATCGAATCAAATGTTGGTACCTGCATCACCTCGAACCAGCGCAAGTAAACGTCTTTACCGAAACGCAAATCGCAGAGGCACAACAAGCTCAAGATCGAGTGGCAGAAGCCGACTTTATTAATTGCCAAGCTGCTTATGATTTTTACTTTGGCGATCCCGATAAAGCCTTGGGCAAGATCGAGCAGGCGTATGCAATCGCTCAGCAAATCAATGATCGACGACTCATCGCCGACATGATGGCAGCCAGAGGCGAAATCAATTCATATCGTGGTGATCTCGCCATTGCGCTGCGTGACCTACTCAGAGCACAAAGCATTTATGACGCACTCGACTTGCCCTATTACAGCGCATATAACCTATCCATCATTGCCAATACCTATCGTCGAATGAAGGCCTATGGCGATGCTTTAGAACACTATGCTCGGCTACATGAACTCTATTCTGATGCGCTGAATCGCGCGAGCCTCATGGAGATTAAGCTTTACCAATCGATCATTTATCAGGATATGGGGCAATTGGATACAGCCCAACAACTGGCCAAGTCGGTGTATGATTTTTATCAACAACAAGAGGATCCTGACGGCATATCCTTTGCCTCAACGTACTTGGGTAGCATCCATAACGACATGGGAGATTATCAGACCGGCTTGGTGTATATTCGCCAGTCCATTGCGCTGAGCGACAATCCCGACCTCGATCCACAACTCAATCAGTTCTACCTCGGTCAAGCCCTTAATGGCCTCAATGAACTAGACCAAGCAAGTGTCGCACTGGCCAATGCCGAAGCGTCTTTCAAGCGAGAAAACAACCTTCGTTTTTTGTCCTTGCTCCATCAAGAAAAAGCCTTGTTGTACGCCAAACAAAAACTGTGGCAGCAAGCATTTGACGAGCAAAAACGTTATACCGATAGCCTCGTTGAACTCACTGAAAAACAAGACGAGCAGCACTCGGCACGACTGAGAATCGAATTTAACCTACAACGCACTCAAGACGAAAACGATCATCTTAAGCAACAACAAGCCCTCAAAAATGCCGAGTTACAGGCACTTGCCGAAGCGTCAAAGTGGCAATTCGTCACCGTGGCACTGGCGTCAGCATTACTGGTCGTCATTGCGATTGCTGGCGTCAGACTGTGGCTTCATGCGCGTCGAATGCAACGCCTAGCACTAACCGACCCGTTAACGATGTTACCTAATAGGCGCCACATTGAAGAAGTTGGTTTGCAGATGCTCGATAAATGTGTTCAAAACAAACACGATTGCTCTCTGCTGGTGATGGATATCGATCATTTCAAAACCATCAATGATTCATACGGCCATGAAGTAGGCGATCAAGTTCTTAAGATCTTGGCGCAAACAGCCAAAGCGGCAATTCGCCACCAAGATGTCATCGGTCGCACCGGTGGTGAGGAGTTTATCGCGCTGATGCCGCAAACCAGCAGCAAACAAGCAAGCTTAGTCGCCGAGCGCATTCGGCGAGATATTGATAATCTCGATCTCAGTTATCTGGCGACAACACTATCGGTCACCACAAGTATTGGCGTCGCCCAACACAATGCCAGTCATGAAAGCTTAAATGAGCTGACTTGCCGAGCAGACCAAGCGCTCTATCAAGCCAAGGAGCAAGGCCGCAATAGGGTAGTTGTCGCTGACCGATGAGAGCTCAGGTTATGCCATGGCGGACAGGACACCAAACACACAAAAGCCGGACACAAGAAACAGCACCGGTACTCTAAGCTGTCGCAACAAAACGTAGCCAACAACAACGGCAGCAAAATCACCGGCATCAAGCACCGAACTAACAAAAATGGGGCTATACCAAGCGCTCAATAGCAGGCCAACAACTGCGGCATTGACAGCACTAACTGCCGCGGCCAAACGAGGCTTCGCCATTAATCCATGCCAACTGGATAGAAATCCAACCATCAACAGTAAGCCGGGCGCAAAGATAGCCATAGTAGCTAACAGCGCGCCAATAAGAGGGGTTTCTGGCATCAAATCGGCGCCAAGAAATGTCGCCAATGTAAACATAGGACCCGGAATAGCTTGAGCAGAAGCGTAGCCAAGAAAAAAGCTATCACTACTGACCTGCCCAACCAATGCCTCCTGCAATAAAGGCAATACCACATGACCACCACCAAAAACTAAGGCGCCAGCTTGAAAGAAATCACTAAACAAGGACAGTAGCGGGTTACTCGACGCCAACAATGGCAAGCCAACAAACAACAAGCCAAAGACGACCAGCGCCCACCACTTTGGTTTCAGCTCCGAGCCTGTAGCATTGTCGGCATCAATGGGCGCTGATGGTTGGACGCAACCAATAATTGCGGCAGCAATAAGCACCAGTAATTGAGTGCTAATCCCTGGCCAAATAAGCATCACAACGGTGCTAGCAAGGCCTATGACAACACCGAGTTGTCGTTGCCAAAATTGCTTCGACATGGTGAGCACCGCATCAGCAACGATGACCACAGCGAACAACTTCAACGCATGAATGACACTCTGATAGAACAGATTTTCTGTCAAGCTGGTGTTGACGATGGCAATGCCAAACATGATGCAAAAAGATGGCGCAGTAAAAGCAAAAAACGCAGTCAGGCCACCGAGCAATCCCGCTCGCTGATAACCAATAGCGAAGCCCACTTGGGAAGACCCAGGGCCGGGTAAAAATTGCGATAGCGCAATCAGTTGGGCGTAACGCTCTTGTTTAAGCCAGCCCAATTTCTGCACGAAATGTCGTTGGAAATAACCCAAGTGCGCAGCTGGGCCACCAAAGCTGACCCAACCGAGAGAAAAGAAGTGTTTGAAAATCTGCCACATGGTGCTGACCTTATTAAACAAAGGTGACACTAATATGACAGATAACCGCGATTTAGCTTGGTGTATTTACCACACTTTGCGACTCGCGAGCCTCTTGCGCCGGTGGCTGAAGATGAATATCCGATTGTTGCTGAATCGGAGCCTTCTTGTGGTAGCGGCCAAGCACAGAGCTTAGCACCACAAATCCAAGTAGCGAATAAGCCACTTTATCCCAGTCATATAAGGCCAAGGCAAAAGCAGCAACAATCAAATCTGAGCCGAGAAGTACTTTACCGGAGTGAATACCAAAGCGCTCCTCAAGGTACAAACCTAAAATGTTCACACCACCTAATGAAGAACGATAGCGGAACAACAGAATCAAGCCGATGCCAATCAATCCGCCAGCAATGACAGCACCAAGCAGAGGAGGCAGGTTATCAAAATGGACGTAGTAGTTGAGCACATCGGACATCAGTGATACCGCGACAATGCACAGCAAACTGCGAAGAGCAAAAGCTTTCCCCATTTGCCGAATGGCCAGATAGAAAAACGGCAGATTTATAGTAAAAAACCAAAACCCGAAGGTAATCGGCAAAGCCTTGTTGGCAATAAAGGCAAGGCCGGCTGTACCGCCAACCAACAAGCCACTAGCGGCAAGAAAGCACACACCTAGAGATACCAAAAAACAGCCTTCAACCTGGGCATACCAACTCAGGGCCATCTGCTTCATAACAATGCATCGCTTACATGACTAAACACGGACGGCATTGTAGAGGCAGGCAACGAAAACACCTAAGAAATGGCGGCCCAAGTCACATAATTGCTGGGGTTGGCCTGTACAGAAATCTGTTATGAATTGTTTACACTTGATTCGTTAGTTGCCACAGCTGAATGCTTAATCGGCCAATAACTTGTATGAACACTCCCAAGTTAGCCACCGACTGAGACTCGAGCCTTTGCTTCGGTAGCCGTCCATGTTAGCTTTCCCATCACACTTAATAGAAACCCAACAATATGAAAAACAAAATACTTGCAGCTGCATTAATAGCAGCGTTTCCATCGCTCGCACAGGCAGATACCTTTGCTGGCATCTACGCCGGCGTTCAATACTGGGATATGGACGCTCAAGGAGAGTTTGGTACCAGCAGCAGCACCCAAGAGTATGATTTGTCCGACGAAGGTAAAGCTTCTATTTGGTTAGCTGTTGAGCATCCCGTGCCATTGCTACCTAACTTGAAGCTTCGATACAACCAAATGGACACTGATGGCTTTGCCGACGTTGAGGACTTTGAATTCGGTGGCATTACCTACAATGGTGAATCAACACTCGATGCCGAGCTCGACCACGCTGACATCATCATGTATTACGAATTATTCGATAATCCGCTCACCAGCTTAGATGTAGGCTTGAACCTGAAATACGGCGACTACAAAGTAACAGTAGTTGGCGAAGTCGAAGTTGACGACACCACGGTGACAGCGACATCGAAAGAGAGTTACAAAGGCGTTATTCCAATGCTATACGGCGCCACCGAGCTTGGTATCCCAGGCACCGGCTTTTCAATCTATGGTGAAGCCAATTGGATCGGTGTCGGCGACTACAGCGCTTATGACGTGCAAGTAGGTACTCAATACCTGTTGATCGATAACCTAGCCGTTGAAGCAGCGATTCAACTGGGCTATCGCAAAGTGAAGTTTGATTTGGATGATGTTGATGACCTGACCATCGACGCCGAATTCGACGGTATTTACGGCGGTGTGCAAGTCCACTTCTAAGTCACCGACGGACATAGCTAAAGCTCGTTGGTTAAATGCGACTGGGGCGCATGACAACCAGCAAACAAAAAAGGCTCCCGAGGGAGCCTTTTTTCATTAAAGCATTAAGTCAAACTTAAGCTTTAGTAACCACTTCAACTAGGGTCCAATTTTTAGTCTTAGACAGTGGGCGGCATTCTTTAATGCTAACCACATCACCAGTTTGACATTGGTTTTCTTCATCATGTACGTGAAGCTTGGTAGTGCGTTTGATGTACTTACCGTAGATTGGGTGTTTCACCTTACGCTCGATAGCTACAGTGATGGACTTGTCCATCTTGTCGCTGATCACTTTACCTTGCAACGTACGAATCTTAGCTTCGCTCATTACGCACCTGCCTTCTCGTTCAGGAGGGTTTTAACGCGCGCAATGTTGCGGCGTACCTGTTTCAGCGTGTGAGTCTGGCTCAACTGACCAGTGCTTGCTTGCATGCGCAGGTTAAATTGCTCACGCAACAGCTCTAGCAATTCAGCGTTCAGCTCTTCCACGCTTTTTTCACGCAGTTCACTCGCTTTCATTACATCACCGTCCGAATTACAAAGGTTGTCTTAATTGGAAGCTTACGAGCGGCCAGATCAAAGGCTTCACGAGCCAATGCTTCTGGAACACCGTCCATCTCGTAAAGAACACGGCCTGGCTGAATCTGGGCAACCCAGTACTCAACGTTACCTTTACCTTTACCTTGACGAACTTCCAATGGTTTTTCAGTAATTGGCTTGTCTGGGAAGACGCGAATCCAGATTTTACCCTGACGCTTCACATGACGAGTCATGGCACGACGCGCAGCTTCAATCTGACGCGCAGTGATACGACCACGGCCAACTGCTTTTAGACCGTAAGAACCAAAGCTGACTTTGCTACCAGCAACCGCGACACCGCGGTTACGGCCTTTTTGCATCTTACGGAACTTAGTACGTTTCGGTTGTAGCATTGCTTACTCCTTACTTAGTACCTTTACGGCCGCGCTTGTTAGCTGGACGCGGTTGTTGCGCCTGCTGCTTCTCGACCTGTTCCATACCACCGAGGATCTCACCTTTGAAGATCCACACCTTGATGCCGATGATGCCGTAAGTAGTCAAAGCTTCTGAAGTTGCATAATCGATGTCTGCACGCAGTGTGTGCAGCGGTACACGACCTTCGCGGTACCATTCTGTACGAGCAATTTCTGCACCGCCCAGACGACCACTAACTTCTACCTTGATACCTTTGGCACCGAGGCGCATAGCGTTTTGTACCGCGCGCTTCATGGCACGACGGAACATAACACGGCGCTCAAGCTGGCTAGCGATGCTATCGCCGACCAGTTTCGCGTCGAGTTCTGGCTTACGCACTTCGGAGATGTTGATTTGCGCAGGAGCACCAGCCAATTTGGCTACTTGCAGGCGCAATTTTTCAACGTCTTCACCTTTTTTACCAATCACAACACCTGGACGGGCAGTGTGAATGGTCACGCGAATGCTTTTCGCTGGACGTTCAATTTCAATGCGAGAAACTGAAGCGTTTTTCAGTTCTTTGTTCAAGAACTGACGAACCAAATGGTCGCTGTGCAGGTTGGCCGAGTACTCTTTCTTACCTGCGTACCAGGTTGAGTTCCACGGCTTAACGATGCCTAGGCGAATTCCATTAGGATGTACTTTCTGACCCATTTACCTGTCTCCGTTAGCTATCGGACACAACCACAGTAATGTGGCTGGTACGCTTCAGGATGCGGTCGGCACGACCCTTTGCACGCGGCTTGATGCGTTTCATAGTTGGACCTTCGTCAACGAAGACTTTGGCAACTTTCAACTCATCAATGTCGGCGCCCTGGTTGTGCTCGGCGTTTGCAATTGCAGACTCCAGCACTTTTTTAACCAATACAGCAGACTTCTTAGGGCTGTAGTTCAGGATGTCCAGAGCTTTTGCTACTGGTACACCTCGGATTTGATCCGCGACCAAGCGAGCCTTTTGTGCTGCGGTGCGGGCAAACCGATGTTTAGCTAATGCTTCCATCATTTACTCCTTAACGCTTCTTGGCTTTCTTGTCCGCGATGTGACCGCGGTATGTACGAGTAGGTGCAAATTCACCCAGCTTATGGCCAACCATTTCGTCAGTCACGTAGACAGGAACATGTTGGCGACCATTATGGACAGCGATGGTCAATCCGATCATATCAGGAATGATGATTGAGCGACGGGACCAGGTTTTAACTGGCTTTTTATCCCCGCTTTCCACCGCTTTCTCTACCTTCTTCAGCAAGTGCAGGTCAATAAAAGGACCTTTCTTGAGAGAACGTGGCATGGCTTCTACCTCTATTACTTAGAACGACGGCGAACAATGTACTTATCAGTACTCTTGTTCTTACGCGTCTTGTAGCCCTTAGTCGGCACACCCCAAGGTGTAACTGGGTGACGACCACCAGACGTACGACCTTCACCACCACCATGTGGGTGATCAACCGGGTTCATGGCAACACCACGAACGGTTGGGCGAACGCCACGCCAGCGCGATGCACCAGCTTTACCAAACTGCTGCAGCATGTGCTCGGCATTACCTACTTCACCCAAAGTCGCGCGACATTCAGCGAATACTTTACGCATTTCACCAGAACGCAGACGCAGAGTGACGTATGAGCCTTCACGGGCAACGATTTGTGCATAAGCACCGGCAGAACGAGCCAACTGAGCACCTTTACCAGGCTTCAGTTCAACACAGTGTACGGTTGAACCAACTGGCATGTTGCGCAGTGGCAGTGCGTTACCGGCTTTGATTGGCGCATCTTGTCCAGACTGAACTGCTGCACCAACTTCTAGGCCTTTAGGCGCGATGATGTAGCGACGCTCACCATCTGCATAAAGAACTAGAGCAATGTTTGCACTACGATTCGGATCGTATTCCAGACGCTCAACTTTTGCTGGGATACCGTCTTTGTTGCGTTTGAAGTCAACAATACGGTAATGCTGCTTGTGACCACCACCAATGTGACGCACGGTAATGCGACCATTGTTGTTGCGGCCACCAGACTTAGACTTTTTGTCCAGCAAAGGGGCGTATGGCTTGCCTTTGTACAGGTCGCTGTTAACAACCTTAACTACGTGGCGACGACCCGGAGATGTTGGCTTACATTTAACAATTGCCATGTTTCCTACTCCTCCAATTACTCACCGCCGCCAACGAAATCAATTTCGCTGCCGTCTTTAAGCGTTACATAGGCTTTTTTCCAGTCGCTGCGGCGGCCGAAACGGGCACCGTGACGCTTGGTTTTGCCTTTTACACTGACGGTACGAACGCCAGTAACTTCAACTTCAAACAGCTTCTCTACCGCCGCTTTGATCTCACGCTTATCAGCGTCAGTCACAACTTTGAAAACAACAGTGTTGTTGTTTTCAGCAGCCATGGTGCTCTTTTCAGAGACAACAGGGGCCAAGAGAACTTTCAGCAGACGCTCTTCAGTGATCATGCTAGGTTCTCCTCAAGTTGTTTCACTGCAGCAGCAGTGATCAAAACTTTATCAAAGGCGATCAAGCTAACTGGGTCGATGCCTGCTGCGTCGCGAACGTCAACTTTGTACAAGTTGCGTGCGGCCAGGAACAGGTTCTCATCAACTTCTTCAGTAACGATCAGAACATCGTTCGCATCGTACTGCTTCAGTTTGCTTGCAAGCTCTTTGGTTTTAGGTGCTTCAACACCAAATTTTTCAACAACGATCAGACGCTCTTGACGCACAAGCTCAGACAGAATGCTGCGCAGTGCACCGCGATACATCTTCTTGTTCACCTTTTGGCTGTGATCTTGTGGCTTAGCCGCAAAAGTCACGCCACCGCTGCGCCAGATTGGGCTGCGGATAGTACCAGCACGTGCGCGACCAGTACCTTTTTGTTTCCAAGGCTTCTTGCCGCCACCGCTCACTTCTGAGCGAGTTTTCTGGGCACGAGTACCTTGACGGGCACCTGCTGCATAAGCAACAACTACCTGGTGAACTAACGCTTCATTAAAGTCACGCCCGAAGATCGTTGGATTGACTTCAAGCGCGCTTTGCGCGTCTTTCAATACTAATTCCATCACCAATCTCCAAGTTACGCTTTAACGGCAGGTTTAACGATGACGTCGCCGCCAGTAGCGCCTGGGACCGCACCCTTAACAAGGATGAGGTTACGTTCAGCGTCAACACGTACAACGTCCAAAGATTGAACAGTTACACGCTCATTACCCATTTGACCGGCCATTTTCTTGCCTTTGAAGACTTTACCTGGTGATTGGTTTTGACCAATTGAACCAGGTGCACGGTGGCTCAAAGAGTTACCGTGAGTCATGTCCTGAGTACTGAAGTTCCAACGCTTAACAACGCCTGCGAAACCTTTACCTTTAGAGGTGCCGGTTACGTCAACTTTCTTTGCTTCAGCTAGCACATCAACAGTGATTTCTTTGCCAGCTTCCAACTCTTCGCCTTCACCGTCTGCCAGACGGAATTCCCATACACCGCGGCCAGCTTCAACGCCAGCTTTAGCAAAATGGCCCGCTTCCGGCTTGGTCACACGGTTGGCTTTTTTGCCGCCAGTGGTCACTTGAACCGCACGGTATCCGTCGGTTTCCAGAGTTTTAATCTGTGTGACACGGTTGGCTTCGACTTCAATTACGGTTACAGGTACAGAAGCACCATCTTCAGTGAAGATGCGAGTCATACCTACTTTACGACCGACTAATCCGATAGCCATGGTTTACAAACCTCTTCTAGTCTGCTTGGGATTAACCCAAGCTGATCTGAACATCAACGCCCGCAGCAAGATCCAAACGCATCAAAGCGTCGACAGTTTTGTCGGTAGGTTCGACGATGTCGACCAAACGCTTGTGAGTACGGATCTCATATTGATCACGCGCGTCTTTGTTGACGTGCGGTGAAATCAGAACGGTATAACGTTCTTTGCGGGTTGGCAGCGGAATCGGACCACGTACCTGAGCCCCGGTTCGCTTCGCCGTCTCAACGATCTCTGACGTAGACTGATCGATCAGACGATGGTCAAAAGCTTTTAGGCGGATACGGATTCTTTGGTTCTGCATCAGACCAACGCTCCAAAAATGTTTGACACAAAAACACACGCCCAATCCAATACCATTTTTGGTATGGTGGGTGTGCATCGATTCATTCAACCCCAAATCGGGGTTGCTGTATTTGACTCGACTTGCTGCGGCAAGCCGCTTTAAATCGAATCAATTAAACTCGTTCAATACCGAGTGGTCGCGTATTATACACAAGCGTATCGACAAAACAAGCCCGATGTAGGTTTGATTTTCAAAACGAACTCCATGACAGAATCCGCATGCTTGTGTTAACTGAAGTATTGAATTGAAAAGGGGATAAATGTCGTTGTTGCTGTCTGTCGTTCTTGCCGCCGCCCAAGTCCAAGCGCTCATACCAAGTAGCGAAGACGAAACTGAAATGTGGTCTTACGCCAAGGATCACATGCGTCCCTGCGAATCCATTGCACAAGAAAACTATCCTTGGTACGACAAAGCTCATCTACTGTTATCCGACACAGTGTGTGACCAGGCCCTGTGGCTTGATAGCTTTTTCGGCCCAGATGAAGTCACTTCATCAGATATTCAAAGTGCTAGCAGCCTGGTTCGTTTAAGTACCGACTACGTCATTCGGCAACGCGAATCTGACAAGATTAAACCACGAATCCAAGCGTCGATTCATTTGCCTCAGATCTCCAACAAACTGCAATTGTTGATTGATGGTAAAGATGATTCCGGTAATGGTGACAATCTTTTGAATCCAGCAGGCCGGCGGCAAGAAAAATCCTCCGCTGCGGTGCGCTATACCATGTTTGACCGAGATAGCTGGGATTTGAGCTTTGACGTAGGCGCACATTTTAGCGGCGGCCCCTTTACTCGTGTCCGAGCTCGGCATTACGACCCATGGAGTGACAACACGGTATTTAAGTTCACTCAAGATCTCACATTAGAGCTCGAAGATAGCTGGTACGAAACCTCGCGGGCGACAGTCGATCGTTATCTTGATGACGTCATCTATCGATATCAGCTGCAAGGGAAGTATGGTGAGAAGACAGATGGCTACGAGTGGCGTGCCACCATCGCCCGTATCAAGCAATTGTCTCAGCGCAGCGCGATTGTCTCTTTTCTGTCAGTGGAAGGTGCCACCGACGATCCAAAAGATGACGATGAGTCAGAGATCTATCGGCTTGGATTTAACTATCGTAAGAGTGTTTGGCGTCCTTGGTTTACCTTTCACTTGGAGCCGCAAATTACTCTACCGCGCAAATTTGATTACAAACCGACCTACTTATTCATTGCCGGCATAGAAATACAGTTCGGCAAAGGACGGCGGCCATCCCACGAAAAGATTAGTTACCAATCAACCTATGATGCCAAGCCCGACAGCAGCGGATAGTACTAATGTAAGCAACCATGGACCCTTTGGGCGTTATCAAAAAAGCCGGATTAACTCCGGCTTTTTAACGTTCAGCGATATCAGCAGTGTTGCTAGGCTGAAAGCGCCGCGAGTAACTCTTTAGTCTTGGCTTCCATCAGCGCTTTGTCGCCCTTGCTTTCAACATTTAGCCGGACAACAGGCTCAGTGTTTGACTTGCGCAAGTTAAAGCGCCACTCGGGAAACTCAACGCTAATACCATCAGTGCGATCGATGACGTCGGCCTCATCTTGGTATTGAGCCAGCACGGCAGCGATAGAAGCATCAGGGTCTGCTAACTTCTGATTGATTTCGCCAGAAGACGGGTATGCAGCAATCCGCTCTTTGACTAATTCAGACAGTGGCTGACCTGTGGTGCTGAGCAATTCGGCCACCAACAACCAAGGGATCATACCGCTATCACAGTAAGCAAAGTCACGGAAGTAATGGTGGGCGCTCATCTCGCCGCCATACACCGCATCTTCGGCACGCATAATATCTTTAATAAACGCATGGCCAGTTTTACTCATGATGGCATTACCGCCGGCTTGCTCGACCACGTCGATGGTGTTCCAAGTCAAACGTGGATCATGAATGATCTTGGCGCCAGGTTGCTGATCGAGGAATGCTTTAGCTAGCAGACCAACAATGTAATAGCCTTCGATGAATTCGCCGTTTTCATCAAACAAGAAACAGCGATCAAAATCGCCGTCCCAAGCAATCCCCATATCGGCATTATGTTCCTTGACGGCGTTTGCTGTAGCCGGGCGGTTTTCTGGCAATAGCGGATTAGGAATACCATTGGGGAATGTCGAATCAGGCTCATTGTGAATTTTAATCAATTCGATCGGAACGTCTGCCTGTTTGAACACTGACTCCAGCGCATCAACGACGTGTCCTGCTGCACCATTGCCAGCATTGACCACTAACTTTAATGGCTTGAGCTTAGTGATATTAATGTAGCCGAGTAAATGGGCTACATAATCCGCAAGTAAGTCGCGCTGTTCATAGCTGCCCTTAGTGCGCTCAGATTTAAACTCAGCGCTGCGCCAAGGAGCCTCGCCAGCGATGCGTTTAATATCAGCTAGGCCATTGGCATTACCGATCGGCCGGCTGCCTTCGCAAACCAACTTCATGCCATTGTAATCAATCGGGTTATGGGACGCGGTCACTTCTACACCACCACTCACACCAAGGTGAAAGGTGGCAAAGTAAATTTCTTCGGTGCCGGTCACCCCGAGATCAATAATATTTGTGCCAGCATCCATTAACCCTTCTGCCAAGGCTTTCTTCAACGCGTCACTGGTTGCGCGCGCATCGCCGCCAACAACAACCGTTTCTGGTTGCAAAAATTCGCCGTAGGCGCGACCAATGTCATAGGCAATTTGCTCGTTGAGTTCGGTACCGAGTTGGCCACGAATGTCATATGCTTTAAAACAAGTTAATTCAGCCATAGTTAACTCTCTACCCGCCCATAACGATCTTCAAATCGCACGATGTCATCTTCTCCGAGATAAGAACCAGATTGAACTTCGATCAACTCCAGTGGCACTTTGCCGGGGTTTTCCAGCGCGTGAACTACGCCTACTGGGATATAAGTCGACTCATTCTCGGTCACCAAAAATGTCTTGTCGCCGTTGGTTACCTTCGCGGTACCACTAACAACAATCCAATGTTCCGCCCGATGATGATGCATCTGGACCGAAAGCTTGGCACCAGGCTTCACCGTGATACGCTTCACTTGGTGACGGCTGCCATTGTCGATGGAATCGTACTTGCCCCAAGGACGGTAGACATAACGGTGATGTAAGTACTCGCTTCGACCCTGTGATTTCAGTTCATTGACAATGCTTTTTACATCTTGAACACGATTCTGGTCAGCAACCAATACAGCATCTTTGGTTTCAACAACGATGATGTTATCTAAACCAACCACAGCAACTAGTTTTTCTTCACTGTTGACGTAGGTATTGTTGCTCTCATGGACCATCACATCACCGCGAGTGACATTACCGTGTTGGTCTTTTTCGTTCACTTCCCACAAGGCCGACCATGAGCCAACATCGTTCCAACCGGCGTCAAGCGGAATCACAACAGCGCGCTCAGTCTTCTCCATCACCGCATAATCGATGGAATCATCAGGGCATTTCAAAAATTCGTCTTTATCCACTCGGACGAAATCAAGGTCATGGCTGACATCAGCCATTGATGCTTCACAAGCAGCGAGAATGTCGGGTTGATGTTTTTTTAATTCACTCAGATACTGGCCTGCAGTGAACATAAACATACCGGAGTTCCAATAATACTTACCACTATCAACATAAGATTGGGCAGTCTCCAGATCTGGCTTTTCAACGAATTCGCCAACCTTAAAGGCTTCTCCCATAGCGTCGCCAGAACGAATGTAGCCATAACCTGTCTCTGGGCCGGTAGGAACAATGCCAAATGTCACCAACTCACCAGCCTTCGCTAGCGGTACCGCCTGTTCAATTGCCCGATGAAATGCCGATTGATCTTGAATAACATGATCAGCTGCTAACACCAGCATGAGCGCATCGTCACCCTCAGTGTGCTTTAGGGTGAGCGCTGCTAGTGCCACCGCTGGCGCAGTATTCCTGCCATCGGGCTCTAGAATAATTGTCCCCAAGTCACCGAGCTGATGGAGTTGCTCTGCAACAATAAAACGATGCTCTTCATTTGAAATAACTACTGGTGATTTAGCCTGAACACCGTTAAGTCTTGTGATTGTCTCTTGCAACATGGTGCTATCACCATGCAACGGCAAAAACTGTTTTGGATAGAGTTTACGAGACAAAGGCCAAAGTCGGCTACCTGAGCCGCCAGCCATAATGACGGGGTATATCATTTAGTGTCCTTACCTTGGGGTAAATATAGGTTTAGGTGCAGCAAGAGTTAATTTTCGCCGCACAAGTAGGGCTTCAGTGTAACAAAGTTACATCGGAAGAGAATATCCCCTTTTAACGAAACACTGCTTGAATCAAGCAATATTTGGCCACAACTGGTGGCTAACCTTAGCCCAGCAGAAATGTGAGCACAAAAAAGGCCGCCCGAGGGCAGCCTTTTTAGATGGTTTTAATGCAGCAGCTTATTCGATGATAGAAGCTACAACACCCGCACCTACGGTACGGCCACCTTCACGGATTGCGAAACGCAGACCTTCGTCCATCGCGATTGGGTTGATCAGCTCAACAACCATCTTGATGTTATCGCCTGGCATTACCATCTCTACGCCTTCTGGCAGTTCGATAGTACCGGTGATGTCAGTTGTACGGAAGTAGAACTGTGGACGGT
>NZ_NGNS01000017.1 GCF_002165625.1 Neiella marina
ATGGACCATAGCCAGCATAAGAACATGGACCATAGCCAGCATAAGAACATGGACCATAGCCAGCATAAAGGAGAGCAAAAATGATTGCTGCCATCATTCGTTGGTCCATCAGCAACCGGATCACGGTGCTACTATTGACGTTAGTGCTTATAGGAGCTGGCGTTTGGTCGCTGAAACAGACTCCGATTGACGCCATTCCTGATCTCTCGGATGTTCAGGTTATCATCAAAACCAGCTACCCAGGGCAAGCACCAAAAGTCGTCGAGGAGCAAGTCACCTATCCGCTTACAACGGCAATGCTATCTGTCCCAGGGGCACAAACTGTCCGAGGTTTTTCTTTCTTTGGCGACTCATACGTCTATGTAATTTTTGATGATGATACCGATTTGTACTGGGCTCGTAGCCGAGTACTCGAGTATTTAAGTCAAATAAGCCCGCGCTTACCACAAGCTGCCACACCAGAGCTCGGCCCTGATGCGACTGGCGTTGGTTGGGTCTACATCTATGCCTTAGTCGATCGCACCGGGCAGCATGACTTGGCGCAACTACGCTCATTGCAAGACTGGTTTTTAAAATACGAGCTGCAGGCTGTTTCTGGGGTCTCGGAAGTCGCGACTGTTGGTGGAATGGTTAAGCAATACCAAGTTCATGTCGATCCAGATAAATTACGCGCATTTGATATTCCACTCAGCCTGATCCAAACCGCCATTCAACAAGGTAACCAAGAAGTGGGTGCTTCAGTTATTGAAATGGCTGAGGCTGAGTATATGGTCAGAGCAACGGGCTATATTCAATCCATCGACGACTTAAGTCATATTCCACTGGGAGTGAACAACCAAGGCACACCGCTGCTACTGCAAGACGTTGCCGATATCAAACTTGGACCGCAAATGCGCCGAGGCGTCGCTGAACTCAATGGTGAGGGTGAAACCGTTGGCGGCATTATCGTCATGCGCTTTGGCGAAAATGCCCAAGCAACCATCAAGGCAATTGAGCAACGCATCGAGCAATTAAAGCCAAGTTTGCCCGATGGCATTGAGATCGTTCCGGTCTACGACCGTTCGGACCTGATCGAACGCGCGGTCAACAATCTATGGCATAAGCTAGCCGAGGAGTTTGCGGCGGTTGCCATCATCTGCTTATTGTTTTTAATTCATGTGCGCTCATCGCTGGTTGCCGTGCTGACCATTCCTGTTGCAATTCTGGCGGCTTTTGTGGCGATGAAGTGGCAAGGGTTGAACGCCAACATCATGTCATTGGGCGGCATCGCCATTGCTATCGGCGCCATGGTCGACGGTGCCATCGTCATGGTTGAAAACATGCACAAACATCTTGAGCGGCAACACAAACAATCAACCAATCATTGGCAATTGGTCACTCAAGCGGCATCGGAAGTTGGGCCTTCATTATTCTTTTCCTTGCTGATCATTACCGTCAGCTTTTTACCCGTGTTTACTCTGGAAGCACAAGAAGGGCGGCTGTTTTCGCCTCTGGCCTACACTAAGACCTACGCCATGGCTGCGGCGGCAATACTGGCAATTACCTTAGTGCCGGTGCTCATGGGTTATTTTGTCCGCGGCCGCATCGTTGCCGAAAGCCGTAACCCACTAAACCGTTTATTGATGGCAGGCTACCGACCATTGATCAAAGGCGTGTTGGCCTACCCGAAAACCACAGTGCTGATTGCTGCGTTGATCACCGTAGTTGGCTTCTGGCCGGTGAACAAGATTGGTTCCGAATTTATGCCCCCTCTTGATGAGGGCGATTTAATGTATATGCCGACCACCTATGCCGGTATCTCCATTGGTAAAGCCCGGGAACTATTGCAGCAAACCGACAAATTGATCCGCACCGTGCCGGAAGTCAACAATGTCTTTGGCAAAGTCGGCCGCGCCGAGACCGCTACCGATCCGGCACCAATGACCATGATCGAAACCTTCATTCAACTCAAGCCACGCTCACAGTGGCGACCGGGCGTAACAACAGAATCGCTGCAACAAGAGCTCGATCAACTAGTCAATTTTCCTGGCCTCACCAATGCGTGGGTGATGCCAATTAAAACCCGGATCGACATGCTGGCAACGGGGATCAAAACACCGGTTGGGATCAAAGTAGCCGGAGCCGATATCGACGTCATTCAGGACATTGGCCAACAACTTGAAGCGCTGTTAAAGCCGCTAGCAGGAACAGCTTCTGTTTACTCCGAACGAGTCGCTGGCGGACGTTACATTACGTTGGATATTAACCGAGCAAAAGCCGCTCGATATGGACTGAACATCGCCGAAATCCAACAAGTTATCAGCGCCGCTGTTGGTGGCGTCACCATTGCCGAGACGGTCGAGGGATTAGAGCGTTACCCCATCAATATTCGCTATCCCCAGTCTTATCGAGATTCACCTGAGTCTCTGGCCCAGTTGCCCATGGTCACACCAAGCGGACAACGTATCGCTCTGGCTGATGTAGCAACGGTGAGACTCGAAGACGGTCCACCGATGATCAAAAGTGAGAATGCCCGAATCAATGGCTGGACTTACTTGGATGTCACCGGTATCGATATCGGCAGTTATGTGGTCAAGGCCCAGCAAGTCATTGATGAACAGTTAGCATTACCTGCGGGCTACTCCCTTAGCTGGTCAGGGCAATACGAATACATGCAGCGCGCACAACAGAAACTCGCCTATGTGGTGCCGCTTACCTTGGCCCTGATCGTACTGCTGTTGTACTTAAATCACCGTCGTATTGGTGACGTGCTAATCGTCTTGATGACATTACCGTTATCACTGATCGGCGGTATTGGTTTGCTCTACTGGCTTGATTTGAATTTTTCAGTGGCTGTCGCTGTTGGATTTATCGCCCTAGCAGGTGTTGCCGTTGAAACTAGCGTGCTGATGATGCTTTATCTCAAACAAGCCTATCAACAGTGGCTGAGTGATTGTCGAAGCCAACAACAACAGCCAACGTTGCATGGCTTGCGCGATGCCATGCTTGCCGGCGCCGTATTGAGACTGCGGCCAAAACTGATGACAGCGTCGACCATTATTATTGGCCTGATGCCAATTCTGTTCGCCACCGGCACCGGTTCAGAGGTGATGCAACGGATTGCCGCTCCTATGGTTGGCGGCATGGTCAGCTCACTGTTGCTGACATTATTAGTGATTCCGGCAGCCTATTATCTTGTTTGTAGTTATCGCTTGCAGGCTGATGATGCATTGGAGAATGACAACAATGACTAGGGCCTGTTTATGTCATTGCGTATTTAGCTAATGATTGAGTTGTTGTTCGTCGCTGATACCAATCATTAAAAACCAGTTCGAAATCGCTTAGCCTAGCAGTACCGAAGTGATGATCTCGGTACTGCTGGCAGCAATCCAAAAGCCGTTCAGGGTTATCGATTGGTGAACAAAATCGAATAGCCGAGCAATGAGCTGTGACTAGTTTGTAGCGACTATCAAAGCTAGTTTTGAGCGCGGTAGCATTGAAATTTCGCCGCAGCGTATCGCGCAACGTAGCCAACCCATCTCCCACCGGAAACCCTTGAATGACAATACAAGCGGGCGATGCGGTGATGCCGCGAAACTCAATATCGATTGGTCCACTTTGTAACAGCGCATGAGTAAAGACTTCCACGTAATCACCTGGCGCTATGGCGCAAAGCTGGAACCCTTCTATACAGGAAATAATCGACAACAGCGTCAAATGCACTTCATCAACTGGGTAGTAATACTGCGCAGGCTCAACGCCTTTCAATTGGGCAATAAAATTGGCAATTTCGTCGCTCACTGAGCGGCTATTGGCGCTAATGTACGCTAACGCGGTGAGTCCTCGGCGGGTATCTGCTGGGTTATGAATGTTTCGGTCGATTTGGTATTGGCGCTGCTGCAACGCGAAACAAAATTCGCGCCACATATCATCATATATTCGTTGAATCACAGAACACCTGAGGATGACAGCCACTTGGCGCCATCAAAATTTGACGATGCCACAGGTTACTGCGTTGATCGCAAGGTCTCAATGATCTGAGCATCCACCCAGTAAATATCAATATTGCGCTGTTCACTATCGCTACCATCATCAATGCGCCGATTAAACAGGATGTATTTGCCATCAGGTGTCACACTGGCATAAGCATCCCATTTATCAGAATTAACCTGTTCTCCCATATTGATGGCTGGGCCCCATGAACCATCCTGTTGGCGAAAGCTGATGTAAAGGTCTGAATCACCGAAACCTTCCTCTCGCTCACTATCCCAAATTAGATAACTCTCATCAGGCGCAATAAACGGATGGGCTGTCCATTGACCAGAGTTAACCATGGCATCCATTAACTTCGGCGCTTGACGTTGGCCATTTTCCACCGTCGAAATACGGATCACATCGTTACTTTTGTAATCGTCGAACACATAAGTACCCTTAGCAGATGCAGATAGGCGCATAATGCCCCAATCGTCGCGATCAATGAGTGGCCCAAGGCTTTTCCGCTCTGACCAGCTTTCTCCCTCTCGCTCCTTATAGCCCTCAGCCATGTACATTCGATTACCATCAGGCGAAAAGGTCACCTCGCCATCCCGGCGAAACTGCCAAAACTTAGTCCAAACGCCTTGCTCCTGACGAAAGCCAATCACAGTAGGCCGTTCATACTGGTCGTTGAACCCGGTGGTGAAGTAGAACTCATTCATTCCCGGCGCAAATACCCCTTCAAGCTCCCAGCCCGATTTGGAGATAATTCCAGGCGCAAATGGCTCTGCGACCATTCCTGGTGGTTTCTGGCCCATGTACGGCCCAGTTAACACTGGAAAGGATTCGTTGCTGTGGCTTGGATTGCTTAAGGTGAGTGACAACAACGAGGTGGCAATAATGATCTTTACGGGCTTCACGCGGGTCACGATTTAGTCTCCAATTTTGCTCGTATGCCACTATACACAGCAAATACCAGAGTTATCACGCCTTGGCGTTAACCGCTTCGTTACATAATGTGTCGACAGAAATTACCATTAGAGAATCAGGCGGAAGCTTGGAGGCGATGTTGTCTCGCGCTATGCGCTCGGCTCGAACCGTCGGGGGTTCTCACCCTCCCAATTGGCAATAAACCAACCGCTAAAGCATAAAGAGTTTACTGCGCTCAAAACGACGAAAGCCCGCTGTAAAAGCGGGCTTTCTGTGTAAGTGGCGGAGAGGGAGGGATTCGAACCCCCGGAAGGTTTAACCCTTCGCCTGATTTCAAGTCAGGTGCATTCAACCGAGCTCTGCCACCTCTCCGCAGCGAGTGATGCGCATATTAATGACGCCGTTGGTCGTTGTAAAGCAAAAATTTGCAAAAAAATGGCTTTCGCGTTCGAACGCTGAAAAATCAAACAAATTGATACATAAACAACCAGTAATAGTGCTAATTCCACACTGTTTGCGGCTTGAAAAAGGATCCAATCGTCGCCACTATAAGTACCAAATGATAACGAGTCTCGGGAACTCATTAGCGGGTCCTGAACTCTAATACCCTAGTTTGGTAACTAAAGGAGCCGAATCGATGGCACAACAAAGCATGTACAGCCCAGCGGTTGAAGCTGGTTCCATCAATAAGATGGTACGCAACACCTACAGCCTGTTAGGACTGACTCTGCTGTTCAGTACAGTCACTGCAGGTGTGTCGATGGCCATGAACTTGAGCCACATGGTGGCACTGGTGATGATGTTGGCCGCGTTTGGTTTATTATTCGTCGTCAACAAAAAAGCTGACTCAGCGTCTGGTTTGGGTTGGATTTTTGCCTTTACTGGTTTGATGGGCGCCTCTCTGGGGCCGATGCTCAATGCCTATGCCGCGCTTCCAAACGGCCCATCGCTAATCATGCAGGCACTAGGCGGCACTGCGCTGATCTTCTTTGCTCTCTCTGCCTACGCCATGAGCAGCAAAAAAGACTTCTCATTCATGGGCGGTTTTTTGATGGTCGGTTTAGTGGTTGCCATTGTTGCATCCATTGCCAACATCTTTTTGCAAATCCCAGCGATGAGCTTGGCTATCTCCGCAGGCATGGTGCTGATTATGTCTGGGCTGATTTTGTTTGATACCAGCCGCATCATCAACGGGGGTGAGACCAACTACATTCGCGCAACTGTTGCGCTGTATCTCGACGTATTCAACCTGTTCGTTCACTTACTGCACCTATTGGGCGTGATGAACGACGACTAATAGCAGCAAGACTGATCACCAAAGCCTCGCTATTGCGAGGCTTTTTTTCAGCTGCGATTCAACAATAACGTCCTAATATTTCTCACAACATGAGAATGCTTACGTTATGCTTAGTCACTAACCTTATGAATTAAAAGGCTTGGTTTGCCATGGAAAGTTTGCAAGTTCACGGTTTTGTCGCCTTCACCCTCACTATCGTTTTACTGTTTATCGGTAAAGTTGCCATTATGCGCTATCAAGTGCTCAGGACTTACAGTATCCCTGAGCCTGTGATCGGTGGTTTTCTTTGTGCCATTGTAGTGGCGCTGATCTACGCGGTCGCCGATATACAAATCAACTTTCAACTTGATGTGCGAGATTGGTTGTTACTGTACTTCTTTGCTGGTATTGGTCTTCGGTCCGATATCAAAACCTTACTCTCTGGTGGCAAACCGTTGGCAATCCTTGTATTGCTTGCTGTGGTGTACATCATTCTGCAAAACCTCATTGGTATTGGTGCTGCGACTGGCTTTGGCCTCGATCCCAAAACCGGCTTGATGGCAGGCTCGATTAGCTTGATTGGCGGAGTCGGCACTACGTTGGCATGGGCACCGACCTTCGTGGAAGACTTAGGCATTACCAATGGTATGGAAATTGGGGTGGCAGCCAACACCATTGGTCTCATTAGTGCGTGCTGCTTAGGTGGCCCGATTGCCAGTTATCTGATCAATAAACATAAACTCAAAACCGGCTCCCACGAAGATCTTGATGTCGGTGTCGCCCACGACAAAACCCACACCAAAATCGAGCATTACGCCATTTTATGGGCTTGGATGTGGCTCAATGTGGCGCTGATCATGGGCCACTTTCTAGACGTGTGGCTGACCGATCTCGGTGTTCAATTACCTAAGTTCGTTAGCTGTTTGATTGCCGGTATTTTTATTCGCAACGCCATCGCGCCGCTATTTCCGAAACTGCGTTGGCCGGGACAAGAGCAAGGCTTGGCGCTAATATCTGATATCTGCCTCGGTATGTTTTTAACCATGGCGTTGATGTCATTGCAAATATGGGAATTGAAAGGCTCACTGTTATTCCTCGGTACCGTCATGACGTTCCAAATCCTGTTATCGGTGGTGTTTACTGTCTTTGTGGTCTTCAAGGTGATGGGCAAAGACTATGAAGCCACCGTCATCTGTTCAGGATTTGGCGGTATCACCTTAGGCTCGACAGCAACAGCAATCGCTAATATGACAGCGGTAAGCCATCAGTATGGTGCCGCGCATCGGGCGTTTATTGTCGTGCCTTTGGTCTGCGGTTTCTTCGTCGACATTGTTAACGCCATTATTATTAGCTTCTTTGTAGGGCTTTGATTCGGTTGTCAGCCAATCCTGACATCGTTAGGATTGGCTCCCTCTATAACCAAAGGATATTTGCTGACTAATGGCTCGATTCACCTTGCTCATCGATAGTCCCCCAGAGCATTACAATGCTCATTTCAACGCCCTCGCCTATGCCAAGGCCGCGATAGCTCAGGGGCACAGTATTGAGCAAGTGTTCTTTTTCCAGCAAGCAGTCACTATTGCCGACGCCCATCTTGACTGGCCTGCCGACGAGTGGTGCCCTCAACATCATTGGCAGCAATTTGCCAAGCAATACCAGGTGCCTCTGGATATCTGCAGCGCAGCTGCTCAACGCAGGGGACTCGGCGGCGCCGAATCGCTGGAAGAGGCTGAGCAAGTGTTACTGGCCAAATATTTCAAAATTGGCGGCTTAGGTATACTGGTTAAAGCGAGTATCAATAGTGATCGCGTCGTGCAATTTTAGGAGCTGGCAATGATAGTTATTTGGTCAACTCAGCCAGTCATTGGCACCATCAAGGCACGTGAAACCCTTGATGCTGCCCTTGCCTTTGCGGCCTATGATCAACCGGTAAGATTACTGTTTAGCGGTCAAGGAATACGTCAACTGCTGCCAACCGCCAATGCCCAAGATTCCGGAGCGAAAAACCTCGGCAAGCTGTTTAACGCCTTGCCGCTATTTGATATCGACACCGTCTATGTTGCCGCAGACGGTCTTGATTCGATGGCCATCAACCAAGACACATTGATAGGCAACCCCGAGCTAATAACCAGCGATGCGATTCGCCAACTACTGTTGGAGGCAACACATGTCATCCGCGTCTGATACACCAACAGGCTTGCTTTATGTTGTCCGAGATGAATCTTCGTCCGACTGGTATCCCCTTGTTACTCAACATGATGTCATCGTGTTGACTGAAAATGGTGTCTACCGCAATCGCAATCAATTGCCACAATGCCGTCAGGTCTATGCGCTGGCCAATGACTGCACCGCTCGGGCAGTAGAACCGTGGGCAGCTGTGATTGATCACGATACCTGGGTTAGTCTCAGCCTAGAATGCCAGCAAGTTGTAAGAATTTAACAGCAAATAAAAACAGCATGAAAACCACACCACCAACACACCTCAAGCTCGACAACGGTATCGAACTTGCGCTCGACAAGCATGGTTACTTGGCCGACTTTGATCAATGGTCATTGGATGTCGCCCACGCATTTGCCGCACTGGAGCAGATCGAACTAACCGATGAACACTGGGAAGTGGTCAACTTCGTACGTAATTTTTATCAAGAATTTGATACCAGCCCAGCCATTCGTATGCTGGTCAAAGCGCTCAGCAAACAATGGCCCGAAGAGAAAGCCAACAGTCGGTATTTGTACAAACTGTTTCGCAAAGGGCCAGCCAAGCAGGCCACCCGCATTGCCGGTTTACCCAAGCCAGCTAAATGTATCTAATACAAAAACGCCGCCAATATTGGCGGCGTTATACACTTGCGAAGCTTAAATGGCTGCAATCATGGCATTGAGTTTTTGCAAGACTTTCGCCCGATTACCGATAGTCACAATGGTGCCTTTGCGGATACCCTTGCGAGTTTTCTTCAGAGCGTCCTTCACTTCCTTGGTTTGAGCGGCATCCAAACCTGCAACTCTGCGATTGATGTCGGCAACGGCCTGAGCAACTGTAACTTTACAGGTCCGCACAAAGGTCCAAGCACCTTGATACGCCTTGCGAGTTGCTGCCCAGCGCAGGCCTTTGTAGATGCCGTAAACAATCGTACCCAAAACAACTAAAGCAATCTGTGCCAATATCGCCGGCGGCGACCAACATAGCCAAGCTGGCGGGGCGGCAAAAATAATTAGCCCCATCACACTCATAACCTGATGCTGTGTCAGATAGCTGCCTTGCATATCGAGCAGGTTGAAGTAGATAGTGGTTAGCAGTAGATCTTGGGTGAACAACACATCTGCTTTGTTGGTATTGGCGCAATAGTTATTCGCTTCCATCACAAAGTTGCCAACATCCTGATGCAAGATAGCAAACTGCTCTTCGGGTAATTCAAAACTACTAATAAGATCTAAAACGCTTTCCGCGGCAGCTTGAACGTCTTCAGGAAATGGGCGTTTTTCCATATAGCTTGGCAAACCGGGCGGACGGTAAGGGTCGTCCGCGTAGATCTGGAAAAAACGCTCAGCGAACTCGCCACTATCCATCGCTAAAACACCAACATCGGCAGCGGTGTATGGTCGTATGTTTGCCAGGATGGTGTCGCTCAGTTTAAAACCAAGCCGCAAGCTTATGTTGCTACCAAGATTTCGCTTAATGGTTTGCATGGCAACAGCCATGCTGTTGTCGGCATCGCAATAATCGGCTTTCTTCAGTGCAGATTGCGCTTTATTGGCGAGGTAAATGAGCTCTTTACTGAGTGGCTTCGGTAAGCAAGACTCTTGTATTTGAGCCTCAAAAGCTTCGAGGGTTTTATTCAACTGCTTTGCATTTGGTCTGTCTTTCATGGTGACCTCCAAGGATCGGCAGGTTGACAGGGGCAAGGCGGCATTGTTGAGCTTAGTCGTTATAGCCAGAGAAACCAGTAAACACGGCTAGTTCAGTGCCGTTAATGGCAAGCCCGTCATATTATTCTGCAGAGGTTGGAAGTCACCCTAGGTCGCTCGCTGATCAATTGCGTTCATCTTGAACGATACGCAGCATAGGAATTTCATCGTAAAGATTGCATGACCGACGATCAAAACGGGAGCGTAGTGGCTTACCTGTGGCAATAGCCATCAGCGCCGTGTCGTACATCATCTGGCCACCGACGCTAGTGGCACTCCAAGTAATCCACTCCCCTTCTGGGCAGCTGTTCTTCGATTTCCATTTTTTGCAGGGTTTGATGTAAGCCTGAGCATTACTATCAACCTGAGCTTCACAAACATAAAAAGTCAGATCCTTTTGCTTTTTGTTTTTGTCTTTCGCCATGGCACTTGCGCTCAACACAGCCAATGCAATCAACAACACGAGATGTTTCATCTCACTGTACCGCAACACAAAACGCAAAAGGGAGCCATTTGGCTCCCTTTATTCAACGAATTTGCTATCCGTTAACCAATTTGAGTTTTGCCACCCATGTAAGATTGCAACGCTTCAGGAATATCGACCTTGCCATCGGCCGTCTGGTAGTTCTCCAGAATCGCAACCAAGGTGCGTCCTACTGCCAAACCAGAACCATTTAAGGTATGCACTAGCTCAGGCTTTTTCGCGCCCGCAGGACGGTAACGAGCTTGCATCCGGCGCGCTTGGAAGTCACCGACGTTTGAACAAGAAGAAATCTCGCGGTAGGTGTTTTGCGATGGTACCCAAACTTCCAAATCATAAGTTTTGTATGAACCAAAGCTCATGTCACCTGTGCACAGCACAACCTTACGGTATGGCAGATTCAATAACTGCAGCACTTTCTCGGCGTGACCAGTCAGTTCTTCCAACGCGGCGTCGGATTGTTCTGGTGCCACCACTTGTACCAACTCCACTTTATCGAATTGGTGCTGGCGGATCAGACCACGAGTATCACGACCGTATGAACCTGCTTCAGAGCGGAAGCATGGTGTATGAGCCGTCAATTTAATTGGCAGCTCAGCGGCGTCGATAATGGTATCGCGCACCGTGTTGGTTAGCGGAACCTCTGCCGTTGGGATCAACGACATGCCAACACCTTCTTCAGTGGCAGGCTGGGTGTGGAATAAGTCTTCGGCAAACTTAGGCAATTGGCCGGTGCCATACAAGCTATCGGCATTGACCAAATACGGCATGTAGCACTCGGTGTAACCATGCTGCTCGGTATGCAAATCCAACATGAATTGTGCCAATGCGCGATGCAATTTGGCGATCTCACCACGCATGACGATGAAGCGTGAGCCGCTGATCTTCACTGCGGTTTCAAAGTCCAAGCCATCGGCGCCAACGTCTACGTGATCCTGAACGTCAAAATCAAATTCACGAGGCGTTCCCCAGCGAGAAACCTCAACGTTGTCTTCCTCGTCTTTACCTTCTGGCACATCTTCCGCTGGAATGTTCGGCAGGCCAGCCATCAAGTCGGTCAGTTCTTTTTGCAGCTCGTCTAATTCTGCTTTGGCAGCATCGAGTTGCTTGCCCATTTCGCCCACTTCGGCCAGCAGAGGCTGTATATCTTCGCCGGCAGCTTTGGCTTTACCGATGCTTTTGGAACGGACGTTGCGCTCGTTTTGCAGGGTTTCTGTTTTGATTTGCAGATCTTTGCGACGGGATTCAAGACCAAGGTAAGCTTCCTTGTCAAACTCAAACCCTTTGCGGGCGAGTTGGCGAACCACATTGTCCAAATCATTCCTGAGCAACTTTGCGTCTAACATCGTCTATTCCAAATTGGTGCTGTTACCTTGAGCAGATCAACAGCGAATACAAACTAAAAATGAGGGCTGATTTTACCCATAGGATCCCCGAGAGGCAAAGGGCAATTTATTTGATTGGTGGCTCGATCAGCGCTTGTTATCAGAGGCTGCGTCTTGTTGCCGCAAATACGCCAGTTTGTCGGCGATTTTTTTCTCTAACCCGCGATCAGTCGGCAGGTAAAACTCGGTGCCAGACAAGGCATCTGGCAAATAGCTTTCACCTGCAGCATAGGCTCCCGGTTCATCATGGGCGTAGCGGTAACCTTGGTTAAAGCCCATTTCTTTCATTAACTGAGTCGGTGCATTGCGTAAGTGGTTTGGCACTTCCAGGGCGCCATGCTCTCTGACAGCAGCACGAGCTGCCTTAAATGCGGTGTAAACGGCATTCGACTTCGGCGCCACAGCCAAATAAACAATGGCCTGTGCAATGGCCCGCTCGCCTTCTGCCGGCCCAACTCGGTGATAACAATCCCAAGCGGCGAGCGCAATTTGCATGGCTTTAGGATCGGCATTGCCAATATCCTCCGAAGCAATGGCCAGCAATCGACGGGCGGCTAGTAACGGGTCCATACCGCTTTCGAGCATACAAGCAAACCAATACAAGGCGCCATCGGCAGAAGAACCGCGAATTGATTTGTGAAACGCCGATAGCAAATCGTAGTAACGATCGCCCTGCTTGTCGGCTGCTACGGCCTGTTCGCCGGCTGCTTCTTGAATGGCAGCCAAATCAATGACTGGTTGGCCATCTCGGCTCACTGATGCCAAATCACAGGCAATTTCCAAGGTATTCAGCAATCGGCGAGCATCACCGGAGGCGGCCCGCAGTAACGCTGTTTTGGCATCATCGGTAATGGCTTCATTGGATAAATTGAGACCAATATCAGACGTTAGCGCCCGATTCAGCAAATGAGTTAAGTCATCACTATCCAGCGACTTCAGCAAATAAACCCGAGCCCGCGATAGCAAGGCGTTGTTCAATTCGAATGATGGGTTCTCTGTGGTGGCACCAACAAACGTCACGGTGCCATCTTCAATAAACGGCAGCAAAGCATCTTGCTGTGACTTGTTAAAGCGATGAACTTCGTCGATAAACAGCAAGGTGCGTGAAGATTTACTTTGTGCCGACGCAATGGCCGCGCGTATCTCTTTGACTCCTGCCGTCACTGCTGAGATTCGCTCAACATGGGCATCAGTGTAACGAGCAATAAGCTCCGCCAGCGTGGTCTTGCCGGTGCCCGGCGGGCCCCACAAAATCATCGAATGACATTGGCCCTGCTCTAGCGCCCGGCGCAACGCTTTGCCTGCTCCGAGAATATGCGTTTGGCCGACATAATCGGCAAGTTCGGTTGGCCGCATACGAGCGGCCAACGGCTGATGATTGGGACTAGCAAACAAATCTTGCATGGGTTTAAGTAGCGTTGCAGAACTTGGCGCAATTAACCGGCAGAGCGCTGGTCATCGACTTCAACACCATCGGGTATGTCAAAGTGGAACAGCGTTAACTCAGCTGGCGCCTGCGCCGAGAATTGCTGCAACACAAACTGAGTCTGTTTGCCGGTGCTGTCCTGCATCAAAATGCTATCAATGACCTTGCCTTTTAAATTCACCTGCAACCATGCAACAGTGCCCGCAGCACGAGGCACGATACGATAGCCGGCTTCATTTTGGCTGATGTCATACTCATGCCAAATTGCCGGATCATCACTGGTCAACAGCATAAAGGGCGACTGGCCAATAGCCTCTTGCAAGTCGTAGATGCTCACTTGCTCAAGAAACGGGCTATACAGCCACAAGGCATCATTGTTGGCAATCAGTAGTTCTTCATCAGGGGTTTCAACCTGCCAACGGAGCATACCGGGACGCTTTATGGCTAGGTTACCCGTCGATTGTTGCAGCACTTGCTGTTGTTCATCGTAAACGGTCTGCTCAAACTTGGCAGTGAAGCCAGTCATCGAAGCTAAATACTGCTGTAATGATTGCGCATCAGCTTCGTTTGCTTGCGCGGTTCCCATCAGGCCACAAACACCCAGTGCGGCCAAGCGAATCCATTTTGTCATACATCTTTTACCGGTGGCGGAGCAAGGACATCGCGATTGCCGTTGTGACCCGGTGGCGACACAATACCGTCTGCTTCCATCTGTTCAATAATACGAGCAGCGCGGTTGTAACCAATTTTGAGTTTACGCTGCACACTAGAAATTGATCCGCGGCGGCTTTCACAAACAAAAGCAACGGCCTCATCATAGAGCGGATCATAATCTTCTTCGTTACCCGCTTTCTCGCCGGGGATCACCACATCATCGGCAATCTCACCCGCTAGAATTTCGGAAATGTAATTTGGCTTGCCGCGCTTCTTCCAATCATCAACGACAGCATGCACTTCATGATCGTCAACAAATGCACCGTGAACTCGAGTTGGTGTTGGCGAACCTGGCGGCAAATACAACATGTCACCCATCCCCAGTAGTGTTTCTGCACCCTGCTCATCGAGAATGGTCCGAGAATCAACGCGAGAGGAAACCTGGAATGCCATCCGAGTTGGAATATTGGCTTTAATCAAGCCTGTGATGACATCAACACTTGGACGTTGAGTCGCCAACACCAAGTGAATGCCTGCTGCACGGGCTTTTTGCGCGATACGAGCAATCAACTCTTCAACTTTTTTGCCGACAATCATCATCATGTCGGCGAATTCATCGACGATCACCACAATGCGTGGCAATGGTTCGAGCTCAGGCGGCTCGCTAGCAAATTGTTCAGTTTCTTTAAACAAAGGATCGAACAACGGTTGCCCCGAAGCTTTTGCTTCGCGAACTTTAGCATTAAAGCCATCAAGGTTACGCACGCCAACGGCCGACATTAATTTGTAGCGCCGCTCCATTTCGCCAACACACCAACGCAAGGCGTTGGCCGCTTCCTTCATGTCGGTGACCACTTCGGCGAGCAAATGAGGGATGCCTTCGTAAACCGACAGTTCCAACATTTTCGGGTCAATCATGATAAAGCGGACATCTTCCGGCGAGCTTTTGTAGAGCAGACTCACGATCATCACATTGACACCAACTGACTTACCAGAGCCTGTGGTACCTGCAACCAGTAAGTGCGGCATACGAGCTAAGTCAACCACCACTGGCTGACCGGAAATATCTGCGCCGAGCACCATGGCCAATGGCGACTTTGATTCCTCAAACTTCTTAGCAGTGATGACTTCACTTAAACGCACTACTTCGCGCTTCTTATTCGGGATCTCGATACCGACATAGGTTTTGCCCGGGATCACTTCCACGACTCGAACACTGACCGCAGACAAGCTTCGGGCCAAATCTTTTGACAAACTGGTCAGCTTGGCGACTTTAATACCCGGCGCTAAATCCAATTCAAAGCGCGTCACTACTGGGCCAGGGTAGACAGCAACTACTTTCGCTTCGATATTGAAATCAAGCAGCTTCACTTCCACCAACCGAGCAACGGCATCGAGTTCTTCTTGAGTAATTGGATTCTTGTTTTTGTCTGGTTTTTCTAGCAGTTCCAGCGTCGGCATCGGCGCAATCGGCGCTTCATCAGCCAAATCAGATTTCAAGTAAACTGTGCCATCTTCGATCAGGTAGTCTTTGTCATCATCGAGCTTGGCTTTTGGCTTATCGATATCGCCATCAAGTTCAAACGGCGGCTCATCATCAACGCTGTCACCATCTAATGAAGGTTCGATGCGCTCACTGATCTGAGGTTCAGGTTTGTCGTTGCCAATCAGATCTTTCAGCAGCTGGCTCATCGGGGCCGATTTTTCAGGTTCAGGCTCAGGTTCGTTGTCAAATTCAACCGATGGCTCATCCCGTTCAATTTGCTGATCGATGTCATTGTGCTGACTGGCATCGGATTGTTGTGGCTCAACCGCCGCATCTTGCTGGCGCTGGCGCCACCACGCCGGTACATCGCTCAAGCCGGTGAATAACCAAAACACGCCTTGGCCTATTCTTTCTGCGAGCCAAATCAGCGATACCCCAGTGAGTAGATTCATTCCCAATACGATGAGCGCCATCAACAGCAATTGACTGCCGCCAAGACCGACGATGGGTAATAAGCCCTGGGCAATCAAATCACCGACTAAACCACCAGAGCTGTAGTAGTAGAGATCATCGAAGTTAATGCTAGAAATGCCGGTGAGGCCCAGCATCAGACTTAAGCCGCCGATCAAACGTAAGCTAAGCGACAAGTAGTCCAGTTGAGAGAGAACGTATCTGTGGTTAAACAAGGCCCAGCCAAGGAGAGCCGTCAGTAATGGCGCAATGTAGCCAACCCAACCAAAAACAAATAGCAGAAAATCGGCGATCCATGCGCCAGCGGGGCCGGCGGCATTGTGAATGGAGCCGTGAAAGCTGGTTTGCGACCAACCCGGATCACCGGGATGGAACGTCATCAGGGCGATTAGAATAAATAACGCAGCGACCGAAAAGATAATAAGGCCGGCTTCAAATAACCGTTGTAAACCCGACATTTGGGGCCGCGCAACTGGTTCGGTTACAGGTTCGCTCAAAGTACAATCAGTCCGTGTAAAAAAACTGGCTACACCATAACAAAATCAACGTCCATGACCAACGCTTGTAGCCCGGTTTGGGGCACTGAGCCGCTGAATTTATTTAATCTGCAAACGTGTTTTTGCCTGCACTTCCTCCATCACCACGTAGGTTCGAGTGTCGCTGACATTGGGGAGTTTTAACAAGGTTGAGCTTAACATCGCCCGATAGGCTGACATATCTGCCACTCGAGTTTTAAGCAAATAGTCGAAATTACCTGAAACCAAGTAGCACTCAAGGATTTCGTCTAACTGCACAACCGCCGTATTGAAGCGTTCAAACACATCGGGGGCTGCTCGGTCGAGCGTTACCTCAATAAACACCAACAAGCTACCGCCAACTTTGGAAGGGTCTATATTGGCTTGGTAGCCAAGAATCACCCCCTGCTGTTCAAGGCGCCTTACCCGCTCTAAACAAGGGGTTGGCGACAAACCAATACGACGAGCCAATTCAACATTTGAAATACGACCGTTGAACTGAAGCTCTTGGACAATTCGCTTATCAATGCGATCAAGAGGTTTGTTTTGCATATAAAAGAATTAATACCAAGCAACACTGTAAATATCGCATTTTAGCAGAGCATTTCACTTTAAATCTGCAATATTTCAGTGACTAATTCGTTAAATGTACTTTTATACTTTGTTACGTTCTATACCGTCATCCTTATGAGAGATAAAAGCAATGTTGATTGGCGTACCAAAAGAGATTAAGAATCATGAATATCGGGTTGGCATGGTGCCAGCGAGTGTTCGCGAGTTGACCCAACGCGGTCATCAAGTACTGGTGCAAACCATGGCTGGCGACGGCATTGGTTTTAGCGATGATGATTATCGTGCCGCAGGCGCTGATATTGCCGATGATGCCGAAACCATCTTTGCCCGCGCTGAAATGATTGTGAAGGTAAAAGAACCACAAGCTGTTGAGCGTGCCATGCTTCGCCCCGATCAAATCCTCTTTACTTACCTGCATCTAGCACCAGATCCAGAGCAAACTAAAGATTTGGTTGACTCCAAAGCAATTTGTATTGCTTATGAAACGGTGACGGATGCTTATGGTGGTTTGCCGTTGTTAGCACCGATGTCAGAAGTTGCTGGCCGCATGTCGATCCAAGCTGGTGCTCAAGCGCTTGAGCGCAGTCAACTGGGCCGTGGCATGCTGCTAGGTGGCGTACCAGGTGTTGAACCTGCCAAGGTGGTCATTATTGGCGGTGGTATGGTTGGTGTAAATGCCGCCCAAATGGCTGTCGGCATGGGTGCCAATGTGGTGGTACTTGACCGTAGCATACCCGTTCTTCGCAAACTGGATGCTCAGTTTGGCCACTCGATTAACACCGTATTTTCTACCAGCGAATCAATTGAACAACATGTTTTGGATGCAGACTTAGTCATTGGCGGCGTGCTGATTCCGGGCGCGGCGGCACCAAAACTGGTCACCGCTGAACATATCCGAGCGATGAAAAAAGGCGCCGCGATTGTTGATGTCGCAATTGACCAAGGCGGTTGTGTTGAAACTTCAACAGCAACCACCCACGACCAACCAACTTATGTTGTGGACGACGTGGTTCACTACTGTGTTGCTAACATGCCAGGTGCCGTACCGCGCACCAGTACCTTCGCACTGAACAACGCGACCCTGCCGTATATTGTTGCACTCGCCGACAAAGGCTATGAAAAAGCCTTGCAAGAAGACGCTCATTTGCTCAACGGCCTCAATGTATTCCGCGGCCAAATCACCTGCCAAGAAGTCGCCGAAGCACTCAATTACGACTATGTCAGTGCCGAGTCTGTGTTGGCTTAGAAGCTTGCATAACTAAACGCTCTAACGACATAACAAATAAAAGGGCCACTCGGCCCTTTATTTTTGTCTATTTAGACCTACATCGTATTTACCAATAATTATTCTTACACGTACAATCGGCCACTTTGAGTTCGATTATAGATGGCTTGGGAGTCCTTTTATGAGTGAAGCCAAACACTGCAAGTTATTGATTTTAGGTTCAGGCCCTGCTGGATATACCGCTGCAGTTTATGCTGCGCGCGCCAACCTAAACCCTGTTTTAGTAACCGGCATCCAGCAAGGCGGTCAATTAACAACCACCACTGAAGTTGAAAACTGGCCCGGCGATCCAGAAGGTTTGACTGGCCCTGGGTTGATGGATCGCATGTTGAAGCACGCTGAACGCTTCGATACCGAAGTTATTTTTGATCACATTAATAAGGTCGATTTCAGCAAACGACCTTTCACCCTTACTGGTGATTCTGGTTCATTCACCTGTGATGCTTTGATCATCGCCACTGGCGCATCCGCTCAGTACTTGGGCTTAGAATCAGAAACAGCATTCCAGGGTAAAGGCGTTTCTGCATGTGCAACCTGTGATGGTTTCTTCTACCGCAATCAAAAAGTAGCTGTTGTTGGCGGTGGTAACACAGCAGTCGAAGAAGCGCTTTACCTGGCTAACATCGCCTCAGAAGTCCACTTGATTCACCGTCGCGATAGCTTCCGGGCGGAGAAAATTCTGGTCAAACGCCTAATAGACAAGGTCGAAGAAGGTAAAATCATCCTCCATACCGATCGCACATTAGATGAAGTATTGGGCGACGATATGGGAGTCACTGGTGTTCGCGTGCAGGACACCAAGTCGGATGCCAAAGAAGAATTTGACGTCGCTGGCGTATTCATCGCCATTGGTCACAAACCAAACACGCAGATTTTTGAAGGTCAGCTTGAAATGGCCAATGGCTACTTGAAAGTTCAATCCGGCACCGAAGGCAACGCCACCCAAACGAGCGTTGAAGGCGTTTATGCTGCCGGTGATGTGATGGATCATATTTATCGCCAAGCCATTACATCAGCTGGCACCGGCTGTATGGCGGCGTTGGATGCCGAGCGCTTCCTCGATGCCCAAGGCAAGTCATAGTAACCGAAGCCATCAATGCTGAGTCAGCTCAATGACGATCCGGAATACTTTCCGGATCCGTCACTCGCATTAGATGAACCGAATGGCTTACTGGCGTTTGGTGGCGACCTCAGTCCCAAACGCCTGATAGCAGCTTATCGTCGCGGCATATTTCCATGGTTTAGCGACGACGATCCAATTATGTGGTGGTCGCCAACACCTCGCTGTATTGTCTTACCCCAGTCCTACTCACCGGGACGAACGCTAAGCAAACTGTGGCGTAATCATGATTATTCAATCCGCTTTAATACCGCCTTTGAACAAGTGATTTGGGCTTGCTCTGAGCCAACTGAGCAGCGGCCCGATACTTGGATCACCGATGACATGATGCACGCATATATCCAATTGCATCATCAAGGTATCGCTCATTCGGTAGAAGTGTGGCGCCAAGACCTGTTAGTCGGCGGATTATATGGTTTAAAGATCAACGGCATGTTTTGCGGGGAGTCGATGTTTCATCGCCAAACTGGCGCATCAAAAGTGGCCTTTATAGCACTGATTGAGGCCATGAGAAAAAGCGCTATGACTTTACTTGATTGCCAACTTGAGAACCCTCACTTAATGAATTTGGGGGCCCAACTGGTTGATCGCCCACAATTCATCTTGCATTTGAACCAAGCTCTATTGATACAATGCGAGGAGTTCCCCAAAACATAACTCGACATGAGCTCAGACCCTTGGAAACACGATCAGCGCGCTCGTCTGGCACTTAGCCAGCCGTCCAGCTGTAGCTACATTCCCGGCAATGAGGAACAACTGCTTTTTGTGCTCGATCAACGGGTAATGAACGAATATGGCTACGACTATTTGTTGGCCCACGGTTTTCGACGCAGTGGCATGGATGTTTACCGCCCGCACTGCGCCAACTGCAACGCGTGCCAATCACTAAGAATAGCGGTCGCCGACTTTACCCCAAGCAAGAGCCAAAAGCGGGTCATTGCTAAATCAAAAAGTTATCAATGGTTGGTAACCGATGACGTGAGTGATGAACACTTTGCACTTTATAGTCGCTATATAGAGCAGCGTCATCGCAACGGAACAATGTACCCGCCAGATAGACAACAATTAATTCAGTTCGGTCGCTGCGATTGGCTATCGGTGCTGCATTTGGAGTGCTGGTATCAAGATCAGTTGGTTGCTGTTGCAATCACCGACGAGACACCGAATGGGTTATCGGCCTTGTACACCTACTTTGCCCCCGAACTCGCCCACCGTTCGCTCGGTAGCGCCTGTATTCTGCAACAAATTGAACTAGCCAAGGCTATTGGTAAAAAATATCTCTATCTGGGTTATCAAATCGATGCCTGCCAAGCGATGAATTACAAAACAAAATTCCAACCAAATGAAAAATTCATCGATGGCAAATGGCGTATGAGTAAAAAATCGGCAACCTAACCTTTACAGTCATAGGGATTTCGGGCACAATTCCGCGCGCTTAAATAGGTCCATACACTCATGGCAGTTGAACGAGAATCCTGAATGGCTAAAGAAGACAGCATTGAAATGGAAGGCACGGTTCTGGAAACCCTGCCGAATACTATGTTCCGAGTGGAACTAGAAAATGGTCACGTGGTTATTGCCCACATTAGTGGCAAGATGCGCAAGAACTACATCCGCATCCTGACCGGCGACAAAGTAACTGTAGCACTTACCCCATATGACTTGAGTAAAGGTCGTATCGTATTCCGTGCTCGTTAATTTTCGCTCAAAAGTTTCCAACAAAAAGGCCCGCTTTCGCGGGCCTTTTTGTATCTGGAACAAATCCAGCGTTGGCGTTGCTAGGTAGCGCAGTCTGCCGTTTCCTTACCGTAGTCAAAGACTAGCTTACCGCGCTTCAAGGTAATGGTGACCGAGCCGCCGTTGGCTAAACAGCCAAACAGTAGCTCATTGGCCAGAGGTCTTTTCACTGATTCTTGAATCACCCTCGACATTGGTCGAGCGCCCATCGATTTATCATAGCCTTTTTCAGCCAAGTGCTTGCGCGCTTTAGCATCAACATCAAGGGATACGCCTTTGGCATCCAACTGAGCTTGCAATTCGACAATGAATTTATCAACAACCTGCTGAATCACTTCTTCATTCAAGTGGTTGAACCAAATAATGTTATCGAGTCGATTACGAAACTCAGGGGTAAACACGCGATTGATTTCACCCATGGCGTCAGTGCTGTTGTCTTGCTCTTGGAAACCAATGGATTTTTTCACCGTCTCCTGCACCCCGGCATTAGTGGTCATCACCAAAATGACATTGCGGAAATCAGCCTTGCGGCCATTGTTATCCGTTAAGGTGCCATGATCCATCACCTGGAGTAGCAAGTTGTAGACATCGGAATGGGCTTTTTCGATTTCGTCTAACAACACCACACTGTGAGGATGATTCAACACTGCGTCAGTCAGCAAACCGCCTTGGTCGAAACCAACATAGCCCGGCGGTGCACCAATTAATCGGCTAACCGCGTGGCGTTCCATGTACTCAGACATATCAAAGCGAATCAATTCAACACCCATGAGCTTAGCTAACTGCTGAGTGACTTCTGTTTTACCGACACCAGTTGGCCCAGCAAATAAGAAGCTACCTACAGGTTTTTGCTCTTGTCCCAACCCAGAACGTTGTAACAAGATTGCGTCAGACAGCACCTCAATGGCCCGGTCTTGACCAAACACTACCATTTTCAGGTTGCGACCAAGGTTCTTCAGCACATCTTTATCTGTTGATGACACCGACTTGGCAGGGATCCGCGCCATTTTGGCAATAATGGACTCAATTTCATTAACACCAACAGTCTTCTTGCGACGACTCACGGGCACTAGGCGGGTATGAGCGCCGGCTTCATCGATGACGTCAATCGCTTTGTCGGGTAAATGTCGATCATTAATGTATTTAGCGGACAACTCTGCTGCTGCGCTAATTGCTGGTTTGGTGTAACGAACACCATGATGCTCTTCATACCGTGCTTTCAAGCCGAGCAGAATTTTGGTGGTATCTTCAACACTTGGTTCAGGCACGTCTATTTTCTTAAAGCGACGCGCCAAGGCGCGATCTTTCTCGAAAATGCCGCGATATTCCTGATAAGTGGTTGCACCGATACAGCGCAATTGGCCGCTGGTTAGCAGTGGTTTGATCAGATTTGACGCATCCATCATACCGCCGGATGCAGCGCCGGCACCGATAATCGTGTGGATTTCATCGATAAACATGATGGCGTGAGGCTTTTCTTGCAGCTCTTTGAGCAGCGATTTAAAACGCTTTTCAAAATCACCGCGGTACTTGGTACCGGCCAGCAATGCTCCCAAATCCAACGAATAAATCACGCTGTCGGAAATAATGTCTGGCACTTCGCCTTGCACAATGCGATAGGCTAAACCTTCAGCAATGGCGGTTTTACCAACGCCAGCTTCACCAACCAGTAGCGGATTATTCTTGCGCCGGCGGCACAACACTTGGATGGCGCGCTCTAATTCGTCTTCTCGGCCGATCAATGGGTCGATACCATCTTCGGCAGCTAACGCGTTGAGGTTAGTTGCAAAATTGGCCAACACTGAATCGCTCGCTGGGGCCGACTCAGAGCTCTCAACGTCATTGTCCAAGCGGTCTTGGTTAGACGCGGAAGATTCGCTGCCTGAATTCTCAACTTTACGTATTCCATGTGAAATAAAGTTAACCACATCGAGTCGAGATACAGATTCGCGCTTAAGGAAGTAAACCGCTTGGCTTTCTTGTTCGCTGAACATCGCAACCAACACATTGGCGCCAGTCACTTCACTGCGCCCAGAAGACTGGACATGAAACACGGCACGCTGTAACACGCGCTGAAAGCCAAGCGTAGGCTGGGTTTCACGTTCCTGATCTTCGGTTGGTATCAGAGGGGTTGTTTGTTCGATAAATTCGGTGAGGGAAACTTTCAAACGGTCAATGTCAGCGCCACACGCTTCTAAGGCTCCGACCGCCGCAGAATTCTGGAGAAGTGCCAGTAACAAGTGCTCCACCGTCATAAACTCATGACGCTTGTTACGGGCTTCTCGGAATGCATCATTCAACGAGACTTCTAACTCTTTATTTAACATAGGCACGCCCCTTACTAATCATTCCACCTACTAAGGTGTACTTCATGGTAATGCGGTTGGGATCAATGCAATTATTGCGCCTTCTCCATCGAGCAAAGTAACGGATGCTCATTTTCACGCGAATACTGATTGACTTGGACAACCTTGGTTTCAGCGACATCTCGGGTGTATACGCCACAAATTCCGCGTCCCTCGTTGTGGACTTCCAGCATGATCTGAGTCGCTCGCTCAGGTGAATGAGCAAAAAACCGTTGCAGCACATCGATGACAAAATCCATCGGAGTGTAATCATCGTTGTTTAGCAAAACCTGATACAGCTTTGGCTCTCTAACTTGTAATTCAGGCTTCGACTCGACCACATCTTCATGGGCCAAGTCTGTGTTTCTTTCACTCATAATCAATAGTAGCTCAAACCGATATACGAAAATTCGCGCGATAACGCACATTCAACTAACCGCACAAATTACCAACTTTGTATTAACGTTTCCTTGACTCGTACGAACTTTGTACTAGAGTGGCCAAAGGTACAAATTTTGTTCAATCAACGTCTGTCACACATTGATTTTGGCAGAACAAAGTTCAGTCGTAAATGGAAGGATGTAGAAGTATGGCTACCGGAAAAGTCAAATGGTTCAATAACGCCAAAGGGTTCGGTTTCATTTGTCCAGATGGCGGTGGTGAGGATGTGTTTGCGCACTACTCTACCATCGAAATGGATGGTTATCGCACACTAAAGGCGGGACAGGAAGTACAGTTCGAGTTGCACGAAGGCCCCAAGGGTAATCATGCGCTCAAAATCTCGCAGGTTAGCGACGAGAAATAACGTACCTAGAACTATATTTTATGAAGCAGGCTTCGGCCTGCTTTTTCTATTTTGTTACATTGTAAATTTAACCTGTTGTTATTTATATACTTTTTCTTTCAGCTTTAGACATTGGTCAAAGGCACTCATCAAGTCCTATTCAGCATCTCCATAACCCATTGTTAATAAAAGAATTACACCATTGAAAACGGGCTTTTTTCACGACTATTCTATTGCCATACATACTGCTATAATGTCCGCCGTTTTTTTGATCGACTTAACACTCTGACGTGCATCTGCATCTCCCAGAATGCGAATCACACAGCTGCTGGTGACGAAAAATATTTAATTAAAAGGGAAACTAAATGTCTGAGCCAACCTCAAAGATTATCTATACCAAAACTGACGAAGCCCCTGCCCTGGCAACCTATTCTTTACTGCCTATTGTTGAAGCATTTGCTAAAGCCGCCGATGTTGGCGTTGAAACTCGGGACATTTCTCTCGCTGGCCGTATTATCGCAACCTTCCCTGAAAATCTGACCGAAGAGCAGCGTATTTCCGACGCCTTGGCTGAACTCGGCGAATTAGCCAAAACACCAGAAGCCAATATCATCAAGTTGCCGAACATTAGTGCTTCCATTCCGCAGCTAAACGCCGCCATTAAAGAGCTACAAGAACACGGCTACGACATTCCAAACTTCCCAGAAGAACCACAAAACGAAGCCGAAGCCGAAATTAAAGCTCGCTATGCCAAAGTTCTGGGTAGTGCAGTAAACCCGGTATTGCGCGAAGGTAACTCAGACCGCCGTGTTGCAGCACCAGTGAAGGCATACGCTCAGAAGAACCCTCATTCCATGGGTGCCTGGGCTGCTGACTCAAAATCTCACGTTGCTCACATGAGCGAGGGTGATTTCTACGGCAGTGAGCAATCGGTCATTGTTGAACAGGCCGATGACGTAAAAATTGAATATGTTGCTGCATCAGGTGAAGCGCAAGTGCTGAAGGCGTCGACGCCGTTGCAAGCAGGCGAAGTCATCGATTCTGCGGTCATGAGCGTTGCCAAGTTGCGCGAATTCTTTGAAGCGCAAACACAAGAAGCGAAAGAGCAAGGCGTGCTGCTGTCTTTACACTTAAAAGCCACCATGATGAAGGTTTCTGACCCAATCATGTTCGGCCACGCCGTCACCGTTTACTACAAAGAAGTGTTCGAAAAGCACGCAGCATTGTTTGAACAGCTGGGTGTGGATCCAAGCAATGGTGTTGGCGATGTTTACGCCAAGATCGCCAGCCTGCCAGATGCGCAGCGCGAGGAAGTCGAAGCCGATCTGCAAGCCGTTTATGAAACCCGCCCAGCGATGGCAATGGTTGATTCTGACCGCGGTATCACCAACCTCCACGTGCCAAGCGACGTCATCATTGATGCCTCGATGCCTGCGGCAATCCGCTCTTCTGGCCAAATGTGGGGCCCGGATGGTCAGCTAGCCGATGCTAAGTTTATGATCCCAGATCGTAACTATGCCGGTGTTTACCAACAAACGATTGAGTTCTGTAAAGCCAATGGTGCTTTCGATGTGACCACTATGGGTAACGTTGCCAACGTTGGTCTGATGGCTCAGAAGGCTGAAGAATACGGTTCTCACGATAAGACCTTTAAAGCGCCGGGCACAGGTTCTATTCGCGTCGTCAACCAAGCTGGCGAGACACTGATGGAGCATACCGTTGCTGAAGGTGATATCTTCCGCATGTGTCAAACCAAAGATTTACCGATCAAAGACTGGGTCAAGTTGGGTGTAAACCGCGCCAAAGCAACAGGTAATCCAGCGGTTTTCTGGCTTGATGAAAATCGTGCCCACGACGCCAATCTGATTAAAAAGGTCAATGCCTACTTGCCTGAGCACGATACCACCGGTCTGGAAATCAAGATCTTAGCACCAGTCGATGCAACGGCTTACACTCTGGATCGAGTCAAAGCTGGCCAAGACACTATCTCGGTGACGGGCAACGTACTGCGTGACTACTTGACCGATTTGTTCCCAATCTTAGAGTTGGGCACCAGTGCCAAAATGCTGTCTATCGTACCGCTACTTGCAGGTGGTGGATTGTTTGAAACTGGCGCCGGTGGCTCTGCTCCTAAGCATGTTCAGCAGTTCGAGAAAGAGAACCACTTGCGTTGGGATTCTCTGGGTGAATTCCTTGCTCTGGCAGTATCTCTGGAAGACTTGGCAGCTAAGACAGGCAATGCCAAAGCGCAAGTACTGGCTGACGCATTGAATGTCGCAAACGGCTTGTTCCTCGATAACAACAAATCACCATCTCGTCGCGTCAACGAACTGGATAACCGTGGCAGCCATTTCTATTTGGCAATGTACTGGGCCCAGGCGATGGCAGCACAAACTGAAGATGCAGCGTTGCAGGCACAGTTTGCCCCTCTGGCAAAAGCATTGACGGACAACGAGCAAGTTATTGTTAACGAGCTGAACGAAGTACAAGGCAAAGCCATGGATATCGGCGGTTACTTCCAGCCAGACGATGCCAAAGGTGCCGAAGCAATGCGCCCAAGTGCAACCTTCAACAATGCCTTGGCCGCACTTTAAGCCAAATGAGTAACAATTCAATCTGATAAAAGGCAACGCTTCGGCGTTGCCTTTTTGTTTGTTAAGATTGCAGCGTTTATTCATCAAATTTTTGCCAATCAATGACACGTTCTGGTCCTGCCAACAAAGCAAATTCAACCAACAGCAATGGCGCTCGGAGCGGCAAACCGCCTCGTCGCGGCCACCACCATCGAGCAACAAAGCAAAACCGAAAAGCACATCACCAGACGACCAAAGGGCCAATTCAGGTCATCTTGTTCAATAAACCATTTGATGTGCTGTGCCAATTTACCGATCAAGCCGGTCGAAAAACCCTTGCAGATTTCGTCGAAGTCGCCGATGTCTATGCCGCTGGACGGCTCGATCGCGATAGCGAAGGCCTGTTGGTACTGACCAACTCAGGTAAGCTCAACGCCCAGCTGACCCAGCCCGGCAAGAAAACGCGTAAAACCTATTGGGTTCAGGTTGAAGGCGAGCCCAGCGAGTTAGATCTGCAATTGCTTAGAGATGGCGTCGAGCTAAAAGATGGCATGACACTACCGGCGCAAGTCAAACGCATTGATGAGCCCGACATCTGGCCTCGCAATCCGCCAATTCGAGTACGGCAATCGATCCCCGATAGTTGGCTTGAGATCAGTATCGTGGAAGGTCGCAACCGCCAAGTTAGGCGTATGACTGCCGCCATTGGCTACCCAACTTTGCGGTTAATTCGTTACCGCGTGGGCCGCTGGACGCTCGATGGCATTGCCAATGGCCAATGGCAACGGGCCGATACACCGGCCTCCAGATGACACTTGGGCAAAGCTAGTTGCCCACCAAATAAGGACAACCAATGACCGAGCGCTATCGTCCAAACACTACCGTTGCATGGGTAATTGAGTCGCCTGAGGGTTTTTTGTTTGTGGAAGAGAACATCCACGGCAACATGCAATTCAATCAGCCTGCGGGCCACATCGAAGCTGGCGAAACCCTTATCGAGGCGGCCAAAAGGGAGCTTCACGAAGAAACCAGCTTGCAACTTGAGCCTGAGGGGTTAGTTGGCATCTATCAGTTTCCCAACCAGAGCGGCAAGGTGGTTTACTTGCGCTTTTGCTTTTATGCCAAACTAGCTGAATCGCCGGCATTATTGCCCATTGACCCTGCAATTCATGCCTGCCACTGGCTGAGTCGCGACGACATTGCAAAACGTTCCTTACGTAGCCAGTTTGTGTTGACCTGTACCGACGATTACATCGCCGGTAAACGGTTTTCATTGGACTTATTGCACTGCCAATTACACTAATCCGATCCAAGCAGGTTTCGATGCTTACGGTCTGACCAGAATCGTGTTAGAATCGCGCGCCCAAAAATAGTGTGAGGACTGTTCTCTATCATGACTGATGTTGTCATCAATGATTGCTCTGAAAAACGCGTGATCGTCGGTATGTCCGGCGGCGTGGATTCATCTGTATCAGCCTATTTGCTGAAACAGCAAGGCTATCAGGTTGAAGGCTTGTTCATGAAGAACTGGGAAGAAGACGACACCGATGAGTATTGCTCAGCGGCTGAAGACTTAGCGGATGCCCAAGCCGTTTGTGACAAACTAGGTATTGAGCTTCACACCATTAATTTTGCTGCCGAATACTGGGATCGTGTGTTCGAGTATTTTTTGGCCGAGTATAAAGCTGGCCGCACCCCGAACCCGGATATTATGTGTAACAAGGAAATCAAGTTTAAAGCGTTTCTTGAATTCGCTTGTGACGATCTGGGGGCTGATTACATCGCCACAGGCCACTACGTTCGTCGTCGCCAAATCGATGGCCGTTGGCAAATGCTGCGCGGCTTAGATAACAACAAAGATCAGAGCTACTTCCTCTACACCTTGGGTGAAGAGCACGTTGCTCGCACGTTATTCCCTGTTGGTGAATTGGAAAAACCAGAAGTGCGCCGCATTGCCGAAGAGCAAGACCTCATCACTGCCAAGAAAAAAGATTCAACTGGCATTTGTTTCATTGGCGAGCGCAAATTCACCGACTTTCTAAAGCGCTACTTGCCTGCTCAACCGGGCAACATTATGAGCGTCGATGGCGAGGCAATGGGGCAGCATCAAGGCTTGATGTATCACACCTTGGGGCAGCGCAAAGGCCTTGGAATTGGCGGCCGTAAAGATGGCTCTACCGATCCTTGGTATGTGGTCGACAAAGACCTTGAACGTAACGAATTGATTGTCGCTCAAGGCGCTGATCATCCGCGCATGTTCTCCAACGGCTTGATTGCTGAACAACAGCATTGGGTGAGCCGAGAGCCATTAGTAGGCCCGACTCGCTGCACGGTGAAAACTCGCTATCGCCAACAAGATCTTCCGGCTACCGCCACGCCGATCGAGGATGGCAAAGTCGAAGTGGTATTTGATGAGCCACAAATTGCAGTCACACCTGGTCAATCTGTGGTGTTCTATCAACAGGAAGTATGCATGGGCGGTGCGATTATCGATCAGTTAATCCGCAGTCCAGAACAAGCAGGAGCAGTTGCTGAATGACCGACATGAGTATTTATGGCGAACGAATGATTGCCCTTTCGGCTGTTTGTCAAAGCGCCTACGTCGTTAGCCAAATCGCTCGCAACGGCAATGCTGATCAAGATTTGCTGGAAATATCCCTGAACAGTATTTTGTTGACCGAGCCAGACGATACCGCAGATGTATTCGGTGGTATCGGTAATGTTCGTACTGGTGCCCGCCATCTGCTGTCACACATCGAACCAAAATCACAGCCGCGGAATATGGATGTATTCCGCTATAGCGTCGCCCTATTGGCACTGGAACGCCGATTACGCAAAGCCAACGGCGCCTTTGCTGCTTTGGCTGAGCGTATCGAACACAGTAAGCGTCAGCTAGCTCATTCTGAGTTATTGGATGACCAAATGATATCGGGATTGGCGTCTATCTACAGCGATATCGTCAGCCCTGTCGGCCAGCGTATTCAGGTCGCCGGCGCACCAGCCAACCTGAAACCAACCGCTAATCAGAACAAAATTCGAGCCACTCTGCTCGCTGGCGTTCGCGCCGCCGTATTGTGGCGTCAGCTTGGTGGCAACCGACTGCAATTTCTGCTGGGTCGGAAAAAAATGGTCGCCGCCACCAAATCCATTATTTCGTTTTAATCGTTAATCGAGGCATCGGAGCAACCCCATGGAATTATCCTCTCTTACCGCACTTTCTCCTGTTGATGGCCGCTATGGCAGCAAAGCTGCAGATCTGCGCCCTTACTTCAGTGAGTTCGGCTTGATCAAATACCGGGTAACCGTCGAAGTACGCTGGTTGCAAAAACTCGCAGCAACATCAGCCATTGCCGAAGTGCCTGCATTATCTGATGAAGCCAACGCAGTGTTAGATGCACTGGTTGCCAATTTCTCCGAAGCCAACGCTCAACGCATCAAAGATATTGAGCGCACCACCAACCACGACGTTAAAGCGGTTGAATACTTCATCAAAGAGCAAATTGCTGACAACGCAGAATTGAATGCCGTCAGTGAATTTGTTCACTTTGCCTGTACATCAGAAGACATCAACAACTTGTCTCATGGCTTAATGTTGAGTGAAGCACGTAACGACGTGTTAGTGCCATTCATGACGCAATTAACTGACGCTATCAAAGCACTTGCCGTTGAATACAAAACCATTCCATTGATGTCTCGTACCCACGGTCAGCCAGCCTCACCAAGCACCATGGGTAAAGAGATGGCCAACGTCTACATTCGCTTGCGGCGTCAGCTTGAACAAGTAAAAGGCATTGAGATCCTCGGCAAAATCAACGGTGCTGTCGGTAACTACAATGCGCACTTGTCTGCTTATCCAGATGTTGATTGGCACAAGTTCTCAGAAGAATTTGTCACCAGCTTAGGACTAACTTGGAATCCGTACACCACGCAGATCGAGCCTCACGATTACATTGCCGAGCTGTTTGATGCCTATGCTCGTTTCAACACCGTACTGCTTGACTTTGACCGCGATGTCTGGGGTTACATCGCTCTGGGTCACTTCAAGCAAAAAACAATTGCCGGCGAGATTGGTAGTTCAACCATGCCTCACAAAGTAAACCCAATCGATTTCGAAAACTCAGAAGGCAACATTGGCATCGCCAATGCGCTGTTTGGTCACCTGGCGGCAAAATTGCCGGTCAGCCGTTGGCAGCGTGACCTAACGGATTCAACCGTATTGCGTAACATCGGCGTTGGCTGCGCTCATTCTTTAATTGCTATTCAAGCCACTCTCAAAGGCATCAGCAAACTACAAGTTAACGAAGAGTCGTTGCTTGCTGAATTGGATCAGAACTGGGAAGTACTTGCCGAGCCAGTACAAACAGTGATGCGCCGCTACGCGATCGAGCAACCATACGAGAAGCTAAAGGAACTCACACGCGGTAAGCGAGTCGATGGCCCTGGCATGGCTGCATTTATCGATACCTTGGAATTGCCTGAGGCAGTAAAAGATGAAATGAAGCAATGGACGCCAGCTGGCTACATCGGCCGCGCCATCGAATTTGTCGATGAACTCGCATAACGCATTGTCGATAAAATGATGAAGGGAGCTTTCAAGCTCCCTTTTTTATTTTTTATAAAGATCAAATAGTTAATTACCAATCAGTCAACAACAACAGTTTTGTAGTGCTTGCCGTAGCGTATTATTGCCAACGAAAATAGAACCTTACCATTAGAATTGTTGATTTTTTAACCAGCTAGGCTACGCTTTTTTGTTACCATTTCTGACCAAAGCGAAACCCATGGTAAGTAAATTCCAAGTGCGTCAGGTTAACTGGCAAGATGCACGGCAACTATTACAACAAGTTCGCTATCGTGTTTTTGTTTGCGAGCTTCGCGTCGATCCACGCAGTGAGTTTGACGGCAAAGATGAAAATGCTTGGCATATCCTGGCTTGCGATCGCGCAGGCATCCCAGTTGGTACCGGGCGGCTTTGTCGCAACGGAGAAATGGGACGCATTGCAGTGGTCATGGAGCACCGAAATCAAGGCTTGGGGTTAGCGATCACCAAAAGCCTATTTCGTGTTGCTCGCCACCAACAGCTGGCCGATGTGTACATGAAGCCAGAGCTTGACGACTTAGCAAAGTTTACCCAATGTGCCGCCAACCCTGTTGGCCCAGTATTCATGGAAGAAGGCATTCCGCACCAACAGCTAATTTGCTCTGCCGATAATGCTCAGCTACCCGACCTGTCTTATTTGCATTAATTGCGGCACCCTCAACGTATTTAAATTCTGCCATGATGAAATTTGATAAACGGCTTTGCCGTTTGTCATGCCATTGATACCATCCTCACAGCTTAACTCACTGGCCATTTCAGGAATTATCGGCAATATGTTGTTATCAATGATAAAAGCTGCGTTCTTGCAGAACATAAAGCCAGCTATCGCATTGCAGTCGTTGGCTGCAGCTTTAGTGCTTTGCTATTACTTCGTGCCGGCTACACTACCCGTATTCGATTTCTTCGCCGACTTAAAAGCCCAGTATGGTATTGGCTATGCAATGGTTTCGACGGCATTTTTTGGCGGTCTTCTGCCTTTTATCTATCTACTGCTGTCAGGCCGTATCGAACGACAACCAATCGCTCAACTGGCGTTTTACTTGGTGTTGTGGGCATGGTTAGGAGCCTGTGTTGATACCCTATATCGCTTCCAGGGCGACTTGTTTGGCCATGGCACCGACATCATCACCTTGGCAAAGAAAGTGGCAGTAGACCAGTTTATCTACAGCGCATTCTATGCCGCGCCTTTAGTCGCTCTGACGTTCTTATGGAAAGAACAGGGATTCAGCTTTAAACGCTGGCGCGCTGCGTTGAATCGGCAAACGTTCACGCTAAATATTCCCGCCAACATCGCCTCTAACTGGCTGGTGTGGATCCCAGCCGTAGTAGCCATTTATTCGATGCCCTCAGCATTGCAAATTCCCCTATTCAATGTCGTCCTGTGCTTTTATGTATTACTTGTCGCCGTACTCAACAAAGAAAAAAGCTAGTATAAAAACTCGCAAAATGAGCCAGTTGGCATAAGCTTGCAATCGACAAGTACTGCAATCAAATCAATACGGGAGTAACCATGGGACTACTGAGTGGCCTGATGGGCAATGCATCTGAAATCGATAGTGAAGAGCTCCAAGCCGAGTTCGACAATATTTTGTTTGACGGCGAGAGCATTACCCAGGCCTACAAACTGATTCGCGACATGTTCGTGTTCACCGAATACCGCTTGATTCTGGTTGATCGGCAAGGCGTCACTGGCAAAAAAGTCGAGTACCACTCGATTCCCTTCAAATCAATCAGCCAATTTGCGGTGGAAACCGCAGGCACCTTTGATATGGATGCAGAGTTAAAAATTTGGATTTCGAGCAGTAAAGAACCACTCGTGAAGCAATTTAAAAGCGGCGCTAACATCGTCGCTATCCAAAAAGCTATTGCTCAGGGCATTGCAGGCAAATAACGACTATTTCGCCAACGCCGCGACGGTTAATCGTGGCGGCAGTTAGCGATTTGAGCGTTAAATTTGGCCAGAAATTCGGGATTGCGGGAGACAAATCGTTTATCGAAATACACCCCAAGCGGCTTATTCAACAACGGATACGACTTCACTTCTGACAGTTGTCCCCGACGCACAAGCAACTCGGTCATCACACGCTCATTTGCTAAAATTGCATCAACACGTTGAGCTAACAACGTGCGCAACAGCTTCTCTGTCCCAGGTGGTCGAGCGACCACTTGAAAATCATTGGCTTCGAGCCAGGCCAGCATATTGGAACCGTCAAATCCTCCGACTCGCGCCTGATTCTTGAAACTGGCATCGTTGGGATCAAAAGTCGAGTCAGTCAGCAAGAACCACTGCCAGTTTTGTTCAGCGATGGTATCCGACATAACCGCGAACTCATCCCGTTCGGCTTTTTGCGAGGCCGCAAAAAAACCATCAACTTCACCAGATTGAGCCATTTGCTGGGCTCGAGTCCATGGCAGCACTCTTACTTCCAAGCGCCAGCCCATTTGCGCCACGACACACTGCACTGTTTTCACAGCAATACCACTAAACTGGGGATTATTAGCCTTAGACACGCCGACTGGGTAACAACCGTAAGGGCATAGATTGTGAGTTGCCAGTGTTAAGGTCGGCTGGTCTATGGCAGCAGCATTTGATAACCAAAGGCTGGCGCCGATAACAACGGACCGGACAAACTTGGAAATTGGCAATTGGGCTCCCTAACATCGAACGGTTGTTTGTTTTGCCAGAACGATATCTTTGATATACGTGAGTCGATCAAATTCGGCTCGTATTTTAACCCGTTCAGCTATGCGCAACAATTAGCCTAAACTGGTCAGATCAGGCTTTGCAGCGGCTCATAGCAGCTGGGTTCCCTCGGGCAAGCAGCACCGCGCGAACAAATCAATCGGGCATCATTGTAGATACCGCGCTCAATCCAGTTGATATTCAAAATTCGAGCAACACTCATTAAGTCATCCTGAATCTTAATCGGCATTTTTGCAGAACCACCGCCAGCGACACAGATGCGTCGCAAATCATCAGCCAACGTCAGACTGTCACCACCCTGGGCATCAATTGCCGGATTCAAGTCGATTCCGGCACAAAGCACATGACTGTTACCAGCTAAGTCCTTCACTTTGACCGATTCACAACAATAGATCCGAGGTTCATTGCCAACATTCAAGATCGAGATTTGCGCAGAAGTGCCTTTCGCAGGTTGATTGATCATCCGAAACACCGCCCAGTGCTGACAAGGATCTTCTACCGCTCGCATGTTGCCCCAAGGTAATGGAATTCCATTGCCTCGATACACAGCTTTCAACTTTCCCGGTGCGTAAGCATCAAAATAATGCCAGTGAGCATAAGGAGACACTGCGGTCATTCGGCGCATAGCGACCGAGGCCGAGACATCGATCATTTTGTTTACCGCAATTTCATATCCATGGCGATCCAATAACTGACGAAACGGGACTTTTGGACAAAGCAGTGCGCCGGCAAAAAAGCTCGATTCAAAATCGCGCCAAGCATGAAGAATGTCTTGTTGATCCATGGTCGATGACTGCACCGCGGCATTGCCATGTTCATCAACTAGATCTGAATCATGGCCGCCAACCCGCATGATGCTTTTTAGGCCATCTTTGTTATGAAGTACGCAATGGCCGATGTGTACTGCCAAGTCATACTTTAACCGGGTCGGAAACTGCTTGAGAATTTCGTTCAAGTGGAGGGTATGAGGCGGTTCAAAAAACGATGTAGTCACCCCTTTGCTAGTTGCCCCAATCGTCGTGTGAATATCACTCGGAGCACGCTCAAACCACTTTAATTTGACACCAAATCGACCAATGATTTCCATCAGCTCATCAATACTAAGGGGCATTCGTTTTTGGCCAATTTCCTCCGCTGCTCGTTCCAAATCGGGAAAATGATTCTGATGGTGCTCTTGGTGGGCACGGATCAAGAGGTGGGCAAACTGGCGTCCTGTGGTACCCGTTTGAGACAACATTTCAGGAATAGCGATCTGCAAAATGTCATTAGAAAACAAAAAGCTTGGCTCTAGCGCCATCCCATCGATGCCGCCGCGCGAGCCTTTGTTCGGCGTAATCGCCTGCTCTTCTGGGACATCATCAAGAAACCAGTCCGGCTGTTTCTGAAATACCGAAGCAATCACCTCTAACATGGCAACACTCGGTACCCGCTTACCGCGTTCAATCATCGAAAGATACGACACCGACGGTGCAGATTCGGGATCGAGTCGAACACAGCGTGACGACAAATCTTCCATGGTTAAATGGTTACGTTTGCGTAGGTTTCTAATCTTGGTACCGAGAAAGTGACTCTTTCTCATTAAGCTTTTTGTTGGCTTCATTTTGTAAAATTCACAGTGTGAAATTTTTATTGTGAAATTCTAGTTTCGTTTTCACTAGACTACAAAATAACCGAGCACGGCAACCGTCATTCAATGGCATGAATGAGAGGTGCTGCACAAAGTGAACGACCAACAAGTTCAACAAGGACGCAGCAGCCGCAGCTAGGGATCAACAAAAAATCACGCAACAACGTATTGCGTATTGGAGAGACTAAGTTTCGGAGGATCAGGCCATGACAATGCCAGCCCAACAAAACAGCCAGATAAATCAGGATTTCTATCACTTTATTAATAACGAAGTACTACCTGCCACTGACCTGAATCCAGTGCAGTTCTGGCAAGCTTTTGAGCAACTCGTGGATGATCTCAGCCCAGTGAACCAATCACTGCTGGACACTCGCGACCGCTTACAACAGCAAATCGATCACTATCACCATCAACACCAAGGTGAACGCTTCGATGCCGACAACTACCAAGAGTTTTTAACCAGCATTGGTTATCTGCGCGACCAAGGCGATGACTTCACGATCGAAACAAGCAATGTCGATCGTGAGATTGCCACCATCGCCGGACCACAATTAGTTGTACCGATCGCCAATGAGCGATTTGCTCTGAATGCCGCTAACGCTCGTTGGGGTAGTTTATACGACGCTTTGTATGGCACCGATGTCATTCCCCGTGTCAATGGTTTGAAACCCGGTAAGCGCTACAACGAAGCTCGCGGTAACGCGGTAATCAAGCAAGCTAAAGATTACTTAGATCGGGTCTTTCCGCTAGAGCACGGCTCTCACCACAACGTCAGCGCCTATGTGGTTTATTACAAACACTTGTTGGCATGTTTCCCAGATGGCACCCAAAGCGGTCTCCACACGCCTTGCCAATTTGTTGGTTTAACGGGCCACAAAGAACAGCCAACGGCGATTCTGATGAGAAACAATGGCCTTCATGTTGAGCTGATCATCAATCGCAAGGGCCGTATTGGTGAGCATGATTTAGCTGGCATCAATGACATTCTCATTGAGTCGGCAGTCACCACCATCATGGACTTTGAAGACTCAGTGGCAGCCGTTGATGCCGAAGATAAGATTCATGCCTACCGTAACTGGCAAGGACTGATCCGTGGCGATCTCCATGCCTCATTTGAGAAATCGGGTAGCACCATGTTGCGACGGATGCATAAAGACCGCTTCTATACCGGCAAAAATGGCGAAGAAATTCGCTTACATGGTCGCTCACTGCTGCTGTGCCGCAATGTTGGCCTGCTGATGACGACGGACTTAATGTCGAACAAGCATGGTCAGCAAGCACCAGAAGGTATTGTTGATGCTGTGGTCACTTGCCTGATTGCGATGCAAGACTTACAAAAATCAGAAACTGACAGCTTCCGTAATTCGCGAACCGGCAGTATTTATATTGTGAAACCGAAAATGCATGGCCCAGATGAAGTAGCGTTTACCTGTAATCTTTTTGAACGGGTTGAACAGATGCTCGGGCTAGCTGCTAACACTGTAAAAATCGGCATCATGGACGAGGAGCGCCGCACCACGGTCAACCTCAAAGCATGTATTCGCGAAGCCAAACAGCGATTGTGTTTTATTAATACCGGATTTTTGGATCGCACAGGCGATGAGATCCACACCAGCATGCATGCCGGTCCGTTCTTGCCCAAAGCCAGTATCAAAGAACAAACATGGATAAAAGCCTACGAAAACTGGAATGTTGATATTGGCCTAGCTTGTGGCTTGCCGGGCAAAGCGCAAATAGGTAAAGGCATGTGGGCAATGCCTGATGAAATGGCGCAAATGATGAAAACTAAGATTGATCATCCTCGCGCTGGCGCCAATACCGCGTGGGTTCCATCGCCAACAGCAGCGACTCTGCATGCCCTGCACTACCACGACGTTGATGTATTTGCTGTGCAGCAAGGCCTGAAACAGCGGCCAACTGCGAAGTTGGCAGATATTTTAACCATACCGCTGATGGCGGAGAGCCAGCAAAACTTCAGCCACGAGGACGTCGACCGCGAGTTGGAAAACAACATTCAAGGCATCTTGGGCTATGTCGTTCGTTGGATCGATCTCGGTGTGGGCTGCTCCAAAGTACCCGACATTAATCACATCGGCCTAATGGAAGATCGAGCAACGTTGCGGATTTCAAGTCAGCACATTGCTAACTGGCTCCATCACGGCATTTGCAATGATGGCCAGGTGCAAAAGGCGATGTTGCGGATGGCCCAAGTAGTAGACCAACAAAATGAAGGGACTGCGGGCTATCAGCCGATGTCGGCGAATCCAGATAAAAGTTTGGCATTTCAGGCAGCCAGAGCATTGATCTTCGAGGGCGAGCATCAACCTAGTGGTTACACCGAGCCGCTGCTCCATCACTACCGTCTACTGGTAAAACAAGGAGCTTCGACTCACTAGCACTTATTCATTTTAACGAGGTTACTAACAAACCCGTTATGTAAACCCCGTTGCGTCACGGGCTCCAACACTGTTGGAGCCCTTTTTTATCCGCCGCCTTAGGTACGCTGCTGTTAGCCCTATTGCTGCTTTAGTGCTGCTTTTGCATAAACAGCACCACCTGTCCGACCTCCAGACCAAATTTACGCAGAGTGCCGATATTGATAATGACGTTGTCATCAACTTGGTAGAGCCAATCGTTTACCCCTACCACCCACTCTTCGCCATCCACTTCGATAATGAGGTCATATTGCCAGTTCATTGCGTAAGCAACGACGCTACCTGAGGCCTCGCCGACCACATCGCCGGCAGTGCCGGTAATTTCGTCACCATTGACGGAGAGCTGCCAAATTCGGGTCTGCTGTTCACCATCGTCAAACTGAAAGACTTCGTCGAGCACTCCCGTATCGCCTTGCCAACTCGCATCAATCGTCGCGGTAAAACGGCGCTTCACCACGCCACTGCGGTCGCTGACAATGCCCCAGGCCATGAGCTTGCCATCAAAGTATTGTTTGACATCCAATTCACCGGTTTGACCTTGGTAATCATTGAGCGACTGCGAGCAACCGACCGTAACCACAACCATGACAGCAACAATGACCAACAACATGGGCTTGACGGTTATTGCGCCGACGCTCTTGAGCCTATTTAGCATTAACGAAACTCCTTAGTTGGCGCCTAGTAGCGCTAGTCGAAATTGCTGATGTTCTGCCCGCTCGAGCAACCAAATACTTAAAAAATCGCGAGTAAAACTGGCGGAATCAATACGCCCTAAGTTTTTCAATTCACTACCGCGACGAAACCAAAACTCCGAACTACCATCGTTCGCCACCTGAACAATCAGCTCATCGCCTTCTGTGACGTCGGGCCAGAGCTGGTGCAACTGCGTCAGCCACTGGGCTTGCTGTTGGTGATCGCCAATATCAAGCTGCTGCCACTGCTCCATGGTTTGTTCGAGCAAATCTTCTTTGTCGATGTCCATCTGATAGTTCAACAACAACACAGTGCCCGGCAGATTGTTAAAGTCAAACTGGCCGGTCGGGTGGAATAACTTGGCTTGGTAAATCGTCCACCACAGCCAGTCAAAGTCGGCTTTGCCAAGCATGAACTGATCGGACATTAGCTCACTTAAACCATCTCTCGACTGTGAGCTGCTTGCCTTGTCGCCAGCTGGTGCACTTCCCATACTCGCGGCATTGACCGGCGCTAGCGCAAATACCACCAGCCACACTGACAGCATTACAAGTGCCAGCCGGCGTTGTATTTTTAGAGAAAGCTGAACGATGTCGGGGGGATATGTAGTCGTTGACCTAGACATAAACGCTCCTTGGTTGTTATTTGTTTTAAGTAAAACAACAACCCAAGGATCAGTTCATATGGCGATCTATCTGTTGAACATGATGGCTATTTGGTGAATTGAAATGACTTCGGTACCAACCATATGGCACTGAGGTAGAACAAAATGGCCCATTCAATGGCAATCACAAAGGAGGTCGTTTGATCTAAATAGCCTCCTGCCAGCTTGGCGCCAGCAAAGTAACTCAACCAGCCGCCAATTGCAGCAAGTCCTGCTCCTAGCCATGGACGGGGTATTAACCAACGGATGCTGTGATTTAGCAGGGTTGCGAACAGAGGCCAGAAAGCGATCAGCCAAAGTGGCGGCACCGGCCCGCCATGATTCGGCAATACCAGCACCCCGCTGTACAGGTGAAACCCTTCGGCAATGATACCAATGGCGGCAAACACTCCCATCAGGTACCGGTCTGAATCGGCAGTAGGAGATAACGACCAGTGCCCAATCAGCCATGCGATGACCCAAGGAACCGCAGCATTTCCTAGTGTTACCAAACTAAACCAACACAACTGAAATGCAAAAATGTTAAGCAACATCCACCACAAAGGTGACTTGGGCAGCTCAGGTAATGCGGTTTGTTTTGGCAATGGCAATTCCTTTGTCGGTGTCTGCTAGTGGTTAGCGAGTCGGTTTATCCAAAACCATTTGCACTGTGCTGATCGAGCGCTCATGGAATCCGCCTTCACAATAGCATAGGTAGAAACGCCACATGCGAATAAATCTATCGTCAAAACCAAGTGCTTTAACCTGCTCCAACTGACCATCAAAATTATCGCGCCAATCTTTTAAGGTTCTCGCGTAATCGAGACCAATGTCGCGTACTTGCCGAATGGCCAAGTCACTATATTGAGCAACTTTATCAGCCAGCACAGCCACCGATGGCAGATAGCCGCCGGGGAAAATATATCGTTGAATAAAATCAACATTGCGGCGGTAGTAGCGCTCTCGCTGGTCAGCGATAGTAATCACCTGCAACAGCATCTTACCGTTGTCCCTGACCAGGCTCGAACAGCGGTCGAAAAACGTCGACAAATGTTCATAGCCGACCGCCTCGATCATCTCGATTGAGATCAACTTTGAATAAGTACCTTGCAGCTTACGATAATCTTCTTTTAATACGGTAACTTGCTGCTCTAAACCTGCATCTTTAACGCGCTGCTGAGCAAACTGATATTGAGCGTAACTAATCGTCGTCGTGGTGACTTTGCAGCCGTAATTCTTTGCGGCAAAACAAGCCAAACCGCCCCAACCAGTGCCAATTTCCAGCAAATGATCAGCATCTGTTAGCTCAAGATCATCACACACCAGTTTTAACTTGTGCTCAGAGGCTTGCAACAGGGATGACTCAGCGTCAGGATATACACCGCTTGAATACATCATGGTTTCATCAAGAAACAACTGATAGAACGCATTACTGAGGTCATAATGATGGGCGATGTTGCGCTTAGAGCCCGACACAGTATTGCCATTGAATTTGTGCACTAGCTTCATGATTAAGCGCTTTAACGGACTAGACTGCGACTCAATGGCATCGAGGGTGGCCATGTTAGCCGCCATCAATCGAATCACCATGGTCAAATCTGGGCTGTCCCACCAACCGTTCATGTAGGCTTCTGCAGCACCAATGCTGCCGCCGCTAACAACTGCTTTGTAAAACTGACTGTCGAGTACGACTATCTCAGCCGCTAAGTCTGATTGAGGGTCACCGTAGCTTTGTTGCCAACCGTTCTCATCACGCAGTGTCAATTGACCAACTTTCAGCTGCTCTAACAGTGCTACCAGCATGCGTGTAAGCAACTTGGGCGCGACTGCTGCGACATCAGGTTTTACGGTCGCCATTGTCTTCTGATTGGCAACGGAGGATTCACTCGTCATGCCTTAACTCCTGTGGTCCATGTTATGTGGAATGTAGGGCACCCCTTTGAGCCAGATTTTCAACGCCTGCCAATAAATCTTGGTGACCACGCTAACTGTCATAATGGGGGTTTTTATCAACTCTCGGAACAAGTTACGAGAGTTCAGTGGTTGTTGGATCATTGCTAATGTGGCATCGAAAATTTTGCCTTCACGATCGTGATTTTCGATATGCAAATGCAGGCGCTTGGCAGGCGGCTTGATCCGCCAGTGGTAGTCCATATCTAAGTCCATAAACGGAGAAACATGAAACGCTTTGTTCATAGTCTCAGGCGCCTCAAATGCGCGCCGACAGTTGACTGCATAGTAATGCTTTTCCAGCCATGGCGTGTTACTCACCTCAGCTAGCAAGTACTGCAATTCACCATCGCTGTCGTAGCAATAAAAGCAGTTAATGGGGCTAAAGTAGAGCCCCAGATAGCGCAACTGGCCAATCATCTCGATACGCCCATCGCAACGATAACCAGTTAATTCAAATAGCGTTTCTATGGCGGCCTGTTTGGCTGTCAAAGTCGGTTTGTTGGGGAAGTAATCGGAGCGACGAAACTGCGCCCAGTTAAATCGGTTAAATGAGAACCAACGAAGTTGTTGGTCGAGTTGCGGCAATTCGTCTAAATCGATGGCTGGCATAAACAGCGGATAGCAGAAACTGTTGTGCTTTGGTCGCAATCGCCGGTGGCGAACTTGGCCTCGATAAAGTCGCGATTTCATGCTGCATTCCTCGGCAATTCAGCACCTTTCGCAGCAATCAATTCGACCACGTCTTGCGCCGAGCGAACACCATCTTCGTGGAAGCCGTTGTACCAGTACGCACCGCAAAAATAACAGCCGTCAACGCCGTTGATTTCAGCCCGTCGCTGTTGGGCCGCGAAACTGGTGCGATTGAATACCGGATGATCATACAGGTAGGTACCAATAATCTTGTCTGGATCGATTTGCTCTGACTGATTAAGGCTTACACAATAGGTATGTTTGCTCTGCAAGCCCTGTAGAATATTCATGTTGTAAGTCAGTGTCGCTTGCGGGTGTTCACTGTCATCTAACATGTAGTTCCATGCAGCCCAAGCCGCCTGACGCTCAGGCAGCCTAGATGTATCGGTATGTAATATGACATCATTTTGTTGGTATGGGATATCACCGAGAATGTCATTCTCTAGCGCCGAAGCGCTCTCCCCTAGCAGCGTCAATGCCTCATCACTGTGGCAAGCAAAAACAACCGCATCGAACTCATCCTCGCCACTGCCATGACTAACGATAAAGCGTGTCGGTAGTGCGCCTTCGGCACTGTTTTTTCGACGGACCGAAGTAGCGCCGCTAGCAAATTCGATATCACCATCGACTTGCTCACGCCATGCTTTGACGTACTGATGCGAACCACCTTTAATGACATACCATTGCGGCCGGTCCGTGATCTCGAGCAAACCATGATTGACGAAGAATCGGATAAAGAACAAGGCCGGAAATTCATCCATGTCTTTGATTGATGATGACCAAATGGCTGCTCCCATCGACATCAAATAGTTGATCCGGAAGAACTGGTTGAACTTGTGTTGTTCAAGAAACTCGCTCAACGATGAATTTTCATCAATCTCACCGTTGGCATAACTTGCTTTAGCCAGCTTATTGAAGCGATAAATATCGTACAAAAAACGGTAGAACTTAGGATTGAACCAATTTCGCTTCTGCGCAAACAGGGTCGAGAAGGTGTGGCCGTTATACTCAAGATTTTCTGCCGGGTTACTGACGCTGTAACTCATATCGGTGTTTTGATACGGCACCTTAAGTTGCGCCAGAAAGGCTTGGAATCTTGGATAAGTACGGTCATTGAACACAATAAAACCGGTGTCAATTGCTTGCCCTTGATGTTCACCATCAAGTTCCTTGGTTGCCGTGTGGCCCCCCAAGTAATCATTTTTTTCAAACAACGTCACCTGATGCTCTTTACGCAAATGATAACTCGCGACGATCCCTGATATACCGCTGCCGATGACTGCTATTTTCATGTCCTTGTTTCACCCTGTTGATGGCGAGTGTGAGATTGCTTGCCATTGTCCTGATTCGATTTGACCATCTTGCCAGCGAGCCAAATTCGCGCTGACACTGGCAGTTTGTGTAATGTCCGCAGTATTGCGCAAAACAAACGCGGAAAATGAACTTCATGGACACCGCGCTCAATACCCCGGCGAATCGCTGCACTGGCACCATCGACAGTGGCCAGCATTGGCATATCGAAGTCGTTCTTACGGGTTAATGGCGTGTCGATAAAACCCAATATTACGGTTACCAATTGGATTCCCTTGGGCTTTAAACTCGTGCTCAATACATGCCCCATGTACTGCAGTGCTGCTTTCGATGCACCGTAAAATTCTGCACGGACAAACGGCAAGTAAACAGATGCGCTAGACACCAGCGCCACTTTCGGTTTACTGGCTCTTTGCAACAGCGGCGTGAGACTTTGCAGCACTCTCACTGGCGCCACTACATTGACGTCGAGTGTTTGCTGCAACACCTCGGCATCAAGGTCACCATCGTCGACGTAGTGACAAACACCGGCATTGAGGATCACCACATCAATGTTGTGATAACGCTCTTCAAGTTGCCACACACTGGTTTGCCAAGCATTGCCATCAGCCAGATCGCAACAGACTGTGTCTGCGCCCGATTGCTGTAAATCAATTAGTTGGTCCTTATTGCGACCAACAGCGATCACTGTGTCTCCAGCGTCCAAGTAATCTTTGGCGAGTTGATAGCCGATGCCAGAAGTAGCGCCAGTGATCAAAACCACTTGTTTCGTGTTCATGCCGCCACCATGCGCCCTTTGACAAAGCGAATTGCCGTACCCAACACTGGCAGGTGCTCGTAGAGCATACTGCCGCCGTCGAAATAATCTCGATGCTGGATAATCAAACCGTCCTTGAGGGTAATTCTGCTCACCCCTTCGAGTTCCACTTCCCGGCCCCGATTGATTCGCGGATGTTGATAAGTCATGGTCCAGCCAATCACCACCTGCGACTGCTCAGCAACTTGCCAGTTGTAGTTAAAGCCGATGGCTTCAACGTTGCTGTACAAAGCGGCAAAGTATTCTTTGATATCGGCGAGCCCATCGATGCGATGAAAAGGGTCAATAAACGACGCTTTGGGGTGATAAAACTGGTCCAGCAACTCAAGGCTATGGGCGTCTAGCTTGGTATACATATCTTTAAAATTTTCAATCCATTGCATCAATGAAGACCTCTTGAAAAAAATGTGCTTACGCCACTTCAATTGAGTGTATCAGCTTGTTCAGTATTAGCTCGTTCAACGTCAATTTTTTGTTAGCGGATCAGTCAACTATCGGCAATTTGTGTGGTTGAAGGATTTTTGAAAGACAAAATGATAGCGCTTTCATTTTCTCAAAAATGTGTTTTAATAGCGCCCATAACGATCTTGCAGTAAGGGTTTTATGATGAAAAACAGCTATCAATTTCCAGCTGACTTCGAATGGGGAGCAGCCACCGCCGCCTATCAAATCGAGGGCGCCTACAATGAAGATGGTCGCGGTATGTCGACTTGGGACACATTCAGCCGTTTGCCGGGTCGCACCCTAAATGGCGATACCGGCAACGTTGCATGTGATCATTATCATCGTACCGAACAAGACATCGCCCTGATGAAACAGTTAGGCCTCAAGCACTATCGCTTCTCGATTGCTTGGCCTCGTATCCTGCCAAATGGCGAAGGTGAAGTGAACCAGGCCGGTATCGACTTTTACAGTAAGTTGGTTGACGACCTACTAGCTGCCGGCATTGAGCCGTTGATCACCCTATTCCATTGGGATCTGCCACAAGCGTTGCAAGACAAATATGGCGGCTGGAAGTCGCGAAAAGTCGCCGAATTGTTTGCCGAGTATGCTGATATTGTTACTAAAGCGCTGGGCGATCGGGTCAAACGCTGGAGCACCATTAATGAAATCATGTGCTTCACCAACATGGCCCACAAAACGGAGCAGCACGCACCGGGTGGAAAAGAAACTGACCAAGTTGCCAACCAAACCGTTCACCATGCCATGATTGGCCATGGATTAGCTGTGCAGGCGATTCGCAACAATGTGCCAGATGCTATCGTCGGTATTGTCGAGTGTTTGTTTGCCCCGTGGCCGCTTCACAACACCGAGTCTCACTTGGATGCCGCACGCAAAGCATTTAAAGATCGCAATGCTCAGATCCTATTCCCATTGCTGACTGGCGAATATGACGAAGTGGCTTACCAACGCGAGTTTGGTGATCTGCCTGAGTACAGCGCTGAAGATATGAAAATCATTAGTGAGCCGCTCGACTACATCGGTTACAACTTCTACAACCATCCACCTGTGCGACCAAGTGACAAGCCTTGGGGTTTTGATATCGTCGACATGCCAGAAGCCTACCCTCGCACCGACATGGGCTGGCCCATTACGCCAGATGCGATGTACTGGTTGTTGAAGTTCTCACAAGAGTTCTTTGGTGATCTGCCTATTTACATTACCGAAAATGGCATGGCTGCGGCCGACAAGGTCGAGCGCGATGGCACCGTACAAGACATGGATCGCATTGAGTTTCTGCGCACTCACCTACGTGCTTGCCAACGTGCGATTAGCGAGGGTGTGCCACTCAAGGGCTATTACGTTTGGTCATTGTTTGACAATTTCGAATGGGCTTTTGGTTACGACAAACGCTTTGGAATTATTCGTGTTGAGTACGATACTCAGCAGCGGATTATCAAAGAATCGGGTCACTACTACAGCGCCGTCATGGCAGAAAATGCAGTGCTGTAATTGAACTTCGAAAATAGTAGCGGGCTTATTAGCCCGCTTCTTTTTTAAGGCTTTGCTGATAAAGCTCCAAACACATTTGTCGGCGCTCTTTGTGATCAACCACCGCCGGTAGATAATTTCCACCTGCGCCAGCCTGATGGAGCAATTTCGCCTCTAGCCCTCGCAATTGCTCAACATACTGTTGAATGAATAAGCCTTTGTCATCAAAACGTTTTGATTGGGTTTCCGGATTAAAAATTCGAAAATAAGGCGCGGCATCAGTACCTGTCGAAGCGGCCCACTGCCAACCGCCATTATTAGCAGCAAAATCACCATCAACCAGCTTGCTCATAAAGTAGCGTTCGCCCCAACGCCAATCGATCAACAAATCTTTGCAAAGAAACGATGCCACGATCATTCGCAGTCGATTATGCATCCAGCCTGTCTGGTTCAGCTGCCGCATTGCGGCATCGACTAAAGGAAAGCCAGTCTCGCCTCGGCACCAACTGTCGAACAGCTGACCATCATTGGTCCAGGGAATGGCCTCATAATCAGGTTTAAAGGCTTTGTCCTTGCAAACGTGTGGCCAGGCAACCATCACATGTTGATAGAACTCGCGCCATATCAGTTCAGTTAACCAAGTTTTAGCACCTTCAGCTAATTCCCACGGCGAGCCGTGATCGTGACTGAGTCGCGCTAAACATTGCCGAGCAGACAAGCTACCAATAGCTAAATATGGCGATAGCACTGAGGTGCCGTCAATGGCGGGAAAATCTCGGTCGGCACGATAACGCGCTGCTCGCTCAGCACTAAACTGGCGCAATTGCGCGATAACTTCCTGACCGTCGGCGGCGTAAGCACTACTGTCAGCGCCGGCATAGGGCCAACTGTCCGCCTCGAGAGAACAAAGCGGCAATGTGGAATCATCGATATCAGTGATCAACTTCGGCATTTGTTGCGGTCGGCCTAAACACTGCCAACCAACCGAGTGCAGCTCTTTCAACCAAGCTTTACTAAACGGCGTGAATACCTTGTAAGGCTGGGCGCTGCCATTAAGTACTGAATTTGGTTTAATAATGCAGCGGTCATCGAACCAATGAAGGTCCAAATTGCCCTCGATGTCGTGTTGTAGCGCATTGTCTCTGGCGACTTCATCAACTTCGTATTCTCGGCTAGCAAAAAGCGCGTCTATTCGCCATTGACCTATACACTGTTGCACCAAGGCCCGCTGTTCAGCAAAGCTCCCTGCTTGCAACACCACCAGCGGGACGTTGAGCTGCGCCAACTCGCTGCGCAGATGAACTAACGTGCGCCGAATTAAATCAGCTTGAATGGGACTTTTGTGATACTGCTGCCACTGCTCCGCTGGAACCACATACAGGGCAACAACAGCTTCGCTGGCATCGCACGCATGATAAAGTGCTGGGTTATCGAGGATGCGCAAATCGCGACGCAGCCAAACGCAGCTGCGCTGATAATGTCTGTCAGTCACGCCTCACCTCAGCTACAGCTGCTGTCGCAATGCCAGCTTGTCGGGGTGGGGTCTGATGTAGACCTGATTGCTAAGGTATTCGTTGGGAAACTTGACCAATAGATGTTGAATCAAGGTCATTGGCGCCATCAACGGCAACAGTCCCTGCCTGTATTTATCAATCACATCTGCTAATGCTTGTCGCTCTTCAGTACCGATAAACTTCTTAAAATAGCCCTGCAAGTGCATCAAGGTATTCGTATGGCCTTTGCGATTTGCTCGTTGCTTTAACGCCCACATCAATCCATAAATGTACTCATCAGCAACGTCTTGCAAATCATTGCTGCTGAGATCAGAAATCAACTGGCCAAGGGTGCGATAGGAGGTTTGATGGCTAGCCATCACCATGAACTTATAGCGGGAATGGAATTTCACCAGCTTATCAGCCGTCAGACCAGAGTGAATCATCCGCTGCCAATCTTGCAGAGCATAGACTCTGGTGACGAAGTTTTCCCGCAACACAGGGTCACATAGCCTGCCGTTTTCTTCGACCGGCAGCAGTGGGTAACGCTCCATCAATGCTTTGGTAAAGACACCAACCGAGTCGTGCCTTAGGGTATGACCATCAGGATGATAGACCTTAATGCGTTCCATACCGCAGCTCGGCGACTTAGCGCAAACGATAAAACCACTTAAACCGTCCAGTGTTTGGCTTTGTTGCTGGCTGAACGACGACATAGCGTCGGTTACGTTAAGAGTCGAATCGGTAGAGCCGACGATTTCAATGGCGCCGTCGACTTCAACTTGGCGGATGGTGGGGCGCGGCACGCCCATACCAATTGCCACTTCTGGGCATACAGGTACGTAGGAAACGAATTCTCGCAGGTCGCGGTCGGCAAAGCCCAAACGCTTGTGACCACCGTCGAATCGAACGCCTTGTCCAACGACACAGGCGCTGACCCCGATTTGAATGGAATCGGGTTTGAATTGGGTTTGAACTAGTTTCATCCTTGGCTCGCAGACTGTGATTACTACCTTACAGTCTACGGCAAGTTGCTCAAGTTAGTTCAGCGTTTGAGCTCAAAATCAACGTCTAGTGTTGCAGTCGGCTCAGAACTGAATTGAGCCGGACGCTTTCTCTTGGCACTGCAACCACACAGGTTTATCACCATTTTTCACCCAAGCACGGTGAAACAGGCTGCCCATTTGCGCGGTTTTATTGCTAATCAAAGCAAATGGCATCACGATAACCGCCAAGCAAAGCAAAATGACTCGGCGCATAAAAACAACGACTGGTGAGTAAAACTTGAACATGGCATCGCCTCCTGTTTGAAACAACAACAGGTTAGACCAGATAAAATGTGATTTCAATCACAAATGTCATTTTATTACCGATTTATTGACCGAGAACATTTTTTTAACACGACGGACATCACGCAAACTGCGACAAAATGAAAAAAAATTACGAAATTATCGATGATCTTCGAGTATTGCTCTTCGGCACAGCCCCTATTGATCAAACACTCCCCTTTGGCCACGACCGAGCATGGTTAGATTGTTTTCGTCAACGCTTACTGCATCATCAACCCGACATTGCAAGCATCGCAGAGCAAGTTCAGCGGCCTCATTCAGTAAGACTAGGACTGTATGTCGAGCAGTTATGGTTGGCATTGATTAGCGCCCATCCTGACTATCAATTGCTCAGTCACAATCTACAGGTGATTGACAACAAGCAAACTGTCGGCGCTTTTGACTTTCTAGTACGCCACCTTAATGTCGGCGGCAATAGCAACAAAACTCGAATTGAACACTGGGAGCTAGCTTGCAAATACTATTTGGCGGTAACACCTGAGGTTGAGGAGCTTGCCCCAGACATCTGGCTTGGCCCCAACCTAAATGATGATTGGTTGAGTAAACGACACAAGCTAACTGCAAAACAAATTAAGCTTGGTGAATTGCCTGCAGCGCAGGTTGCATTGTCTCGGCTTGGCATCGCACAGATCGACCACCGGATGATCTTGGCCAGTGGCAGAGTATTTTTGCCTGCAAGCAGCAATAGCTTGCCGCAAGATGGTCATTGGTACACTCAACAACAATGGCGAAAATTCGACAATCTGCCAGCCACTTATCTGCAAGATAAATTGGATTGGTTGCAACCCAAACTAGCAGGCCAAGTGTTAGATTGTCATTCACTGCAATTGGCCAAGCCTGTTTTTGTTACTACCAAAATCAATTCTGACAACAAGGCTTGTTGCTTTATCGTTCCAGATGACTGGCCTTTACGGGCACAAAAAAAAGCGGCTGCAATACATGCAGCCGCTTTGTAACTTTTTCGATGCCTATCAGTCGATTGGCTTGGCGTTCTCAACCCGAGCTTTGAGCTTTTGCCCCGGACGGAAAGTAACCACACGACGCGAAGAAATCGGAATATCTTCGCCTGTCTTTGGGTTACGTCCCGGACGTTCGTTTTTCACTCTCAAATCAAAGTTACCAAAGCCAGACAATTTGACTTGTTCACCATCTTCCAGACATTGGCGGATCTCTTCAAAGAATGTTTCCACCATTTCTTTAGCCAATTTCTTATTAATGCCATGCTTCATAAAAAGCATTTCAGCCATGTCTGCTTTAGTGAGCGCCATAATCACTCCCTTAGTGTCGCGTTGAACTCAGATGTTACCGCTGTGATGACATTATCAGTTAAGACGCTGATTTCCTTGTCTTCAAGTGTTCGTTCCAAATCTTGTACCGTAATTGAGATCGCGAGGCTCTTTTTGCCCTCAACAATCCCTTCACCTTGATACACATCGAACAAGTTTACGTTAACGACTTGATTCCCGCCAACTTTTTTCACCAAGTCGATCACATCGCTGCTAGCAATGGCTTGATCGACGACAAAAGCGAAGTCTCTACGGTTCGCAGGGAACTTGCTTACCGGCACAGCTTTTGGAATCAGTTTTTCACCCAGCGCTTCAATTAATAGCTCAAAAGCGAAAATTTTTCCTTTAATTCCGAGTGATTTAATTGCACTTGGATGCAATGCGCCGACATGTCCAACTATAGTATCGCCGCGATAAATTGCAGCCGATTGACCCGGATGCAAGGCTGGATGGGCTTCAGCGACGAAACGGAATGGATCTAAACCACCAAAATTCGCCAACAGAGCTTCAACATCGCCTTTAATATCATAAAAATCAACGGCTCCGGCACCTTCGCTCCAGTGCTCATCAAAACGAGAACCAGCAATCACACCAGCCAACATCTTGTTTTGAGTCACTTGAGTTTCTGACTCTGGCAAGAAGCGCAAACCAAGCTCAAACAAACGAACGCGGTTCTGCTGGCGGTTCTGGTTGTATTTCAGCGTTTGCAGCAAGCCAGGCAGTAAGCTCACGCGCATAGCTGACATATCCGCAGAAATCGGGTGCGGCAGAATCAAGTCGTTTGCTTCTGGGAACAAGATTTTCTGAACTTTAGGATCAACAAAGCTATACGTAATTGCTTCTTGGTAACCACGATTGACCAGCGTATCTTTCAACTCGTCTTCGGTCATATCCGCTTCCGGGTGGCGATTCATCACCAGCGAAGCTGTCGGTGCAACATTAGGAATGTTGTTGTAACCAAAAACACGTGCGACTTCTTCAATCAAGTCTTCTTCGATGGCTAAATCAAAGCGATATGAAGGCACAGTTGCCGTCCAACCACCGTCGATAGTCTCAACGGTCAAGCCCAAACGCGTCAGAATCTCTTCAACCTGAGCATTGTCAAAGCTAATGCCGATGCGGCTTTCGAGCTTTGCTTTGCGCAGCGCAATAGGCGCCACTTGTGGTAAATCGTCTTGGCTAACCGCTTCAACCACAGGCCCTGCTTCACCGCCCACGATATCAAGCAGCAACGCCGTTGCTCGTTCCATTGCTTTGTGCTGCAATTCATAATCAACGCCACGCTCATAACGATGCGACGCATCAGTGTGCAAACCATAACTACGCGCTTTACCAGCGATAGCAAGCGGCGCAAAGAAGGCACTCTCAAGCAAAATGTCTGTTGATTCTGCGGTCACTCCACTATCGAGACCACCAAAGATGCCGGCCATGGCCAACGCTTTGTTGTGATCGGCAATCACCAAGGTGTCATCACGCAAAGTTGCTTCGTTGCCATCAAGCAAGGTCAGTTTTTCTTCCGGCTTGGCCATACGTACGACAATACCACCGTCGATTTTGTCCAAATCGAAGGCATGCATTGGGTGACCGAACTCAAGCAACACGTATTGGGTAACATCAACCACAGGATCAACGCTGCGCACTCCGCAGCGACGCAACTTTTCCACCAGCCATAATGGTGACTGTACCGTTGCATCGACACCTTTGATCACCCGCGCGAGATAGCGTGGGCAGGCGGCTGGGGCTTCGAGCTTCACCGCAACAGTGTCGGCTAACGATTCCTTGGCATTTTCCCAGCTTGGTTCGGTGACTTCACAATTGTTGAGGACACCAATTTCACGGGCTAAACCGGCAATACCGAGGCAATCACTGCGGTTAGGCGTTAAATCCACTTCAATGGTTTTGTCATCGAGTTTGAGGTATTCGCGGATATCCATGCCGATTGGTGCATCAGCGGGCAGCTCCATGATGCCATCAGACTCTTCTGCCATGCCCAGCTCTGCTTCGGCACACAGCATACCCATCGATGGTTGACCACGCAGTTTGGCTTTCTTGATCTTAAAATTGCCCGGCAATACCGCACCAACGGTCGCCACCATCACCTTCAAGCCCTGACGGCAGTTGGCAGCACCACAAACGATATCAAGTAGTTCATCGCCACCGACGTTAACTTTAGTGACGCGCAACTTATCGGCATCAGGATGTTGGCCACATTCAACCACTTCACCAACAACTACGCCGGTAAACGCACCCGCAACACCTTCAACACCGTCTACTTCAAGACCGGCCATGGTAATTTGTTCAGCCAGCTCATCAGAGCTAATTGCAGGGTTGACCCATTCACGGACCCAGGATTCACTGAATTTCATTTTCTGTGTTCTCTCTTAACGACTGGCTTAGTTAAATTGCTTCAGGAAACGCAGGTCGTTCTCGAAAAACGCCCGCAAGTCGTTGACGCCATAGCGCAGCATGGTCAGACGCTCGACGCCCATACCAAAGGCAAAGCCAGAGTACTTCTCAGGATCAACACCAACACTACGTAGCACGTTTGGATGCACCATGCCGCAGCCCAACACTTCTAGCCAACCATTTTCACCCAGTACATCAACCTCTGCTGATGGCTCGGTGAAAGGGAAATAAGAAGGACGGAAACGAATGGTCAAATCCTTCTCAAAGAAGTTTTGCAAAAAGTCATGGAGAATGCCTTTCAGCTCGGTGAACGACACTTTTTCGTCGACCATCAAGCCTTCGACCTGATGGAACATCGGCGTGTGAGTCTGGTCGTAATCGTTACGATACACTCGGCCTGGAGAGATAATCCGCAGCGGTGGTTGCTCGTTTTCCATGGTGCGGATCTGGACACCGGAGGTTTGAGTCCGCAGTACCAGCTCGGGATTAAAATAGAAGGTATCGTGATCGGCACGGGCCGGGTGATGCTCAGGAATGTTTAAGGCATCAAAGTTGTGGAACGAATCTTCCACTTCCGGCCCCTGCTTGACTTCAAAGCCAAGCTCACCGAAGTAAGTTTTGATGCGGTTAATGGTGCGCGACACCGGATGCAAACCCGCTTCTGGCATACGACGGCCCGGCAAGGATACATCAATGGTTTCTGATGCCAGCTTAGCATTAAGTTCAGCCTGCTGTAGCGCCTTCATTCGCTCAGTAATAGCCTGTTGCACTTGCTGCTTAGCCTGATTGATGGCTTGACCAGCGGCAGGTCGCTCTTCTGGGCTTAACTTACCCAAGGATTTCAATTGTTCGGTCAGGCGACCTTTCTTACCTAAAAAGTTAACGCGCACTTCATCAAGCGCGGCCACTTGTTGTGCACCGTCAATAGCGGCCAGAGCCTCGGCCACCAGTGCGTCCAGGTTCAGCATATCGTTTCTCTTTATCTACGATTGTCGACTCTGTTACCAGAGCCAATGCGAATGGCAAAATTTTGTAGCCGGTAAGTCTACCTAAAAACGGCGCCAATTAAAGCCCGTCGCCCGATATTCACCAACAAAAACAAGGGTAATGTTGCCAGATACTGGTTAGATTGCGTTCAAATTGGTGATGGACTGAGCAAACGGCAGCATTTCCGCCTATTTCGACAAAAACTTTCGATAAAAACTATTGCAAGGAAAAATAACCGCCGCTATTATAGCGCCCACTTCGCGGACAGGTGCTTCACCTTCCCGATATTGTACGACCGTAGCTCAGCTGGTTAGAGCACCACCTTGACATGGTGGGGGTCGGTGGTTCGAGTCCACTCGGTCGTACCAATTTTCTGCTTCTGCAGTACGTCGGCGTCTATCAACGCCAAACAAATTCCTTATTAGACTCAAGTTCTGAAAACCCACAATCTTCCTTCGCTCAGACTATACTGCTTCTGACAACTCACTATTGCTAAAAATTAGCGGCTGAACCCCGCGCAAAGGTAAATCACAAGGACTGTGACTATGGAAATCACCCTCTCATCGGCACTGAATTATGCCGTCTTACTCATTGCATCGATTACTGTCTATGTTGCCCTCACTCGCTTGTGGCCTGGCCAAAAACCTCGACCTGCGGATCGTCGTAAAGCGATTGGTTATGGCTTTGTTGGGGCGGGTTTGATGCTGATGGGATTGGGAGAGTTTTTTCAACCCGACAGTTCAATATGGTTTTATGTTGCTTTGCCAATTATTTGCGTTGGAGCCAGTTTCACTCGTAAAGTCAACGGCTAACCGGCAATTGCAGTGTTCAGAGTAGCAATCCGAGCGAGGTTCTCCAGATTCACTTTCAACGGCATTGCTTTATCCAAGCAACACCTGTTGTTTGATTTCCTTCGCGCATTCCGGCCATTAAATGTTTTTGGTTGCTGTCTTTCATTTGCGCAATTGAATGTTGGCCGCTAACTTCATGGATTGTGTTTGCTTTGTTAACAATCTAATTATCAGGAAGATAGCGAGTATGAAGTGTTTCAACGACGCGCAGCTGGATATGCGAAATGCCTATCACCACGGTGCACCCGGTGTGCTTTGTTCTGGTTTAGTATGGTTAATTGCCGGACTGGTTGCTGTGTTCAGTAGCGCTGTTGCTGGAATTTTAACGCTGGTAATTGCTGGCATGCTGATATTCCCAGCATCAGTATTAGTTTGCAAACTTTTGGGAAGAACCGGTAAGCATTTCATCACCAACCCGCTTGCGCCGTTAGCGATTGAGGGGACTTTCTGGATGTTGCTGTCGATACCAATTGCCTTAGTTTTAGCGATAGACCAACCCCAGTACTTTTTTCCAGCCATGATGCTGGTTATCGCAGGCCGCTACCTCACCTTCCGAACCTTGTACGGCCTAAAAACTTTTTACCTATTCTCTGCCGTGTTGGTCGCTGCAGCATTTGCTATTGTTGCAGCTCAAAGCCCGCCATATGTTGCTGGCATCGTTGGAGGATTAATTGAGATCGGTTTTGCTATCGGCCTGTTTGTTATCGCTAAAAGCGACACAACAAATCTAGCAATTGAAAGAGCTTAACTTAGTTAGCCACGTTAATGGGCAATTGCAGTGTTCGGCAATCGCAATGCAAACCTGGTTCTTCGCGATGGCTGACATATAGCAGCTGACTGCTACCAGACTCAATAATGCGATTGACCGCAGTTAGAACCAGTTGCGCATTCGCTTCGTCCAGGCCTTGTAGTGGCTCGTCCAAGATCAGTAGCAGCGGCGATTTAACCAAGGCTCTGATCACTAAGATCAACCGCTGCTCACCGTAGCTTAATTGATGAAATAGTTTTTTTGCTAGATGCTCAGCATGGAACCATTTGAGCCAAGCCAAGGCGTGAGTTTTATGATGTTGGTTTACGTGGCGATACACGCCTATCGAATCAAAATAGCCCGACAACACCACGGTGAGTACCGTCACCCTCACCCGATAATTGAGTTGTAGTTCTGAGCTGACCATACCAATGTGGCGTTTGATATCCCATATGCTTTCACCGTTGCCACGTTGAATACCAAACTGGCGAATATCGTTGCTATAGCATTGAGGGTGGTCGCCGCAAATGAGTTTCAGCAAGGTCGATTTACCCGAACCGTTGGGACCAATCACTCGCCAATGCTCGCCTTGCTGAATAGCCCAATCTAAACCATTAAACACCACATTAGCGCCATAACTAACACGACCACGACGCAACTCAAAGACCGGCTCATCGGCGGCCAACGTGGTTGCAGTTTCTGACACCGGCGGCGGCTCATTTGGTGCTTCAGACAAATTAAGGGTTAACCAATGACTCGATTGTTGAACCTCTGACGCTTGACCGCTGGCAACGAGTTGGCCTCCGGCGAAAACGGCTATGGACGGCAACCAAGCAGGCAAATCACTCGGCCGGTCAACCATCAATAACAACTGTATGCCCTGCACAGCCAATCGCTCAAGCAATTCACTAATGTCATGCCGAGCTTGAACATCAAGCCCTTCGAAAGGATCTTCGAGTAGTATTACCTGAGGTTGGCTGAGCAATGCCCGCGCCAGCATCAGTTTGCGTGTTTCCCCCGTGGACAAGGTGCGAAAGCCTTGCTGCAACAAATCAGTCAAGGCAAATTGTTCCGCCAGCGCCAGACATTGCTCAGACGGAGCGCCAGTCTCATGCAATAGCTCGATGACCAAGGTGCCAGGGTCGAATTCATCGAGCAGATCGCTCTCATCATTTTTGAGTTCCCGGGCAACCAGCGCTTCCTGCTCACCAAAGCTCACAGTGGCTATCGCGCTGGGCACACCCGACACGCAGCCACTGAAACGCAAGTTTTGCTGCAATAATTCGAAAACGAGTGCTTTGCCGCTATCGTTGCGGCCAACAATGCCCCAGCTTTGTCCACCAATCGACCAATTGTCGATGGTCAGAAGCGGCTCATTGAAAACGCTTTGGTTCGCTTCAATGCAAATGTTCTCAAGTTTCATGCCATGCTCACTTAAGCTGTGAGGGTGTTGCGTAAAACCCCCAAGCCTTCAATTTCTACCTCATAGGTATCACCAGCTTTTAGCCACTGCTGATTATGGAAACCGAGGATGACGCCCTCTGGTGTGCCGGTAATGATGACATCCCCCGGCTTTAGGGTCATGTACTTGCTAACGTAGGCGATAATGGTTTTGACATCAAAAATCATATCAGCAGTGTTACTTTGCTGACGCACTTCACCGTTTAAGCGACCGACGATGGTTTTATCATTGGGGTTACCGAATTCATCCGCGGTCACCAGCCAAGGCCCCATGGGTAAAAAATCATCCAGCGTTTTGCCGTGTAACCACTGACCACTATCAAACTGCAGCGCGCGCTCACTCAAATCGTTGGCATTGCAATAGCCAAACACATGATCAAGGGCGTCATCAGCAGCGATGTGCTTGCCTTCTTTACCGATCACCAAAGCCAATTCTGCTTCGTAGTCGAGCTGTTCAAGGCCAGTAACATCAACATCTACGCCATGACCACACAAGCTGTTGGCAAACTTACTGAACACCACTGGATTGGTCGGAATCGCCATGTTGGCTTCTTCGGCATGTTTTTTGTAGTTCAGACCGATACAAATTACTTTCTCTGGGGCGTCACTCAAAGCACCATAACTGACTTCTGATAATGGCATCCAAAGCGCTGTTTCAGCTTCGACGTCAGTGGCCAATTGCTGCAATTTAGGCAGTGCGGCCAAGCCCTCGCTATAAAGGTCATTGAACGTTGTTGGCACTGCTGTGCCTGTTTTTGCTGCCGCAGCGGCGACATCTAGAACCAGATCGCGGTCTAGAATGCCAAGATTCGGGCTACTCTGACCCGGCTTCATAAATGAGACAAATTGCATGATTGTCCTTAACTACCAGTTAGTAAACGCACCGTCGGGGCGGTACAATTGCGGCAACTCTGTTGCCTCAAAGGGATATTTATCGAGCTGGGCTGAATTGAGTGCGATCCCTAACCCTGCCGACTGCGGTACTTGTAGGTAACCGTCTTGCCACTCGATGTCGGTGGTGAAAACTTCCGGCATGGTTTCGGTCGGGATCCGTGGCAGCTCCTGAATCGCAACATTCGGCATGGCGATGTTGAGGTGCAAACTGGCCGCACTTGACACGGGACCCACCGGATTGTGAACGGCTAGATCAATATCATGGGCTTCACACATGGCCGCGATTTTTTGTGCCTCGGTAAGGCCACCAGCAATGCAAACATCGACGCGTGCTAAGTCAATCAAGCGCTCCTCAATCAACTGACTAAACTGCCACTTGGAGCCAAATTGCTCACCTGCCGCCAATGGCACGGAGGTCGCTTGGCGTAGCTCTCTGTAATGCGCGGGCTGTTCACTGCGTAACGGATCTTCAACAAATAGTGGATTCAGTGACTCCACCGCTCGGCAGAATCGTTTTGCCTGTGCTGGTGACAATTTAGTGTGTGCGTCGAAACAGAGCCTAACGTTCGGCCCCAGCTGCTCATGCAGCATCTGCCATTCATCAATACTGCGATCGATGGCTGCGTCGGCATCAAACAAGCCGCCTTGTTGTGCAAATGGCTCCCAGCGCATGGCTCGCCATCCGGCCTGCTTGCGCTCTTTAGCACTGGCAAGTAGCTCGGCAGGGTTAGCGCCGTGTAAATGGCAATAGGTCAGCACTCGGTCCCGACACTTGCCACCGAGCAATTGATACACCGGACGGCCAATGGCTTTGCCTTTGATATCCCAAAGCGCCATATCAATAGCAGCGATTGCAGCCCCCGCCCAAGCGCCGCCGGGATAGAAACCGCCACGCCAAAGTCGTTGCCAAATCGCTTGGCTATCAAATGGGTCTTTGCCAATAACAGCATGTTTAAAGTGTTCAATACCGCCAGCGATGGCAAGTTCGCGACTGGTGATACCTGACTCACCAATACCGACAATGCCTTCATCAGTTTGAATTTCGACAAACAAAAACGTCCGCCACTCTTTGGCCAAGTGAAGGCTAATATCAGTTATTTTCATTGCGCATTTAGTCGTTGAGGTCTAACACGTTGCGCCACGAATACTGCGGCGTATAGCCCAACTCTCGCTTGGCTTTATCGATACTAATGAGCGTTTGATGATCCGATGTGTCCGGACGAATCGGCACTTCGGGGTAAACCGCCGCCATCAATTCAGCGTTGGTTTGCTTCATGATGGTGTCTACCGCAGCGATGATATAAGCCCGGCTGTCAGTGAATGTTGACTCCAATGCCAAACGTGCGGCAACCGCACTATCACGAGCATCGACATAACCCCAAAGGTTGAATTTACGACTTGCTGGATCGGACCAATAGTCAGGAATGGCCTGATAATTGGCAGGATGGTCGGTATGGGTGTACAAAATGTTTGAATAACGCAGACTGATAATCGACACCCCATAAACGGTGGCGAAGTGATCGGCAATGGTTTCAAGGGCTACTTTGGACAGTGCATAACTGTTTTGAGGTTGTACGGCATCATCTTCTGTCACTGGCACCACAACTGGTTTGTTGTTTTCAAATGGAAAACCGAGAACCGTTTCGCTCGACGCCCAAACCACTCGCTTGAAACCATGTGCCGCCGCCGCTTGAAACACATTGTACGTTGCTAAGGTATTGTTTTTGAAACGTTCAGCGCCGGTATCAAAGTCAAAATCAGGCTCCGGCGACGAAGCGAAGTGAACCACCGAGTCAACCTCCCGTAGTGCCCCCTGAACCGCCTGATAGTTGGTTAAATCAATTTTTTGAAATGGGCAGAGTTTTTCTGTGGGCTCAGCGATGTCGAGATTTAGTACGTCATAGCCGTGGTTCAATAGCTCTTGAACGACATAACGACCAGCGCCACCACTGCCACCTGTGACTGCAATTCGTTTCATAATAGGCCCTTGCGATTGATAATTGTTACCGCTAACAATTAACCGTACATGTCGAACATGCACAAGGTCAAGTAGAGAATTGGAAACTCGGCGTTAGAGCACAGATTGACGCGCCTGAAAGCAATCGATAGTTTTTGTTACGCCTCGCCGTCTGATACCAGCGAAATCAAATAATCTGGCCAAAAGCTTAAGGCGAAGCCACTGATTAGCAAGGTATCCAATGCGGTGGCAATTAACTTAGCATTGAATGGCCGAATATCTTGATAATTATCCCTATCGTGATCAACTAATTGTCCTGTCCGCTGTCGATACCTAAACCACTGTAATTCAATGAAGTAACGAGGCAACGAAACAAACACCACGCCGATCAATGTGACAAAAAGCCCAGCTATCCAAAGGTTATCTGTATTGCCGAGCGCCGAGCTTTGCCAAAGCAGAATATTGATCATGTAACAGAAGGTGATGCTTTTTCCAAGCAAATAGGCTTCTGTAAACGCTTCGAGCTTAATTCGAATGACATTAAAATCTAAACATCGCTGTTGTGAATAACTTTCTAGTGAAGAGCCTATTGATATAGCCGATGAAAAGATCGACATAAAAAACGTGATGGTTAACAGAGTAATGAACAACAGAACGAAATTTAGCAAAAAATAATACACCCCCAGCGGGCCAATTATTCTTTCATTGAAATGAGTTTTATCGACAAACCAGTAATCGACGCTAACTTTGCTCACATCTGAGATATCAGAAATATAACTCGCAGTGCCTAATAAGGAGATGGCTAACAATAAAACGAAAAGGAGAAACTCTCTAAAGAGAAGGCCTTGTCTCGGTGGCGATGCTTCGCCCTGTATCGATTGTGAATAAAGCTTAAGTTCACCCGAGCTATGGATGGAAACAAGCCATAGCCAAACCCCCAACCCAACATACAAGGGGCAAATCAAAGTATAGAGAATGAGATTGACGGTATCGTCCGAAAAGTACAACCGACCAGCGTCAGAACCGGAGAACGTCCCTTCTGATAACGTCCAGATTGCCGGAATGCAAAAGCAAAAGATGAACGTTGCCAGCGCTGCGGCTAACCCAACCCTTCTGCCGGTATAACCGACCGAACTATTCCTTAAAGATACAGGGATTTCTGGAGCTAGCTCGATAAAAACATAGCTAAAAGGAGCTTTGAGAATTTTACATGGATAGGCGTTTGCTAGGTTCAGCAATAAAGAATAGATCCAAATTTTCGGCTCATCTGGAGCAGAATTCCTTTTCATGTTCATTCCTTACCGAACACACAATCAATTGAAAACTTTCAATAACCAGAGGATTCAAGTTGCAACGACTCTGCTGAACGCGTCACCACACCTAAAAAGTAGTCGTTGCCTAAGGACCTTTCAAATGAGCTCCTTTCAATGCAGTACCTCGCTGTGGTTGGCGTTATTTGAGTTATTTGTCGAAACAGAACTATCTGCTAGTGTTAAACAGACTGGATAGCAACAGGAAGCTATCAAATAGGTTCGCCTCATTCACGGAGGACAGTTGATGATCCCTTTCGTTTTGTTAGCACTGGCTTTACTCGAATTATATGTTGGCATTCGAGATAGTTCGTTACTCGACTTATGCGTTGGCATTTTGGGCTTTGCAATAGCACTATCGATGCTCTATGCCGCGAGAACCGGCCAAACGATCACTGGCGACCTACGGCAATGGATCGCTAACCGACATAGCAAATAATCATTCGGCAGTGCGCTAGCTAATAAAAAGCCGTGGCAAGACCATCTCGCTACGGCTTCTGTTTGCTTCATTGGCAGTAATTCGCGGTTACTGAACCAATGTCATCTCATCAAGCAAATAACCAGCATTGTCAACTTCGGTCATCAGCCAAAGCACATAACGAATATCGACATGAATAGCGCGAGTGATCTTGCCGTTGAAATACCAGTCTTTGGTGATTGACTCGTAGGTAGAATCAAAGTTCAAACCAACCAATTCGCCCTTTCCGTTCATGACCGGAGAGCCCGAGTTTCCGCCCGTGGTATCGGCGCTACTCAAGAAGTTAACCGGCACCGAGTTCACCTCCAGAGGACGAGCGGCTGTCGCTTCACAGCCAAAGCTCAACAAACCACAAGTTACAGCTGCCAAGCCTAAATCACCACGATAATAATCACCATAGGCTTTGTTTTGATGGGCCATCAATACTTTGTCAGTGGCGATAAATGGTTTTTCACCTGTGTGTTTGGCAACCAAACCCCGCAATGAGGTAAATGGCGTTTTGTAGACGCCGTCGGCTGCCGGATAACCATCCACTTGGGCATAACTGACTCGCAACGTTGAATTGGCATCCGGGTATACGGGTTTGCCCTGAGCATTATTGTAAGCAATGACTGCTTCCATATATTGCGGCCGAACTTCCGCTAAGCGGCCAGCCATTTCTTTTTGCTCAGCTTCAATGGTCATGTTGGCATCATACAATGCCACGGCTAACTGAATCAGCGGGTCGGTCGATTGCTCAAAGTCACTGGTCGCTTTGCCAATCCAGGCCACACGCGTATCAGCATCTGCTAGCTCTGTTTTGTCATAAATGTCTGCCACCAGCGCTTTTAGCTCGGCATTGCTGATTTGGCTATTGAGACCTAGTGCTTTATCTAAATCGGCCACGTGTCGCGCAGCATCTTGCTTGACATATGTTGCCAAATAACTTGCCCACAAGGCTTGATCAACTTGGGGGTCAAATTTAGTTTGCAGGCGCTGCAAACGAGCTTTAAGCATAGGTAAATCACGTTGTTGATAACCCATTTCACGTTCGGCATCTGGCTTTTCATTTTCCTTTGCCAAGCGATACAAGCGAATGGCAGCATTGAGCAAGTCAGAATTGATAGCGTAGTTGTAGTAGAACTGTCGCTGTTGTTGAGCATGGGCATCGGTCAGCAATGCTTGTAACTGTTGGTGCGCCACGGTATACGATTGACGAGATGGCTCTTTGCCAAACCAGTTCAAGTACTGTTGTTCTTGGGCACGCTTAATGCCTTCGATGTCTGTTGCTTTAAAGCCATCTTGCAGACCCAGCAGTTTCTTTAGGCGATTATTAATGCTCTTAACCCGCGAGGCATATTTAACCTCTGCTGCTTCTCGACCATTGGTCGCTTCGGCAATCGTATCGAGCGTCATGTAATAGGTATCAAGCAGTGTTGGGTAATACCAATTAGCAGAATAATTCACTTCATCTGCAAGCTTGTAACGGCTGGTACGACCCGGATAACCAGCGACTAATACGCCATCACCCAATTTAACACCACTGGCATTGACTTTAAGAAAGGACTTGGGCTGATAAGGCACATTGTCTTCGCTGTATTCAGCAGGCTTGCCATCTTTGCCGACATAGCCGCGAACAAAGGTAAAATCTGCGGTATGACGCGGATACTCAAAGTTATCAATATCGCCACCGAAGTTACCAAGCGCTTCAGCTGGTGCGTAAACCAGGCGCACGTCTTTAATCATCAATTGTTTGATCAGAAAGTATTCCAAGCCATGATGAAACGCCCGTACCGAGCAGCGGTAGTTGGGATCTGTTTCGCACTCACCGATTAACGCTTTGCGCTTCGCCGCGATGGCATCATAGCGCGCTTTACCGTGTAAATCGTCAGCCAATGAGCCTGTTACTTGGGCAGTCACATCTTCGACAGACTCAGTGACATACAAACGCTCTTGTGGTCCGGCAGGCAGTTCTCCGGCCATAGTTCCGGCAAGAAAGCCCTTGGCAATCAGATTGTTGTCAGGCGTGCTGTTGTTCTGAATAGCACCATAGGCACAGTGGTGATTAGTCACCACCAACCCCTTCGGTGATACGAATGAAGCCGAGCAATACCCCAACCCGACGACGGCATTGAGCGGATACTGATTCAAGTCGGCAACTTGTGATGCCGGCAATTCAATGCCAACACGATCAAATTCGTCTTGAAGTTGCGTCAACTGGTGGGGCTGCCATTGCCCCTCATCGGCGCCAGCAGCAGCGGCAAATGCTAGTGCCGCAACAATTGTTAGTTTTGTTTTCATGGAAGTCCTGACTGGTTAATTCGCTGCGGCTTACTTGTAGAGGTTTTGCCGCGAACCAAAATTAGCGCCAACATTTAACCATAGCTTCAACAGCAAGGCGTATGTCGTGGTCAAATTTATCCTGCCACGGCCGTAAAAGTTTTGTTTCACAGATGCTGCGATCGAAGCCAAACCGCTGAAAACATAGCGCAATAATTCACCTCTCTAACTAATTGTTATAGCGACTATTTGTGTGATCCACTACACAGCTTTGGCGGGAAACCGGTTGCACCAGATCAAAGCAAAATCGACGCATCGGTGACAGATCACATTTCCTCAGCGCCATCACTTCTACTCTAATCAGCGATTTTAGAGTCACCAAAGAAGTGACCAAAAGGCTAGTACCAATAACCCATGACAGTGTTTGCTCAACAGAGATGCAAAAGCACCAGAGCAATCCTGAAGCGGATAGCTTCAAGCACAACTATGGCGCATCGGTATCAATCAAATTGACTTGAAAAAGGCTAGGTAACATGAAAAACATCCTCAATCGAGGGGTGATGGGTACTGCAATTGTGGCTGCCGCATTAAGTGGTTGTGGCGGTAGCAGCAACAACTCAAACCCTCCTGCGAGCGAATTGGTTGAAGTTGGCGAAAACCAAGTTGCTCTTTATTTTAATTTGCAAGATTCAAGTGCCTCATACGAGGATTGGGGGCTACACCTGTGGAATGGTGGCAGCTGCCCTGACGGCTATAGCCAAGCGATGATGGACCGAGCTGGCGACAATTTCGAAAACTGGGATGATCCATTCGCATTCGAAGGTGAAAGTGACACCTACGGTATTTACTGGGTTTTGGACATAAACCCAGATGCTGAGTGTGCCAACTTCATCATTCACAAAGGCGACGAAAAGGGCATGGGCAGTGCCGATGGCCTGCTGGAGATTGCCAAAGCCGATGACTACGCCTTTACCTTTAAGGATGTCTCTAGCGTTTTTTATGACGTCATTGAAACGCCACCAGTAGCCATTGAGGGCGCCGCCGCTCACCTCACCAATGAAGAATCGGTCCGCTGGAATGTGCCAGACTCAGCCAGCAGTATCATGCTACTAAGCTCTGCTGCCGCTAACATTGCACTGAATGCTGACGGCTCCCTTGCTGGTGACTACACCACCATTGATCTGACTTCAGCATCAGCCACTGACAACGCCCCACCGCATTTGTCAGGCTTTGATGCGTTTACCCATGAAGCCTCGGCAGATGAGTTGAAAGCCGCGCTGAAAACCCAACTAGTCGCAGTGGCGATGAATGGCGATGCGCAAATCGTTGCAGCGACCAATGTCCAAATTCCGTTGGCGCTTGATGCTCTATACACAGCCGGTGACAACGATGCCGATGAAGCCGACTTAGGTGTTTCGATTGTTGGCAGCAGCACTGATTTCAGTGTTTGGGCACCAACAGCAACGCAAGTTGAATTGCTGGCATTTGATGCCGATACCAAGGTTCAGTTGGCTGAGTCGCCCATTGCCATGAGCGAAGATCCAGCGACAGGTATTTGGTCTGCATCAACCGACTTGCCTGAAGGCACTTTCTACCAATACCGAATTGCCGTTTATCACCCGTCTACAGGTCGCAATGAGTCTTTAGTCACCACCGACCCATATTCAATTAGCTTGTCGATGAACTCGGTATACTCGCAAGTAGTTGATCTCGATAGCGCAGCATTGAAACCTGCTGGTTGGGATGATCATGATGTACCAATGATCGAACCCAAAAACATCGTAATTTATGAAAGCCACATTCGTGATTTCAGCATCAGTGATCCAACGACTACCGAAGCATATCGTGGTACCTATAAGGCATTCACCGAAACTGAATCCGACGCTATGAAGCACATTCTGGCATTGCAAGAAGCGGGGTTGACCCACTTCCACTTACTGCCAGCAGCGGACTTTGCGACTACCAATGAGGATCCAAGCCAGCGTATTGAGATCACTAATACCGTTGGTGAGCTATGTGCTATTCGCTCATCTGCTAGCGTTTGCGGTGAAGATGCCGGCGCAACTCTATTGAGCTTGCTCGAACAATGCGATCCAGCCACACAATGTGCAGAGACGATTGTCGATGATATCCGCGATTTGGATGGTTTCAACTGGGGTTACGATCCACTGCACTTTGGTGTTCCAGAAGGCACCTACTCTACTGATGCCGATGGCACCACACGTATCGTTGAGTTCCGTGAAATGGTGCAAACCCTGCACGAAAATGGCCTCAACGTGGTCATGGATTTGGTTTACAACCACACCAACGCGTCAGGCACCGGCGACAAATCGGTACTCGATAAAGTCGTTCCCGGCTATTACCACCGTCTTGACGAGCTAAGTGGCGGCGTTACTAAGTCAACGTGTTGTGACAACACGGCAACTGAACACGTGATGATGGCCAAGTTGATGACCGACACCATTCTGATTTGGACCGAGCATTACAAAGTTGACGCTTACCGCTTTGACTTGATGGGCCATCAGCCAAAACAAGCGATGATTGACTCACTAGCAGCTGCTCGTGAAGTAAACGAAAATGTTTACTTCTACGGTGAAGGTTGGAACTTCGGTGAAGTTGAGAACGATGCGCGCTTTGTTCAGGCTCGCCAGCACAATATGTACGGTACAGGCATAGGTACCTTCTCTGACCGCGGCCGTGATGCTATTCGTGGTGGTGGACCGTTTGATGGTGGCGATGCCATTCGCACCAATCAAGGCCTTGGCAACGGCCTATACACTCTGCCTAATGAGCATAACAGCGGCAGCGCTGATGAGTTGAACAACTGGCTGAAACAAGCTGACATTGTTCGCGTTGAGCTGACCGGCAACTTAGCTGACTTCATCCTCATTGACCGTAATGGCAACACCAAACGTGGTAAAGACGTTGATTATAACGGTCAAGAGTCAGGTTATGCCGCAGCCACTTACGAAACCCAAACCTATGTATCGAAGCACGATAATCAAACCCTGTGGGACAACAACCAATACAAGTTGCCTACCGGCTTAAGTGCCATGGATCGTGCTCGCATGCAAGTATTGTCCGTCAGCTTCCCGTTGCTAGGCCAGAGCATTCCATTCATGCACATGGGCGCTGACTTGCTGCGCTCGAAATCAATGGAGCGCGACAGCTATGACTCGGGTGACTGGTACAACAAAGTAGACTTCAGTGCCGTTGACAACAACTGGAACAAAGGTCTGCCTCGTGATGATAAAGACGGCAGTAACTACGATCTGATTCGTGAAGTAATTGCTGATACTAGCATTGAAACCAGTGCATCTGAGCTTGAGTACAGCCGTGACATGTTCATGGAGTACCTCAAAATCCGTAGCAGTTCTCCATTGTTTGGTTTGGGTGAAGCCAGCGTCGTGATGAAGCGTGTTGACTATCACAACACCGGCACTGAGCAAACGCCAGGATTGATCGTGCAGTCAATTGACGACGGTGTAAATGCCGGTACCGATCTCGATAGCAACTATGATGCGATCATGGTGATCTACAACATGGATGCCAATGTCCATTCGGTCGCCGTACCTGCGAATGCCGAACTCCACCCGGTACAACAAGATTCTGTTGATGCCGCTATTGCCGCCGTCGAAGTATCATCGGGCAGCGTTGATGTACCAGCATTCAGCACGGTTGTGATTGTGGTACCACAAGAAGGTGCACAAGGTGCTGGTATCCCTGTATCGAACAAAAACATGGATAACATTGCGCCGTTTGGTGATACCAAGGTCTACATCCGCGGCAGCATGAATGACTGGGGCACAGCAAACGAAACGCTATTTGTTGGCGAAGGCGTCTACACGACCAACATCACGCTTGATGCTGGCAGCTATGAGTTTAAGTTTGCCGATGCAGACTGGGCTGACGTCAATTATGGCTTTGGTGGAATCACTGAAGGCGCAGATTCTCTGGCATTGTCAGATGTCAGTGGCAATATCGCAGTAACAATTGAGACTGCCGGAATCTATAAATTTGATGTCGACGCGACTAACACCGACCAATTGGTTGTCACCGTTAGTGCCAGCGAAGACACGCCAACCTTTGGTGCAACTGGTGTTTACTTGCGCGGCAGCTTTGACCCGGGCTGGGCAGCCTTGGAAGACTATCAGTTCACTTATGTCGGTGGTGGTATCTATGAGCTTAATGCTGAGCTGAACGCTGGCGGCGTTAATTTTAAAGTTGCCGACGACAGTTGGGGCGATATCAACTTCGGCCAGGATGGCGGTGTTGTTTCGCTGGATACTGAAATACCCCTGGAATATAACAAAGGTGACTTGAGCTTTGATGCGCCAACTGACGGCACTTATACCTTGGTATTTGACGCCGTCAATTTAACACTCACCGTAACCCAATAAACGTTGCTTTCTCTGAGTGTTGTTTCATTTTTGCCCGGCCTAGCGCCGGGCTTTTTTGTGGCGAGAATGACTATTGTTATCTATAACCAAAGCTTCTGGTATCGCGTTAGCACTACCTTGTCATGTCATTTATACGGAGATAAATCCAATGAATAAACTACTCAGACCATTATTGATTGCCGCTAGTTTGTTTTGGCTCATCAGTCCTGCTGCATATTCCCACTGTCAAATCCCTTGTGGCATTTATGATGACCATGCAAAGGTCAAAGAAATGCTACAAGACGTCGCAACAGCTCGCAAAGCGATTAGCCAAATTCAAAATCTTACTGGTAAATCAGATCCACAATCGAATAACCAATTAGTTCGCTGGGTGATGAACAAAGAACAGCATGCTCAGAACATCATTGCCACCATCAGCGACTACTTTCTAACTCAGCGGGTCAAAGCTAAACAAAAAGATTACAGTGAACGCTTGATTCGTCACCACAGCGTTATCGTCAGCGCCATGAAAGTGAAGCAAAATGCCGACATCAAGTACGTCGATGAACTAGAAAAAGCCGTTAAGGCATTGGCCGATTATTACCCCGAACACAAACATTAAGATGGCTCACCCTGCCGGGGCCATCGGCTTATCGACGCTGATGAGAGCGGCGATATCAGTCTAGATGAATACTCAGCGGCGAAGCAATCTTCGAAAGCAACACGTCAAGCGATCAAGTCATGTATTGATGAGCTGACCGTGGAAGAAGCATTCGAATAAAGCTTGATCAATTCCCTCTATTGCTGATTTAAGCACATGCCCGGTCAAAACCATGTGTTTAAATCAGCTTTTTATCAATGAGGCCGGTTAACCAATTGTTAATTGATCTTTGATCCGTTAACTTCGTTACTACTTAACTCCATGTAATGAAGTCATGCGTTCGAACCCTGTTGCCTTCGCCCCAAATTGTCGTTGGGCGCTCGCCTTACTCACCACAGCTTGTATCACCACTCCTTCGATCAGTTTCGCCAGTGCGATATACCTTGGCTACGGCCAATCGGAGCAGACCACTCAAGTCAATGAACGAGTGATTCACTTTAAACCAGCAGGCAAAACAGCATTGCTGTCTTTCGATCTCACTGACAATTTATCGATTAGTGGTGATGTCTACATTGCCGATGAAACTGAGCAGGTGACCGACCGAGTAGATAGTTTTCTCGATATTGACAGCTGGAGTGTCGGCATCGGTTACTATGTTGAAAACTGGGCCTTCTCAGCCAGTTACAACAACTGGCAAGATGAACTTAAACTCAAGACTGGCAAAGAAAATCGCATCACATTTGAGCGCGACACTGAATCACCTTCTTACTCGTTGAGTGGTGGCTACGATTGGTACCTTGAAGACTGGCAACTGGGCGTTGGTTTGGGTGTTCACTACAATGACTGGCAAATGACTCAGCGCAGGGATAAAAGAGAAGAGCCAGATGCATCGTCGAAAGAACAAGGTAATACAACCTTTATCAGTGCCAGTTTATCAGCTTCATATTATCTCGAATTGAACGCTGATTACGGCGTGCTGACAGGAGCGTCGATGCAATGGAGTCAAGTGACTGATAGTGAATCGCAAATCGTTTCTCGCAATGGCCGAAACATCAGCCAAGTCAACAACCGTCGCAACGGTAGCTTAATCAATTCACAGTCAGCATTAGGCAGTGAAAGCTACGGCCAGCTCAACACTTATGTTTCTTTTGATCTGTTCAGTGCTTGGATCGTCGATTTAAACGCTTCGTTCGATTTCGGTGGTGATGAGACGTCCACCGCTTGGACCGCCAATTTGGGCTACCTGTTCTGACCATGCCCTTGCCCGGAAATCGATCTGGGGACGAAATTGTGGCCAAACGTTAACTAACTGATCTCTCCCCTTTTCGTCACTGTTGGATGATAGTAGGGTAACAACATAGCGATTAGAGAACGCCGTTCTAGTGAGCAACCAATGACCAAAGCAACCAGCCAGACTCAGGGTTTACTGCATTTTTACCTGACATCGACTCAGCTCTTTGCCATCGGCACGTTGAAAGTCAAAGAAATTGTGCCTTACATGCAGTTAACCGCGTTACCCAAATCTCATCACCACGTATTGGGTTCGGTATCGATGCGAGGTACCACGCTGTCTGTCATCGATTTAGCCGCCGCCGTTGGCTTCCCGCCGGTAGCGCCAGAAGATCGGCAATCTTGCTCTATCATCGTGGTTGATATTTGTCGCCAAACCGTTGGCTTTCTGGTCCGCCAAGTTGACAAGATTAGTGAATGCCGATGGGACGACATTCAGCCAGCCCCAGCATCAGTCGGCAAACATGCATACATTTCAGGGGTCACTCGCAACGATGAAAAGTTGATTCAGCTACTCGATATAGAAATGCTGCTAGAGGCGATATACCCCGAACAGTTTAATCAAACCAATGTCGAGTTAAGTTTGCCCGACCAAGCGCTACTTAGCCGCATGAACATTCTTCTGGTGGATGACTCAGCTACCGCTCGAAAACAGCTAAGTGGGGCACTTGATAGCATTGAGGTTGACTATCAAGTGACTGATAACGGCAAAACCGCTTTACATATGCTTGAACAAGCAGCGGCACAAGACAACCCCTTTCAAATTGTCGTCAGTGACATTGAAATGCCTCGGCTTGATGGCTACGAGCTGACTTTTGAAATTCGCTCCAACAAAGCACTCAGCAATGCGTTTATCATCTTGCATACCTCACTATCGAGTGAAATCAGTGTCGATAGAGCAAGACAAGTTGGCGCCAACGAAGCACTCACTAAGTTTGATGCTAACGAGCTGACTCAGGCCATGCTCAAAGGCGCGAGAACCTTTGAAAATGACAATGCCAATGCCGCAATGACCGAACAAGACACTGACATTGATTCGTTGATCTAGCAGGCTACCCCAGCCGGCATCAATGTTTCGTAATGAAACACTGTTGAGTTAGCGTTTTGCTGGCCGATTCTTGGTTTTATTCTGACGCATTTGCTTCTGCTGCTTTTGCCGCTGGAGCTTTTGCTGCTGACGAAGTTTTTCTTGCGATTGTTTAAACTCTTGGCGCAATGCCTTGCGTTGTTCAGGCGGTAAGCTGTTGAACTGCTCGTAGGACTTTTTTACTTCAGCTTGCTGCTGTTTAGGCATCTTTTTGAACGATTTAAAATTTTCCTGCAATTGCTGACGTTTTTCCGGTGACAGTTGGCGCCATTTTTCGTACTTCGCTGACACCTTCTGTCGCTGGTTGTTGTCCATTTTAATCCAACGTTCTGCACCCAATGCCAGTTTTGCTTGTTTGTCTTCATTGAACTGCGACCATTGACCTTTGAAGTTTTTCAGCACCTGCTGTTGTTCGCTACTTAGTTGATCCCATTTTTGCGCACTTGCAGGCAAGGCTATCGTTAAGCACAGAAACGTAATGAGCAATAACAATGGTCTCATTGTGCATCCCCCTGCTCGTTCAGCGAGTTATCTTCGGTCAAGGTGACCTGGTGCTTAACCTTGTCATTTGCCGTGGGTTCCTTGCCCTCGGCTACATCGAGCGCAGAGACCCATTCGCCATCAACCTGCTCTAGCTCAGCCAAGTACTCAAGAAACGCCATCGTTGGTGGTTCTTGCTGGCTTGATGCTGCTTGTTCATCAGTGCTAGCGTATGCCGATTGATAGACACAGGTTGCGAGCATCATACTAATGACCTGCCTCCTGCTGCCGTTGCGCCAACCATGTAGCAAACTCTAAATCCTCAAGTAATCCCAAATCTGCTGCTGGCACATCAGCCAACACCAGCTCCTGCGGCAATGCTGGGATTGTTTGTCGTGAGGTGTAAGTTACTAACATGACTGTCGCCAAAGCAACCATTGGCATAGCGTATTGCCAACGTGGTCGATGAAAAAGTGAGGTAATCAGACTTGACCATGCCCTAGGCTCGTTACCAAGCTTGGCTGTTCGCGCCGTCGCTAAAGCAGTTAAGCGAGCGGAAGCAATATCATTGCGAACAACATCATCCAATTGCGCACTGCTGGCATCGAGTTGCTGATTGACCAGTTGTTCCACTTCGTTGTCTTTAGATGTGGATGTCATATTGTTGCTCCAACAGTTCTCTAATCTTGGTCGTTGCTCTGAAATAGTGGGTCTTTACCGTGCCCGGTGAGCAATCCATCGCGGCCGCTGTCTCAGCCACCGACATCCCCTCCCAACTACGAAGCAAAAAACATTGCTGTTGCTTCAGTGGCAAATCGTTGAGTACTTTAAAAACCGCTTGTTGTTGTTGCTGTTTTTGCCAGGCGAGTTGAGGAACGGAATCTGGATGAGGCTCGCTATCAGGCGGCTCGACAGGTTCTTCGCGGCTGGAACCAAAATTAAACAACTGAACAAAACTGCGTACTTTGCGTTTACGGTGAAAATCCGTGATGCGATTCTGCAGAATTCGATAGAACAGCGGCTTCCACTCCGTTGCTGCACGCTGCTGATAATTGGTGACCAGCTTAATCATGCTATCTTGAATGATGTCCAAAGCATCGGCATGCTCACCAACAGCAAACAACGCAATGCGATAGGCTTTTACTTCGATCGCTTGCAGAAATTCATCCATGTTCACCGGCGTCGACTCGGTGTTATCACCCACGTCGGATTCAATCACAGGATCGCATCATGTCTCAAAGCTTAATCACTCCGCCGGTCGCGCCGACATAGCCGTTTTTATCTTCTCATTAGCCATAACGGCTGATAGGCCATTTGGTTGACACTGCAGCAAAAACTTTTTTAAGCCGCTTTCGATTGTTGCGCAGCGAGCTCCTTCTGCAAACCCTTGAGCGCTTGTTTGTCTTCAGCTAGCCATAAATAGAATGCTGGTAGCACCAACAGCGTAAAGAAAGTACCAATGAACATGCCGGCGACCAGAATAATGCCGATACTGTTGCGGGCTTCAGCTCCTGCGCCAGTAACCAGCACCAGCGGAAAGTGACCCAACACGGTTGCCGCAGTGGTCATCAATACCGGTCGCATCCGAGTCATTGCCGCTTCTTTGACCGCCTCTACTTTGGTTTTGCCTTCGGCTTGCACATGGTTAGCAAACTCAACGATCAAAATACCATTTTTGGCAATTAGACCTATCAGGGTAACGAGACCAATTTGCGAATAGATATTGATGGTAGTGAGCTCAAAGAATGGCAATGCCAGAGCGCCTGCCAGTGCCAATGGCACACAACCAAATAGCACCACCAATGGATCTCGGAAGCTGTTGAACTGGACAGCGAGAATCAGGAATACGATCAGCGATGACACCGCCAATACTGATAGCAGGGTGTTACCCTCTTTGCGCATTGCTCGAGACTCACCGGCGTAGTCAATGCTGTAACCTTTCGGCAGAATCGTAGCCGCGGCTTGTTCTATCGCCACTAAGGCTTGTTCCTTCGTAACGCCTGGTGCTGCGCCACCATAAATCTTAAACGAGTTTTGTTGTGAAAAAGTGCTTAAGCTGCGCGGCTGCACATGCCACTCAATCGATGCCACCGACGATACCGGGATCAAGTCACCGGCCGGCGTCTTGAGGGTCAAGTTAAGAATTTGCTCGGGACGCGAACGAATATCATCGCCAACAATTGGGATCACCCGATAAGCTTTACCATCAGAGTCAAAGCGGTTGACATAATTGCTCGACAGCAAAACAGCTAGCTGGCCACTGACATCCGTTACTCTCATGCCCAAATCGGCTATTTTTTGCTTATCAAGTTCCAAACGGATTTGCGGCATGTCTATCTTCAGATCAGTATCAGCAAATAGAAACTTCCCTGAGCCATAAGCTGCGCCAACCAACTCATCGGCAATCAACTTCATTTCTTGATAACTGGCGCTGGATTTAACCACCAATTCAACGTCAAATTGGCCTGCAGATGGCAGTGATGGCGTTAAAATAGGCAACATGTCCAAGGCAGCAAATTGACTCAAGGTGCCATAAACCTCAGGCAACTTGTCCTGAGGCGCAAAATCACGCTCATGAGGTTCAACCATATCTAAACCAGCAAAGCCGCCACTGGTCAGCATCACCTGCCACATTTCATTGACGCCATCGATCTCCAACATTTTGTCGACCACAGGCCGCACGTGTTCGACGTTGTAGCTCAATGATGATTGCGGTGGTGACTGAACAATCATGAAGATATGACTTTGATCTTCAATCGGTGCCAGCTCTTTAGCGCTAAACATATAAAACGGAACTGCCAAAGTCGCTAGTATTGCCGCACCGACGATCAACTGATTACGCCAACTAAAGAGTTTATCGAGCAAACGTCCATAGCTCTGCTGCAGCCGCTCAAACACCAAGTTGACTTGTTTGGTTAAGCGCCCTTCTCGACCACCATCGGCATTTACGTATGCGCTCATAATCGGTGACAAAGTTAACGCCACAACACCAGATACCAATACCGCCACAGCCAAACTGAAGGCAAACTCTTTAAACAGCGTGCCGGTTAACCCCGACAAAAAACCAATGGGTGAGTAGACCGCCGCCAACGTTAAGGTCATCGCAATGATCGGTACCATGAGCTGGCGCGAGCTCATCAACGCAGCTTGCAAGCGAGGCACGCCTTGACGCATCAATCGCGCGACATTTTCAACCACCACAATGGCATCATCGACAACTAGGCCGACCGATAGCACGATCGCTAACACGGTCAATAGGTTGATGGAAAAGCCCATCACCGCCATTGCCGCTAAAGCACCGAGGATAGAAATAGGAATAGTCACTAAAGGCACTAACGCCGTTCGCAATGAGCCCATCATGAACAGCACCACAATGCCAACCAAGGTGACGGTTTCGACCAGTGTGGTTAAAATTTCCCGCAGCGCATTGCGCATATAGAGGGTGCCGTCATAGGCAAAACCAATTTTCATCCCCATTGGCAGCGTTGGGTTAATCGCCTCAATTGCTTCATAGAGTTGATCGCCAATGTGGATCTCGTTGGCTCCCGGTAACGGCCAAACCGCGATATAAACAGTGTCCTTATTGTCGAGTCGGGCGGTCACGTTGGCATCTTCAGATCCCAGTTCAATGCGCGCTACATCACGCAAGTAAACCGTGGTGTTGTCGAGCTGCTGCACCACCAGCAACTCAAACTCACTGACGTCACTCAGTTGGGTATTGGCGACAATATCAATACGCTGGGAATTACTCTCGCTAAAGCCGAGCGTGGAAATGGTGTTGTTCGCTGCGAGCGCGTCAAATACTTCAACAGCACTTAAGTCAAACATCGCCAAGCGATCAGGGTCGAGCCAGACTCGCATCGCTGGCGTTCGAGCGCCTTCGATGGTGATCCGTTGTACCCCTTCGATGGTGGTCAAACGTGGATTTACTTGCCGCGTCAAATAGTCCGTCACGGCTGATGCAGATAACCCTTCGGACGCCACATCTAAGTAAAACACCGCAAATGGCCGATCGGCGCGACGAACTTCAACGACCGGGTCTTCTGCCCCGGGAGGTAACTCATAACGAATTTGGCTAAGACGGGTATTCAGTTCAGCAAGGGCTCGGGTGCTATCCTCGTTGAGGTTCAGCCAAGCAGTCACGGTGCTTAAACCTGAAGTGGTCAACGAATCGACGTACTCGACGCCGGGGACGGTGGCAACCACTCGTTCAATGGGTTCAGTAACAAAGCCTTTGACGACTTCAGCCGAGGCGCCAGTGTAATAGGTATTGACGATTAACGATGAGCTTTCAATTCGTGGGAACTGCAACACTGGAATTTTGATGGCAGCCCAAATACCTAACAAGCAGATCACGACTGACAACACGATCGATAGCACTGGCCGCTTGACAAAGATGTCCATTATGTTTGCCGAAGACTGCTGCATTAAAGAGCCTCCGATTCAGCACTAACGACATTAACTTTGGCCGATGGAAATAGCTTAAACGAACCCTTGGTCGCGATCTGTTGCGAAGGCTGCAGTTCGCCCTGAAGCACTGCCAAGCCATCTTCCGTTGCCAACACTTCAACTGCCGTTCGTTTCGCTCGCAAATCGCCTTCTTGCTGTTCCAATACATAGACATAAGCGCCGAACTGATCCCTAGCCAACGCCAATTCAGGTACTTTGATGACAGACTGAGCTGCCGACACCGGTACTCGAATGGTAACCAGCGTATTTGGATAGAGCTGAGCAATAGCAGAGTCAGCCAGCGTCAGCTTTGCCCGGTAGTCAAAGCTACGAGAATTGCTGAGTTGCGGCGATACCGCGACAATCTCAGCTAAATGGCTGCCATTCTTACCAATCAGTGATACCTCGACTTGGTCGCCAAGCGCCAGTGGTAGGTAGGATTGCGGCAATTGAAAGTCAACCCATACTGAATCGCTTAAACCCACCAGCGTTGTGATCACCGTATTGCTGTCGAGGTATTGACCAAGTTCGAGATCATGAATACCAACTCTGGCGGTAAACGGCGCCCGAAATACTTTCTTATCGATAATGGCTTGTAATTGAGCGACTTCTGATTCGGCAAGTTTGACATCAGCTTTGACTTCATCAACTTGCTCTTCACTAATTTGTTTTTTAGCTTGCAGCGACACCAGTCGCTTCAAGCGAGTCTGAAACAGCTCCAACTTGGCATGAGCGCCAATCAATTTGGCGCTCTCCTCTGAGTGCTCTAACTCCACTAGCACCTGATCACGTTGGACCACGCCACCCATTGGTAAATTCAAGCGTCCAATGGTGCCTGCCAGTTCAGTTGTTAACTGCATTTGCTGTAACGCGTTGACTTCCCCTGTCACTTCAATGGTCGGGCTGTATTGAGTTTGCTCAACGACTAGCGCCTCCACTGTCATGACAGGCTCGCCACCAGCACCCATAGCGGTTTGGTCGGACATCATTTGTTGCTTGGATAGGGTGATAATGGCGATGACGGCAACGATAACAACAGCACTAATTGCCCAGCGTTTGAAACTCATATGTACAACCTCAGTCGAATTCCTTGTCGAGATATCAAGTCGTTATGGCGGCAAAAATGGCAGCAAAGAGCACCGACGACTTAACAAAGGCGAGAAGCAATGAACTCTCACAAATTAATAGACCTTGTTTAGCGCCAAATAGTTACATGTTTTGCGATTGTATAAAATCTACTTTAAGAAAAAATTAACAAAGTCGGCGCATATTTTATCTGATAACGGCACAACAGGATAATATTGGCGCGAGAGGGTGATATTCAGAGGGCGCAGGGCCGCTAGCCCTGCGGTAACAATTTATTCAAACATCCCTTTGCAAGCGGGTTCACCATTGACAACCAGTTGCTTGCCTTTGGCCCACACTTGCTCGATGGCAAAGCTAGCAGGATCAACACAGATGAAGTCAGCATCCTTGCCGACTTGAACTCGACCTTTCTGAGCTAACCCCAGTACCTTGGCTGGCGTCGCGGTGACTGCGGTCAGTGCTTGTTCGATCGGAACATCGAAATCTTTAATGGCCTGACGCAAGGCACTAAATAAACTGTCGACCCTGCCCACTTCAAGGCCGATTAATTCACCGTCGCGACTAAATATCGGCAGGCTGGCATTGCCATCAGAGCTCATTGTCAGGTTATTGACTGAAATGCCACGATTAATCGCTAGCGCCAAAGCTTCAGCGGCAAGCACTTCACCATCATCAATAATTTGTTGATTATGACTGGTGGTAAAGTCAATCACGCCGCCTGCTTCGGCAAAGCGGAAGCCACTATTGAGCAAACCAGGGTTGCGATTAATATGGGTTGGATAAAACTGACGAATTGGGATTTCACTCGTCGCTACAGCTTCCAGCAACGGATCGAGTTGATCGCCACCATCACCGACGTGAATACTAACGACACCACCTTTACCAGCCAACATCCCACCGACGCGCGCTTCACTCGCTAAACGAATCAACTCTGCGACGCTCGGATGACTGCCACGATGATCGGAAATTGCTACTTCACCAACGCCAATAAATTTGTCGATAAGGACAATATCATCCGTCACTGATCCTGTGATTGTGCGAACTGGATATTGATAGCTACCGGTGTGGCAATAAGCCGAAATACCCTCTTCCTCTAGCGCTCGTGCTTTGGCCACCAAATCAGCTAATGAGCGCGTCGTGGCATCAGTACCCAGCGCGCCGACAACAGTAGTGACGCCGCCTCGTGTTGCTTGAGTGAGAGTCATTTCCGGAGTGCGAGTGGCAAAACCACCTTCACCGCCACCGCCGGTGATGTGAACTAACGAATCGACCAACCCTGGCGCCACGATCAAGCCGTTGAGATCAACAGTCCGGTGCGGAATAGAGCCTGACAGAGTTAATTCAGATTCCATCGCCAAAAGCTTGCCGCCGGCAATCAGCAGGTCATGTTTACCGAGTGGTTCAGGTGCATAAACCTTGGCGTTTTTTAATAAAGTCAGCATAGATACATCACGTAAAGTCAATCAGTACAGCAATTGCCATCGCGGCAGCGGCAGTGCCATACAAAGCTAGCTGGAGCGGCCATATAAAGCGAAACCAAACGCCCCAATCAATCCGAGCAACGCCGAGACAGCCAATTAATGACGCAGACGTTGGAATAATAATGTTGGTCAATCCATCACCGAGCTGGAACGCCAACACCGAGATTTGGCGTGACACCCCAACTAAGTCAGATAACGGCGCCATCAACGGCATGGTCAACGCCGCTTGACCAGAACCCGAGGCGATAAAGAAGTTAAAGACTGATTGGAATAGCAACATTAATTGGGCAGAGGTCATTGATGAGAACTCGCCGAGCCCTTGCCCTGCCCAATGTAAAATAGTGTTTAGCGCCGACGGCTCAGTAGCATCATCGCCACCGAGAAGCATCAGTACCCCCTTGGCCAAGGCGACGATCAAGGCCGCAGGCAGCAAATCAGCCGCGCCCTGCTTAAAACCGTCAGCAACATCGTTGGCGCTCATACCATTGAGCCGGAATACCATGGCAATGATGCCGCACAACAGCCCGATGGTGAAAAATTGACTAGCAATTTCGGGGATATAATAGTGGCGCCAAATCACGCCCCAAATCACCCAGATGATACCGCCGAGTAACGTTAGCAAAACTAACGCATCACCTTTACTAAAGCTCTGTTGCTGGTTTTCCTCGCTGTGTTGCAGACGGAAAAAATCGTCCTGACCATAAACCGGAGAAGATTGCGGATTAGCCGCAATGCGATGAGCGTGGCGCATGGTAAACCACAAACCTAGGCCAGTGAACACCAGCCAGCATCCAGCACGAAATGGCATTCCGGACAGCGCTGGTACATCAGCAATGCCCTGAGCAATGGCAACACTAAACGGATTCATCCAACTGGTGGCGAAACCAATTTGGGTCGCCACATAGGTAATAAGTACCGCAGTGATACTATCAAACCCTAGTGCCACCACCATGGGTACCAGAATAATACAAAAGGCGATGGCTTCCTCGCCCATGCCAAACACCGCGCCGCCAAGTGAAAACAAGACGAAAATCACCGGCAACATAATATTCAGAGCCCGTTCACCAGAACCAATCAGCTGGCGAATCCCACGATCGACTGCGCCGGTTTTCATGATAATGCCAAAGGCACCACCAACCACCAGAATAAACGCAACCACGCCGATGGCACTGCCCCATTTAGAGCCAGAGACTAAGCCTTCAAACGGGACATTGAGCAAGCCTGGTTCGCCGCCTTCAGCAAACAGTGGAATTTGACTGTTTTGCAACTCTGGCGCTTGACGCTGGTAGCTATCGGGATCGATAACGGTCCGAGTCGAACCATTGGCTAAGGTTTTTTCAACGGTTTGATATTGCCCTTCGGGGATCCACATGCCGGCAAACCAAGCCAGCACAGCAACAACAAAGAGAATCACAAATGCATCGGGCATTTGGCGAGCAGTTGTTTTCATAATGAACCACAAACAAGAGACTAGAAGACAGGGACGAGTCTACCTCGTCCCTGCTGTTATTGCCCTAGCAACTGAGCTCCGGCTTAGAACCGCGCCGAGAATGCCAGTGTCCAGTAGCGTCCCAAGGTGTCATGGTTAATGAAGTCAACACCCGCAGTTGGACTGGTTGCCATTGGCGGCGCATCGTTGGCGATGTTACGCACCGTCAAGCTAACATCGTAATCATCACCAATGTAGTAGGTGACATTACTGTGCCATACCAACCAACTATCTACCGTTGGGTGATCATCATACTGGTAAGGACCATCGTTGTAGCTGTCGGTGTAATCACCAGTCAGTGACACGCGCCATTGCTTGTAATCCCAACGCAACGTTGACAGCGCAATCCACTCGGGGTAAGTCCAATCACCGGCCAGTTGCTCAGGTTCAGAATCAGAGGTCAGCCAGCGCTTGTAGTTATCAAGATATGTTGCATCGACTAACAGCTCAAAATCACCCCAGCCGTCGGTCTCAAGACCATAGGTGATGCCGATGTCAAACCCTTCAACTTCTTGCTTACCAATGTTGATGTAGCTGTTTTGAACCTTGTGCAAGTCACCATCACTGTTGATTTCAAGACCGACCTCGCCTTCAACTAACTCACCAGGAGCCTTGGCATCAAGTTCGCCACGCAAGTAAGCTTGCAGAATGAAGTCTTCGTCAACATCGATCAGATCTTCGTAGTCATAGCTCCAATAATCTAACGTCACGTTAAGATTCTTGGTGACATCCCATGATAAGCCGAGATTGTAAGTGTCCGCCGTTTCTGGTTGTAGATTCGGATTACCACCAAAGACCCGATCATACTCAACTTCGCCGACATCGATGCTGTCATCGGAACAGAGTGCTTCGTACTCATTGTCACATGGTAAGTAGCCTTCACCTTCGGTGATCCCTGCGCCTGTTTGCGACAATGACGGGGCCCGGAAACTGGTACCGTATGACGCTCGGAGAACCAAGTTTTCAAATGGCAGGTAACGCAAGCCGATTTTCGGGTTGAAGTCATCACCAGCATCTTCGTAATCGTCATAACGCAATGCTAATTGGGCATCAAAGTTATCGGTGACCGGCACATAAAACTCAGCAAATGCAGACCACTGATAACGATCCGCTTTGGCTTCAGTAACACCAAGGTTGATGATCTTGCCGTCCTGAGCCAACTGATCCGGTTTATCTTCGATTTCTTCATAGCGATACTCAGCACCAGCGGCCATGCTGAGCATACCTGCAGGAAGCTGCCATACATCGCCAGAAACCTTGGCGTCGAAGGCGTACATGGTTGATTCGCCTTTACGAGGAGCACGCTCTTCCATCAGTTCAATCACTGCCCGATCAGCATCGGCGCCACGATTGAACGGGTTGTACCAGAGGCCACCAGAGTCTGGCGAACAATCAATGCTGCCATCGGCGCATAGTTCACCACGGAGTGCCGCTTGAACTTTGTCTTCGTGGTAGTAGCCACCTACCGCTTTGATGGTGTTTTCGCTATAGCCATAGCTTGCCGCAGTTTCCCAATACCAATCAGATAGCTCGCCATTAAAACCAAGTACGGCGCGGTAGGCATCAAGTTCAGCTTCTTTTTGACGGCGATCTGGGAAGCGGGTGTAGGTCGTCAGATCATCATCTGGGTAACCATCTTCGGCATTAATATCAGCGTAGTACTGCGGCATATCAGGATGATCCCAAGGGATCGAAAAGCCGCTAATGCTCGATGGCGCATCATATGACTGACTCTCGTTGTGCTGATAAGCCAATTCCACGAACATTGCCGTGTTGTCGCTTAGCCGCGTATCGTTGAATAGGTAAACCCCGAGAGATTCACGATCAGGGATGGTGGCACGGTACTGCACATAGTTGTAGAAACAACCCTGACCGTATTTGGTATCAACCACATCCTCTTCCGGGCAATCCCATGGGTCCGGATAGTCACTGTAATCAACGTCAATGGCGGTATCTAGCCAGAAAGTAGCATCACGGGTGCGTTTACGATCTTCGTGCATCAAGGCATCGCGATCGAAGTAGTCGAACACCAAAGTGGTATTCGATTCGCCATAGCTAAAACCAACCACCGCATTTAGGTTAGTTTTGCCGTAATCGTCGTCTTGCGTGGTTTGGCTGTATGAGCCACTCAGTTCCACGCCTTCATAATTGCGTTTCATAATGAAGTTAACGACACCTGCAACGGCATCAGCACCATACAATGCCGATGAGCCATCCATAAGAACCTCGATGCGCTCGACCGCAGCAAGAGGAATGGCATTGATGTCGATAAACGAGTCTGACTCATTGGCAAAAGAGCTGACCTGTACGCGGCGACCATTGATCAAAACCAACGTCGACGCCGTACCCAAACCACGGAGCCGGCAGGTTGGCTGCCAACTTTGGTGGTTCCGCCTTGGGTAGTAAACGTGCCTTGCTGGAACTGCGGAATATCCTTTAACAATTCGGAAATGGTGTTGGCACCACTACTTTTGATGTATTCCTCATCAATGTTGAGCAGCGGCGTTGCGCCTTCCATGTCGACGCCTTTGATATGGCTACCTGTGGTGATGATGCGCTCGACATTGTCGTTGCTAGCATCATCTGCCGTTGCTGAAGTTGCCATCACGGCCGGCGAAAGCGCGGCGCAAAGCGCCCAAGCGCGCATAATTGGATTGAGTTTCGGGGTCATCTGACTCTCCCATTCTTCCTGAAGTTTAAATGCGAATGCTGGCGCCAGTTGGACAACGTCGATTGTGGCGATACCCGGTTGTGAAAAACCACGGGCAGCAACAGGCCAGAAATCGAATCGGCGTTATCGTCTGAAGCTCAATTAGCAATTTTTTATTTGAAAATACTTAGTGCTGCCGATGACGCTCAGCAAAGCGTGACGGGCAAGGATCAGATGGCTGATCTGCCGTCAATGGAACCGCAAGTGGCTATTCGTCGAACCACTCGCTGAGGTAGAAGTTTTGGTAGTAATAGCTGGCCAAGGACCAGGCTTTCTTCAACATGACTGGTTAATCCGTCGTCGTTTTCACTACAAAAATGAGACCTTGGTCGGCCTCGGTATATTTACGATTATCACTGTGTTGCAATCGTGTCAACACCATGTTACTCGCTTAAAAAAGACATTTATTAGATTGGATAATGCCTCAATGCCAAGCTTAAATCGGCCATTTAAGAAAGTTACAAATTCAGCAAAAATAACACTTCTTGCTTGCTTTATGCTGCCTTTTGCTGCCAAAACACAACAACAAGAAACAACGTACAACTTACTTTTAGCCGGTGGAGGGCTGGCAACTTGTAGCAGCATGGCATCAAAAAATTGTGTCGAAACGCCTTCATTTTTTATCAACAGCAAAACATCGTTGCGGTTCAAGCTAGGCCAACAGCAAATAAAAGCGGCAACCAACCCTGTCATTTGGGCAGCTCACCGACAAACTTTGGCGGGCCATTGGCGACAGTTGCTAACTGCCATCGCATCGCCACTAGGACAGCAACAATTATCGAAACACGAATTGGTGGATTTAATTAAGGCCAGCCGCATCGAGTATCAAGGCAACACCATTAACGGCTATGATCTCTATCGCCAATCGTCTGATGCCGAATGGTATCGGATTCAAGATCACCTAGAAGTGGGTCAGTTCCAGCAAAACGGCCAACGACTGACCGAGAACGTTGCTTTAGAGCACAACAAAAACCTTCACTCACGGCACATTTATCAACAATTTATCGCCATGGCCAAGCAAGTTAGTACTGCACAATCACCATCTATCTTGGTGGTCACGGCATCTGCCCGCGATCCCTTTGAAGCCGTTGATTTCTATCGAAATGCCTTCATCAGCGCGGGCGCCAAATCAGTCCAATGGTTACCTTTGGATGCGGCACTGCAACATGCTCGTCGCGCCAACCAAGGGGCTGATTGTCAGCAGTTACCGCAACTCCACGCCACTATTCAAGGGGTCCATAACCGCGCAGCTGTTTACCCCGACTTAGTCGAGTTGCAACAGCAACACTGCCACAAGCCAGAGCTAACACTGGCAATGATTGAACAAGCGGATGGCATTTTTATCAACGGCGGCGACCAGTCTCTGACCGTCCAAGCATTTCGCCACAGCGATGGCAGCGACTCGGCAGAACTGACACTGATCAAACAGAAACTAGCCGCTGGTAACTTAGTGGTTGGTGGCACCAGTGCTGGCACTGCCGTTCAGTCGGGTAACCCGACAGATTCACTCGCCATGATCACCAATGGCTCCAGTATCAATGCAGTGCGATACGGCGCATTTGCCAGCCTTGCAACCGCTGAAAACTGCGACAAGGATGGTAGTTGCGGCGAATTGCCAGATAATGCCCTCAGCTACAAGCAAGATGGCGGTTTAGGCTTGTTTCATTGGGGCATTACCGATACCCACTTTGCTGAGCGAGGGCGTCACACCCGACTTGCGATATTGGCCAAGCAAACCGGCTCTCGCTTGGGCTTTGGTGTCGATGAAGCGACAGCTCTGTTGGCCAACACCAAAGTTCCCGAGCAAGCAATGCAGGTAATCGGCCAAGGCGGCGTGCATGTGTTAGACATTCATCAAGCCACCCTTGCACAATCAGATGCAGGCATCAGTTTTAGCAATGCTCGCTGGCATGGCTTCTTTGCCAATGATCAATTTCAAGTGGCAGCCGACGGTTCGGTGCAGTTTGTCGACAAAGACCAAGAAACCGTTAACGAGGCGAAGAAACCAACCCAACCTGTGTCAGTGACCTTGGCTGACGACAGTGGCGTGTTCTATAACGCCACCTTGCGTCAACAAGGCCAATGGCTAGCGCAGCAAGTTGTCACCGGCGACATAAAGTCGCCAAGCCAGCAACAGACTGCCAGTGAGTTTACTCTGTCATTGACTGCCGATCAGCAAACCTACGTGGTTTGTCAGCCCGAGTCTCAGCAACCCCAGTGCTCTTGGCTCAATATGGCGCTTTCGGTATCGCCAGCACCACACTAATCTGCGGCTCGCAATGACTGTTATGACCAATTAATAGGATGTTTGTCATGGCCAAAACGACCAGTTGTTAGCAATGAAAATGTTAACATTAGGGCGTTTTGCGCCAAATTAAGTTACAAACCGGTAAAAAGTGATATTAAAGGCGCTGTCACCTACTGATTAGTTGTAAGGAATATCAGTTGCCAATGCGTGCCCTATTAGCTGTTGTCTGCTTAATGCTCACCTTGAGTTCGGCGCAAGCCGCCACTCAATCGTCCAGTGAACAGATCATCACCATTCCGAAAACAGAGCTTGCCATCACCGTTGATGGCAAGCTAGATGATGCGGCTTGGCAGCAAGCTAGCGTTGTTGAAATAGACATTGTCACTCGGCCATTCGACAACACACCAAGCCCAGTGACGACTCGAGCACTGCTAATTGAGAATGGTTCAAGTCTTTACATCGGCTTCATCGCCGACGATCCCGACCCAAAACAGATTCGGGCATTTTTGAAAGACCGCGACAAATCCTGGGGCGACGATATCGTTGGCGTCAAACTCGATACCTACAACAATCAAAACTTAGCTTATCGCTTTTTTAGCAACCCGCTTGGGGTCCAAATCGATGGCATTGAAAATGAGCTGACCGGCAATGAAAGTGACGCTTGGGACGGCATTTGGGATAGCAAAGGGCAAATCAACGAGCATGGCTATGTCGTTGAAATGGAACTGCCGTTTCGGATGCTTAACTTTGCTGAAAGCCAGCAACCACAAGACTGGGGTATAGAATTAGTGCGTCGTTACCCACGCGAACAGAACCTGCGGATCTCTCATATTCGGCTTGAACGTGGTAACAAATGCGAATTGTGCCAACTGGCAACCGCCCGTGGCTTTAGCAACGTCAAACAAGGCCAGAATCTGACCATTGCGCCGGCGTTGGTTGTTGCTCGCGATGAGACGCGAGACGATGATGGCCCTTGGCAGTCAGACAACGAGTTTGAGCCCAGTCTTGATGTCCGCTGGGGGATCACCCCCGATATCCTGTTCAATGCCACTCTGAATCCAGATTTTTCAACGGTCGAAACCGATCAGGCGCAGCTCAGCATTAACAATACCTTCGCTCTATTCGTGAAAGAGAAACGGCCATTTTTTCTCGACAATGCCGATTATTTTTCGACAGATTACAACCTCGTGTACACCCGAAACATCTACGCGCCTAACTACGGCGGCAAGCTAACCGGGCGTCACAACAATCACTCCTTAGGTGTCTTTATCGCCGATGACGAAACCACCAATATCCTAATTCCTGGCAACCGTGGCTCATCCGTTGCTGAGTTGGAGGGCGAATCCACCAACGCGGCTTTGCGCTACAACTACGACTACACCCAAGACATTACCGTCGGCTGGATCTCTACCGTGCGTGACGCCGATGATTATCGGAATCAGGTCCATGGCGTTGATACCCGAGTGCGGTTTAACGACACCGATGTGTTTCAACTGCAGAAACTATATTCACGTACCGAATACCCCGACGATCTGTATCAGCAGTTCTGTGACACCGACGACGATGCAGACTGCCAACCGCAGCACGTCGAAGACTGTGATTTGACCGGCTGCGACATCAACGAGCAAGTATTGCGAACCAACAAGGAAGGAACCTTCTCTGGCCATGCCCTAAAGACTGACTTTAGCCATGACGGCAAATACTGGTTTTACAAGCTAGGGTACGAGGAGCAAAACAGTGGTTTCCGTGGTGACTTGGGCTTTATTGGCAAAGTCGATTACAACCGCAAGCAAATTGCCGGCGCCCGCTATTGGTATAACGATGAAGATGGCGCTTGGTGGCAAAAATTCCGACTCTACTCGGACTGGGATATCACCCATAACGACAATGATGAACTGATCGAAAAGGAATTTGATATCAGTGCCAGATTAGACGCCAACTACGAAAGCGAACTGTTTTTTGCCTACACTCGGCGCGATTTGGTCGGTCCGCGAATTGATCAAAGCAAACTCGACATCGACGGCAATACGACCCTATTTAGTATGGATGTGTTCCAGCTATTTGGTGAAGTAAAACCCTTTTCCGGCTTGTACTTAAATACCAAACTTGAGTACGGCGATGCGATTGATTTTGCCAGCAACCGTTTGGGAACCAAACGATTGCTACGCACCGTCATTGACTGGAGCCCAAACCAACATTTGCAATTAAAACTGCGCCAAACCTACCGCGATCTGGATGCCGACGGCGCCAATGTGTTCATTGCTCGACTGACTGATTTTCGCGTCACTTATCAGTTCAATGTCCAAAGCTTTGTTCGCGGCAGCTTGATATACAAAAACAATGCCCGTAACAAAAATAATTACCTATACGATGATCCAGAGGACATTGACGCTCACAGCAGAAACTTCTCATTTGAGTTGTTGTACGCCTACAAAATCAATCCTCAAACGGTGTTTTACGCTGGCTATTCCGAGTATCAAGACACCACCGAAGACTTTTCAGATTTAGAAGCGAATGACCGCCGAGCCTTTGTCAAAGTCAGCTATGCATGGATTCGATAAGTTGATCATTCAGCATTAGTCACTCGTAACAATCGCTGACAACCCGCAAATAAAGGACAGCGAAAGTGACTCGAGTTGCAGTAATTGGAGCAGGAATCGCCGGACTTACCGCAGCCAAAGAGCTGCAGTCGCTCGGCTACCAGGTCGATGTGTTTGAGAAGTCTCGTGGCCGAGGCGGCCGTCTAGCCAGCAAACGGTTAAGTTGGGCAACCGTCGATACTGGCGCCCAATATTTCACCGCAAGGCATCCGCGTTTTCGTAGGGAAGTGAGCCGTTGGGTTGACCACGGCGCAGCCCAACCTTGGCAATTTACTCCGCACAAGCTAATCAATGGTGAACTCCACCGGTCACCCGATGATACCGAGCGTTTTGTTGGTACGCCCAACATGAACAGCATCGCTCATCAATTGGCGACAGACCTAAACTTGAATCTTAATATCACCATTACCAGCGTCGAACGACGCAACCACAGTTGGTATCTCACCGATCAAAGTGAGGCTGAATGGGGCGCCTATCATTGGCTGGTGGTAGCCATTCCACCAGCGCAAGCACGCTACTTGTTGGCACAACACATGTCTGAAGTGAGCGAGCAAGAACCGCTCTTGCTGCCCTGTTGGGCAACTGTGCTGGCCACCAAGGGAGCGGTTTGTCCGACCATTCAAGGCGTGTTTGGTGATAAAACGGTATCTTGGCTATCGCGGTTGTCGGCCAAACCCGGCCGAGTTAAACCCGCTCATAGCGACGACGTATGGTTACTGCACTTTTCACCACAGCACTCTGCTGATCGCCAAAGTGACAAGTCAGAACAAATCATTGCCGAGGCAACATCGTGGTTAACGACGCACTTAGATAGTGAGCTCGCCATCACTCATGAATACGCCCACTTTTGGCGCTATGCTCATATGGCAACCCCCAACCAGCAACAGAACCCGAATATCTGTCAGCAACAACAGTTAGCGGTGGTCGGTGATTGGTGTCAGGGCGGTCGAATTGAAGGCGCTTATTTATCGGCCACTAATATGGTCAGAGAAATGATCGCTTGAGCGCTGCTCTTCTTGATACAAAAGGACCAGTAGTAATGGCCACAACGTTGCATAATCTAAGCATCAAACAACAAGCTCTGGCCTTGCTGGGTTTTATTGGTTTGTGTTACTTGGTATCTGCTGTCGGCGCTGCGGCATCAATCAATGGCAAAGAGTTCTACGCGCTATTGCAACAACCAAGTTGGGCGCCACCCGGTTGGCTGTTTGGACCGGTCTGGCTCACCCTTTATACCATGATGGCCATTGCAGGCTGGCTGATTTGGCGCCAGCAAAACCTCCCGGCTCGTCGCTCATCACTGATACTTTTTTTGTTTCACCTATTGCCCAACGCTCTGTGGAGTTGGCTGTTCTTTGCATGGCAATTGGGAGCAGCATCGTTTGTCAACATTGTGGTCCTTTGGTTGCTCATTTTAATCGTCATTGTTCGCTTTGCCAGCATCAGCAAGCTAGCGGCATTGTTGCTGCTACCTTATCTGTGCTGGGTATCCTTCGCGACCATGTTGAACTTATGGCTGTGGCAAAACAATCCGTCGCTGTTGTGATACCAAACCATTAGTGCTTTTGTTATCAGCCCACAACTTGTTCAGCATTTAGTCAGCTAGTTGCTTCTATCCTGCCTTTCTGATTTTTCAGTTAAGGTTTTATACCAATCCATGTAGACATTTGCTCCGCTCAGAGCGAAGTCAGAGTCGCTAGTTTCAGGCATTTTAAGTTAGGAATAGTCATTCTATTTCAACTTGAAATAACGTAAAAATAGCGACTCTGGAATGCTCCCTTCGGGCGTTAAGAAAAAGCTGTCACTCATCGTCATCGAACTTACTACGTAGAACCACTACGCCGTAAATCCTCTTTCTCGATTGACTGCTTTTTCTAAACGCTGAGAGGGGTAAATGTCTACATGGATTGGTATTAGTACGGTCGGGTAGATGCAATGAAGTACTTTGATATCCAGCAATTCAGTTACCGCCGCCTAATCCAAGCGGCGGACGGGCCATTGCAAGCTGATGTGTATGAAGTTCAACGCGATAACAACAAATACATCCTCAAAGATTACTCTGCGCGCCCCAAGCTATTTCGCCGCACTATTTGTCGTTGGCAGCTTCGTCGAGAGTGGTTAGCCTTACTCAAACTGAGGCATGTTAAGCATGTTCCCAAACCGATTGCATTCGGCGGCAACAAACTGCTGATGAGTAAACTGGCTCAATGTAAAGCCAGCATCAACCAGGACAATAGTGACTCACTGGAAACTAAAGTAGCGCAGATCCACCAAGCGGGCGTCTGCCACAACGATCTGCACAGTAAGAACTTAATGCTGAATCAAACCCAAGCATTCATTTTTGACTTCGGTGCCGCCACCTTTAGCCCCAAAGATAACAATAGTCTGAGTGACAAGGTCAAAGGCCAATTGTTTAAGCTATGCCAGCTCATCGATCGTATGGCGGTGGTGAAGTACAAATGGAAGCGTGACCGCAAGTTACTGCGACCCGATGAAGCTCACTTGGTGTCGTTAGTGGAAAAAACCCGCTGGCTGAGTCGCTGCTGGCGCCGCTTCAAGCAGTGGCACAAGCAAAAATCGCATAGCCCGAACAACGAGACGGTTAACAGCCCCTAGGCAGTGATATCAAAATGCGGATCGTCTTTGTCATCGCGCTCTTGTTCATCAAAACGTTGCTGCATCTGCTGCAGCTTTTTCAGTTTCTTGTTTTGCGACTGAGGATGACGTTTACGCTGGCGGTCGCGCTGTTCAAGCGCTCGAGCAATACGGTCGAGTTCGTCTTCGGCGGGTTGGTGCTGCTCTTGCTCTGAAGTCGCAATGACCGGACGCTCAGAAATCTGACGCACCTTGCTTTTTTCCCGCTCCACTCTCGGAGCCGGACGCGGCAAGATTGGGAAGATCAGATCTTGGTTCGGCATTACTTTTCCTTTTCAATAAGTTAGCTATCTCACTTCCTTTATCGGCCTATCTTGACCAAACTTTAGTCAATCGTCAATTATTTGACACTTACTTAGCTTTCAACGTTCCTTGAATAGGATCACAAAATTTCTTGCATTTTTATTCAAGCTTGGGTAGGTTCAACGACCTGATTATAAATCACCAAATTATGACGTGGCTGACATGCTTTTGAACAACACACTCCATCATCATCACCATCCAGAAAGTTGACCTTTCAGGAGCGGGATGCGTGGAAGGTCGATAAGCCTTCCAGCGGTGTGTCAGCCATAGTGCAAAAACCCTCGGAAGGCCCGGCCACCGAGGGTTTTTTATTTTTTAGCTTTGCTTTTTAGGAAATACATCATGTTGGACAATTCAAGACTGCGTATCGCGATTCAGAAATCTGGTCGCCTCAGTGAAAAAACTTATGCCCTGCTCGCTAGCTGTGGTGTGAAATTCAATATTCACGATCAACGCTTGATTGCTCATAGCACCAACCAACCGATTGATGTTTTGCGTGTTCGTGACGACGACATTCCCGGTCTGATCATGGACGGTGTCTGTGATTTAGGCGTTATCGGCGAGAACGTTCTTGAAGAAGAAACCATGATGCGCGAGCGCGCCGGTGAGCCATCAGAATTCAAATCACTGAAGCAACTCGGCTTTGGTGGTTGCCGTTTGTCGCTGGCAGTGCCGAATGAGATGAGTTACAACGGCCCGAAAGATTTGGATGGCCTGCGTATCGCGACCTCTTATCCAGAATTACTGCGCCGTTACCTCAATGAGCAAGGCGTCAAGTTTCAACCTTGTATGTTGACCGGCTCAGTTGAAGTTGCTCCACGCGCAGGCCTTGCTGATGCAATTTGTGATTTGGTCTCTACTGGTGCCACCTTGGAAGCCAATGGCTTACGTGAAACAGATGTCATTTTCCGCTCCCAAGCTCGGTTGATTCAGCGTAAAGATCCGCTCGAGCCAGCGAAACAAGAGTTAGTGGATAAGTTGCTCACTCGCATTGGCGCGGTGATGCAAGCAAAAGAAAGCAAATACATCATGCTGCACTCGCCAAAAGACAAATTGGAGCAAGTGGTCAGCTTGCTGCCTGGTGCAGAAAATCCGACCGTTCTACCATTGGCCCACACCGACGAAGCCGTGGCCGTTCACGTGGTTAGCTCTGAGAATCTGTTCTGGGAAACCATGGAACAATTGAAAGAGTTAGGCGCCAGCTCAATTCTAGTATTGCCGATTGAAAAAATGATGGAGTAACACCTGTCATGACTCTTAGCATGAAAAAGGTTTTATGGTCAGCACTCTCTCCCGAGGAGCAGCAACAAGTATTGTTGCGCCCGGCGATGGCAGCATCTGATAGCATCACCGAAACGGTAACCGGCATCATAGAGCGGGTTAAAACCGAAGGTGATGATGCGCTCAAAGCCTTGAGTGCCCAGTTTGATAAAGTTGAATTAGATGATATCCGGCTCACTAGTGAAGCCATGCAAACCGCTTGTGATAGCCTGCCATCATCATTAAAAACTGCACTGCGCGAGGCCTATCGCAACATTCGTAGTTTTCACGCAGCGCAAGTACATCGGCCGTTGTCGGTCGAAACCCAACCTGGCGTATTATGCGAAATGCACAGCCGAGCTATTGAAGCGGTCGGCTTGTATATTCCAGGCGGTTCAGCACCTCTGCCAAGTACCGTGCTAATGCTTGGCGTGCCAGCCGAAATCGCCGGTTGTGGTCGTAAGGTATTGGTATCACCCCCACCTATTGCTGCGGAAATTGTTTATGCCGCAAGTTTGTGCGGTATTGACGAGATCTATCAAGTGGGCGGCGCGCAAGCTGTTGCCGCGCTGGCATTTGGCACCGAAAGTGTTCCCAAAGTCGATAAGATTTATGGCCCTGGTAATAGTTTTGTGACCGAAGCCAAGCGCCAGGTTTCGCAAGCCATTGGCGGAGCGGCGATTGATATGCCAGCAGGCCCATCAGAAGTACTGGTCATGGCCGATGAACGCGCCAATGCCGACTTTATTGCGGCCGATCTGCTGTCACAAGCCGAGCATGGCCCAGATTCACAAGTGGTCGTCGTGACTCCATCAGACAAGCTCGCCGATGAAGTTAACGAAGCTTTGGCTCGTCAACTGGCGGAACTTAGTCGCGCAGGTATTGCGGAGAAAGCACTGGATAATAGCATTGCCATTGTTTGCGCCGATATGACCGAAGCAGTTGCCATCTCCAACGAATACGGCCCCGAGCACTTGATTGTCCAAACCGAAAATCCACGCCAGTACTTGAACGCCATTCAACACGCTGGCTCGGTGTTTTTAGGCGACTGGACACCAGAATCTGTGGGTGATTATGCCAGCGGTACCAACCATGTTTTGCCAACCTACGGCTATGTGCGGACCTATTCCAGTCTCAGTTTGAATGACTTCTGTAAGCGTTTTACCGTGCAAGAGCTCACCGCTGACGGTTTAGCGGGTCTGGCGCCGATTGTCACTGCGATTGCCGATGCTGAAGGTTTGGACGCGCACCGCAATGCGGTCACCGTCCGTACTTCGCTACTCGAGGCACAGCGTAAAGAAGGGGCTGGTGGTGTGGGTGGCGAGCATATTATTGTCGCTAAAGGGGCAAATAATGAGTGATCTAGCCGCCCGCCTGCTGCGTCAGCAGCTCAGCGATTTAGTGCCTTATGAGTCGGCTCGCCGTTTAGGCGGCGATGGTGAAATTTGGCTCAATGCCAATGAAAATCCTTACGCTCACGACTACCAGTTAGATGACTCGCGCTTTGGTCGTTATCCGGAATTTCAACCACCGGAATTGATTGACCGCTACGCGGCGTATGCCGGAGTCAATAACAAGCAGTTGTTAGCCACTCGTGGTGCCGATGAAGGCATTGAGCTATTGATTCGAACTTTCTGTGAGCCGCAGCAAGATAAAGTCATTATCTGCCCGCCGACCTACGGCATGTATGCCATCAGCGCCAGAACCAACCTTGTTGATGTGGTGAATGTGCCGCTTGATGGCGACTACCAAGTCGATGTTGACGGCGTGCTAGCCAACATGGACTCAGTGAAACTGGTGTTTGTTTGCTCACCAAACAACCCAACTGGCCATGATATGCAGCCAGCAAAGCTACGTCAGCTGCTCGAAGCATTGAAAGATCAAGCCTTGGTGGTTGTCGATGAAGCATACATCGAGTTTTCAGAACAACCATCGGTGCTCAACTGGCTTGGTGAGTTTCCGAACTTGGTGGTATTGCGGACCTTATCTAAGGCGTTTGCTTTAGCCGGTATTCGTTGTGGCTTCACCTTAGCCAATGAAGCCGTTATTCAGCAATTGGCCAAGGTGATTGCACCTTATCCAGTGCCAGAGCCGGTCGCCCAAGTCGCGATTCAGGCGCTGTCCGATGACAACCTCACGGCTGTTGCCAATGAAGTGGCAGGACTAAATGCATTACGCGCTGAGTTTGCCGCAACCATGACTGGCCTGACCGAAGTATTCCCATCCAGTGGTAACTATGTGTTGTTTCGAGTGCCTGACGCCCTCGCTTGTATGCAAGCGATGGCGCAAGCCGGCATCATTCTGCGCAACCAAAGCAAGCAACTGACGTTGCAAAACTGCATTCGCGTTACCATTGGTACCGAACAAGAAATGGCGCGCACCACAAGCGCGTTGCAAGCATATTTTAAGGAGGCCGTGTGAGCCGCCAAGCAATTCTATTTATCGACCGTGACGGTACTCTTGTTGAAGAGCCGCCGGTTGATTACCAACTCGATACCCTAGAAAAACTGGTTTACGAACCAGCCGTTGTTCCTGCCTTACTGCAATTACAAAAAGCGGGCTTCCGCTTGGTCATGGTCAGTAATCAAGATGGTTTAGGCACCGACAGCTTCCCGCAAGCGGACTTCGATGCGCCACACGATAAGATGATGCAGCTGTTCGAATCTCAAGGCATTGTTTGGGATGATGTCCTGATCTGCCCACACTTCGATGAAGACAACTGTACTTGTCGCAAACCCAAGCTTGGTTTGGTTCAGTCTTATCTGAGCGAAGGAAAAGTCGACTTTGAAAACTCATACGTCATTGGCGATCGCGCCACCGATATGCAATTGGCCGAGAACATGGGCATTGTCGGCCTGCAATACAACCGTGAAAATTTGGGTTGGAATGAAATTGTCGATCAACTACTGCACCAAGAGCGTGTTGCCGAAGTAACCCGCAAGACACGCGAGACCGACATTAACGTCAAGGTCAATCTCGACAAGCAAGGCGGCAACGTGTTGAAAACTGGCGTTGGCTTCTTCGACCACATGCTTGAGCAGATCTGTACTCATGGTGGCTTCCAACTGCAGTTAACCTGTGATGGCGATATTCACATTGATGATCACCACAGTGTGGAAGATTGTGCCTTAGCGTTGGGCGAAGCACTGAAAAAGGCATTGGGCAACAAGCGCGGCATCGGTCGCTATGGCTTTACCCTGCCAATGGATGAAGTCGAAGCGAGTTGTAGCCTAGATTTGTCTGGCCGACCTTACTTTGTTTTTGATGCTGATTTCGATCGCGAAATGGTTGGCGAACTGGCCACCGAGATGGTGCCACACTTTTTCCACAGTCTCAGCACTACACTTGGCGCAACCTTGCATTTAAAAGCAGGTAAAGGCAATGCTCATCATCAAGTCGAAGGCTTGTTCAAAGTATTCGCCCGCACTCTGCGTCAAGCCATTGAGCTGAAGGGTGATGCCCTACCGAGCTCTAAAGGAGTGTTGTAATGGTCTGCTCTAATCTGAAAATCGTTATTGTCGATACTGGCTGTGCCAATATTGCTTCAGTCAAGTACGCCGTCGAGCGGTTGGGCTACAGCCCGATTGTTAGTGGTGATCACGAGGTCATTCGTAGCGCCGATAAAGTCTTCTTACCAGGAGTTGGCAGCGCTGGCGAAGCGATGAAAAATCTAGCTGAGCGCAATTTGATTGAACTGGTCCGCAATTTAACACAACCGGTACTAGGCATTTGTCTTGGCATGCAGCTACTGGCGGAATACTCAGACGAAAGCCATGTCGATATGCTTGATTTGGTTCCTGGCACTGTCAAAGCGATGCATGCTGAGGACGGCTTGCGACTGCCACATATGGGCTGGAACAGCATTACACCAGTTGGCGTCAACCCACTGTTTAAAGGCATTCCAACCGGCACGTATTTCTATTTCGTGCATAGTTTCTGCTTACCAGTGTCCGATGTTTACACAGTCGCGAGCTGTGAATACGGCGATGTATTTAGCGCCGCGGTGTGCAAAGACAATTTCTATGGCGTGCAATTTCACCCCGAACGCTCGGCAGAAGCTGGCGCCAAACTGTTGAAGAACTTCCTGGAGTTAACGGAATGATCATCCCTGCCCTGGACTTAATAGGCGGCGAAGTTGTTCGCCTATATCAAGGCGATTACGCCCAGAAAACCACCTATAGCTTTAATCCGGTCGAGCAATTTCAACACTATCAGCAAGCCGGAGCCGAATGGTTGCATTTGGTCGACTTAGATGGCGCGAAAGATACCAGCGCTCGTCAGCTCACCACGATTGCTGAATTAATCGAAAAAACCGATGCCAAAATCCAGGTTGGTGGCGGCATTCGCTCCGAGCAAGATGTGCAACAGTTGTTGGATATCGGTGCCAAGCGAGTGGTGATTGGTTCACTGGCAGTGAAAGAGCCTGAGTTAGTAGCCAACTGGATGCGCAAGTACGGGGCTGAGCACATTGTTCTTGCGCTTGATATCAATATTGATGAAGACGGCAATAAGCACGTTGCAATTTCTGGCTGGCAAGAAAGCTCAGCGATGACTTTGGAACAGCTTATCGAACACTATGAGGCCGCTGGCCTCAAGCACGTGTTGTGCACTGATATTAGTCGTGATGGCACCTTGCAAGGCTCAAACGTCGAGCTTTACGCCGAAATGACCCGCAAATACCCGGGCATTGCCTGGCAAAGCTCTGGCGGTATTGGCAACCTTGATGACATTGCGGCGCTCAAACCAACCAAGGTCGCTGGGGTGATTGTCGGCCGAGCATTGCTTGAAGGTAAGTTCAGTGCCAAGCAAGCTTTTGATACTTGGGCTGATTAGTTTCACCTTAAGCAAGCAACCGAGTTGTTGCTATCTCGAGACGTCGTGAAATCGTCCCTGATGACTCAACGGCAGCGTCCTTGCTGCCGATGCTCGAGCTAGTAACAACTCTATTGCTTACTCTGGAAAATATATTGTTGCTTCGTCATCAAAGCGCAGTCCCCAATCTCCTTAGCCGTGTTCGTTCATAGCTTTCTGACTGTAATTATCCAACTCAGCTAGAATGCTCTTACTGGTCATGGCAGCGATGATAAATTCTGATATGATCCGGCCCTGTTAAATTGCCGCATCACTGTTTAGGACCATTCATCATGAGTGCAGCTGATACCTCATTAGCTAACAAAGTTCTCGCTGTTAACAACGATCTTCCAATCCGTACCGACAAGCCTGTCCACAGCGGCAAGGTCCGTTCGGTTTATTGGCTAACAGAAGCCGATAGTCGCCGCTTAATTGCAGAAAAAGGCTATGACGTCGCGGCCGATGCACCGTTAGCGATTATGGTGATCAGCGATCGCATCTCAGCATTTGACTGTATTTGGCATGGTGAAGGCGGCCTCAAAGGCGTTCCAGGTAAAGGAGCGGCCCTCAATGCAGTGTCCAATCACTGGTTTAAGTTATTCAAAGACAATGGCTTAGCTGATAGCCATATCCTTGATATTCCCCACCCATTTGTCTGGATTGTGCAAAAAGCTCGTCCGGTGATGGTAGAAGCCATTTGCCGTCAATACATCACCGGCTCGATGTGGCGTGCCTATGCCAACGGCGAACGTGAGTTTTGCGGTATTGAAATCGCCGAAGGCCTAGAAAAAGATCAGAAACTGCCAGATCTGCTGGTCACGCCATCAACCAAGGGTATTCTCAAAGGGATCCCTGATGTGCCAGAAGCCGATGATGTCAACATCACCCGCCAAGCCATAGAGAACAGCTTTACTGCTTTCGGTTTTCAGCAACAAGCAGACATCAGCCTGTATGAGAAATTGCTGCAAGAAGGTTTTGGCGTCATTAGCTCAGCGCTGGCTGAACTAGACCAAATCTTTGTCGATACTAAATTTGAGTTTGGTTATGTCACCGATGCCGCTGGCAACGATAAACTGATCTATATGGATGAAGTAGGCACTCCCGATTCATCGCGGATTTGGGATGGCGCCGCTTATCGAGAGGGTGAAATTGTCGAAAACTCAAAAGAAGGTTTTCGCCAGTTTCTTCTCAATCATTTCCCTGATCCAGATATTTTACTCAACAAAGAGCGTATGGCTGAGCGCGAAGCATTAGCGCGTGACAATGAGCTGCCACTTGCCGCACTAATGGCCGTGTCTGAAACCTACGTTGGCATTGCTGAGAAGATTACCGGTCAAAAGCTCCACCTCTCGGATAACCCAAAAGCAGAAATCATCGATATTTTGCGTCAGCAATATGGCTTGATTGACTAGCCACCACAGCGCAATAAAAAAGCCCGCTCAAAGCGATGCTGTTCACTTAAGAGGAGCGGCATTGCGGTTTACCGGATAACGGGTCTTGGATATTTTCACCGCCCTAGGCCTTGACGGCCTAGGGCGTTTCTCTATGAATAGG
>NZ_NGNS01000018.1 GCF_002165625.1 Neiella marina
TTCATAGAGAAACGCCCTAGGCCGTCAAGGCCTAGGGCGGTGAAAATATCCAAGACCCGTTATCCGGTAAACCGCAATGCCGCTCCTCTTAAGTGAACAGCATTGCGCTATTAGCGGGCTTTTTAGTGACTGCGGTATTCAGCAATTTGTTGTTACAACGAGCTAAAGCGCTCGATTAATGGTCTGTTGGAAATTATCAAATACCAGTTTGGGCTGCGATTGGCGACACACTTTAATGGTAGGGCCATCAGTCTTTGCCGTAATGACGCCTGCCGTAGCTGCATTTAAGTGATTGCGCGGCTTACCATCCCATCGAGTCGCAGGCATAGTCAGATCTGATGTTGCGAGATAGGGCGATGAAGTGGTCTGGTGGTCGACTCGAACGGACAACTCATCACCGATGCAGAGCTCCGGCATCACCGCGATTAATACCGCCAAGGTATCCCAAAAATAATACTCGCCGGAGGCGATGAACCAATCATTGTTGTCCAACACTTGGTCCCAGAACTCACCCGCTGGACTATTCACATGTTGCTTGAACTGCTTGGCGACTGACTCCGTTACGCGCACTGAATTAGTGACATCCAAGCCAACTAACTCAATCACTAAACCAGAGCTAAGCACCATATCGGCAGCTAGCGGATCGACAAAGATATTCCACTCGGCATGTTGATTTGGATGACCGTCGGTAAAGTTGGGCACGATGATATTGCCCGGTACATCGAGGTTACCCCCCATGATCACCAGCTTTTCCACTAACGGCTTATCTTGCGGATATTTCATTAACCATTGGGCGATGTTGGTCAAAGGCCCTGTGGCAATCAGTACAGTGGGCTCGGTTTGTTGATGCAGCGTTTGATGGATCAGTTCAACTGCATGGATAGAACTGGCCTTACGGTTGCTAGGTTCAAGCGCGACTCCTGAAAGAGTATCGGAATCGACCCGCCACGGCTCTGGGAATACCGCGTAACCGTCAAGCGGATAGGCATCGCCGCAAGCGAAAGGCAATTGCGCTGGCGCATCGGCAACCAAATCGATTAACGAAGCGGTGTTGGCCAACGCTGGCTCGCAACGAGATTCGCCACTGGTCGAAATGGTGATGGCTTTGACATCGGCTTGCGGGTGCTGCAGCAAATACAACAAGGCTGCCCAGTCGTCGATTGCCATGTCGTTGTCAAAGATCATCGGCTTGGCAACGCTGACGCTACTGCAAAGTAGCGTCAAGGCGAGGGTAAGCCGCTTCACTTTTCCGCTCCGGGTAACGTTTGTTGGTACGTCGACCAATCATCAAGCAGGGCATCGAGCACGACAGATCCCATTTCATAAGCCGCTTCAATTGCAGGGAAGCCATCATCTGGATAATCCGCGGTCGTCGACCAAGCGGCGGTTTTTCCTTTTGGTGGCATTGAGTAGTTACTGACGGTGCGCAATACCAGAATACGATCGGCATCGACCAGCCCTGTGCGATCAAGACGGTGCAGGGCGGTTAGGGTGCCATTGTCTTCCATATTGGTGGTCATAAATGCCGAGTCTTTACCGGCGTGAAGGTGCATCCAGTCGTTGGCCCAGTTGTTGAGCAGCTCACCATGCCAGTAGGTGCTAGAACCAATGGTGTCACCAATAGTGACAAAGGGTTTTTTCTGGGCATTGGGGTAATCGTTATACATGGCTCGGAATTCAGCCATCGCTTTGGTATCGGTGACCGAATAATCTTTGGTCAGCTGATAAGCCCAGTCGACCAAGCCTTCATTCAAACCAAAATGAATGGTATCAACGGTCCAGCCGGTTGCTTCTTGATTCGGCTCGTAGGCGCCTAACGGAATAAGGCCATATTCCCACTCCTTAGGAATTTCACGACCATCGATTTCGTACAGCAAGTCGCCATCAACAACATGTTTGGCCCACACTCCGGTGCCAAGTGAAACGTCATTTGGATCACCACCACCAATGCCTGCAATCAGCCAGTATGCTTTTGATAAATCAAAACGGGGATCCATGCCCAATGCCATGATCGACGCGGTGGCATTGGTAACACCGCCGCCAGTGCACATTGCCAGCACACCTGCATCATTGATGTGCAGTGGATGTTGTCCCATGGGGAAGTCGATTGGTTGGTCAATTTTACCGCGCTCAATCCACAGTTGATATTCCCCGGCCCGATCACCGGTTAGCTCACCACTCTCGAACATGGATACAACCACCGCTTTGACTTCGATTTTGTCTGCTGCTGCGTAGGTCTGGCTGATACAACAAGTTGCTAGTGCGGCGGTAATGATTTTTTTATTGAACTGCATATTGCTCTCCGGTTATCGATATACATCTCTCCGGTGTAGACAAAAGCAAAATACTGGCCAGTTAGACATGTTTTTGTTTCAGACTTTAATCTAGTGGTGTTTGGCGAGGACAAAGTGCACGCATATGCGGTGTGAATTGTTGGAGATTTGCTTGACAGACTTAGTTAAGCGACATCAATTTCCTAAACGGAGTGTTGCCACAAAAGGGGATAGATGTCTGAGCGTTGACGTCAGAACAACAAGCTAAATTTGCTCCCTTTGCCTTCGTTGGTAATTAACGAAATACTGCCACCATGGGCGAGCATTATCTGTCGAGTTAACGCCAAACCCACTCCCGAACCTTCTGGCTTGGTGGTGTAAAAAGGCACGAAGACTTTGCTTGCCACTTGGTCATTCATGCCGACACCATTATCTGCCACTTCGATGACCACGTGTCCTCGGGTATTTAATGATGCCCGAATAGTGATTTGTGGTGCTTTGACATCTGCAGTAGCATGCTCAGCGTTAATTAGCAGGTTTAGTAACACTTGCTCAATCATTCCAGCATCGGCTTCAATGGCCAAAGACGTTGGCTCAACGTCGACAACAACTTGAATGTGTTTCTCGATCCAACTTTGACAGGCTAAACGCTGCACTTGCTCTAGTAACTGTTTCACTGACACCACTGTTTTGTTGGGAGGCCCCAAACGCGTCAATTGCCGATAGCTGTTAACAAATGCCATTAAGCTATCACTGCGGCGAGCAACCGTGGTGACCGCGTCATGGGCATCATCGAGTTCTTCGATTTGTGCGCTTTGCTGGGCAGCACTGAGCTTGGCATCCTCGACGAGGGCAGCGGCGGTATTGGCGAGCGATGCCACCGGGGTAATTGAATTCATGATTTCATGCGTCAACACGCGGACTAAATCTTGCCATGCTTCAAGCTGAGCGGCGTCGAGCTCCGACTGAATATCTTGGAGGCTGACCAGTCGTTCGCTTTGCTGGCCAACAACGACTTCAGTTACAGACACACTTAATTGCCGTTTGACGCCATCAATATCCATGGTGATCAGTGAACGAGTTCCAGGCTTTAGCGCTGCGAGCAGTGCCGGTGCGTTACTGTTAAATGCCGTTAAATCGTCGAGCTTGACCACTGGGTGGGTGCCAAATAGCCGACGTGCGCTGTTGTTCCAAAGGGTAATGTGCTGATCACTTTGAATACTAATCAGTGGTACCGGCACATGCTCAACGACGGCTTTTACATGGCGAAGAGCCTCTTCCTTATGAGTTCGAGCGTGTTGCAAGCGGGCCAATACTTCATCAAAGGCTTGGCCCAGTTCATCAAAACCTGAACCTAATTTCGATAGATCAAAACGTTGCGAATAGTCAGCGTTTCTGGCGGCATCAAAAAACCGAACAAGCTCGGCATTAGTTTTTGACACAAACCGAATAAGCTCAAACAGCTGTACCATTAACAACGCGGCTAACAGCACTGACACAGCATGATAGCCTGGCGCTGTCATCGCTTTGACTAGCATGGTCAGCGACGCCATCGCAAGCACGGTTCGAGTCACAATAAATAACGAGAACCTCTTAAAGCCCATGCTTTTCCATCCTTCTATACAAGGCTGCGCGGGTTAGACCCAGTTCTTTTGCGGCATGGCTGATGTTGTACTTGTGTTTGCGTAATGCTTGCTCGACGGCACGCTTTTCAAGTGCTTCTAAATTGAGTTCACCGACCAGATCAGTCGCTTGAGTTGGTGGTGAAATTGGTTGCTGATTGACTTGCTCGGACTCCAATTGGAAGTCAGAGGCTACTAGTTGCTCAGATTCTGCCATGATCACTGCGCGCTCGATCGCATGCCGCAATGCTCTGACATTACCGGGCCATTTATATGCAACAAGTGCAGATTGAGCTGAATCCGATAACACCATGTCGGACTTGTGGTATTTACGCGCATATTGTTGCAAGTAGTGGTCAGCGATGGCGACAATATCTTCGGACCGATCCCTGAGAGCAGGAAGCTGTATTTCGACGGTATTTAGGCGGTACAACAAGTCCTGGCGAAAGTGTTGTTCATCAGTTAGTACGGATTTGTCATAGTTAGTCGCAGCGACGATACGAACATCAAATGCTTCGGCTTTATTGCTACCAACCGGTGTCACCTTCCGTTGCTCCAACACGGTTAACAGCTTTGCTTGTAGGTGCATCGGTAGGTTACCAATTTCGTCTAAAAACAAGGTGCCGCCATCAGCAGCCTTTATCTTGCCAACCCGATCCTGCTGGGCGCCGGTGAATGAACCTTTTTTGTGACCAAATAACTCGCTTTCAAACAGTGTTTCGGCAATCGATCCTAAATCAACCGACAAGAATACTTGCTCTGAGCGTTGGCTCTGTTGGTGAATGGCACGCGCCACTAGTTCTTTACCTGTGCCGTTTTCTCCCAAAATCAGTACATTGGCATCGGTTGGTGCGGCTTTAGAAATCAGATTGTAGATCTGCTGCATCCTCGGTGATTGCCCAACCATGGCTGCGCCGGGCTCGACAGATGCTTGGATCAATGCTTGATTGGTTGCTTTGAGTACTTGGGTTTGTTGACGAGAGCGCTTTAACTCCAGAGCGGTAGTGACAGTGGCAATGACTTTTTCGTTGTGCCAAGGCTTCGAAATGAAGTCGGTGGCACCTAGTTTCATTGCTTCCACAGCAACATCAATGCCGCCATGGGCGGTGATCATAATAACAATTGCGTCCGGCTTCAGCGCAATGATCTGTTCAAGCCAATAAAAACCTTGTTCGCCGGAGCTTTCTCCCGGACCAAAGTTCATATCCAACAGCACCACGTCATAGTCGGTATCGCTGAGCAATTTGGGGATTTGCTCAGGGCGATTGCAGACGTCAACTTGGCTGAATTGACGCTTTAGCAGCAGTTTACCTGCCACCAAGATATCTTGGTCATCATCAATGATCAGAATGTTTGCTTCGTGTTTCACATCGATTTCTCGTCACTTAACTGTTCATTAACGTACACCTAGTGTTCGCCAGCGTACAGTTAATTTTCTGCCTGAATATAAATAATTTATATATTACAGCATGTTAGTCGTGTGGAATGAAGTTTGTATTAGTCAGGGAAAGTAACCCAAAGCATAAGGAATTGAATCCAATGCTCGACTACCCGAACGCGAACTCAACCCGCCAGCGAGCATGCTGGACGAAGTGGTTGATTGCCACCGTTGTTGGCGTATGCCTGTGGTCACTAGTTGGTTTGGTTCAGCACCTAGAGCTGCAATCGCCATCATTAAAGCTCAGTCCAACTGTGCCGTTGCAACCGCCACAACGATTAACTGAAGGCTTTATTCCGGCTCGTGATTTTCAGGTTGCTGGGTCAAAAGCTCCCTCAGACAGTCAGCAATTTGGCGAGATCAAGATTGTGATGATTGAGAAGGGCGGTATATCTCAGGTGTTCGTAAACGTACACCTAGTGTTCATTATCGTTCAGTTTAATCTCCGAGAAATTATCATTAAACCAATTAATTCAGCAGCTTACTCTGTTGGTACAGAACTTGTTTCAATTTGAATATCTCAGGCTCATCGACATGAAACACATGAATAAGTCATTAAAACCTGTATCGCCAGCAGGCTCAGGAGCGGTCAGTGGCTCCGCCATGGATCGCAAGGTTAGCAAAGTGAGTAAACGCTGGCCCAAGTTTGCAATCGCTGCCGTTGTATCGGCTGTTGGTCTCTGGCTTGCCATTGGCATTTATCAAAAGTCTGATGGTTCGGCACTCGCAGTTCAGTCAGACCGGGTGGTGATTTCAACCATCATTGAAGGCACATTTGAAGATTTTATTCCGGTCCGAGGCCGAGTTGCTCCAGCACAAACAGTCTTTCTCGATGCCATTGAAGGTGGCCGAGTAGAGCGCATTCTGGTCGAAGATGGGATGGCGCTAAACGCTGGAGATTTAATCGTTGAGCTATCGAATGCGTCATTGCAGTTGAATGTGTTGGGAAATGAAGCACGCGTGGCTGAACAACTCAACAACATGCGTTCGATTGAGCTCAGCCTGGAGCAAAATAGACTGCGCCACAAAAGCAACATTATTGATATTGAGTACCAAATTAAAATGCTTAGTCGGCAGTTCAAACGAGAGCAAGATCTGATTAAAACTGGCGCAGTCAACAAGTCTAAGTTCGACGATACCAAAGACACCTTGGATTGGTACAAGAGCCAATTAGCGGTCACGTTAGAAAGCCAAGCATCTGATGCGAGAATGCAAGAAGAGCAATTGCAGTTTCTCAAGGCGACCAGTGCGCGGTTAGAAAACAATTTGGCTATTTCGCGCCAGAATCTTGAAAACATGAATGTTAGAGCCCCGGTAGATGGCAAGTTATCAGGCTTTAACATTGAAGTTGGGCAAAGTATTGGTCGTGGTGAGCGCATCGGCCAGATTGACACCCCCAATGACTTTAAACTTACCGCATACATCGATGAATACTACTTAGGACGAGTCGATATTGGCCAACAGGCAAGTTATCAGCAATACCCATTGGTGATCAGCAAAATCTATCCTCAGGTCCAGAATGGCCAATTCGAAGTCGATTTCAAATTTGTTGACCAACAACCATCGGGTATTCGTCGCGGCCAAACCATTCAAACCAAGTTAACACTCGGTGATGCCAGTAAAGCGGTATTGCTGCCAAATGGTGCTTTCTATCAAGACACCGGTGGTAATTGGATTTTTGTCGTCACCGATGATGGCTCTGAAGCGATCAAACGGCCGATTCGACTTGGGCGCCGCAATAGCCAGTACATCGAAGTTATCGAGGGCTTGGAAGTGGGGGAGCGCGTCGTTACCAGTCCCTACACCAGCTATCAAAACAAACAGCGGTTAACGCTGAACTAACGCCAACAACACCTTTAACCGCAAGGAACCTAACCATGTTGAAACTGCACAATCTTAGCCGTATTTATCAAACCGAAGACGTTGAAACCTTGGCATTGAATGATGTCAATATCGAAATTGCCGAGGGCGAATTTGTCGCCATCATGGGGCCCTCTGGCTGTGGTAAATCAACCTTGCTCAATACCATTGGTATGTTGGATTCACCGAGCTCAGGTCACTATTGGTTCAACGGTGAAGACATTGCCACATACACTGAGGCTAAATTGGCTGCCATTCGAAAAATCAATATTGGCTTTATTTTCCAAAACTTCAATTTGATTGACGAGCTCACCGTCGAAGAAAACATCGAATTGGCGTTGTTGTACCACAACGTGCCTGCCGCAGAGCGTAAGCAGCGTGTGGCCAACGTCATGGATAAGATTGGCATTGGTCACCGGGCGAAGCACATGCCGAGTCAATTGTCTGGTGGTCAGCAACAGCGAGTCGCCGTTGCTCGTGCCGTGGTTGGTGACCAAAAGATGATCCTGGCTGACGAGCCAACCGGTAACCTCGACAGTGCGCATGGCCAGGAAGTGATGGAAATCTTGCAAAGCCTCAATGCCGAGGGCACCACCATTGTGATGGTGACCCACAGCCCAGCTCATGCCGACTTCGCCAAGCGTACCATTCGTTTGTTTGATGGTCGTGTGGTGACTGAGAACGTTCGTGCAGCATAAATAGGGTACCGATTATGTTTTCAAACTACCTAGTGACAGCGTGGCGAAACATCGTTAAAAACGGCGTTTTCTCGGCGATCAATATTATCGGCTTGGCAGTTGCTCTGATGAGTTGCATCTTGATCATGTTATTTGTTCGTGAAGAGTCAGGTTATGACCAATGGCTAACTGATAGTGACCGATTGGTGCGTATCCACACGGCTTATACCATGCCTGGGCAACCCCCTTTTTATACCGTCCGTTCTGCCGGGCGGATGATGGAAGCGCTGAGAGACTTTGCTGCCAATGAAGTGAGCACAGGTGTTCGTCTTATTCAATGGGGGACCACGGTTCAACATCAAGGCACGGGTTACGCTGAAGAACTATATATGGTTGATCCGACGTTTTTTGATGTCTTTGATTTGCCCTTCGAGCATGGCGACCCGGCAACATCATTCAGCAAGCCGATGGATCTGGTGATCTCACAACAAATGGCGTTGAAGTTTTTTGGTCGAACCGATGTCATTGGTGAAACCATTACGTTTTGCTGCCATCAATCGCAACCCTATGTGGCGACTATTACTGGGGTGCTAAAAGATAGTGGTAAGCCATCGCACTTGAATCCTAATTTTGTCTTTTATCTCAATCCGGCATTATTCCAGAATGACACCAACGTTCTGCACACTTGGACTAGCGTCAATGTTTATACCTACTTCAAGTTGAACGCCGGAGTCAGCCCGGAACAATTTCAGCAACGAATCGACTTCTGGCTCAATAATGAAAGTCCACTGATCGACATGGCCAAGCGATTTCTTGGTGAAGCGGGCAACGGATTGGCGGTGACCGATGTGCTAAACCTCAAGGTCATGCCGGTGGCGGATCTTCATCTCAAGGCAAAATTGGACTCAGGCACCATGGGTGACCTGACGCCAATGGGCGATCAGCAAATGATTAATACCTTTAGTCTGGTTGCCATACTGGTATTGGTGATTGCCTGTATCAACTTTATGAATCTAGCAACAGCTAAGGCATCGAAACGGGCCAAAGAAGTGGCGATGCGCAAGGTACTGGGAGCGTCACGAACACAAGTGGCAGTGCAATTTTTAAGTGAAGCTATTGCTCTGGTGCTGATTGCCATGTTGGTGGCAATTGCTGCGGCGGAGCTGGCGTTACCGTTTTACAACGACATTATCGGTAAACAGCTGGAACTGGCGTTGTTCCGCGATCTCAATTTATTGCTCAGTTTGGTTGCTATTGCTGTGATGGTGGGGTTACTCGCAGGATTGTATCCGGCAGTTTATCTGTCGCGCTTCCTTCCGGGCCATATCTTAAAGGCGAGCAAGAGTTCTGAGAGTGCTGGGTCGAGTAAACTGCGTAATAGCCTAGTGATTGGTCAATTTGCTACCTCGATTGTGCTGGTGGTGGCAACATTGGTGGTCTACGGCCAAACCTTGTATTCCAATCATGTTGATGTCGGCTATCAGTATCACGACAAGCTTGTTCTGAACATCCGAGCAGCAAATGGCAATTTGGATAGTTTGAAGCATCAACTGCAAGCGTTGCCAGAAGTCAGCTCGGTGTCGTTTTCATCGGAGTCACCGACACAGGACAATGAAAACAACACCATGTTTACCCTAGTTGAGGCAAATCCCAGTGGTGAAAAAGTGGATGGTCAAATCCTCAACTACTACCACATGGATTATCAGTTCTTCGACAGTTATGGCATTCAGCCCTTAGCCGGCCGCGTGTTTAGTGAAGAATTTGGCGCTGATGCTTTGTCGCAGTTGGCTGAAGGCTCTCATGACTTGGGGCACGGCAGCGTCATTCTTAATGTCACCGCTGCCAAAAAATTCGGTTTCTCCGCTCCGGCTCAAGCGGTGGGGAAAACGTTGCACTCTGACCAACGTCACCTCAAGGTCATCGGTGTGATCCCAGATATTCACTTCCGCTCAGTGAAATTTGGTATCCGGGCGTCCGTGTACATGGTCGATCCGGCTCGGTACGCGGTTGCAAATATTGGTTTTGATACCGCTGATGTGCCGGCGTTGCTGACAAAAATACAAACTATCTGGGATGCCAATGTCACCATGCAGCCGATGACTTTGGAATTCTTGTCAGAAATGATGGCCGCGCAATATCAAGACGAAGCCACCACCGCCGAGTTGTTCTTGGCATTCTCGGTATTGGCAATCATCATCGCCTGTTTGGGGCTCTATGGTTTATCGGCTTATACCGTAGAGCGACGGACTAAAGAAATCGGTGTTCGCAAAGTCATGGGAGCGAGTGTCACAGATGTGATTCGCTTACTCATTTGGCAGTTTTCAAAACCGGTGATGCAAGCAAACTTGATTGCTTGGCCCATTGCTATTTACTTGATGCTCGATTGGTTGAGCCATTTTCCATACCGTATTGAACAATGGTACTTGCTACCAATCTGTGCCGCCGTTGGCCTGTTGTCGTTGTCTATCGCTTGGATAACGGTTGCTGGCAATGCCGCGCGCGTTGCCAGACGCAATCCGATTCGGGCATTACGTTACGAATAGCTGCACCAATTGCTAGTGCCGTGATTGTCAGCTCGCAACACCTGCGAGCTGACTGCATTTCACGGTAAATAATTGCGCTCACAGACAACTCTTGTTACCAAATAGATCTGCTGCAGATAACTGCCTGAGCCTAACATACGGTTTGGCTCACTAAAGAATAATCCTGGTGGTGACGCCAAGCTGCTAATAACCGACTAAATTAAAAACGAAATATAATTATCAGGGACTTGATCAATTAATGAATAAACTATCGCTCGTCGCTGTTCTGGCGACAGTATCTGCATGTTCCACTGCTGATGCACCTGACGCCAATTGGTACCGAAACGCCGCTATTTCGCCTGATGGCCAAAGCATTCTGTTTTCTGCTAAAGGCGACATCTATCAGGTGCCTGTTGCTGGCGGTAAAGCAACGCCCTTAATCTCAGATGCTGGTTGGGATGGTCATCCAGTTTGGTCTCACGATGGCAAGTCTGTGGCGTTTGCCAGCAACCGTAATGGTAGCTTGGATGTTTACCTGTTAGATCTGGCTGACAAGCAGACCAAACGCCTGACTTATCATAGTGCCAATGATGTGCCGACCGATTTTACTGCGGACAATAGTCAAGTGTTGTTTAGCTCCGGCCGTATGCCAGCCGCCAGTTCATCTGGTTTTCCGACGACGAGCATGCAGCAACTGTATTCGATTGATATCAGCGGCGGTACGCCGACCATGGTATTGACGACGCCCGCGTTGGAAGCGCAAGTGGCGCCGGACGGGAGAACCATTGCTTACATGGATAACAAAGGCTATGAAAATGGTCAGCGAAAACACGATGTGTCAGCTTTTGCGCGAGATATCTGGCGCTACGATGTTAAGTCTGGCAAGCATACCCAATTGACGACATTCGCCGGTGGTGATAGCTCGCCGGTTTGGTCGAAAGATGGCACTACCTTGTATTTTTTGAGTGAGCAGGGCGATAGTAATTTCAATGTCTGGCAGATGGATGCCAACGGCGGTTCACAAAAACAGCTATCAAATTTCAATACCAATCCAGTGCGCTCGTTGAGTGTGTCCGATAACGGTATGCTGGCTTACAGTTGGCATGGCAATTTGTATACCCAACTGCCAGATCAAGAGCCGCAACGACTTGATGTTTCGTTGCTTGCCGCTAAGTCCAGCCTCGCCGAACAAACAATCGATATCGCTGGTAAGGCGAGCACTTTTGCGGTCTCACCAAGTGGTAAGGAAGTTGCGTTTGTTGCCCGTGGTGAGTTGTTTGTTGCCTCGGTTGAATATGGTACTACGGTCCGTTTGACCGACACCCCAGAACAAGAGCGCACCATCAGTTGGTTCCCAGACGGCCGAGGCATTGCTTATTCAGCTGAAACTGACGGCGCCTGGGGCATATACAAAATTGCCATCGCTGATGACGACGAACCTTATTTTTTTGCTGCCACCAAGTTTGATACCAGTACGGTACTCAAAGGGGAAGTCGACATCTTCCAACCATTGGTATCGCCCGATGGTGAAAAGCTCGCGTATTTGCACAAGCGAGATGAAATTCGAGTGCTAGATCTGGCATCAGGAAAGAGCAATACCGTGTTTGCTGGCAAATACAATTACAGTTACTCCGATGGCGATATTGGCTTTGATTGGTCGCCAGATAGCCAATGGCTTGCTGCCAGTTACGTATCGCGCGGTTTGTATTTCTACACTGATATTGGCATAGCGCCAGCAGATGGCAGCAAGCCGCCGGTTGATGTCTCTTTATCTGGTTATGGCGAGTACTTGCCCGATTGGATCAGCGCAGATTTACTGCTATTCGTTTCTGATCAGTATGGCGAAAGAGCTCACGGCAGTTGGGGTGGGGAAGCTGATGTTATGGGGCTGTTCCTTACTCAGGATGGCTTTGAGCGTCACCATATGTCGAAAGAGGAGCGGGAGCTATTGGCCGAAGCTCAAGAACAGGCGGAGAAAGACAACAAAGACCAGCAAGAGGAAGAGTCTAAAGAGCAAGATAGCGACCAGGCTGAGCCAATCAAAATCGACTGGCAGGATATGGATGAGCGGGTCGTTCGGCTGACCAAGCATTCATCAGAGTTGGGTAGCTTTGTTATGACGCCCAATATGGAGAAGCTCTACTACCTTGCCGAGTTCGAAAAAGGTTATGACCTTTGGGTACAAGACTACAAAGAGAATAGCACCAAACTAGCACTTAAACTCGGTGCCTCAAGTGCATCGCTGGAGTTAAGCGATGACGGTGAGGTGGCAGTATTGTTAGCTGATGGCGCTCTGAGTAAGTTGACTCTTGGCAATTCAGTTGAACAATCGGCTATTGCGGCTTCTGGCTCAGTGGCGTTAAAAGCTGATGCGGAACGTCGTTATATGTTTGAGCATCTATGGCGTCAGACCGACGATAAGTTCTATCGCCCGACGATGCATGGCATTGACTGGGATGAGATGTACCGTCAATACCAGCCGAAAATCGCGGGGCTCAACAACAACAAGGACTTTGCTGATCTAACCAGCGAAATGCTTGGTGAGCTAAATGCATCACATACTGGCACTTACTTCCGTTCGAATGTAGCAGCTGCAGCGACAACACCTTCAATTGGCGCTTTGTTAGCCATGGTGCCGGGCAAAGACGGCCTGACCGTTGAGGAAATTCTGCCACACAGTCCACTCGGTAAATATGCTGATCAGCTAACAGCTGGGGTGTTATTGACGGCCGTGGATGGTCAGCCGGTGAATCGTCAAAACAATCTCGCCAAAGCGCTTAATGGTAAAACCGGTCAACGGACACGCATGACATTTAACAATGGCAAAGACTCGTTTGACCTAGTGATTCGGCCAAAGTCGCTAGCCGATGAATCTGCCGCCATGTACAAGCGTTGGGTCGATAGCCGCCGAGCGCTGGTGGAGAAGGAATCTGGTGGCAAACTAGCTTATGTACACATCCCGCAAATGAACGACAGTGCTTATCGTCAAGTCCACAAGGAGCTGTTTGGCCGTGGCTTTGATAAGCAAGGCGTGGTGATTGACACCCGTTTCAATGCTGGCGGCTGGCTAACTGATGATCTAGTGACTCTGTTTAGCGGTAATGAATACAGCCAAATGGTTGCGCGCGGTATTACATCAAAAGGTAATTCTATGAGGCGTTGGACCAAGCCGTCAGTGCTGTTGGTCAATGAAGGTAATTACTCTGATGGCAATTGCTTCCCTAATGGTTATCGTGATAACAACATTGGCCCCATCGTTGGTATGCCGGTGCCAGGCACTTGTACTGCGGTGTGGTGGGAGTGGCTGCAATCAGGGGACTTAGTGTTTGGCATTCCGCAGCTCGGCGTGGCTCGAATGGACGGCGAATTCATGGAAAACGTCCAAATTGAACCTGATGTATTGGTCAATAACAGCAAAGAAGCAACGCTTCGCGGTGATGACCCGCAACTTGAGCGTTCAGTGAAAGAGCTGCTAAAACTGAAATAAATCAATGTTCCTATGTAAAAAGCCCCCTGAGTTGGGGGCTTTTAATCAACATCGGTCCATCATTTACATCGATTATTCAGTTCAAAGCCCGCGGTCGAATAGGGTAGTTTGCTGTTGCTTAATGACGATGGGGATCGACTGCTCAATCTCCGCCGCTAAGTCCGTCGCAAGATGAATGAACAAATGATGGTCGTCCTCAAGCCGAACTTGATAGCGCTGGTAGTTTCCACAATAGGTCTGGCTGACAACCGGCAGACTGATGTGGCTGCTCGGATCATATTGAATGTCTTCGGCGCGGATCAGGACACTAACCTCGCTATTGCCTGCTAACTGTTTGCTAGGCAAAGGCAGCGTACCCAAAGCGGTTTCGATTGCTGTTGCTGTTACTTTGCCCGCGATGAGTTGACCACTACCAATAAATCGGGCAACAAAAGCGCTGGCGGGGCATCGGTATATTTGCTGTGGCGTATCATATTGATGAACTTGGCCGTCATTCATCACCGCAACACGGTCTGCAAGCGCAAACGCCTCGTGTTGATCATGGGTCACGATTAAGCTGGTGATCCCTTCGTGTTTGAGGATTTGCCGCAACTCAGGCACCAAGGTTGATTTCAAATGGCTATCAAATCCGGAAAACGGCTCATCAAGTAACAATAGTTTAGGTTTGGGTGCCAGTGCTCTGGCAAGGGCTACTCGCTGTTGCTGACCACCGGACAGAGCGGAGGGGTATTGTTCGGCCTTGGCAGTCAAGCCGATTAGTTCGAGCAACTGTTGCAGTCGTTGTTGTTGCTGTTGTTTTGGTTGTTGATAGAGGCCAAAGCAGATGTTTTCAGCCACTGTAAGGTGGGGAAACAAGGCTAAGTCTTGGAATACCATACCGATTTGACGTTGCTCTGGGGCAATTACGTTGCGCTTGGATGACAACTCTTTGCCTGCCATCGATATGGTGCCGCTATCAGGTTTGATAAGACCTGCGATTAGTTTTAACAGTGTCGATTTACCACAACCACTTGGCCCTAGGAGACAATTTATTTCCCCCGTCAGCTGATTCAGGCTGATGCAATCTAATACCTGTTGTTGCTTAAATCGCAGTCGTACCTGATTTAATTCAAGCATTGCGTTTGCTTGATTCATGACCGTCCTCCACCAATACTACGATTTAAAACTAGCACCGGAATTATACCGGCAAGCACCATGACAATCGCTGATGGACCCGCATCATAAAGCCGTTCGTCGGAAGCCATTTCGTAAGCTCTGACCGACAAGGTATTGAAGTTAAATGGCCGCAAAATCAAGGTCGCTGGTAATTCTTTAATGACATCAACGAATACAATCAGTGCTGCGGTCAAGACACTTGGCCGCAGCAGTGGTATGTGAATTTGTCTGATTACCTGCCAAGGTGTGCGCCCCAATAAGCGGGCAGAATCATCAATGTGAGGTTTGATGGTGGCCATGCCACTACTAATTGAACCGACCGCAACCGTCATAAATCGAACAGCGAAAGCAAACAGTAACGCCACCAATGTACCAGAAACCCAAAGGCCACTATCGACCCCAAGCAACTGACTGAGCCCCTCGACCAAACTGTGATCAACAGCGGTCAGAAGTGATATCACGCCAATGGCGACAATGGTGCCAGGCAATGCGTAACCAATAGATGCGATTTGCACGGTTAGCTTGACCCACCAGCTAGGTTGCAACCTTACCGCATAACACAATATCAAGGCGATACAGACGGTCAAAATTGCAGCCAAAGAAGCCAGTACCGTGGAGTTGATTGCCAGTTCAACAAAACTCGCTTGTTGCCATTCGTCACTTTCAACGCCCCACAAAATTAGCGTCAGTACAGGAATGAAAAAGCCCAATAACGGCGGTACTAAACAGCATATTTGGGCCAGCGGCTGACGCCAACCACTTATCAACAGAGGCGTTGATTGCTGTTTGCTATCCTCTAGCGCATGAAATGCCATGCCCTTACGAGATTGTTTTTCCAAGCCATATAGCACCAGTACCACCACCAGCAGCACCATGGCTAATTGCGCGGTGGCTGACTCATCACCAAAGCCGTAATAGGTTCGAAAGATCCCGGTGGTAAAGGTGGCAATGCCAAAGTACTGAACGGTGCCATAGTCCGACATGGTCTCCATCAGCGCCAACAACACGCCAGCAGCGATTGCAGGCCGAGCGAGCGGCAATGCGACTTTGAAGATGTTTCTCGAAAAAGGCGAACCCAGTGTTCGAGCGACGGCATTGAGCTGATGGCGCTGCTGCAAGAACGCTGAGCGAGCAAGCAAATAAACATAAGGGTACAGTACCAGCGATAACACACAAACGGCGCCGCCGAGGGAGTGAATGTCAACGAACCAGTAATCACCATAAGACAGTTCAAACTGCTGCCGTATCCATCGTTGGATTGGACCAGAGTCGTTTAATAGCCCGCTGTAGACGTAGGCAACAATGTAAGCAGGCATTGCCATTGGCAGAATAATTAGCCAACTTATTGTCTTGCGAAAAGGGAAATCACAGCAGGCACATAGCCAAGCACTGGGAACGCCCAACAGTAGGGTACCTATGGTCACCCCAACCATTAAGCCAATTGAATTACCGAGGTAGTCACCCAACACGGTTTGGTATAGGTGGCCCCAAACCTCACTCGACGAACTCAGAGCCAAGTAAATGATGAACAGTGTTGGCATTGCCAAGATTGCGGCAATGCCAAACGAACCGAGCGATAGAGCGGAAAATCGCCTCATGATACTGATTGCTAAGTTGCTATTTCCAGCCAGCCTTGTCCATCAATCGAACGGCTTGCTGATTGCGCTCTCCAAGCTTACTCAGGTTAACTGCGTCTGCCTTAAACTGCCCCCAAGATTGCAGTGTCGCCGATGGCGCTGCATCGTTAACAACAGGATACTCATTATTCACTTGCGAGTACCAGGCTTGTGATTCAGCAGTAAGCATGAACTCAATCAGTTTGACCGCTTCGGTTTTGTTGCGAGCTGACTGAGTGATACCAATGCCGCTGATATTGACGTGGGTGCCGCGATCATCTTGATTGGGCCAGAATACAGCTAGCGCATTCACCACTTGTTGATCGGCTGGCTTGTCACTATTCGCCAAGCGGCCAAAGTAGTAGGTGTTAGCAATGGCAATGTTACAAACGCCAGCGGTCGCTGCTCGTAGCTGGTCGGTATCGCCACCGACAGGAGAACGGGCCATGTTGGCCACTAAGCCTTTGGCAAAAGCCATCGTTGCTTGGTCGCCCTCAGCTTCCAACATGGATGCAATGAGCGACTGGTTGTAGATATTGCTCGATGAGCGAATACAGATTTGGCCCTGCCATTTTGGATCGGCAAGGTTTTCGTAGCTTGATAGCTGCGCCGGATCAACTTTGCCTTTGACGTAGAAAATCGGTCGCGCACGCATGGTTAACCCCAGCCATTGACCATCTTCATCGCGGTACTTAGCTGGCACCGACTGAGTCACAATATCCGAGCCGTGAGGCTGCAACAGTTGTTGCGCTTTGGCCCGGTAAAGGCGCCCGACATCGGCAGTGACCAACACGTCGGCAGGTGATTTTTTGCCTTCCTTTCGCAGCCTTGAAATCAATGCATCGTCTTTGCCTGTGATCAGATTGACTTGGATACCTGTTTGTTCGCTAAAACGATCCAATAAGGGTTTAATCAATGCTTCTTTGCGCGACGAGTAGACATTGACTTGCTCGGCAAACGCCGAACTGGCAATCAAGCTAGCGAGACAAAGTGATAGCATTGAGGCAAATTTGGTTTTCATAAATGTTCCCTAACAACAGTTCGTTCTGTAATGACAAACCGACAGACCGCGATGTCAGCAGTAGACCGCATCATGGCGCGTTTGTTCGATAGCTTCTGCAAAACGGTGGGGCGGTTGCAGAAATGATTTCGCTAGTCATCTGGCAGATAATGAGCTATACGCAAATGAGAATCAATACACTGTGACTTATTGCTCGCGAATGTACGGATTCACCTTTAATCGCTCAGATGCTAAGTCCAAAAACGAACGGATCTTGGCGTTCATTCGGCGCCCCTCTAGCCGCAATATGTTGACTGGCAACGGTGGTTCTTCAAACTCAGTGAGGATTCGCTGTAGGCTACCATCTGCGAGTTTATCGCCTACTTGATAAGACATCACTCGAGTGATGCCAGCGCCGAGCATTACCGCTTTAATCGCCGCACCACCTTGAAAACAGTGAAGCCTGGGAGAGAGCTTCAATATCTGCTTTTTGCCATCGACCACAAATCCCCAGTTGGCCGATGGGCTGTACATGGTGGGGAAGATAATTTGATGCTTGCTGAGTTCTGATGGCGAGCAGGGGATGCCATGTTGTTGAAAATAGTCTGGTGAACCGACAATGATTCGTCGCACACTGCCGACTTGGGTGGCAAACAAGCTGGAGTCTTTTAAGTGGCCTATGCGAATGGCAATGTCGAGCTCGTCTTCTTGCAAGCTGGTGACGCGATCGGAAAAGATTGCTCGTACCGATACATCCGGGTATCGCCTCATATATTCAGCGACTATCGGCATGACATGCATTTCACCAAACAGAACCGGTGCGGTAATGGTCAGCACGCCAGATGGGGTGGCATACAAACCGGCTGCCGCAGCTTCAGATTCTTCGATGTCATCCAGAATGCGCTTGGCATCAGTTAAGTAACGTTCGCCCGCTTCAGTCAACCTGACATGGCGAGTGGTGCGATGAAACAGCTTTACTTCCAGTCTGTTTTCCAACGCTGCGATAGCCCGAGTAACTGCTGGCGCCGATAAATTGAGTTGCTCGCTGGCGGCGACAAAACTCTTGTGCTTTGCCACTTCAACAAACACCTGCATGGTTTCCAATCGGTCCATTTAACGATTGCTCCGCAGACGACTAATTATTGCAAATAGCGTAATAATTAATTGCATTAATGACCAATTATTATTTGTGTCTTGCTAGCTATAGTGACTCCATAACCTGATGTTGGCTTCATTGCCAACCTGAAAATGACACTGGAGAACCGCACATGAACCCACTTTTTCCACCACAAAATAGCCCCATTCAGCTCTACCGTAATCCGTTGTCGGGACATAGCCACCGAGTCGAGTTGATGCTGTCATTGTTGGACTTACCGTATCAAACGAGTGATGTCGATATGGCCAATGGTGCTCATAAATCGCCCGAGTATTTGGCTCGCAATCCGTTTGGCCAAGTACCTGTGCTGGAGGACAATGGCATTACCCTCGCTGATTCCAATGCCATCATTGTTTACCTTGCCCAACGTTATCAAAGTAATGATCAATGGCTACCGAGTGACCCTGTTGAACTCGCTCAAGTGCAGCGCTGGCTATCGGTCGCAGCGGGAGAGATATTTGCAGGCCCTTGCTCTGTTCGCCTCGAGAAGTTATTTGGCGTGCCATTGGATTACCAAGTGGCCAAGCAAAAGACCTTGGCGCTGTTTGCCGTTGTTGAACCTTGGTTGGCGGAACGCCAATACCTAACGGGAGAGAAGCTTAATCTGGCTGATATTGCTGGCTACAGCTACATTGCCCATGTCGCCGAGGGCGGGGTGAGTTTGCAACCCTATCCGGCTATCCGAGCATGGTTACAACGTATCGAATCGCAGCCGCGATTTGTCGGTATGACGCGCTCAGCCGAACTTGTTGCATAACCAAACGACAAGGAGCCAGTGATGAGTCAACAAGCGTTTCAGTTTCATCCAAGTGAAGTAGCGATCCAGCAGCGCTTGGGAGTGGCCGAGCGAGTTGCCCGCTCAACTAAGGGGTTTATCCGCCCCTACCTGCCTGATCAACACCGTGAGTTTTACGCTCAGCTGCGGTTCATTATCCTTGCTGCGGTCGATGCGCATGGGTTTCCGTGGCCAATTCCAATGTTCGGCCGCCGAGGGTTTGTGTCCTCGCCAGAGCCTCTGGAGCTGATGATTGCTGGCAACTTTGCGTTGCCTCAATTGCTAGGCCCGAAGCTTGAGCCGGGCAGTAAAGTAGGGCTTATCGGCATAGATTTTGTGACTCGTCGGCGTAATCGTATCAATGGTTACGTGCTGGCATCGGATGACACCGGCATCAGCGTGCATGTGGATCAAAGCTTTGGCAATTGCCCCAAGTACATTCAGCAGCGAAATGTAAGCGACGATCGCCGCATTGAGCAGCCTCAAGGCCAGCTGCATCTGAAATCTGCTATTGATAATGTGTCGAAAGCTTTGATTGAGCGTGCCGATACTTTCTTTATTGGTTCTCGGACCGCGTGCTTTAATGACAATTGGCATACCGGCGTTGATGCGTCACATAGAGGCGGTGAAGCAGGATTTGTGTCAGTAGCTGGCAACCGTTTGGTGTTTCCTGATTACAGTGGCAACCGGTTCTTCAATACGTTAGGTAATATTGAAGATGATGGTCGAGTCGGCCTGATCTTTATCGATTTCAACAGTGGTGATGCTTGCTTGGTTGTCGGCAAAGCGAGCATCAATTGGCAACAGGACGACATTGATGCTTTCAACGCCGATAACAGCGGCCCGAAGGCCGAGCGGTTAATCGATGTGACGATTAGCAAACTGACCTATCTGCGCCGACTAATGCCAACTGCAAGTTGCAATCATGATAAATAACACTGTTTTTGGTATGGCTATTTACCTTTTAAAAATCTTTGACTACATTGGGATGGCTAGCTCATAGGAATTGAGTTTCTCACCGCAAAGGATGCGTATTATGAATATTTCTAAAATTCTTGTTCAAGACTGGCTTAACAACGCTGTCGATCACACTAACCCGCAAGCTCGCGTTGATGCAATCGAGCGTATTATTGAGTGCTTTGGTTCATTCGAGCTGGCGGAGCGTTATATTCAAGTTCACGGTTCAGAAAACAGTTAACTAAGCCATTGCCAGTGCGCTCAAACGCTGGTTTACTGCTGGGCTCTTGTTGCACTAATCAATAGGTAGCGTTTGAGCCCTTCATCCACTCAATACACCGCCAATCCTCCTAAGACCGGGTCGTTGTCTTGTCAAATTCCATTATCGAAACTGTGTTTACTGGGATTTCTACCAGTTGCGTTGGCGTACCAGCTCGGTTGGGAGTTGTTGTTTCGATATTTATCCAAGCAAGTCTGGGTCGATGGCTCTGCCACTACCTTAATTGCCTTTAAGCTGGTCAGCGAGATAGTGCTCTACAGCGCCATGCTCGGCTTATTGTGGCGACTTGCTATAACTAAATACCGCTTGGCGATTGGGTCTGTTTCGGTATTGCTTATTGCTATTGTCGCCTACACCGGATTCTACCTTTGCAAATTCATCGGTTGGCTGTAGCGAATGGTGGCTTTGCATTTTGCGAATGGACCATTTCATTTAGTCCTTCCTTGTTTGATAAAGCCCGCTTAATCATCTGCTTACAACATCCGGAATAGTCTGTGCTCTAGTCAGTTCACAAGCAGTGAACGGGACTCAATGATGAACAGAGCATATTCAAAACACATTCTTTACGGCATCGGCTTAGCGTCGGCTATGAGTTGGCAGTCGCAGGCGACACCATTTACCGAATGCCCAACCCCCGCATTCTTAGTACAAAAAAATACCGCCGAGATGTTCGGCGTCAACCTAGCTACCGGCTATTACCAAACCTTGGCATCTAACATGGGCACCTCGGGTAAGGTAAACGCCATGGGCTTCAATTTACATGACAATTACATGTACGGCTGGAGTCGTGAGTTTGCCACCTTGGTTCGTATCGGCGCTGACTATCAAATTGAGCCATTAGCCTTATCGGGCAACGATCCCAAGCTGACGTTTTTCGTCGGTGATGTGTCATTGGCTGAAAACGCGCAGTACTTGTACCAGCGTGGCAGCGGCAAAGGCTTGTATCGGGTGTCGTTGGACGCCAGTGCCACTGATTATTTGCAATGGCAAAAACTGGTCGATGGCGACAGCCTCAATATCAACATTTTTGACTTTGCTTTCCATCCTAACCGTCATGAACTCTACAGCGTTGATAGTAATGGCCGCCTGTGGATGATTGATCCGCAATCTGGCAATGCTAGTCAATTAGGTAACGTCGGCCAAACTGGCACATTTGGCGCGGTATACTTTGATGTTGAAGGCACGCTCTATATTAGTCGCAACAAAGATGGTTTGATCTTCCGGATTGATGTCGATGCTGATCAGCCCGTTGCGGAGCTGTTTGCCCAAGGGCCATCGTCTTCCAATAATGACGGTGCCCGCTGTGCGATAGCGCCAATCGTAGAGCCGGGCTCGGCCGATATCGACTTTGGCGATGCGCCAGCAAGTTACGGCACCTTGTTGAGTGACAATGGCGCTCGCCATCAACTGGCGTCGGCTCAGTTACGCCTTGGTCAGCAAGTCGATGGCGAAGTGGATGCCAAGGCTTACCCTCAGTCTGATGATGCAGGCTTTTGGTTTGACGACGAAGATGGCGTCGTGTTTATTTCGCCGTTGCAAGCCGGTGCTGATTTTTTGATGGTGGTGCAAGCGTCTGCATCGGGATTCGTTAGCGGTTGGTTTGATACCAATGGCAACGGCCAGTTTGATGCCAATGAGCAATTGTTGGCGGATGCGCCTGTGACCAGTGGTGACAATGTCTTTTTGCTGCCGGTGCCAGCCGATGCGGTTGAAGGCGAAACATGGTCGCGCATTCGCTTCAGCAGCGTCACGGGGCTCGCTGCTACCGGCGGTGCGCCAGATGGTGAAGTCGAAGATCACCCCATTTACATATCCGATCAAGATACCAGAGTAAGCTTTTATCCTGGGCTACAGCAGAAAGCAACGTTGGCGTTTGAAGACAACTGGCCAATGGCCGGTGATTATGACCTCAATGATTTGGTGGTGCGATTTCAGAGTCGCCAAGTCAGTGATGGCGAAAATAACATGGTGCGCTGGGAGCTTGAAGGTGAAGTGGTCGCCATGGGAGCGAGCTTTCATAACGGCCTGGCATTTCGGTTGTCCGGGGTAGACCCAGCCAACATTGACCAATCGCTGATTCGTTTTGAGGTCAATGGCGAGTTGCAGTCGCAATCGCCATTGGAGCCCGTTGCTGGCGAAGCAGTGTTGGTGCTGTCATCGGATTTGAAAGCGCATTTTCCTAAGCAAGGTAGCTGTGATTTTTTCCGCACCGAACAAGGCTGCCATGGTAGTGGTAGTTTTAGTTTTTCGCTGCGGGTGCCTTTCAAGGATGGTTTGAGTGCAAATGATTTCCCTGCGGCACCTTACGATCCGTTTATTTTTGCCTCTCAGCAAAGCCGCTCACCTGTGTTCGAGGTCAGTCCTGGCCGTGGTTTAGAGATCCACCTTAAGAACCAACAACCAACGACGATGGCCGATGTCAGTTTGTGGAATCTGTTGGATGATTTTTCTCAGCCCAGCAGTGGCCTGTATTACCAAAGCAGCAACGGCATGCCCTGGGCCATCGTCATTCCTTACCCATGGCAGCACCCGATGGAACGCGTTGATATTAGCGCTGCATATCCGCTGTTTGCGGGCTTTGCCCAGAGTAGCGGCGCGATCAATAGCAATTGGTATTTACCAGTCAATGCCAAACCTGAACTCTTGTATTAATTAAAGGATGCCAACTTATGAAATCGTCAATTGTTATTTATTTCAGTGTATTCGCTCTGCTCGGATGTGGCGGAGGGGGAGGTGGAAGCAGCTCTCCGGCAGCCTCGACATCAACTTCAACTGGAGCAACAAGCAATGAACAGCCATCTAGCACTAAAACTGAAATTGCATCAAGCACACAACCAGAAACAAACAGTGAAACCGAACAGCCAACCGAAGTTGCCAGCGACCAGCTCCAAATCGATGCCAACTTCGATTTTGATCATCAACAACAACTGGCGGTGACCATTGAAACTTCAATGGTTAGTGGTAGTCGCTATTTTGCCACTATTTGTGCCAGAGACCTGACTGCGGCCGACGATCAGATAGCCGCCGACTATAGCCAATGTTTGTGGCAAGCGACCTTGGTCAACGAATCTACCCTGACGACCGTCGTGTTGCCGGCGCATATTCAGCAGCTTGTCACTGAGTTGTGGCAAATCCATCAGGGCCAGTATCAGGTGCAGCGCCAGCCGTTGCAGTTTTACGATGGCGCAGCCACGGTAATGTTTTAGGAGTAGGCGATGGATAAGGTCATTTGGTTAATGCTTGATAGCCGCAATGTTGGTGGTATTGAAAGCCACGTAGGGCAACTGGCGAAAGCGTTGCACTGCCGAGGGTATGATGTTTGGGTAGTGTTTTGGCGGCTTTATGGAGTGGCGCATCCGCTGCGCTCTGAGCTGCAGCAGAGCGGTATCAAAACGCTATTGCTTGGCGGCTCGCCATGGCGTTTTGTTCGCGCCTTACGCCGCTGCAAACCGCGTATTGTTCACACTCACGGCTACAAAGCTGGATTGGTTGGCCGCTTGCTCTCATGGAGTGGGGGCGCGTCAGTAGTGTCGAGCTACCATGCTGGCGAAACACCAACAGGGCGAGTTTGGTTATATGACTGGCTTGATCGTCAGTCTGCCTATTTGTGTCGCGCACGAATTGCAGTGAGCGAAGCGATCGCCGAAAGACTTCCTTGTTCGGCGTCGGTCATCAATAATTTTGTCCAGCCATCTACGCAATCATCCGATGACACCAGTAGTGAACGGCAAATTGCTTTTGTTGGCCGTCTTAGCGATGAAAAGGCACCAGATAGAGTGCTTAAAATCGCTGCGCAGTTACCGCATCAGCAGTTCCACATTTATGGCGGAGGACCGTTGCTGAGCCAATTGCAAAGCAGGGTGCCAGACAATGTTGTGTTCCATGGCGAAGTGGCAGACATGAATCAACGCTGGCCGGCAATTGGCTTGTTGCTGATCCCAAGTCGAGCCGAGGGGCTGCCGATGGTCGCATTGGAAGCCATGGCCCATGGCGCCAGTGTGATTGCATCGCCGGTGGGTGGATTGCCAAGTCTGCTAAGTGATGTCGATGGTTGCTCCTTGCTTGATGGTGATGATATTGCCGGCTGGGCGGCCGCTATTGAGCAGTATCAGCAGCTTAGCGACATGAACAAGCAGCCATTGGCGCAGAAAGCAAAGGCGAAAATTGCGCGAGAATACTCCACCACCGCTATTTTGCCGCAATTCGAACACATTTATGCCGAGGCATTGAAGGGGTAGGTCGATAGCGCTATGGTTGAGCGATACAAACGGGAGCTACATGGTGTTAAACCCCAGACATTTGCTGCTGATATTGTTGGCCATGGCAGGCGCGCTGACTCAGGCTCAAGGCCATGATCCAGCTGATATCGCAATCAATCAAACCGAGACAGGGCGACTTTGGCTGGCCACACGCATCAATGATTTTACTGGCAAAATGCTGGTCGATACCGGTTCGTCAGGCAGTGTGTTGGATCAGAAATATCTGCCACGGATTGGCAAGTACAAAGCCATATCGGTCGACAAAGGCTGGGGTATTGGTGCTAAGGAAAGTCACATTGCCAACTTGACCATTGAAGTTGGCAGTTTTCAAGTGGCCGGCGAAAGTACCGCCAAAACCCATATCAGCGTCCATGAGAATGTGATTCCCGATCCCGAATTAATTGGCATTATTGGTATTGATGCCATTCAGGCGCTTCGCTCAGGTATGCAGTTTTCAGCCGAAAGCATCATCCTGACCAATCATTACCAAGCCAAAAATGACCGCCGACAAAGCACCGCAATGGCACTAAAGCATTCATCCCTAGGGATGATGTATGTAGAGGTAGAGATTGAAGGCCAACAAGTTGGCTTAATCATTGATTCAGGTGCTGATTACACGCTAATCAACAGCGATTCGCTCGGTGCTTTGAAGCTTGAATCAAAGGTGTTAAAAGGCGCCTACACCTCTGATATCAACGGCAACCGGCTAGCCGTTCGGCAGGTAAACCCAACCAATATCGCCATGAATGGCAATCCCATTCGATTTTCTAAACTATTGGCTGTGCCGCTGTCATCCGCCATCCAAAATCAATCATTCTCAACAAACGTGGTGGGAGTGATAGGGCTTTATGACTTAAAGCGTCTGAAGGCGTATCTCGACTTCGACAGTGCGAAACTACATATTCAACATGGGGCACGATGATGGCAGGACTGCTTTGTTGACCCCCTGTAGTAGTGCCTAGCTAACTGACTTTTAATTCTCTGACAGATAGGACGTCTCGATGAAAAAACTAGTATTACTGTTATCCCTGCTCTTCGTTGGCTGTGTTTGGGGACAATCATATGAAGAGAAAGTTGCCATGTCTAAAGCTCTCATCGGCAAGCCAGTTCAATCGCATGCGTTTTACACACTCGACAAACAGCCAATTACCTTTGCCAGCGTTAAGGGCAAACCAATTGTCGCCTATTTCTTTGCGTCATGGTGTGCTCCTTGTTACGAGGGGTTGGAAAACTTGCACAAAGCAACTGAACTAACCCAATCGGAGGTGGAGGTTATTGCCGTATCACTCGACGAAGATTGGGACAAACTTCAACGAATGCTGATAAAAACAGGTTTCTCTGGGCAGGTATGGAAATCGGCTGATGCGGAATCTGCGCTCCGCCGGCGATTGTTTGCCAACTTCAGTGGCTCTCTTCCTCACATCATCAGAATAGATAGCCAAGGAATATTGGTTGAAGGTGGCTCGCGAGTAAAAACCACTGCGCAATGGGCGGCTGTTATCAGCCAAAAGGCGACGCTACGTGAGGCGAGTGAACTTTACTAACTCTCTCAACTGCAATTAATAAAGACAATCGCTTGATGATATTAGGATTATTAATCACCAACGGTGCCTTGTCTGACTCATTGCTAAAGTGTTACTCCACATCCTGGGAGCAATGTAGCGATACGACCCTAGTGCTATACCCCTGATTCAAAGTAATCCCAATCGAAACTTCTTATTCTTGAGCGTTCATATGCCGTTCTCTAGTTTGCACAAAGGTAAGACAATCAGGTAGTGCTCATAATTTTTCATTGGGGTTTAAGTAACGCTACCAGTTCCTTGGCCTGACGCTTGTTGGGCTGTAGTAGCAACGAGCGCATTTTGGCTTGCACGGCTTCACCAAGCCGATGAGATGCTTGTGCCAGATCGGCCTTGGCACTGGCGATACGCGCTTGGGCACGCCGCTTGGCGCGCTTGTCACTGTCATCGAGTTTGGCTTGATGGCGTTTGTAGATAAGCTCCAATGCTTGGATTCTTGCACCTAATTTGCTGCTCTCTGAGCCGGCTCTCATTAGGTAAGTCATATCGCAACTTGCGCAGAAGCTCACGCCACCAATTGCTGCTAGCTTGAGCCACAAATCCCAGTCTTCTGCCGATGGCAAGGACACATCAAAACCGCCAACCTGCCAGATCGCCTCGGTTGAAACCATCACAGTTGAGGTGCCAATACAGTTGCAGGCAAATAGAAATGACAGCGGCTTATTCAGGGAGCGGAATTCGCCGTTGGCGCTTTGTAACTCAGTCAGTTGCCAGTAATCAAAGCAGCTGCCTAAATCTTGCCCTTGCTCGTTGACATGGCGGTAGTCAGTGAAACTCAGCAGTTGCTCGGGGTGTTGTTGGTGGTGGCGCAACTGGCGGCTTAGTTTGTCATAGGCCCAAACATCATCGGCATCTAACATTGCCAACCACTTACCATTGGCAACTTGAATGGCGGCATTACGCGCTGCGGCGGGATGATGAACACAAACCGGCAGTAATCGAATTCTCGGATCTTGCTTAGCTTGAGTTTCGATCCATTGACGACTGCCATCACTTGAGTCGTCGTCAGCAATAATCAGCTCCCAGTCCGTCATGTTTTGTGCTTGGACACTGGCAACGGCGGCTTTTAAATAGGTCAGGCAGTTGTGATTGGGCATGATCACGCTGACAAGTGGTTGGTTGTTGTTCATAAGCACCTCGGCACTGTAATTGCTTTGTTGTGGCTATCAACCCGGTAATGAGTGTTCATTTGCATGATGCAATCATTACCAATGAGGAGTGCAGAAGCTGTGCCAAATAGCATCAATGAACAACACCAAACGCAACTTGCTAATCAACTCGTCACGCGTCGTAGTGCTCGGTTTTCGGTTGGTCTATGGGCGCTGATGGTGCTGATTGCTGTTGCCTGGTATGCATTGCCTACGCCTTTAGTGGCAGTGACTCTGGCGCTATTACCGATTGTTATTTGGCCGATGCTGAATTGGCCATTTGGCATGGTGCTGGGTTTTGTCTTGCTGTCATTCTTTCGCTTACATGAACTGTATCCGCCTTTGATGGCGTTGCGTCTGCCACAGCTATTTGCCTTGGCGGCATTGGTATCGATGGCTTGGCAGTTGTTGGTGATTCGCAAAATGCAAATCTATTGGAATCGCGACTTTAACTGGTTGATTGGCTTTTTTGTGTTTTGCGCCATTGGTGTGTTGCTCGCCAGTAACCGTTCGGTTGCCATGGCTTATTTCAATGGCGTGTTTAGCAAGATAGCACTGATGACCATCATCATTGCTTGGTTGCTGCGAGCACCGAGCGATTTTAAACAGGCCGCTATGGCTTTTATTATTGCTGGTAGCTTGGTTGCTATGGTGGCGCTGAGTAATGCCGCTGCCGGTATTGAAGTGGTTGAGGGCAATCGTGTCACCATCGGCCGCTCGTTTGGTTCGACCCTGGGCGATCCCAATGATTTAGCTTTGGTGCTGTTGTTTCCGCTGGGCTTTACCCTAGGTTGGTTGCTCCATGCTCAAGGTTGGTCTCGGTTGATGACGCTGGTTGCCTTGGTATTGCTCGTTATGGCGATATTGGCGACCCAAAGTCGCGGTGGCTTATTAGGCGTGATGACAGTCGTTGGTGTGTTTGCTTGGCGCCGAGTGCAGAACAAAACCATGCTGCTGCTTGTTGCTGGCGTGGCGTTGATGGTGTTATTTGCCTTGGCGGGAATTGATCAGCGCTCATCGGGTGGAGCGGCAGAGCAGGGCATTGATGAGTCGGCAATGGGCCGGATCTACGCTTGGCAAGCGGCTTTTTCGATGGCCTTGCATTCGCCGGTAAGCGGCGTTGGGCTCGATAACTTTTATGCCAATTACTACTTTTATTCAAGTCATTGGGATGGCAAAAATCATGCGGTTCACAGTACTTGGTTTGGCATTCTGGCTGAAACTGGCTTTGTTGGCTTGGCATTGTTCATCGCGGTGTTGTGGCGCATGGTGACTCGCATCATCAGCGTCGCGAATATCAGGGCGCAACATCCGGCAACGCTGATGGTGGCAGAGTCGGTGCTAGCCGGTTTGCTCGGCACCGTGGTCTCCGGCACCTTTCTCACGCAGGGCTTCACCTGGCCTTTTTACATTTTCTTCGCCCTGATCCTAGCGCTACGCCAATCCATCAATCAGCAAAATAGCGATTTTGCAAAATGATAATTGCGCGATTGGTGTACTCATTAATGAGCATTGAACTTGTTTGTAACTAACTAATAATTATCAACTAATTACTTCTGGCTTAGTGCTTGCTGTGGGTTGCTAAGGAATAACTCACAAGTTCAACGGGGAGCCAGTCGATGACAGCACCGGCATTACGCAAAGAGCAGGCTAAGCAGGTAAAGCAGATTAACCCGCCTGCGGTCTCCATCATCGTACCGATTTACAATGCAGAGCAGTGGTTAAGCGAATGTCTCGATTCGTTACTCAATCAAACCTTAGACTCGCTCGAAATTGTTTTGGTACTCGATGCACCAACCGATAACAGCCTTGCCATTTGTCAAAACTACATCGCTAAAAATCCAGGTCTGTTTACCTTGGTCAGTTTGGCGACCAATCAGGGCGTGTCGGTTGCTCGTAATCACGGGCTCGATGCGGCATCAGGCCAGTACATTGGCTTTGTTGATGCCGATGACTGGGCACACCCGCAGATGTTTGCCAGTTTGCTCGCTACCCTTTCCGAGCAAACAGCCCAGCAAAAGGCCGTTTGGGCCCGTTGTGATATGTGCTCATTTGATGATGACCGCAGCGATTCGAAATTGATGGATTTACAAGCTCAGTTTGCCGATACCTTTTTGACCAACAAACTGTTTGCTGCAGATGTCATCAAGCAACATGGTCTGCGGTTTTATCCTGATGTGATATTCGAAGATGAAGCCTTTATCTACTTATTGCGAATGCTCGAAGGACCGGCTGCTCGCTGCGACGGCCAATACTATTGGTACCGTTTGAACCCCAATGGCCAGTGTCGTGATGAATCGAAGCACCGCTTTAACTTGATGGATAAGCAGGCAATGCTCAGTCGCTTGTTGGCTGAAGTAGACTCACGCCAATTACTACCGGCGCATCGAGATTTGCTGCTGGAGTGTTTAACTAATCATGCCTTGAGTGCCTTGTACTACCCCATTGGCCATGCCGAACGGGTAGCATTCTTTCGCTTTATTCAGTTTTTGATTAAGCGCTACCAGCTACTGCCAGCCAACCGGCTCCTGCAACATCATCAACACAACTATGTCATCAGTCGCTTTTTTCGCTTCATTCGCCAGCCACTTTGTTTGGCGCCGCTCGCATGGTGGTGTCAGTTGCGGCTGCGACTGAATCAACTGGCCAATCAATCCTGAGGTGGGAGATGAATCAGATAACTAACCGAGTATTCAACCGCGCCAGCAACCAGCCGCTGATCAGCGTCATTGTGCCGGTGTACAACACTGTTCAATACCTTGGTCAGTGCCTAGATAGTATTCTCGAACAAACGCTAACGGATATTGAGATTATCGTCGTTAACGACGCCAGCCCTGATCAATCGTCTATGCTGTTAAAGCGCTATCAGCAACAGTATGGCAACCGAATTAAGGTAGTGACTCATGCGACCAATCGGGGGCTGGCAGCAGCTAGAAACACAGGCTTAGACCATGCCAAAGGCCAGTTCATTGGCTTTGTCGATAGTGATGATTTTATTGTCGCTGATATGTATGAGCAGTTGCTCAGTGCAAGCCTTCAACAAGGTGCAGAGCTGGCTGTTGCCGGCATGACGCTGCAATCAACTGAGCACAGCCAAGTACTGGCCTTTAAAAGTAAAGTTGAGAACACCTCCGCGTGCAATAAGCTGTTTGCTCGGCAATTGATTAAACGCGCGCAATTGCGATTTGCCCACGGCCAGTTGTTCGAAGATGAAGTATTTGTTCTGCAAGCCTTTATGCACGCCAAGCGGATTGCTTATGTTGATCATGCTGGCTACATCTACCGTGCCAATGAGCAAGGCATTTGCCGCCGCAAGGGCCAGGATCAACATCGCTTGCACGCCCGCATGGCCACCATCACCGATTTACTGGCAACCACCAAACCGCAATACCTTGCTGTAGCGCATCAACAAATGCTGCTGTTAGCGCTATGCCGCCATGCCATGCTGCAACTGCAAAGTAGCGTCGATTGGTACGACTTACGAAACTACTGGTTGTTTAGCCGTCATTTGATTGAGCGCTACCAACTGAACCGCCAATTTGACGCGATGGCAGATGACTATTTTGTCCGCCACTTTAAATCCGGTAGTGATCAGCTCGGACGCTTATGGCTGTGGTTCCATAGTCAACAGCTACGCCGCTGGTTGCAAGCAGCAGCATAAATGGCGGGCTGATGATGAAACACTCGGTATTCTGGCAGCTTGCTTTGTATGGTGGTTTAACACTGCTGCAAAAGGGCATGGGTTTTATTCTGCTGCCCATTACGACCCGCTATTTATCGCTCGCAGAGTACGGCACCTTAGAGCTGTTGGTGTTGACGCTCACCTTAGCGTCGCTATTTGAGATCAGTAGTGGCGCCTTGCCGAAAATGGCAGCCGAGCAGCAATCCAATGGTCATAAGCTACTGTCATCAGCGGTCAAGCTCAGTGCCAGCTATGGCGTATTGGTGGCTGCTGTTTGCTGGCTGCTCGTAATCAGCAACCCATTTGATCTTTACCGGTTGATCAGTTGGCAGCAAGCCGCTTTGTTGGCTCTGAGCGTGTGGTTGATGATGGTGCTCTATCCGCTGCAAGTTTGGCTACGAATCAAAAACAAGCCAGAGCATTATTGCCTCCTTGTTGGCAGCCAAACGCTGGTGCAATCCAGCGTCACGCTCTATGGCTTGTCAGCGGGGTGGGGGATCAATGCGATTCTGATTGCTGGTGTCGTAGCTAATTTGGCCGCGGCGTGTTTGGCGTTGGCACTGCTTCATCGCGACTGGCAAGTCGCAGTTGATAGCAAGTTAGTGAAAGACATCGTTAGTTACCAATCGCGCTTAATTGGCGCATCGCTGGCGTTATTTGTGCTCTATGGCCTCGATCGCATGATGATCAGTCATTGGCTTGGGCCGCAAGTGTTGGCGCAGTACGGAATCATGCTGAAGCTAACTGAAGTCATCGCGGTGTGTTTTGCCGTGTTTGAAATGTGGTGGGGGCCAAAGCGTTTTCAACTGGCTGGCACCACCGCCGGACGCGACTCGCTAGTGGCGGTGCATCAGCTGGTGCTGGTATTGCTAATGGCCGGTTTGTTGTTGGTCAGTGCCATTGCTGCGCCGGTATTGCGTTGGTTACTGCCACCAGACTACCTTGGCGGCATGACTTGGTTACCGGCAATGTTGGTCGTGCTGGGCAGCCGTTTAAGTACCTCAATTTTAGATTTTGGTTGTTATACCCAAGCCAAGCCGGTTTGGTTAACCCGGATTAATGGCGGCTATGCCATCGTCGCCATACCCGCTTTGTTATGGGCTATTCCACAGTGGGGCGTGCCAGGATTGTTGGTGGTTAGCGCAATTTTGTATGGCTCTCGGCTCGTCGTTTTTGGCTACTTGAGCCAACGTCTATTGCCGTTGGATTACCAGTTCAACCGATTAATTGCGCTGGCAGTGACCAGTGCCGCGATTCTGTTATTGCAGCCGCTCATTTTCCCTTTGTTCACTGGGCTACTCGTCATCACTTGGTTGTTAACAGCAGCCGCTGTGTTGCTGCGCCACCGTGCAGCCTTGTCATTCGATACCCTGACCAACCTTCGCTAGCGCCGAGCGAGTCTCCCAACATTTTTCTGCTATCCCAATCGCTGTTTTTGCATATTGCAAAGCAGCGATTGGAGATTGTCTAAATTAGCCAATGGAATAGTGTAACTGACTGAACAATAAATAATAAAAATTTTGGCAAGGTTTCTGCTGTAGCAATACCTATGAGCACGGTTGTCGTGTTAATTGAGGAAAACAGCATGATCCTATGGTTAGAAAAAACACGTTGCTGGTTAAAGCATTCTGATTCTTCATCAGTGCAATCATTGGTCGCTGCGCTAAAAAGCCTGCGGTTGATCAGCTTGCCTCGATGCGACTGGTTGTTTGGTAGTTGCTATGCCGTGCGCAATTTGTGTTTGTCGAGCGCAGGAACACTTGCTCGGGTGTTGTGGTCTACGCCGCTATTTCGCTCTCAGGTGATTGGCAGTTGCAATCGGCTATACCTCTACTGCGGCATTCCATTTGTCGCCGGCAAGCTGCAAATTCATGTCGGTGATGATTGCCGAATCTCCGGTCAAACCACCTTCTCTGGTCGCGCTGACCCAGCCATTGAACCAATTCTCTATGTTGGCAACAACGTTGATATTGGCTGGCAAACCACCGTTGCTGTCGGGCGTCGAGTGGTATTGCAAGACAATGTTCGCATTGCCGGCCAGTGCTTTCTCGCAGGTTACCCAGGACATCCACTCGATGCCAAACAACGAGCCGCGGGGTTGCCATGTCAGCAATCGCAAGTGGGCGACATCGTGTTACAACGCGATGTTTGGTTGGCAACCGGCGTCAAGGTCATGGCTGGTGTCACCATAGGGGCAGGAACAGTGGTGGCGGCGGGCAGTGTTGTTTGTAGTGACTTGCCTGCTGGTGTTCTGGCCGCTGGCGTGCCAGCCCAAGTGATCCGTCAGTTAGCGGAGGCAACGTCATGAAAAACTGCAAACAAGTAAGCCCGCGCGCCTTACTCGTCTTTGGCGAAGATTGGGGCCGTCACCCAAGTAGCACTCAGCACATCGTTCGCTCGTTGGCTGCTGAGCGTCGAGTGATCTGGGTAAACTCCATTTGCTTGCGTCGGCCAAAGCTTAGTTGGCGCGATTTGCTAAGAGTCACCGATAAGCTAAAACAATGGTGGCGGGGTGGCAGTGAAAGTAGTCAGTCAACAGCAATTGCAACGCCAAAACAGCTAACCGTTATCGCGCCTTTGGTGTTTCCCGCTGCGCGCTCCAGCTTAATTAGAAAGCTCAATGTTTGGTTGGTTAATCGCCAAATCAATAAGGTTCGCCAGCGTTATGCCATCGGCTCATTGGATTTGTGGATCTCGCTGCCAACCGCAGTGGACTGGCTCGGACACCACAATGAAAGCCATAGCTTGTATTACTGTGGTGACGATTTTGCCGCGTTGGCTGGTGTTGATCATCAACACGTTAGCGAATGTGAAGCTCAGTTAGTCCAGCGGGTCGATAGCGTTTGCGCTGCCAGTAAAACCATACAGGCCAAATTGCAACGCTTGGTCGGCGCTCGTAAGCGTGTTGAGTTACTGCCCCACGGTGTCGATATTCGTTTGTTTTCGGCCCCGACTGAACGGCCAACGGCACTCTCAACGAATAAACCGGTGGCCGGTTTTTACGGCAGCATTGCCAGTTGGCTAGATATTGATTTGCTGGCTAATTTAGCGCAAGCCATGCCGCACTGGCATTTTGTCTTAATTGGCGCCATCGAAACTGATGTCTCTGCGCTAACAGCCATCGACAATATTGAGCTGATTGGCGCGGTGCCACATCAGCAACTGCCATCCTACGTTCAGCACTGGCAAGCGGCGATTCTGCCATTTCGCGATTGCGCTCAGATCAAAGCATGTAATCCGCTCAAGCTGCGCGAATATTTGGCCTCTGGCACGCCTGTGATTAGTGCGCCATTTCCGGCGTTGCAACCCTACCGTGACTATGTCCAACAGGTGACGTCGTTGGTGCAGTGGCAAGCTGCCTTGAGCAGTTGCCAGCGCCCAGTGACCGCTAGCTGGCGTCGTCATCAGCAATTGGCTGTCGCCGCTGAAAGTTGGGATATCCGCGCCCGTCAGGTGAATCGCCTGCTGCAGTCGTGGTGAGTCGGAGTAACTAGTTATGAACGAATTACTACCTCGTTTTCACCTCTGGCTTCATGCCATCTGGCGACGCCGCTATTTGCTGGTGATGCCAGTGTTGGTACTCCCCGTGGTTGGTTTAGTCATCGGCTTAACTGCAGCCAAAAAATACAGTGCTCACACCACCTTGCTGATTCAAGAAACAGCCAAGTTGAACCCATTCTTGGAGGACTTAGCTGTGTCGGCCAATCTCGATATGCGGATGAATGCGCTGACGACCTTATTGCACAGTCGTCACATGTTGACGCAAGTGGCAGAGCAGCTTGATTTAATCACATCCCAGAGCGAACCATACCGCCGAGAGCAGGTCATTCAGCAACTGTCAGCAGCGTTATCGGTTAGTCAGATTGGCCCCGATGTGATCCGCATTGATTATCAGTCCGCCAATCCTGCTGATATAGAGCAGGTGTTGCAGTTGGTTACCAACCGCTTTGTTGATAATTTGCTGGCGCCAGAGCGTTCTTCTATTCGTGAATCAGAGCGTTTTTTAGCGACCCACTTGCAATCAAGCAGAGAGCAATTGGAGTTTGCAGAAATGGCGTTGGCCGATTTTCGTTCCGATAACGCCGATGGATTACCGGAGTTGCATTCTGCAAATACTGAGCGGCTGGCCCGCATTCGGCAAAAACTGCTAGAACGCAAGGCTGAGTTGTCTGGCGCTGAGCAAAGCTTGGGTAGCCTCGATCAACAGCTATCGCGCACCGACCCTGTATTGGCGCGGTTGGAAGAGCAAATCATTAGTCGCAAGGCGGAATTGGTTTCCCTAAGGGCTCGTTACACCGATGGTCATTCACAAATACAAGCGTTGCAACGGACCATTCGGCAGCTCGAATCTGAGCGTGCCAGTGCACTGGCAAACCCTGTGGCGCAGCACAGCGCGGGACACCAACAAACAGGCGGCTTCCAATTAGCGTTGGCGTTAGAAGAAAGCCAAGACGGTTTGATGATGGTGCAGCTCGAAGCGTTGCAAAATGCTCAACAGCGAGTCAACGCTCTGCGCGAAGAAGTGAAGCAACTGCAAAGCCTAGCTGATTCGCTCAACCAACAGGTGAACTCGGTTGGCGATCAAGAACGTCAATTGTTGGCGTTGCAGCGCGATTTAAGAGTCAAACGCGGCCTCTATGAGGACTTATTACAGCGCTATGAAATGGCCAAGGTGACAGGCGCGCTGGGTAAGTTCGAGCAATCTGAGCGGATCAAAATTATTGACCGCCCCTTTACCCCAACGCAGCCCAGCAACTTACCAGCATTGCTGTTTGTCATTGCTGGGTTGATCGGTGGCTTTGGTGTTGGCGCTGGCCTAGTCGTGCTGAGTGAATTGGCAGATCCCAGTTTGCGCACCATTGCCGATGTTGAAGCGATTACTGGTGTTGCAGTGATCACCCGAATTCCACCTCTGAAGGAGCATTAATATGAGCACCTATATTCAGGTAGTCCAACACTTAAAGCCCGGTGGTATCGAGACCATGGCGCTGGATCTGTGTCGCATGCACAAGCAGGGCGAAACGGGCTATGTGGTGTCGCTGGAGGGGCGCCGAGATGAAGCATTGGTCAATTGGCCGAAGCTCCAGCCCTATGCCGAACGAATCATCTTTCTCGATAAAAAGCCAGGCTGGCAACCGTCGATTATCAAACGCTTGGTCGACCTAATGAATTTTTTCGCCATTAGTAGCGTCCATACCCACCATATCGGCCCGTTACTATATGCCGGTATCGCCGCTCGTCTCGCAGGGATCCGCAATGTCATTCATACCGAACACGATGCTTGGCATTTACAGGATGATAAACGCTGCCGCTTGCAGCGTTGGGTGCTGCGTCTAGTCAAACCGGCTTTAGTTGCCGATGCCAAGCTTGTTGCCCGGGACATGAGCGCACGATTAGGGTTGGCCGATGGCCGCGTCCACGTCATTCAAAATGGCATTAATACTGACCGTTTTCGCCCAGGCTCAAAATCGCAAGCCAGAGCGCAATTGCAGCTACCAGCCAACACCTTATTGGTCGGTTCAGCAGGGCGTTTAGAACTGGAGAAAGGTCACGCAGTGTTGATTGAGGCGTTGGCGTCAATGAACCCAGCGGTGCACCTAGCAATTGCTGGCGACGGTTCACAAGCAAAAGCGTTAAAGGCGCAGTGCCGAGCGCTCGGCGTTGAGAAACGTGTGCACTTTCTTGGCAGTATCGATCAGATGCCAGCCTTTTATCAGGCTTTAGATGTGTTTTGCTTGCCATCGTTTAATGAGGGCTTGTCATTGGTGCTGCTTGAAGCTCAGGCTTGTGGTGTGCCTGCTGTGGTCACTGACGTTGGCGCTAGCCATGAAGCCCTGTGTCCGGCAACAGGACGTTTGGTCGCTGCCGGTGCCCCCAAGCAATTGGCTGACAGTCTGACAGCCACGTTGGCCAGCACTGAGCAATCGTGTCCGCGCCAGTTTGTTCGAGTTGCCGGTGACGGCAAGGTAATGGCAACGCGCTACGCGACCCTGCGTAATTCTTACGCTGCAGTTGCTTAAAACGCTGGAGTAGGAGGCATCGTCATGATTGAGTGCATCACTTTATTATCATTCGCTTTGGTGGCCTATCACCATGTGTTTTATCCGCTGTTGTTGAAATGGTTGTCGCACTGGCGAGCGCCGAAGAATGGCGAGCACTGGCAACAGCGAATTCCAGCCGAGCCGTCAGAGTGGCCAACCATTGAATTGCTGATCCCAGCCTATAATGAGCAAGACTTTGTCGCAGACAAGTTGAGCATGTTGGCGTTTCTTGATTATCCCGCCGAGCGCCTAACGGTGCGTTTATTGTGCGATGGTTGTAGTGACAACACCGCTAATGTGGCTCGGACCCAGCTGGCAGCAATGCCATTTTGCGAATTCAATATCGAGGTCGTTGAATATCAGCAAAATCGCGGCAAGGTCGCGGTGATCAATCAGGCCATTACTGAATCTCAAGCAACCATCGTGGCCTTATCTGATGTGTCGGCAATCATATCTGTCGATGCCATGAAGCTGGCTGCTCGCTATTTTCAATTTAACCATGTTGGAGTGGTGTGTGGCTGCTACCAAATCCTCAATCCAGGTTCATCAGGCGAAGATAAGTACTGGCAGTATCAACGTATGGTGCGTGAGAGTGAAGCTAACTTGGGTGCGCTGCAAGGCGCTCACGGCGCCTTCTATCTGATTCGTCGTGAGGCGTTTCGCAAACTGCACAGTGACACCATTAACGATGATTTCATATTGCCAATGCAGATATTAGCGCGAGGCTATCGCGGTATTTATGAACCACGCATTTGTGCTTTGGAATTGGAGCATGCTAGCGATCAATTAGACCGATCTCGTCGTCGCCGTATTGGTGCTGGCAACTTGCAGCAACTCATCCGTTTACGTGAGTTGCTGCTGCCAAAATTCAAAGGTGTGGCATTCACTTTCATTAGCGGCAAAGCGCTGCGGGTGCTGTGTCCGTTCTTGATGCTAGTAGGCTTTGTTGGCTCGGTGGTACTAGCGAGTGGCTCGGCTGCATTTGCTATGTTGTTGGTGCTGCAACTGCTCGGTGGATTATTAGCTTTATTGCCTCGTTTGGCACCTCAAGTTGACTGGCCGCGCGCACTTAATGCCTTGAACTACTTATTGGAAGGCCATTGGAACTGCCTGCTAGGTTGTTTGAGCTACATCCAACGAGCCTTGCAACGCCACCTTTCCCGCGCATAGCCAAATAGCCCCCAGCGATCGATCAAACGACTCGTTTTGCAATTTGCAAACGGGTCGTTTTTGTTTTGTGTGTGATGCTCTTGTTGTGGATTAACTGACTGATTAAATGCGTTTTTTAAGGGTTGGCATGAGCTTCGCTATTGTCATTGTGAAAAGCAACTTAGCAATCGTTAGTGGGAGCAGAGAATCATGCAAACAATCGAACTTCACAATCAAATGAACCATGAAATTCATATCGCATTGGTTTCTTCTAACAATGGAATTGAGGCGCAAGTTGAGCGTTTGTTGACCCAGCTTGATTTGGCCCGAGTTAGCAAACAAGTCGTTCTTCATATGGCTGACGTTGATGAGCTATCAGTGTCTGTACTAGCGAAGATGTTGCAACTTGCCAAGTACTTGAGCACAAACGGCGGTCAGTTGTTTGTTGCCGACGTGCAGAGCAAATGCCAGCGAATGATGACATTGCTGAGGATTGATTTGCTGATCCCAGTAATTGCTGACCAGCAACAATCGACAAGTATGCCGCAGCCGTTGCCGGTTGCCGCTTAATCCAAGTTGTTAAGGAGTGGCTGTTATGCGCATCATCTTGGTTTTAATGGCACTGTTAGCGCAAGGGTGTGCTTCTTGGCCCCAACAAGGCACCGGCGGCTTTGCCGAGCACAATAGTTTGTTATTGAGCCTGTTGGATTTAGCCAATGAAGAGGCCATGGGCCCAGAGCACGGCCTGCGCTTTGAACTCATCATCAGTAAACATCAATTGGATCTGTTGGTTCTCGAAGGTGCTGAGCTGTGCTTTCCTGCCTCGGTTGCACAAGCCAAAACAAGGCAACAGCGGATCATGCGAGAACTCAAAGGTGGTCTGGAGCAAGATGCGGCTAATAGCCTAGAGGTGCAGCAGTACTTTCTTGCTGAATTGGAGAATCGTCTTGATGCGGTCAATGCTGGCGGCCAATGCCAACGAACTATTGCCAATCCACTCAAGCTCACTGATTTACAACAAAACTTGTTACCGCTGTTGAACCGCAATAATCAATTCGAAAGCGATTCGGCGCGGTTAACTCCGGCTTATCAAGACCAATTACAACGGGCCGTACCTATGGTGTCTGCCTTGCCATTGGATTTACTGATCACCGGCCATACCGACGCTGCTGGCGGCGCTGAGCATAATCTCAAACTGTCGATGCTCAGAGCTCAAGCGGTGGCTGATTTCCTGCAACAGCAAGGTGTCGCAGCGCTGCGAATTAGAGTGCAGGGCGCCGCGTCGAGTCGGCCGTATCGGGCAGGTGATTCAATCGAGCATTTTCATTCCAATCGCCGGGTTACCATTGATCTGATCGAACAACACACCAACGGAGCGCCTCATGAACAGCTTCATTAAACAATTAGCCATCACGCTGTTAGCTGTGTTTGCCAATATGACTGCGGTGCTAGCTGACGAACAAGCCAAGGCCAATGTAGAGTCTATTCAAAGCGGTTACCAAATTAAAATCGTGATGCCGGGTGAGGAAAGCTTTGAGCAACCGTTTGAAGTCGACCGTTCTGGGCGCTTGCAACTGCCCGAGGTCGGTGCTGTGCCGGTTGCGGGCATGGCTGAACCGGAAATGGCGCAAGCGGTGACGCAAGCGTTGAGCCTCGCTTACCGAGATTTGTCTGGTTTGAAGGTTTATGTCGCAGACAAGCGTATCCGCATTCAAGTCATGGGCTATGTTGAGAACCCAGGCGAAATCACTATGTCTGCCGATGCTGGGGTACAAATCGCTTTAAAGTTGGCCGGTGGCATGCGCGCAGGAGCCCAGCTCGATCGGATGCAATTACGCCGTCCTGGTGAGCAGTATGTGTTCGATTATAAGCGCTATCTAGATAGTGGCGATTTAACCGCATTGCCTAAGCTGCAGTCGTTAGACACTATTTTCGTCCCAGCATCGAAGAACATTGGCAATATCGCAACGATATTTGATCCGACAGCGCTGAATGATAAAGGTGATGCAGCAGAGACTCGCACCGCCATCAAAGTGTTTGGCGAGGTGTTTAAACCGGGCAGTTTTTCTTATCGTCCAACCGCCTCATTGGTTGATATGTTGATGCGAGCCGGTGGGGTGACTCGATACGCCGGTGTAGAGCAAATCAGGGTGATTATTTCAGGCCAACCAATGCTGTTTAACCTCACTCAGTATCTCGACAGTGGCGATGTCAATCTAATGCCAACGTTGGAGCCGGGTACCACTATCTTCGTGCCCAAGCAGCAAGAAGAAATCAAAGCAGGAGCTAACACTGTTTATGTCATGGGTGAGGTATTTAAACCTGGCGCCTATGAAGGCAATGCCGATGCTGGATTCTTGGATGTGCTGGCCAATGCTGGTGGCCCAACTCGGTTCGCTGAGACTCGCCAGATCCGGGTGATCCGTCCACATGGCCAAATCGAAGCGTTTGATCTGCTTGCTTACACCGAAGGTATGACATCATCCTTGCCGTCGCTCTCTCCAGGTGACGCTATTTTCGTCCCAGAAAAAACCGATTTGAATGAGAAATCGTGGACTAAAGTGGCGCCTAGTCGTGCCGTGCAGGTGATGGGGGAAGTCAATCGACCAGGGCGGTTTGAATGGTCTGATGAAATGTCGTTGATGGATTTATTGGCTCACGCTGGCGGCCCTAAGCGCAATGCCGATACGGCCAAAATCCAAATTGTTGTGCCCCAAGGACAAGGCCGGACTAGAACTGAGGAATTTAACCTCAATGACTTTTTAGCAGGTGATTTAACCAAACAACAATTGCCGCAGATCTCCGCAGGTACTTTGGTGATGGTGCCAGAGCTACCGGATGATCCCAGTGACAACAAATCACAATGGGTCCGCCAGGCCTCAGATGATTCTATTTATGTGTTTGGCCAAGTCGGTGCTCCGGGGCGTTATCGCTTTGATCCGGCGATGCACTTTCTCGATATTCTGGCCGCTGCCGATGGCCCAACGGGCAATGCCGATATTAGCAATGTCCGCATTAGTCACCGCAATGGCAATACCGCCAAAATCAGCAAACTGGACTTATCACTGTACTTTGAAACCGGCGATGAACACTTATTGCCTAAGGTGGTTCCGGGCGATTCGATTTACATTCCTGAGAAAGATCGTTTGTGGCTAGCTGAGTCGAAAGAATCGACCGTTCGAGTGCTGGGCGCAGTGGGTAAACCGGGGCGCTATCGTTTCAATGATGACATGACATTACTTGATTTGTTAGCCGAGGCCGGTGGCGTCAATGACAACAGCTATCCAGAAAAAATTACTGTGGTGAACTTGTCGTGCTGTCGAGACCAAGCTCGGTCTTTTGATCTGTTGGCCTTCAGCCAAAGTGGTGATTTCTCAATGCTACCGGTGCTGCGTGCTGGGGACACCGTTTATGTACCGTCAGAGAAGGACAGCGATTGGTTTAAAGCCAGACAAGGCCTCGAAGACATCTTCCGAGTGGTGAGTATCAGTGCTTTGTTGGGGTTCATCTAATGGCATTACCAGTGAACTACCAAGAATTAGAGTGTGTCTACCAACGACTATTAATCACTAGTGTTCGATGCTTAGCAGTGTCGGCAGCGAAATCTGGCGAAGGGGTTAGCTTAATGGTAGATGCTCTTGCCAAGCGCTCCGCCAGTGTCGGCAAAAAAGTGTTGGTGGTGGACTTCAACTTGTTTCACCCACGCATAGGGGCTGATGACTGGCATTGGAATGACGGTCAAGCGCCGCAACCGCGCACCATGGATGATGATTCAATATGGTACTTGCCAGCACCGTTGGATGCTGCCAGTCGACTGCGGTTAAAAGAGCCCGGCCAGCTCGAAGCGCTGGTTGCGCAATGGACAAACGAATTCGACTTGGTGCTGTTTGATTGTGCCGCGCAACAACTGAATAACCAATCGAACTTGCCTCCATCGCGGGTAATGGCGGCTGCTGATGGTGTGGTGATTTGCTATTTGGCGGGGGTGACGGCGAGTTGCCAACTGCAAAGCTGTTGTCAGCAATTGACTCAGGATGGCGTCAACATCGTTGGCGTGGTGATGAACGATCGCTTTAATCCGTCGCTAAAGCTTGAATTAATTCGCAATTTGCAAAAGTTTTCTCATCGCTGGCCTAAACTAACCGCATGGTTCACTAAAAAAGTTTACGATTCTCAACTACTTTCATTGCGTTACTAACGCTAAAGCGGCTGGAACCTTAAGATGAAGTTAGGTATACGTTGGAAGATTATTGGCGCTATTGCTGCAGTCGAAGCCTTATTGTTTGCAGCGATTATTGGTTTTGCATTTCACTGGCTAACCCAAAGTACCCAGCAAACTGTGAGTGCCGAGCAGACTTGGCAACTCATCGGTGTACTTACCGTACTGGTGTTGCTCGCTATTGGTTCTACCGCATTTGTGGTGTACACCTTGAGCACTCGCTTTGCCAGACAGTTGATACGCTTGACGGATACCGCCCGTGAGATTCGCCACAAAGGGCCCGGTGCTCAGGTTGAAATCGCCGAAGATGACGAATTGGGGCGTTTAGCTAATGCCTTTAATAAGATGTCGTTATCGCTGCAGGCGACACAAAAGGAGTTGCATGACTCCATTGAAGAACAGCAAAAATTATCAGAGCTACTTGATACCCATCGCAGCATTCTCACTGCCACTATTTCTTCTGCTAATGATGCGGTGATCGTTATCGATCACAACGGTGACGTGGTCGAGTACAACAAATCTGCCGAGCGAATCTTTGGCTTTAGCCGCTATGAAATGATCGGCAATGAGCTCGCTAACATGATTATCCCAGAGAAATTTCGCAATGCTCACCGCGCAGGGATGAAACGTTTTCGCCAATCAGGCGAAGCCAAGGTGCTTGGTCAACGGTTGGAACTGGTGGCACTGCATAAAGATGGTCATGAGTTCCCATGTGAATTGGCGATTCACGGCGTCAAGGTAGGAAAAGAAACTCATTTTACCGCCTTTATGCGCGACATCAGTGACCGCATTAACTTAGAGCAGGAATTGCGCTTAGCTGGCCATGCATTTGACGCCAACGAAGCCATCTTTATTACCGATGCTGACGCAAACATCGTTCGGGTTAACCAGGCCTTTACTCGTATTACTGGCTATCAAGAAGATGAGGTTATTGGCCAAAATCCAAGGATCTTATCGTCGCATCAGCACACCGACGAGTTTTATCAGGATATGTGGCAAACCCTGACAACCACAGGTAAGTGGTCTGGTGAAATTATGAATCGCCACAAGAATGGTGATTTGCTGCCAGAGCTGTTGAGTATTTCTTCGGTCACGCAGGAAGACGGTAGCATCAGCAATTTCGTGGCTCACTTTGCCGATTTACGCGAGCAAAAAGCGGTTGAACAGTCATTGCGCCAAGCGCGCACCGAAGCTGAACTGGCCAGTCAGGCAAAGAGCCGGTTCTTAGCGACCATGAGCCATGAGATTCGTACGCCGTTAAATGCCATTATCAACATGAATCGGTTGTTGTTAGAAACTGCACTAACCGAGCAACAACGCCATTTGGTTACTTCCGCCGATGATGCTGGCAATGTGTTGCTGGCCATCGTCAACAATGTGTTGGATTTTTCTCGAATTGAAGCGGGTCAGTTTGCTCTTAATCCTGACTGGTTTAACCCGCTACATGTGACCCAGTCACTGGTCGAGCTGTTTCAGGCTAGTGCCGGGCAAAAGTGTATTGGTTTAAGCATGAAGCATCAGCTTGACCAACCTATTGAGGTTTACGGTGATGCCCTACGTTATCGCCAAATTTTGCTCAATTTGATTGGTAATGCGGTTAAGTTTACCCAGAAAGGTGATGTCCAAGTGACGCTGGTTATTGATTCCACGGGACTCAAAGTGAGTGTTGCCGATACTGGCCCAGGCATTGAGTCTGCTAAACAGCCTTATTTGTTTGATGAGTTTTATCAGCTAAAAGACATCAACAGCATGGAGCGTTCCGGCACCGGCCTTGGTTTAGCGATCACCAAACAATTGATCGACATGATGCAAGGTAAGATCGACCTCACTAGTGCACTCGGTGAAGGCAGTACATTTACTATTTGGTTGCCCTTAGAAAGTCGTGCCGCAGAAGCCGAGCCGAAAGACAATCGTTTGCCAGCTGGCAATAAAACAACCACTCGTAACATCAGCATTTTGTTAGTTGAAGATAGTGCCTCAAATCGAGCGGTAGCACATCAAGTGCTGGCTAATCTGGCTAACGACGTGGTGGAGGCAGAAAACGGCAAAATCGCCATCGAACTAGCCGCGAAGCAACGCTTTGACTTAATTTTGATGGATGTTGCAATGCCGGTGCTTAACGGCTTACGAGCGACTGAAATGTTGCGCAAGTCGGATGGACCGAACCGCAATACGCCGATTGTGGCGATGACTGCCAATGCCTTTAAAGAGGACAAACAAGCCTGTTTGGATGCCGGCATGGACGACTTTCTCAGCAAGCCAGTTGATATCACAGCGATGCGCGCGAAAGTTGCATTATGGTCGGCACAACGCTCTGAGCGTTGGCTAGAAGAGTCAACTCCGCAACAAGATAGCCAGCAAACATCTACCACCTCAGATATTGTCGATGAACCAAATCCAACTGAGCAGGAACAATCAAAGTATGAGGCCATAGCGCTGCTTGATGAAGATGTTCTCAATACTTTGATCAGAGAAACGAGTTGCGCCACGGTGAAGAATATTCTCGCCACCTTAAAAGAAGAAGCTCAGGCCCGTGTATTTGCCGTTAAGGTGCTGGCAGGCAGTGGCAACTGGCAACAGGTAGAGATCGAAGCACACACCCTGAAAAGCAGCATGGGCACATTTGGCGCCAGCCGTTTTCAACAACTAGCGAAAGACATTGAGCATGCGGCTAAGGCACAACATCAGCAGCGCGTGAACAATTTGGAACATCGCCTACAGTTGATGTTAGACAATACCATGGCGGCACTGGATAGCTTTTTGGCCGAGGATGCAGCGGACCAACAGGAGTAGTGGATATGGGCAGGAATGATTCGATATTGCTGGTTGAGGATAGTGATTCACTCGCAGCGGTGTATCAAGCATATTTGGCTGATGAACCAGCGCAGCTGACCCGTGTGGCAAGTGGCGAAGCCGCTATTCGGGCGATGACCGACAACCCGCCAAGCGTGCTGTTACTCGATTTGAAGCTGCCCGATATGAGTGGCTTGGATGTCCTGCAGTGGCTCAACGGTCAGCGCTTTGAACCTGTGGTGATCATGATTACTGCGCATGGCTCCATTGATGTTGCGGTGGATGCCATGCGCTTAGGCGCCATCGACTTCCTTGAAAAGCCATTTGACGGCGCCCGCTTGCATGTCACTGTTCGTAATGCCATGAAACTCAGCCGCTTGCAAAATTTGGTTGAGGGCTATGAGGCCGATAGTGCCCGATCGAGCTTTCAGGGCTTTATTGGCGGTAGCTTGGTCATGCAGCAGGTGTACAAGATGATTGAAGCGGTGGCACCAAGTAAAGCCACTGTATTCATCACCGGCGAGAGTGGCACCGGTAAAGAGGTATGTGCAGAGGCGATTCATAAGCAGGGGCCAAGAGCGAACAAACCCTTTATTGCATTGAACTGTGGCGCAATTCCCAAAGAGTTGATGGAAAGTGAAATCTTCGGCCATGTCAAAGGTGCGTTTACTGGCGCCCAAAGAGAGCGCAAAGGCGCAGCTTCGCTGGCTGATGGCGGTACCTTGTTTTTAGACGAAATTGGCGAGATGGATATGGACTTGCAGACTAAGTTGCTGCGATTTGTTCAAACTGGCCGCTTCCAACGCGTCGGCGGAAGTGCCGAAGAAACCGTCGATGTGCGCTTTCTTTGCGCCACTAACCGCGATCCATGGCAAGAAGTGCAAGCAGGCCGGTTCCGTGAAGATCTTTACTACCGCCTGTATGTGGTACCAATTCATCTGCCGCCGTTGCGCGACAGAGGACAGGACGTATTGGCCGTTGGCCAGATGCTATTGAACCAATATGCCAAAGACGAAGGGAAAAAATTCCGCCGCTTCGGTCATGATGTGAAATTGGTGCTAAGTCGGTACCAATGGCCTGGCAACGTTAGGGAACTGCAAAATGTGGTGCGCAATATTTGTGTGCTCAACGATGGCGAACAAGTGACCGTGGAGCACCTACCGCAAAATCTTTGCGCTCAGCTTGACGAGCTATTACCCGAGCGTGAGCTAAGTGGCGAGCTTGAATTTGAAATCGAACAAACACCAGAATTTGTTATCGAAGAACAGCCGCAAGGTTTCGTCAGACCAATACAAGCACTGTGGTTGACTGAAAGACAGGCTATTGAACAAGCCATTGATCATTGCGATGGCAATATTCCCAAAGCTGCCGAATTGCTGGAAGTGAGTCCATCAACGATTTATCGTAAAAAGCAAAGCTGGGAACAGATGGAGTGATAAGTTGCCAAGCTATTAAGCACCTATTTGGCAATCAACGCGGTGTGTTAAGCAATGCAAATGAACGGCTTGTTTGGGTTGATTTTGCGGCGACTACGCGGCTCTTTGCGCGCTGCCTCGCAAACCAACTAGCCAACGTTTGAGTGGGTTCCAAAATGCCAAGTGAATGCTATTGCCGCTTTTGGTGTGCATTTCTCGCGATAGCGGGATAAAGGTTTGGTCGTTGTTGGCGCCAAAGTCCAATGGCAGCATATGGTGGATTTCGGTTTGCTCACCGATGCGACTATCCCACGCCTCATATAAATCGTTAACTCGGTACTTGTCTGGGTGGTTTTCAAATGCTCGCAGCATATTGGCTTTGCGTTTCGCTTGCCTGCCGTAGTGACGTTTCTCATCATCATTAAACAAGCTGTAAATAAAGCGCCACTTGCGAGTGCCGCCTTGCAGGCCTTTCTTTGTCCCGGGCAGCAACCAGCCTTTGATAATCAAGCCTTGGATCTTGCCATCTTCACTATTGACGCCGCGCCACCAATCTCGTTTATGACGGCCAAATGCGCGACGATGACCGTTATAGGTTGCTGCTTCTTCTGGGTTGGCGCTATCGACAATGCCTTTTATCCGTAGCGGTGGCTTATAGTCTTCATTGACTTCCGAAATGGTGTAGCGAATCTGTTGCTGGCGGCCGAGGTTTTGGATCTGTTGTTTGCCATTTTGCTTAAATCGCGCTTTGCTCAAGGTAATGCTGTTGCCACTGTAGATGCTCTGACGCATGTCGCCGGATTTGCGGCTACGTGAGTAGTTAGCGATCTGCACCGTATTGCTGCTATCGAGAATATCAATTTGATCGGGCAGGGCATTAACAGCCTGACTTGCTGGCGCGTTAGCCGTTGGTACTTGGGTATCTTGCTCGCCTTCAGGGTTAATTCGGCCATACACCCACCAACGGTTGTTGCGTACTCTGGGCTCTAATTGTTTGAATCCGAAACGTAGTTTTATCGCCATTAAGGCTTTGTTAATCACTGCTTCGCCGAGCCGGCCGCGAGGCAGGCGAGTAATCAGTCGCTTGGCAGCGGCTAACCCCATCCGTAGTTTTGCCGCAGGATCTTTGGGTAGCTTGGTTTGCAATACTTTGGTTTGCGATAATGTGGCGCCTAGACTTTTTGCTTTATTGACTAGCCAACGCACTGCCTTATCCATCATCCGGTCAACGGGAGCCCGCAACTTTGTGATGATGGCGCCAATCGATTTTGAAATATTACCCAAGCCGAGCAAGCGTGCGAGAAAACTAATCACCAATGTCAGACTTTTGGCGAGCGATTGTTCTACTTTACGAGCGGCGGGTTTGATGTGGCCAGATGCGATGGCAAACATCGAACTGAGCAGTGATTTTGCGACTTGGATAATGCCCCGCAAGCGCTGCACAAAGAACATGATGGTGTTGTAAATGGCGAGGATTGCTTGGACAAAAGCGCCAGCCGGATTAATCATCGATAGCAACCGAACAATGGCTGCCTGTACGATTCGCACTTTGATGAAATGAATGATCTGCCCTAACACCCGCTGTTTTAAGTTCACCACGCCTTGTTTTAGTTTTTGCCATAGGGCGATTGGTCCTTGAGTGACGATTGCCCGAGCCCACGCCACGCCACGTTCTAATAACGCCACCTTGGGCTCTCCGATAGCCGCCACTAATTTGCGCCGTATCGCTTGCCAGGTAACGCCCAATACACTCAGAACAAACTTAGTGATTTCTTTCAATGAAAAGGATTTCGGTAGCGCAATGCCAGCACCACTGAGCGTACCGGTCAACCAGCCTAATAGCGCTCCTCGTAAATGACGGACAATGTTACCAGCGAATCGTTGTAACCCTCGTTTAGCGGCACGCGCTAGGTTTTTAAAGAAATGAAGCGGGTGGCGGATAATAAAGCGAAGTGCTTTGCCGGCTCGTTTTAAGTAGGGCATTAATTTAGGGGCGACCACCGAAAAAATAATCAGCAGTAGTTGATAGACCTGATTTCTTGCCCAACCGACAAAATGCCCCACAAAACCGACAAATGCTTGGCCAATGCGTTTAAAAGCGCCGAACACAGTGAGTAAATCGGCCAACTTCAGAGCACCGATAGCAGCTTGGATTATCCGTGGTATTGCGCTGACAAAACGCTTCAGCCCGACTAAGGTAGTCTGGAACCATTGCCAAGCGCGCCCAATGGCGTTGGCTTTTTTGATGTTTTGCCACACCTGTTGCTGACCAATTAAGGTCATAAAACCACCCAACACGGTTTCTGCATTGCGCGTTACTTTGGCACTGGTAATTGGATTTTTGCCCAGTACTGCACAGAGCAAATCCCAACCGCGAGTTTTAGCGGCAAACTTTGCTAGCGGCGCCAGCAGCGTTTGCTTGATCGTTTGCTGAATGGTTGTGATTAGGCTGCCAACATAATTGACCACCCGAAATACCGGTTCGGCGAACATGCGCTTGGCTTGCAGCCATACGCCAGAGAGATTAAAGATGTCGCGCCAACTCAGTCGGTCGAGAAATGCCAACAATTGCGAGCGCATTCGCTGAGCGCTAAGTCCTAATGCCGTGAGACGCGCGCTCAACCAGATAGCGACTTTGTTGATCAGGCCATGACTTTCTAGCACTTGAGTGAGCAAGTGGCCCCCGGGCGCCATTTCAAGTACCGCTTTGAGTCTGGTTGGTGCGTTGCTACTGGTGCGTGTCATGGTGATCGGATTGAAACCCACTAACAGGGTCAGCATTCGAAAACCGGGGATATGGTAGGCCTTGCTGGCGAAGTAGTTTATTGCATCACTTACACCGAGACGTTGGATGCTGTCGGATCGCTGCTGGACTACGGCCATTGGTGGCTTGTTGCTATTTGGCAACTTGCTGGTAGCGCCCTGTTGAATGCTATGGGTGAGCTCGTGAGCAATGAGTCGTTTGCCCTGTTCAGACTCGGGTTGGAACTGGTTTTCGGCAAAAAATACATGATTGCGCCAGGCAAATGCACGGGCGCTCAGCTGTTTGTTCAGGCGGTTTGCGGCGCCATCGGTGTGGATCCGTATGGCAGAAAAATCAACGCCGAACCGCGGCTCCATGAACTGGCGCACTTTGTTGGGTAACGGCTGCCCGCCATGATTGGCTGATGCTAACTCGGCACTAATGTGTTGCTGTTGTTCTGGGGCCAACGAATTGGAGGATTGGCCATTCAGTGGACTAGCTTGGCGCTGTAGCAATGAGCTTTGGGATATTGTCCCGCGAGCAGGGGAGCTGTCGATGGTTGCTGGTCTGGCTGGCACCTGCTGGCTCGATTGCGCCATGCGCATGACTTTGTCTGCGGTCTGATCGGCTTCTTGTTCATCGGCATCTTGTGGCTTTGAGAGCTGAATTGATTTCAGCGCAACAGCAACGGGCTTACTTTTCAATCCTGCTTGATCAGCGGCAGCGCGCAGTAGCCTTGGATTTTGCTGCAGCGGTGCTCGAGTCGCGGAGCGGGCTACTTTGGCGCTATCCATTAGATACGCCTGCCTTGTTTGATAAACTCGCGCTTGATGCCTTGTTCAATATCGGCCTGACAGATGCGCGTTGTTTGCTTGCTGATTGCATGTAGGCTGCAGTGGCGCACGACGTTCATGATGGTGCCGCCGGAAATTTCATAGCGATCAGCAAGGCGGCTAAAGTCGACATCATCGCTAAAATCCACTTTGCTGGAGAAACCTTGTTGCCACAGTAATTGCCGTTCTGGTGCCGCGGGCATGGAAAAAGCGATGATATTTTGAAAGCGGCGAATGAATGCTTCATCGATATTGTTTTTAAGGTTTGAAGCCAAGATCACCACGCCATCAAATTCTTCAATCCGTTGCAGAAGGTAACTGACTTCCTGATTGGCGTAGCGATCACGGCTGTCTTCGACTTGAGTGCGTTTACCAAACAGGGCGTCTGCTTCATCAAAGAACAATATCCAGTTTTTGTTGGCGGCGGTGTCAAAAATACGGGCGAGGTTTTTTTCCGTTTCGCCAATGTATTTGCTGATCAATAAGCTGAGATCGATCTTGTAGACCTCGCGCTCACAGTATTGCCCCAGCAAACAAGCCGATAGGGTTTTGCCGGTGCCCGGTGGGCCATAAAATAACGCGGTGTAGCCCGGCGATAACCGATCTTCCATTTGCCAATCAGTCATCAGCACTTGGTGGTACTTCACCCAATCGGCGATTTCTTGTAGTTGCACTCTGATGGCATTGGGCAACACCAGTTGTTGCCAAGAGCGTTGGGTACTGATGCGTTTGGCCGGAAAGTCACGGCTAAAGGCAGGTTTAAATGCACTGCCGCTCGTTAGCCAATCGAGCATTTCTTTGCTGATCGTTAATGCCTGGCTGGTCCATGGTTCTAACGGCCCTAGCGAGTTGGCTTGGATGATGTCCTGCCGAAATAGCAAGGCGTCCGGTTGCAGCTTGGGCTGCACGGTAAAGCGCTCATCAAGCGCGTCACCAGCGAGGACGAATAATGCGGTTTCAATGGTCGGTAGAAAACCGCCGTGACTTTGTGATTGCAAGCCGCCAAATTCGGTATGACCGCGGTCGGTATGTTTGTTACGGGAAAACAACACATCGAGCATTTGCGGGCGGATGTAGGGCGTCAGTACGAGCGCTAAAATCAGCCGTTCAGCGGCTTGTAGCTGATGCTTATCGATCAACTGTTGCAAGTTTGAACGGGCAGGCAAATCTGGTGGTTTAGCTTTATCAAAGCGAAAATGTAATGGTTCATCATCGCTGTAAAAATAGGCGTGCAGGCGTGCCTCCAACACCTGCGCGAGCCAATGTAACTCGCGCTCTAGGGCATCAGCGTTGACGGTCGCTATGGTTACCAGGTTATCTGGATTGGCTGCGGCATCCATTTCAACCTCACATGTGACAGAGCGAAGGGCAAGTAATCGAGCAACATATCGGCGCCCTGACGTTCAATAACCAGTTGCCAAAATCCGTGATCGTCGGACTCCCCACACCATCGCAATAAGCCCTGACGCGCCAGAAAGGTTTGTTGCACACCTTGTATCGATGAGCTTTTCAATGCTGACCAGTGGCTTAGTAGGCTAAGCAGCAAGGTGTCGAGTTCATTCATCAACGCGGCATCTATTGCTTGCTCCGGGGCCATAAGCCAGTCATCGGGTTTCAAACCAACTAGCACTTTAATGAATGTTAGTTGTTGTTCTTGGAATTGATGTTGACCGCAAGCTAAATAGCCTAAGGCTTGCGCAGCCAAGGGGATGGCCTTGGATCGCAATCGCTGGTTGTGAGCAAGCCAATCGCAACGAGCGAATAAATGGGGCAGATAGGAATACAACAAGATGACACCAGCGTACGGCACTCGTAGGGTGGGTGCCGTACGGTCTTCAGCCTTGGGTTCGGCCAATGCAGGAGATTTGGTTTGCCCTGTATGCTGTTCGGCGCCCTTAGTTTTGCCGGTTCTATTCATCACAGCCACAAGATCGGTTAGATAATCTTGCTCGCCTTGGGAGTGACATATTTCTCGCAACAGTTGCTCGGTTTGCTCGACGGAGACATTGAACCAATCAATCGCAAATTGAGAACATTGGCCTATGGGTTTGGTCATAGCGGCGAGTAACAAAACACGTTGGCTGTTGGTGAGTGATTCGGCGCTGTTAATGCGCTGCCAAACTTTTTTTGGTGTTACATCTTGAGAAGAATCGCGGCGTTCGGTGCCACTGGCAATTAAGTCGAGGAGAGCGTCAATCGCTTCATCGCTTCGAGCTGAAATGAGCAACTCGCTAAGACGAATGCGGCTGGGCCAATCAGGATGATAGTCGAGCAGATGGACAAGGGTTTGTTTGAGTTCCGATGATGGCAGTGCAGGTAACAATTGCTCTGGTTTGTCTTGTTCGCAATCGGCGAACCAAGGCAAACAACCATATTGTAAATCGTGGCTGATAATCGCCTGGGCACGATTTTCTGGACTTAGCTCAGTTGGCCTTGTGGCGTTAGCATGTTGCAGACTGGCTTGGTCCTCAGTGACTAGTCGGTTTGAGTTCGCTGCCGCAGTGTTATTCCTTGCCGCCTGATTAACCGGAGCCCAAACTGTGGAGTGAAGTGATGCTGTTGGCTGCTGCGATGACACTGATAAAAGCGCTTCAGTAAGACTATTGGTCAGTTCCCTAGTAAACGCCTGTTTGTCACGCAATTGGTTTGCCGATAAGTTGAGGGCAACATCCAGCTTAGCTAAGTAATGCCATTGGTTTGGGTCAAATTGATGCTTGCTACTGGTGGTGCCTAACACATCATTGATGACCGCCTCCAAGGCATTTTGAATGCCACCAATTCGAGACTGCAGCTCGGCACGCAGATGTAATGCTGCCCGCTCATCAGCCGCAGCAGCATGCATTTTGACGCGACGAATATGATGATTAAAGGCCGCCAAAGCGTCCTCCAAAATTAGCCGCTAGGTTAGTTTTTACCGGTGAGTCGTTGAGCTCTGCGATACCCGATGTCAATTTCGCGATGGCCGCTGTGTTTCCTTCTAACGCCGCAGATCGTGCAATGATCCGAGCAACAGCAACATTACTATTGGTACCTGCCATCGATGTTTCAGTGGCGCTGTAATCGGCCAACTCGACGATACTTTCTGCCATGGATTCTTGCGCTTTGGCCTTTTTGTCTTGCCATTTCGCCTTTTCTTGGTCGCTACTGGCGACTTTCATGCGATCGTCATAAGTGGCGATTTGGGTTTCCAATGCCACCATGTTGTTCGCCAGCGCTTCGGCAAATACATCACCAATGGGGTTGTCGATAACCGGACTGCTACTATCGGCAACGTATAGATCGCGAACAATGCCCAGCGAGTTTTGTAAGGCATCGGCGTAAACCGTTTGAAACTGGAATTTATCGGCAATCTGAGTTTCAACAGTTTGGTTGAAATCATTAAACTTGCGCTCAAACGACAGCTCCAATGATGGTTGTACTTGGATACCGGGAATAGGAATGGCTTGAAATGGCGGGTCGAACTTGGGTAATTCGGGTGTCACCACTTGCTCTTCAACCGGTTCAATGTAATGGCATAAATGGCCGGAACCAACGACGTTGCCGCTGTTGTTGTAAACCATCACAAAGGTTCCTCCGGCCGGCACACCGCCGGAATGCTGCAATCCAGGGTGTCTGTCAACAAACTTGCTTAGCAAATGCTGCTCTGCTTGCTGTTTGTCCTGCTCGTTATTGATGCGATCGAGCCAATCAAGCCAAAACGGCGTGCGATTGCCAATCAATTGATCAAACTGGGTGGGGAAATGGGTGGTTGATACTTTCGCTAAATCGTTCTTGAACAAACCGCTGGTTTGCACTAAATCAGCGATATCACTGTTTAAACTGGCGCGTTCTTGAGTATTAAGGGTCGGCTTCTTTAACAGACTAACACTGTTTTTTGCGACTCGATGAATGAGCTCATGGCGCTGATTGGCTAGCCCTTTGACATCGCTGACATCGCCATCACGGATGGTGTCATTGTCGGCTTGGCGGATCACTTCATCACGGAAGTTCTTACTAAATATTGAAACATCTGCGAGTTGGTCGGACAAATCGCGACGCAACAAATACTCAAAGTCGCGTAAGCCGTTGGCCGGTCGAACTATCGGCCCAAGCACTTGGCGATAACTACCTTCGATCAAAACGCCAGTGACATTAAAAGGTAACTGATGCTGCCTGATTAGTTTTCGTAGCGCCGATGTGGTGCTGGTGTAGTTTTTCCCTAGAACGCCTTCAATACGATAAAAATCGACTCCTTGCTGGTTTCTAAGTAATGGCTTATCGGCTCCGCCGAGGGGACGATTTTGGCCAGCATGGTAACCCAATAAATAGCGGTTACGCTGGCACTTGTTGGCGGTCAGATCCCAGTGCTGGAAAACACGTGGGTGATAATAACCTGGCACACTTGGTTGGCTGGCGCTTGATGGGGTAATTCTCAGCGAGCTGATATGGCCCCAGCCAAACTGGTTTAGCAATGCTGATAGTTTGTTCAGCAAAAATTTAACCTGCTCTAATCCGTCTGGCCGTAACGCGGGCGATGGACAAAAACCACTTCTGGGGTTATCACTGTTGCTTGTTGCGTCAGTTGGCACCGGGCCATCGTTGTTGTCGAATGACAAATAGCCCAACAGCAAATGTTTGGCGCCAGCTCCGGGGCTCATTAGTTCGCCCGGAGCAGCCAAGGCAAGGGCATCTAAGAGGTTATTCCAAGTAAGCGACAAGTCTTGCAGAAATTCGTAATAGTACTGTAACCGGAGAGTTTCACTGGCGGCTTTGCTTTCGATGGCTGTGAGTCTGTTAACCCAGCCGGTTGTTGGATTGCCGTCAATGTGGCGTTGCAACAAAGGCTGCATTACTTTCCAACATATCGAAAAGTTCTGCTTCAACTCAGTAACCACAACATTTGCTGCATTGCGGATGGCATCAAACCATTCGCTTTGAGTGCTCAGGCTAGGGCTGATGGTTATTGTTGGCAGGTAGCTGCGGGTTAGGGCATCCAACTCAAGGTGATTCACCGGAAAATCGGCCAGCAACTGGTTGGCATATTTAGCAGGGGTCGCTAACAGCCGAGTTTCACTGGTATAGGTACTGCTGCTGTTATCGCAATTGGTGCCAGTGCAAAGGCTTGGTTGGTCGATATAGGTTTCAGCAAATAGCACAAACAACCACTCAGCTAAATCGTCGATTTTGTCCATTAATGGCGCTGCGTCATCGTCCTTGCTGTCTTCACTCACCAACTGCCAAAGTTGAATGCGCTCGCCATCGTGGCGAAACGGCTCATAATTTGGCGCTTGCTCAGGGTACTTTTTAATGCGGTTGAAGCGACTGCTATTGACGTTGACTAGCAGATCGCCGTCACCGGTAATCGCCAACCCTCTAGTCAACAGCAATCGGTCGTCTTGCAGACTCAAATTCATGCCTTCGACTATGCCGACACCTGTCAGCGTAGTGCGGGTCAAGCGATTGTGATCGTCTAGGTATGTCGACAAGCTATTCAATTGCTGGTCAGTCAGCACCTGATCATCGACGAAAACGGTGTACTGCTGAGCTACTTTCTCAAGGCTGCGATGTATGCTGGTCATAGTGACTCCTTGAAGGTACCCAGTGCGGTTCGACCAAGGACAAAGCCCGTGTCCTCGGATTCGCAGGTGTGGAGTGGTTGCTGAGGGTAAACGTTATTGAGCGCGCAGATGGCATCGATCAATGCTTGTTTTCTGTCATCTGCATCTGTGGTTGTGGCGCCATGTAAAATGGCCAACCAGTCGTGATATGCCTTCTCTATTTGCGCCATATCGTCTTTGTCGACCCAGCAAACCCGGGGCATGATGTGAGCTGGTACTTCACTGCGAATCACCGTTTCGCAATAGCGGCGAAATTCCATACTGGCGAAGCGAGCACCGTAGGCTGGTAGGATGATATGTATTTGATAGCTGTATGGTTCGTTCGATTCAATCGCATGGTCATCTGTAGCTATTGCTAATTGTGGCTCGTCATCGCGCTTGGGTATTAACCAACTGTGCTCAATCAGGTACATGCCTTCATCGCTGTAATTTACGGTTAGGTAGTCGACCACTTCTTCAATCGCGGCACGGGCAAGCTGTTCGCTGGTGAAATACTCAATACGGCGCGCAATGACCTCGCCCTGGTCATCAATGATATTGAAGTAAAAACGCCCATCTTTGCTGGTTGCAATCTGGTAGTGAGATGGCAACGATCCGAACAGAATGGTCTGGCGCATTTCGGCTTTAGCTGCAGCCTTGCTGTCGTATCGAGTGCTGCTTGATAACAATATGGCGCCGCTATCGCGATTGCGGATCCGAAAGCGATATTCATCATCAGGCGTGGTGTCGAGTTCGGCGTATATATCATAGGCGACATCGCCCAGGTTTCGTCTGTTGCTGTTAGCGATGCCTAATAAACGACACAACCTTAGTTCCAACCCTGACACGTTGTTGGTGTTCCAGTACTGGTTACGCTGGCTGATGTCATGGCCCAGACCGCGATCACGAGACGACCAAGTGATGGTTTGGTAAAGCTGACTTTTGTACCGCAGCGTTGCCCGTGGCGCCAAGCCAAAAGCATTGAGCATTGCTGTGGTGAGGTCGGTTAGATCTTCACCAAACCGAGCGACCATGAAATCCATCAAGCGGTTGCGTCGATCCAAATCGACTGTTTCATTGGTCAGTACTGAATCTAGCTTTGCGGTGGCCGTTGGGTCATCACCCAACAATAGTTGCCAGTTCGCCACCGACTTCGCAACAAAGCTAAAATAACTTCGTTCTTGGGCTGTCTCAGGCGACAGCAAATCATTCAGATGCGAAGCTTGCGCTAGGATGCTAATAGCAAGTTGATCAAACAGCGTTAGGTAACCGCTAAGTTGCAATGCTTGGGCCTTGCGCAGCTCAGATGCTTGGTTACTCAAACCGGCGTCACTGAGTCCATAAACTGCAGGAAGATCTCTCGACACGCTGTGATAACTGCGAAGTCCAGTGCTGTTGCCAACGGGCGACTGTAGTTGCAAAGCCATCACCTGCTCGCGTCGTTGCCGACCTGACTTGAGTTGTGACTTGTAGTCAGCAAGCGCGCGTTCTTTATCATAATGTGCTGGTAGGCCGCGACGGAGCAAAGTTAAGTGACTCGCTTGCGCCTTGAACTGCGCTTTTTTGTTGTCCGTTACTGCAACTTGCCATCGGTCTGCCAATGGTTGCTTTTGGCCGTCGGGATTGATCACCAAATCATGAACTGCGACAACATCGTCCAGTTGCATGATCAGGGTGATAAGGTCTGATAAGTACAGCGTTCGGCCGAGCCGAGTTTCGGCCACAGATTGACTGTCGACGAAGCCATGCGATAGTCGAGGGCCATTAAACAGTGCGTCGGCCCAATCTTGTTGTTGCAACTGCTGCTGGTCACTTCGAATATCAATAGGTGGTTGCACATAGTTGTGTACCGCCAACATGATGGCAACGTACACATCATTGGCATCGGCGTGCGGGGATATTTCAATGTCACCACAAATGATGAAGTTTTGTTTGCCGACAAGTTTCAGCGGCGCAAACCATTCGCATAAATTACGTTGCCGGTTCAGAGCCTGTTCGACCTGCTCAATAACTTGCTTCTTGGCTTGGGCATTGAGTCCTTCTGTCAATTCGAGGGTAACTTGATAGCCACCTTTAATCGTTAACGCTCGGACATCGGAGCCTTGCTGCGCTTTGACCGTTATCCGATTGTTGTCCGTGTTGAGATACAAATAATTTGGCGCCGGCGCTATCCATGCATTTTCCACCCCGGGAATATCGATTAAGTATTTGCGGTAATCGAGTTCGGTAAGTGGCGCGCAGGTGAGTACTTCGTCGGCGGCGGGGAAGTGGCTTAGCAATCTGTGGTTTTTGGCCTCGTTGTTATCGTCTGGGATATCATCGACCAAAACATCACTGATATCCGCTTGCAGTCGGTAACTTACCTCGGTCAATAAGTAACATAAGACTTCAAGTAACGTGACGCCCGGATCATGCTTGTTGTAGTCGGTCCAGACCTCACCACTGAGGGCAATAATGTGCTCAATGCTTTGGTTAAACAAATGACTAGCATCAAGTGGCGTGTCGCTAAGCTGTTGTGGATCGATCCTCGGTTTAGTCACGGCCCACCTCGGTGATTACATGTTGCTCGCTACTGGTTAGGATCTGCAGCGGTGAGGTGACCGATATGCTTGCTTGATCTGCGGACCATTCGGCACCATCAAGGCTTGCTCTGAGTTCGACGTCAGTGATGAACTCAACATAATGCTGCTGTTCAATAAAGTGCATCACCGTTGATTTGTGGATCTGGCCGCCGAACTGTGGCTGCGGTGAATCGCCAGCTGCCGATGAATTAGTTAGCCATGGTGATAACAAGTGTTGTATGGCGTTCTGCAATTGATCGCGGTAATAGTTGAATTCCAACCCGGCAGTGAATCGAACCTTGAAGCGTAGCTGAAGTTGCAGATACAACGGATTGACAACGTGAATCGTGGTTTGCATTGACGTTCGTTGGCTGAGCAATGCTTTGGCGTTTGCTATCGTCAACTGGTCGGCTTTCGGACGGTATGGATCTTGGGCGTTGTTGGAAGCCCGCGGTACCAAAACCACAGTGATATCGCCTGGGCTATGAAAATGACCATGGTCACCAACAACGCGAGCATGAGGAATCGCCTTGACGCGGTGAACATTAGCAAAAGCTTGCAATGTCAGGCGCTCAATATCATCAATGGTTAATGCGCGATCCTTATGTTTAAGCCGCTCGGCAACGCGAGTGGCGAAATCTGCAGCCGATTCGGCTGCGGCGCCAGCATAGCCATCAAACGGGTGCTGCACGGTTTTTACTTGTTGGCCTCCAAGCTTAAACTGACCGATCGTGCCAGCGAGCAAGGCGTCATAGTCTGTTCGATTGGCACTGTTTTGGACCACCACTTCGATGGCGTTGGCATAGATACCTCGTAACAAGTTAATCGCTGCCACGTCGTCATTGGTTGCTACTTTTAACCAGATTAAACCCGTTGGCATCAGGCTGTTAGTTGTGGTCGCATTGGTGGGAATCAGCAATTTCACTAAACCACTGCGCAGCAGCCCTTTGCTGCGGTCAAACACTAACTGCTGCTGATTGAGCAATTGCCAGTAGTTGTCGCACAGCACTGACCATTGAAGAGTGGCCGCAGGCAAGTTGGGGTCGGCGCTGCCATCGACAAGTTGAAAAAGCAGTTGGCAGCTTTGTCCTGCAGCCAGATTAGACAATCCTATAAGCAGTGCACCTTGCTCTTGATGCTCGGGAAATAGTGGTACCCGTCGTTCGCTAACAAAGGAAAGCTGCGCTCGTTGATAACTGTGTTCTGGGCGCTGGCCAAAACAATCGATATGGAACAGTTTCAATTCATCGTTGGCAAAGTCATCGGCATTGATGCTGCTAACTGTTACTTCGTTGCTGTAGGCCTGATAGTCGATGCTGATGCTGCTGAGCTCTGGGGTATAGGGCTCGTTAATCATCACGGTTTTTTTGTTGTCATTGGCGGCGATGACATTTTTGACGTAGGCGTTACGGAACGTTTGATGAAAGAAATCTTGCTTTAGTGTCAGTATTAAATTGGCCGATTGGACCGTGTCATTCGCTTCGATCTTGAACGTTCGTTGTTGCCGCTTGCTTGATTGCTTGTTGCGCTGATCCTCACCAAGCGGTTGGTAGCTCGGTTTTATCCTACTCAGGGAGTTAAAACGCTGCTGCGACCAATGACTATTGTGACTGCCGAGCTGTTTGGCAAGCTTTGCTTCACTGCTGCTCTTAGCTTTGGCTGGCTGTGACTCGAGCAAGTCGATGCGTTGCGGTAGGGCAGCATTGTGATGTTGGAATAGCGGCTGTTCACTGGCTGCCAACAGCCGCTTGTCATGATCGATAGCAGCGGCATCAGCGCCAAAGTAGCTGTTGCTGATTTTCGGCATAGTGACGTATTTGTCATAGTTCGCGTAGTGCTCATGGAGCGATTGCGGTGGGCTCTTCCAATTCAGGTGCAAGGTTAATTTCCGTAGCCGCTTGCTAAAAACCTCATCGCTGTCGATGGTACAAGTTGCACCACTTTTTGGTTGTGGGCCAAAAGGAAAGAAACTAGCGGTTGGGTCCACTACGCCGGTATCTGATTTAATCTGAAGCTGTTTAACGCCTGTTACCGAAACATCCAACTTCACCCAATGAATAAACTGTTGCAATAGGTGCCGGCGCCAGTGACGAGAAGCATCTGGATTAACTAGTAACTGAATGACGGGCTGTTGCGTGTTGAGTTGCAGGCCATGTGATTGTTGCTGATAGGCGCTAATGGCATGGTCTTCGTTGGTTAGTGTGCAAGTGACAGTCAGTCGCTGGCCATTGAGCTGACCATTGACCAATTGCGGTACCGTCCAGCCGTTCATTGTGGTTAACGACACTGCGAATAAATCATCAACAGTGGTTTCATCGGCGCTAATCGCTGCGCTCAATTGCAGCGTCAGAGTAATGCTGCGATGTCCTTCCCGCAGCCACAACAGCGGTGATGACAAAGCCAAACCAAACTCGCCAATTGGCAATTGTTTGTGGCCAAAGCCGGGCCATTTTTGATTGGCGCTGCCGAAGTCTGTGCCCAAGCCGTCGGCAGAGTTAGCGATTGGTGCCACTCTGATGACACCCGGCTCATCCGCATGGTGGTATTGACTGCGTATGTCGACAACTTGAGCTTGATTGATGACGCTATCTTCAATTGGCTCGACATTGATTTCGGAGCCATCTTGGCGTTTACCAGCAGTAAGCAAATCATTGCTGGTGACCAATTGCGATGGCGCTTGTTTTTTTAACCCAAGCACCACATGGGCCCGAGTAGCATGGGCAGGCTTAGGTTTGAAACGGAGAACTTGCTGGTAATAGTGGCTCAGGTACTTTTGTTTCAGCTGGTTTAGCTCGGCCTGAGGCCCTTGCTGAAGCGCATTGATAAAAGCGTCAAACAAAGCCAAGTGCGGTGGAACGTGACCTCGTTGTTGGTTTAGCCATTGCTCACTTTGGCCATCGCGATAGGGAAAAAAGTCCTGCCAATTGCCGTCGGCGACCTTGCTATTATGCTGGTAGAAACTGACATCAGCGGCCAGTTGCTTCACCAAGCTAAATAATGCTTCTTTGTCTCGTTCATCAAAGCCTACGTAATCATCTTTTAGTGCCGCGGGCAGCCGTTGTGACTGACTACGTCCCTGTTGCGGCAGGGTTAACTGAGCCATCGATAAATCTGATTTATGGTTGCTCATGGGCTGGTTCCGTTACACTTTCGGGCTGACTTCGGTGCCGTCGGTTAAGTAGTAGGGGTAGACCAGATTAAAACGCGAGTTGCTAGCCCTGATTTGATAGTCGAGACTGAGAATTAATTTGCCCTCGTTGAGGTTGCTATCGTCCAGTGTTAACTGCAGCACCTTGATCCGTGGTTCGTGGATGAGCAGGGTTCGGACAATGCGATCTTTGAGTAAATTTCTCGCCGTGCTATTGGGCGATTCAAACAATTGAGATTGCATGTCGAGGCCGTACTCAGGCACTAAAAACCGTTCACCGGCGTTGGTAGCCAACAAGATGCGCAAACTTTGCTCAATGTCTTGTTCGCCTTCAACCAATGAGACTTGACCACTTGCGCGGGAAAAATTTGGTGGGAATTGCCAGCCTTTCCCCAGAAACCCTTGGTTACTCATGAGCGTTACCCTATTTGCACTGTCAGTTCACCGACCACAACGGTTGCACCACAAACGCAGCTATCGCCGGCGCGGATTGCAGGTACGCCGCCGATTAATACTGAACTACTGGCGGCAATAAAGGGGCTGACGGTTGGTTGATGAATGTGAGGGGGAAGGCCACAGACGTGTTTATCGCCGAGTACAGCAGCAGGTCGCCCTGCGATTAATACCGTGGCGTTGCCGGGGCCGATAACTGTGCCGCCGTGATTTGTTGTATCGCCAATCCTTGCTGCGCTGGGCATTTGTTTCTCCTAGTTGATTTTCACCAAGGAACCTTTGACTGTCGCTACTGCCGAAGTGGTTAAGTCTGCACCAGCAGCACCTTCGGCTTTAAAATTGGCTGACGCCGCCATCGAAATATTAGTGGCTTGAATGTCAATATCGCCGCTTGCTGTCAGTTTGATATCGCCTTCGCTGGTCAGCGTCATGCCGTCACCACTTAGCTTGACGCTGTTGCCATGTTCATCACTCAACAACAGTTCATCGCCTTCATCATTGAGCAGTAGCTTTTTGTCGTTTGTGGTGATCAGCTCGATTTGTTGCAAGTCATCATCCAAGCGTATTTGCAGGCCACTGCGGCTTTTGAATAACTTGATATGATTATCGTCACTGGGCTGTGCGGGTGCTGGGTGGGCAGAGCTGTGGAGCATGCCGAGGATGACAGCTCTTCTGGGATCTTGTTGAATAAAGCCGACGATGACCTCATCACCAACTTCGGGGCGGAGCATCAAACCACGGTCATCGCCAGCATCTAAAGCGCCAACACGGGCCCAAATGCCCTCTGCGTCATTATCGAGGATAGGTAACCTGATTTTGACTCGGAACTCGCCATCCGGATCGTCATTGCTAATGACAATGCCGATCATCAAGCCTGCGACTTCGGGCAATGGCGCCGCAGGTGCAGGGCGGCTGATGCCACCGATCTGAAAATGGCTACGCCAGCCATTGATGGTATCCATTTCATGACGCACGCCAGTGACCAAGGCTTTGCCGTTAAAAGCGCTACTCAATCCCGAAAGCTGGACACAATCGCCGGGCAACACTTGCGCCAACCCTAGTGTTTTGATGCTGCCAGTCACACGATTTAGTTCGGCTTCAAGTTGGCTCGCATTCGCCCATTGGCGACTTTCTTCGCTACGCTCGGTGCTTTGGCGCAGCACCTTCTGTGGACTACCCATGCTTGCGGCTAACTGACTTGGGCTGCTGTTGCCTGGTGTTGTCTCTAGCTGTGACGTGCCGTTCTCGACAACTACTTGTTGTTCGCTTGGATCCCAAAAGCGGGCTTGATGACTGCTTGCTTGTTGGCGCGCATCGGTGGCCAGATCGGCTGCCAATAACGTTGCTCCGAATTGCAAATGACACGTTGGATCAGCGGACAAGTCGGCTTTGCTGTAGAGCAGACGGTCGCCCCGAGTCAAAACTAAAAGACCATTAGCGCAAGCTCGCTGTAGGCAAAATTGCCAATCGCTGCTGTCGCTTTGCACCATGTGCAAGTGAGTAAAGGTAGTGGCTTCAACTTGCACATTGAGGCCATGCTCATTGAGCACCTGTTCAATGATGTCACTGTCGCGTTGCGATTCAAAATAGCGGCCTTGTTGGCTGAGGGTGGCTTTTATGGCCTGATGCTTACAAGTGATAATGAGTTGCGGCGCTGACCCTTCTGTTATCTTAATTTTGTGGCCGATCACCAAACCGGCAAATAGCATCTGCTGCTGTGCTGAGGGACCAGCAAAAATCTCGATCCGGCTGCCGATGCTAAACAGGTTTTGCTCGATCAGTTGGAATTGACCAGTCGCTGCCGCGCCATCCTGATAGACCAATTTCGCCGAGGCGATCTTATTGGCAATCGCGCTAACCGATGCGCTCAATAATTGCTGGCTGCGCGGCACCTGTTGGCCGTTTACTTTAACGCTGAACTCCCGGTGTTCAGCGCCGATTGGTAACGTCCGAGCAGACTTCGTCATGACTGCTCCATTGGCGGGAAGCGCAATTGGGTACCGGGTTTGATCTGACGAAAACTGGTGAGGCCGTTAAATCTCGCTACTTGCGGGTAAACCAGCGCGTTGCCATAGATTTGCTGGCACAGGGCGGGGAGTGAGTCACCAGCTTTGAATATTCGCAAGTGAGTGAGGTCGGGTGATTGATCTTGCGCCAATGCGACACGGTTAGTGTCATCAGAGTTGTCAGTAAAAGTCGCACTGATCAGCGCGCGCAATGGCTCGCCACTGGGTTTAAACAGCTTATAGGTGATCGACGCCGATTTAAGTACACAGCGCCTGACTTGCATGTTGCCCCAAGCGATAATGAGATAGTTCGGGCGGTGAATATCACCGTTATAACCAGTGGTTTGTTGAAATGCTTCGACTTGCTGTTGAACGTCAACTAACTGGCCATTGGAACCTGTGCCATCAATAAAAAAGTTAACACTCAAATCGCTAGGCTTAATTTGCTTAAACTCCATGCGGCTAGCGGTGGTGCCGCTGCCCTGAGCTGAGTCGTATTCCATTTCGTAAGCCAGAGTTAACTCACTGGGGTTCACATAAGCATGAAACTCAGCCAGCACCGGTCCGTTATAATCGGCCTGGGTGTAAGCCAGGACTTTTAATTTTTCTAATTGCCCAGCCATGGTTAAGGCTCTTCCCGCTGTTGCAGCAATTCCATTACTTGCTCAACGCACTCAGCGACGATCTGCTGTTTGTTTTGTAGTTCAGTTGGTCGCCCGCTGGCACCGCCACTTTGGTGGTTGTCAACTTGGATACTTATGACGACTTCATCAATTAATAGCGGCATATCAGGTCCGGGTGATTGAGAAAGTTTGATAGAAAAACTGCAGTGACTCGACAACGATGCTATTGCTGGTGGCCGATAGATCAGTCACTGCCCATTTCACCGGGTAAGCATTCGTTAAATGCCAAGTGAGCAATGGTTCATGCTCTTCGTTGAGTAATTTGATATCCATGTCACGAGGGGTAATGCTGAAGTTCTCAATGCAATCGCGTACCCACACGACCAGTTCCGAATGCTTCAGCAAACCACGCTTGAGCGTCAGTTCAGGGTGTTTGGCCGTGACTGGATACTTTTGCACAAAGCGGTTTTGGCCACCCTCGGCCACTTCCTCAGTGACCAATTCTTCACTGAGTCCGGCAACATCAGAAAAACGGGCGTCGATCGAATCGCCAAAGCCACCGATCTCGACCTTAAAGTGAAAACCAACGGGTGGGTAATAAACGCTCATTGTCGTCACCAGCTGAGCTAATCGTTTTGTAGCTCTAGCCCTTCGTGGGCTAGCTCAATCGATTCGATAGCCACCTCATTGCCCGATGCTTTTAATCCCGGCCCTTCTACTTTGACCGGAAAGGCATTGTGGATTTTCCAGTTCATCACCGGCACGTGTTCTTCATTAAGCAACGAAATGACTAAGTCACGACGCTCAACGGTATGCATCTTGACCGTATTCAGCCAATTGAAAAACTGGTTGTCGCCGGCAATGATGCCGCGTTTGAGAGTGACGTTGCTGTACTTTTTCAAACCCGGCATCTTGATGGTGGAATACTCTGGGAACGAACCATCGCGATACTCGATGGCCTGAACTTCTTGATTCAGACCAGCCACTTCAGAGAAGCCAATACGGAGACCGCCCCACTGAACTACAAAATGAAAAACGGGCAACGGATATAATTCAGACATAAGTTTTGCTCCTTATCACCGGGTTCAAGAGTTTTGTAGTTTGTGAGAGAACTTGAGAATGATGAATTCAGCGGGCCGCACTACAGCCATGCCGATTTCGACATTCATTCGGCCTTCGAGAATGTCTTGGGCATTCATGGTGACGCCTAAGCCACAGCGAACGAAAAAGGCATCTTCAGGTTTGGCGCCAACCAGCGCGCCTTCGCGCCATTTTTGGGTGAGGTACGACTCAATCATGCCACGCACTTTGACCCAGGTATTGGCGTCATTGGGTTCAAACACGGCCCAGTCGGTCGATTTTTTGACCGACTCTTCGACCAGGTTGAAAAAGCGACGAACTGAAATGTAACGCCATTCATTGTCGTTCCCGGCGAGGGTACGAGCGCCCCAAATTAGCGTACCTTTGCCAGCAACGGCGCGAATTGCGTTGATTGATTTACCCGATCCAGCGTCGACGTTGAGTTCATCTTGATAGGGGGTGTCAATCTTGACAACGGGCTCAATAACGCCGACCAAACTAATGTTGGCCGGTGACTTCCATACTCCACGATTAAGGTCAACGGACGCATAGGCACCGGCAACCGAAGAGGAAGGCGGCAAGGTGACATAGGCTTCGGTGATTTTTTTCTTCACATAGTTAAAGGCAGCAGTGTTGCTCGTTTCGAGAGAGCCGAGAGTAACTTCGGATTCGGCGCCGATAGTAACTTTGACATTGCTGAGGTCCGCTTTGACCTTATGTAACATGGTGGTCTTAACAAACGGATAATAACTGGCGCCATACTTTAGGTGGTTGCTGCCAAAGTAACCGCGGTTGATACCCTGCGCATCGCTATCGAGTTTGCTGTTGCCCTGAAACACATCGAAAATCGCAAAGCGGTCTTGCAACACGCTGCATTGCAATAACATCGCCTGAACCAAGGCTTGGTAGTCGGTTGTTGTTAGCTTGGTCGCTTCTGGCACCACCAGCAACGTGGGCTCATCTTCGTTTTGAACCGCTTTGATACCGTCGAGCAAACCATACTTGGCGGTTACGTCGTCACTCTCATCACCCTCATTGTTTACCACTGGAGTGGTCTTGTGGGTACCAACTGAGACGATGTAGCACTTGCCTCCACCATTATCGAAGAACATCTTCATGGCGTACCAAAGGATGTAGCTAGGATCTGGCACAGAGAAGCTGCTGGTCACATAGCTGGTGCCGCTTGCGGTGATGCTGAGAGAGATATCATCGTAGGCGCAGTCACCAAAATACTGGTTGAACTCGGTCATGGAGCTAATTTTGGTTGGCTTTAAGATCAAATCATTCGCTGTGCTTTTGCTGGCTTTCTCGGTATAGCCGACGAAAGCGGGAATGGCCGTTTCGACTTCCGCCACCGATGGCGGAAAAACCGATATTTCCTCAACATATACGCCCGGGGTTTTGTAAGCAGGCATGGCTCAACTCTCCTAAGGTTTGGCTACATGAATAAAAAAATCCGACGTTATGCTGCTACTGCCTGGAGTCGGCAAACTGCTAATTAAAACGTCATCTCCTAGCTTTAACTGCAGCTTCTTGGGTCCCTGTTGACGTCGACTGACCGGCAATTGGGAGTGGAACAGCACCACCTTGGTGCCATTGGTTGTGAGTAAATCTGCTGACACATGTGCGTCTGTGAAGTCGTCAGCGTCTACTCGGGAAAACATGATTACTTGTCGTTGTTGCTCGTTGGCACCTGCGTCAGCAATGGTGAGCGCAGCGAAATCTTCTGCGAGATAATTGGACGCCAGCACGTAGTAGCTCAAGACATCATCTCGGGCATTAAAATGCAGCGCCATTGATGGTGCTGTTTGATAAAAATCTGCGGCAATGGTCAGCTCCAATAATGCGATTGCATTGGCAGGCATATCGGGCTGATAGCAGATGTTGTGGCTGACGGTTTGATCGTTATAGGTTTCTGACACGGTGTAACAGCCAGTGCCAAACTGTGTTAACAACAAACTGAAATCAGTGCTCTGATAACCATCGGTAATATGCTTGCTGACAATCGTTTGACCGCTATCTGATGCAAGCTTTAGCTGAATTGGTCGCTGCTCAAAAGTGAGGGAGAAATTGTAACGGCCGGGAACTTGCAAATATTGCTTTGGCGGGTTCAGTGAACTTGCGTCGTCATCGTTACGATAGACCGGCAAGTAGTTGCTGGCCTCAGGCAGTGCAGTGACCGCAGCAAAATGTGTTTGTGAAATACACAACCAAAACTGCAATACCTGATCGGCCATTGAGTGTCTTGGTAAATGTTCAGCCTGTTGCTCAAAGTAGATTTCGCTATGACCGCCATGACTAACTAGTTTATGGCAACAAGCGTCAAGGCTTCGCTGACTCTGTGGTGTCGGTTGCCACCATAAATCAGCACACGGTCCTTGGTAGTAGTCATGGCTAATCGGCAGCTCTAGTAGTTTGGCGTGAGTCATAGGCACTAACTCCTGTGCTCAGCAGAGTTAATATTGCTATGCACTGACAAAACCGGAGGGCCAATCGTTGCTAAGGCCTGATCATGCAGACTCACTAATCGTATTTTGTACATGACGCTGGGTAGGTGTTTACCACCCAAAAACGCCCATATTTGATTGAGTTGGTCGTAACTCAGTGATTGCAGATCAAGGCTGATGCGGGAAATTTGTTGGCTTAAGCCCGGATTCTGTTCGGCTCTAAAGACACTATGCGACTGAAAAAAGGTCATCAGCAATGACAAATACTTTAGTGCTTGGTCGTATTCAGTAAAGCGAGCAACCAGCATGACATAGAGGTTTAGTCGCAGCTCAGGGGGGAGCTTTACAGTCTTGCCGTTGACAAAACTGTTACTCGGAAGCTGTTGGCGAGCTGTTGCCTCTTGCTCCATGTTGAGCAAGGTGAGGGCGATGCTTTCTTTGCCGATGGCGTACTTGCCATTGTCATCAACCACTTGGCCAAGTTTGACGATATTGTCAGTAACACCGGTCTTGGCTTTCAAAAAGTCATTGGACTGATCGGCAATAAATTGCAGTGCTGTATCCAGCATTCTCGTTCCATTGATGGTTGTTATTTCGTTCTGATCAATCCACTTGACAGCAAAACAACACAAGAACAACAGGCACAGCTGATCGTGATGTCTATTGAGGCTAACAGAGGATTGTTGACCCCGCCAATTAAAAGCAGCGGAATTTTTTGTCGCGATAAGGGGAAACAGCCAACAGTACTATTGGTAATGGTTGCCTTTTGTTGGTTGTTGATTGAAGCATTGTGACGCGCGCAGCGCCCAATTTAAGGACTAGTGTTCAAACCGTTGGGTTAAAAAACACCCTCAAATTGACACTTGCACAAAAATGATATGTTGTAACATAATTGTTGGCTGTTTGATTATTAAGAATGACTCTCATTTTCATGTGATGAGTAATACGGAGAATCACATATGACTAGTAGGGCTCAGACGTTTGACGGCATTGCCATCGGCATTTCATTGTTGTGCGCGATTCATTGCGCCGCGCTGCCAATTGCGATGGCGCTCTTACCTGCGTTGGCTGGAACCATGCTTGCGGATGAATCATTTCATTTGATTTTGGTTGTTGGCATTTTACCGACCAGTGCCTACGCACTGGTCATGGGCTGCAGAAAGCATGGCCACTGGCAAGTGCTGAGTTGGGGGCTATCAGGTTTAGCGCTACTAATTCTGGCGTTGGCGATTGGCCATGACTTGCTTGGCGAATATGGCGAAAAAGGCATGACTTTACTGGGGTCTTCGTTGGTGGCAATCGGTCACATAAAAAATTACCGTCTTTGTCGGAGTAAAGCATGCGTCAGCTAGTGATTAAGAATGCTCGTATCGTCAATGAAGGTCTGATAACCGAAGGTGACGTAAAAATTGATGGCGAGCGAATTGCCAAAATTGCATCGTCAATTTCAGTGCCGGCGACAGCGCAAGTCATTGATGCTAATGGTGCGGTATTGATGCCAGGGATGATCGATGACCAAGTGCATTTTCGCGAGCCTGGGATGACCCACAAGGGCACCATTGCCAGTGAATCACGAGCGGCAGTGGCTGGCGGTATTACCAGTTACATGGAAATGCCAAACGTTAAACCTTCCACCACCACCATTCCTGCGCTTGAGCAAAAACATGCCATCGCGGCGCAATCATCATTGGCCAACTATTCGTTTTATCTAGGCGCTTCGCTCGACAATTTAGATCAAATTAAGCAAGTCGACCCCAGCAAAGTTTGTGGTGTTAAAGTCTTTATGGGCGCTTCAACCGGCGATTTGTTAGTCGATCAACCGGATGTGTTAGAAGACATTTTCCGCGAATGCCCAGTGCTGATTGCCACTCACTGTGAGAATGGTGCAGTGATCGCTGATAATTTAGCGAGGGTACTGCAAACCAATAACGAACTGACAATTGACCACCACCCGATCATTCGAGATGCTGAGTCCTGTTATCAATCGTCGTCCTTTGCGGTCAATTTAGCCAAGCGTCACGGTACCCAGCTCAATGTGTTGCACATCACCACGGCGCGCGAATTAGAATTGTTTGAGCCTGGGTCAGTGGTTGGTAAATCGATTACTGCAGAAGCCTGCGTTCATCACTTGTGGTTTTCAAAACGAGATTATGCCCAACGAGGCAACCTGATTAAGTGTAATCCGGCGATAAAAGCAGAGAGCGACCGTTTGGCGATCCTACAGGCCATTCGTGATCAACGAATTGATATCATTGCCACCGATCATGCGCCTCATACTTGGGTCGAGAAGCAGCAAGCCTATGCTCAAGCACCAGCCGGTTTACCTTTGGTTCAACATGCACTGCTAACTTTGTTTGAGCAAGTAAAACGTGGCCAGTTGACGCTTGCGCAAGTGGTCGAGAAAACAGCGCATAACCCTGCGCTCCGATACCAAGTTGCAGAGCGTGGTTTCATTCGCGAGGGCTATTTTGCTGATTTGGCGTTGATTGACCCCAATCAAGGAACGTCGGTTACTCACCGAAATACCAACTACTTGTGCCAATGGTCGCCATTTGATGGGGTCGATTTTTCAGCGAAAGTAATGGCAACTTTAGTTAATGGCCAACAGGTTTACGATGGCTCACAAACGATAGCCAGTGCTGCGATAGGACAAGCCCTGAAATTTGATCGTTAGCAGCAAAGGTCGGTACAGTGATCACTAATAGGTCGAGATAGCCCGCCAAAAAAAGAGTTTCGATGACTAAACATGAGATAAACGATAAGGATATCCTTGCGCTGTTCGAACAATGGAATAGCGCTCTTCAGACAGGCCTGCCGAGTGAAGTAGTTGCACTGTATTGTCAGGATGCGGTGTTGTTGCCGACCATCTCTAATGATGTGCGGCGGAGCCACTCCGAAATTGAAGACTACTTTGAGTTGTTTTTGGCAAGAAAACCGGTTGGAAAAATTGATCAGTGCAGTGTCCGCTTGCACGGCGATATTGCTATTAACTCAGGGGTGTACACCTTTTCGTTTGATAACGAGCCAGACGTTCAGGCTCGCTTTACCTTTGTGTACCGAAATACAGGCAACCGATGGATGATCATTGAGCACCATTCATCACAAATGCCAGAGTGATAACAAGATGGAGCGCCCTTGAGGCGTCACAAGCAGCACCTCATGTCGAACAAATTAAGTAGAATCCCAACCAACATCATTACCGGTTTTCTCGGTGTTGGAAAAACCACAACGATCTCCCATTTACTGCAAGCTAAACCAGCAGATGAGCGCTGGGCCGTGTTGGTCAATGAATTTGGCGAAATCGGCATTGATGGCCGTTTGTTGAGCGGCAAACACAGCGAGGAAGAACAAATATTCATTGCTGAAGTACCCGGCGGTTGCATGTGTTGTGTGATGGGGCTACCGACGAAAGTAACCTTGAACAAGCTCCTTCAACAGGCCAAGCCAGATCGATTGATCATCGAACCCACTGGATTAGGCCACCCTCAGGAAGTGCTAGATTTGCTCCGCTCTGAGCACTATCAGGATGTATTGGAAGTTCGCTCGACCATTACATTAGTCGACGCCCGAGTGCTTGTTGATCGGCGTTACACCGAACACGATATTTTCAACCAACAACTGCAAGTTGCCGATGTGGTCGTAGCGAGTAAAAGTGATTGTTATCAACACGAGTCGGCACAGCTAGAGCAGTATGTGCAGACGGTTGCAGGCAAACAACATTGTCCCGTCGTTGCGATTGAACAAGGGCAATTGGCACTTCATTGGCTTGATTCAACGGCACTCGATCGCGCTTCAAAACACCAGCACCATCATCATGACCATGACCATGAGCACCATCATCATGAACACGATGATGAATCGGCTTTGGAGAAGTCAGCAACATCGATGAATCAGCAGCTTGCCACGTGCGGATATGCTGAAGTCAGAAACCACAAGGGTGAGTACTATAGTTGCGGTTGGCGCTTTGATGATGGCTGGTTGTTCGATTCGGATCGTATCGAAAGTGTATTACGACAACTGCAATGTCAGCGGATGAAAGCGGTGTTCGCCACAGACACAGGTCCGTTAGGGTTTAGCTTGATTGATGGCGAACTGGCCAAACAAGCATTGCAGTCAGCTCAGGGCAACAGCATTGAGTTGATTGATCAAAATGCACGCGCTTTCGATTCGGTGCTAGAACAACTACTACAAACCAGAAGCAGCACCGATAGCGGTGCTGCCTGATGATGGGGCACTTCTGCTGTAATTAATTCAGTGTCAACTCGGTCGCTTGTTTAGACAACTCTGAGCCGCCTTGGCTGCTGTCAATAAACCACTGCACTTTGATTGTTTCAAGTTGCGGCATGACGCTAAATAACTGAGTTTCAATTGCTGATACCGGACCAGAACAGCTGAACTGATAGTGAGCGATTAGGTTGCTGTGCTGGCTGTGGTCATGGTGCTCATGTTCGTCATGGTGTTCATGCTTATCATGATGTTCGTGCTCGTCATGGTGCTCATGCTTATCATGATGTTCGTGCTTGTCATGATCATCTTGATGTTGGTGCGATTCGAGTTCGAACGGAAACTCCACGTCTTGGCCTGTTAGCTTACAACTTGCGCCGCTAAATGAGAAAGGCGTGCTGGCTTTATAAGCAGTTACTGCCGCTTGGTAAGCTTTGATTTGATCGGCAGTTTCTGGCTGATGCTCAAACCCGATGATATTGGCAAGAGGCGAGCTAAATTCAATTTCCAGATCTTGGCCTTGTTGCACTAGGTTAAGTTCGGCAATGCCATGTTGGTGAGCTGATGATTCGGCGAGTGCAGGTGAAGCGCCCATCGCTAGTAGTGACAACGTTAAGGCCGAATAGGCAAGAGCTTGTTTCATTTTATGAGTATCCATTTAACTAAAACTGAAAAACTAATTAGTCGTGCTTGCCGTTTTAGGAGCGTCACTAACGGCCTTAATTAATATGAAACTGGACTTGGCAGCAGGTTGACCATCGCTGACGCCACTGAGTTTACCGCGGAGAACATAGGTACCCGCTTTGGTTGGTGCCACCGTTAATATCAGCTCGGCATCGGTGGCCGGGGTAATTTGTTGATCGGAGGCACCGTTTAAGCTCACGGCATCATCGGCTTGCCACAGCACTTTGGCGTCGCTAACGCTCTCTGGCACGATGATGGTGTAGGGCACGTCTGAAATTTGCCCCACTGGCACCGTATATCTGGGTTCTGCGGCCAATGCCATGCCTTGAGCAATCGGGCTACTCAAATCTGATGCTGATTTGAGATGCATGTTCATCGGGTAAAAGCCGAAACCCGGTCCATGATTATCGCAGCCAAATACAGCTGAAGGCGACATCAGTGTCAGGCTCGCTAGCACTAGTGTTTTCAAACACCAGGACGGAGCCGATCGGGTTAATAATCGCTGTGGTCTAAGTTTGCTCATTGTCACTCGAACTATTGGTTACTCGGAGTACGGCGCGACGGAATCAACCACCAGAGTGTAAGCTGCCGTCCCCATATCGCTTGCCGTTGTTTCTACCTTTAACGTCCCTTCGAGCCAAAAAGCGTCTTGGTATGAACTCAGTTTTACGCCATCGGCATATGTGACATAAACAATTTGATTAGGTGGTGGTGGCGGCAAGTGCAGGCAAGCACCGAAAAATGGCACCAATAAAAACTCTGTGGCGGTGAATTCATCTTTCATTTCTAGCGGCACTACAAACCCAGGTAACCTGATTTTGCTATTGTTGAACTCTGCAACCACGCGGGTCGATTCCAGCGCTGCTAGGTAGCGTTTGGTTGCTTCGTCCTCCGCCCCTGCCAGTCCTTCGACTGAATCTTCTGCGCTGCCGTCGGCAATTTGGTCAATGGTATCCGGCGGGTTGAGTAATGCGTCTAAGTCATCGGCCGGCATTAATTCGATCCACTCGATTTGACGATACTCGCCAGTCGACGCGTCTGCTGCAGCATTAACTGCGAAAGCGGCAAAGGCTATCGCGCAAAGTGCCGAGCGCAGGTGAGCAATGAACATGTATTGATACTCCGGTGAATGTCGAATGGTAACAAAAACGTGTTATAACATATCGCCTAACTTCGATGAATAGAGTTTTAGCTCTGTCATCGTTTTGTCAAATAGGGCGTCTTTGTAGTGCAAAATGTTGAACTAACCACTGACCAAGCTGCTATATCATTGACGCAGCTTCGCTTTTCTTACGACGGCTCCAACGATGTCATTCACATACCGAAGTGGGCGTTGGAAAGCGGCCAAAAGTGTTTTGTATTTGGCGCATCAGGCGCCGGTAAAAGTACTCTAATGAACCTCATGTGTGGCGTGCTTAAACCAACCACTGGTGACATTGAGGTATTTGGCCAATCGTTGACCAGCATGTCAGCACGACAGCGCGACCGATTTCGTGCCAAACACATTGGCGTGGTATTTCAGCAATTTAATCTCATCCCCTATTTGACCGTCGCTGACAATATCCGCCTAGCAGCCTGGTTTGCTGGTAAAGCCGAGCGCGCTGAGCAAGATGCCTTTCAGCAGCGCATGTTGGAGTTAGTAGCAGCGTTACAGTTAAAGCCTGAGGTGTTAGACCGACCGAGCCGCGAATTAAGTGTGGGCCAGCAGCAACGAGTGGCGATAGTTCGGGCATTAATCAACCAACCAGATTTGCTGATAGTGGACGAACCTACGTCGGCGTTGGATTCCTATGCTAGAGACAACTTTATGAAGTTACTCATGGCTGTGTGCGATGAGCAAAATAGTACCTTGCTGTTTGTCAGTCACGACTTATCGCTGCAGTCTTACTTTGATGTCGGTGTCAATTTGGCCGATATCAATTGTGCTGGAGGCCAATGATTATGATGATGAAATTGGCCTACAAAAGTTTGATGAACCGCAGAACGTCGGTGTTACTGACGTTGTTTTCGATTGTCGTTAGTTTGTCTTTGTTGATAACCGTTGAGCACATTCGCTCGCAAGCAAAAGCTAGTTTCAACCGCACTGTGTCGAGTGTTGATTTAATTGTCGGGGCACGCACTGGCCAGCTGAATTTGCTGCTTTACTCAGTGTTTCGCATGGGCAATGCCACCAATAATGTCAATTGGGATAGCTATCAAGCCATCAGTGGCCAACGCGACGTGGTTTGGTCTATCCCGATGTCACTCGGTGATTCTCACCGCGGTTATCGCGTGCTTGGCACCAATAAAGATTACTTTGAGTTTTACCGCTATGGCGATAAACGCCAATTGGCGTTTGCTGATGGTGAAGCATTTAACAACCCGTTTGGTGCGGTGATTGGGGCAGAAGTTGCCAAAGCACTGAACTACCAAGTGGGCAAACGCATTGTGTTGTCTCACGGTATTGGCCAAGTCAGTTTTACTAACCATGATAATGCGCCGTTTGAAGTTGTTGGTGTGTTGGAGCCGACAGGTACGCCAGTCGATCGCACGGTGCATGTCAGCCTTGCTGGTATTGAGGCTGTGCACATGCCGCCTAGTCGCTTGAAAGCACTACAACAAGCGGTTGCAGAGGGACGAGACATTGACGTTGAGCCGGCTACGATCACCGCATTTATGCTGGGTTTAAAGTCGAAAATGTCAATTTTCAAAATTCAGCGTGCGATCAACAATTACAAGCAAGAGCCTCTGATGGCGGTGTTGCCGGGTATTGCACTCGTTGAGTTGTGGTCGTTGATTAGCTCGGTAGAGAACATTTTGCGCGTAATATCTTTGTGTGTGTTTGTCTCGGCGATTCTGGGCTTAACCACCATGTTGCTGTCGTCGATGCAAGAACGTCAGAAAGAAATTGCAGTGCTCCGGGCGATAGGCGCCGGGCCTGTTGTGCTATTTGTTCTTATTCAACTTGAGGCTCTGTTGGTTACTGCGGCAGCCATCGGTATGTCGCTGGCTTTAGTTTGGGCGGTGTTTTACGGTGCCAGTGATCTGTTGGCAAGCCATTATGGTATTTTCGTGTCAACTCAAATTCTATCGTCGGCGCAGCTCGTTCAGCTTGCGGCAGCTTTGGGCGTCACTGCATTGGTCGCATTAATCCCTGCTATTAGCGCCTATCGCAAAGCGCTGCATGCAGGCTTAGGACAGCAGTAACTTGCCATGTGTTGGCATAGTAAAGATAAGTAGAGAGTAACAAATCAAACATAGCCTATGGATATCGATAAAGGCCTGAAGAGTGCCCACAATAAGTGCCAAGCCGCAGGGGTTAAGCTAACCGAAAAACGAGCGGCGGTGCTTGAGATTCTGCTTGCCGCTGACAGGCCTTTATCGGCATATGAGGTGGTAGCGATTTACAATCAAAACCACCAGCAACCGATGCAACCCATGTCTGTCTATCGGATACTTGATTTGTTCGTCGACGTTGAGTTGGTGCACAAATTAGCCTCTTCAAATAAATATGTCTCTTGCGCTCACCTTAATTGCTCTCATCATCACGACGACCAGTTCTTTGTCGTTTGCAAATCCTGCGGTGCTACCAAGGAAATCACCATGAGCGACACCTTGGTCGAACAGATCAAATCGTCTGCCTCGGATGCCGGCTTCAAACTCGTTGAACCGCAATTTGAGCTCAGTGGCGTGTGCAGTGAGTGTGGTGATAACAAGGAGTAGCCTGTCTACTGTTTGCGGCCGGTTGGTGGCGCGGAGCATGAGTCTTTATTGCACCGAGCGCTACCGGTTAACCACATTGAAATCTCGTATCTGTTGTTGGCGAAGTATAAATAACAACGATCGGCCAATGGTTTAATCCACTTCCAGCGCAATGGCGCATACATCCAACCTTTGCCCACTAACTGCCAAGCCCTGTGGGTAACGTCCAAGCCGAGCAATAATTGCTGCTCATCATCAATCGCGTGCAACACTCGGTCTGCCTTCTGCTGATCGATTTGTGGGTAGTTGGCGAACTCGTCGCTATACAAGTCGACTGTCTTAATTTGCTGTTTTTTGTCGTAGCGCGCCAATGCGTTCATTTCCTTGACGCAGAGGGGGCAGGTGCCGTCGTAAAACACAGTTAATTTGATCATCTAATGCTCTATTGCCGTTTGTCTTTCTTCCCTACGAGCAAACTGTCATGTTCGTTCAGTCGATAAGCGATCCATCTTGTTGTTATCGACGTTTTTACTAGTACGACAACAAAGCCTTAAGGCAAACCAATGAATACAGCCAATACATCGCCGCGACAGCTAATCGGATTTATCTTCGCGGCCGCTTTGGCACTGGTGATGGGGGCCGCCGTGGCAACTGAGCAACCAAGTTACAAGGTACTAGCGCAACAAGACGACTTCGAGCTTCGCCAATACAGCAGCATGATCGTCGCCCAGAGTACAGTGACTGGCACCATGGATGATGCCTCTGGTACTGGGTTTCGTGCCGTCGCAGACTACATATTCGGCAATAACACTTCCGCCAGCGGCGGCAGTGAAGAAATAAGCATGACTGCACCTGTGTTGATTTCACCGCAAGCCATAGCTAGCGGCTCACCTGCGACCAACCAACTTGCGTCATCCCCAGCGATGGAGGATGAAAGTGGACAATGGGTCATTGGCTTCGTTATGCCAAGTAAGTTTTCTTTAGATACGTTGCCTGAGCCTAACAGCAACAAAGTGGTGGTTTCCCAAGTGCCTGCGCGGACCATGGCGGTAGTGACTTTTTCTGGATTAACCGGGGAGGACAAGGTCGCGACCAAAACTCAACAGTTGCTCGCTTGGATGGCCGAGAACAATCTAACACCCATAAGTGCGCCAAAACTTGCGCGGTACAACCCGCCTTGGACACTGCCGTTTTTTCGTCGCAATGAAGTGATGATTGAGTACTGAACATCAATAACGAGTGAATACGCTGAGGATGAGCCTATGTTTAATTTGTTTAAGTCCAATCCGGGTAAGAAGATGCGCAAAGAGCGTGACTTACTGTTGAAGCATGCCATGTTAGCGCAGCGCCGCGGTGATATTCGCACCTATTCAATGCTCAGCGCCGACGCCGATCAGTTGACGCGCGAGATAGACGAGTTAGAGCAGGGCAGCAATGACAGTCGTTAGGCCAGCAACAACGGCGTTAGCGTGGCAATGCCAGCATGGGGTCACCATTGATGCATAGAACCTCATTGATGTGGTTCAGCCACGACTTGCGGCTGGATGATAACCCAGTGCTGCACATGGCAGCGAACAGCGATGCATTGGTTTGTGTGTTTTTTGTCGAGCCTGAATGGTTTCAGCCGATAGCCACGAGCCAACAAAGCGGCCCAAGGATTGGGCGCCATCGCTGGCGCTTTCTGCATCAATCATTGGAAGACTTGAACCAACAACTCAAGGCGCTCGGGCAGCGGCTGTTGCTCGTTTATGAGTCACCAGCCAAGGCTCTACCCGGATTAATCCATAGATTCTCGGTCAATCGAGTTTGCCGCAGCTTACACGCTACCGCTCATGAGCAGCGACAATGGCAACAGTTGACTGAGCGGTATAGCGACATTGAGTGGTTGCAATTGAGCAGCTACGATTTGTTTCAAAGTCAGCAGCTGCCATTCGATAATGCCCAGCTGCCAAGTAGCTTTAGTAAGTTCCGCAAATTGATTGAACAAATCCCATGCCCGACACCGTTAGCGGCACCGCCATGTTTGCCATTGTCGCCGCTCGACAGCGATACCATTAGACAAGCGTCAGCGGCCATCCCTTCGGTGCCGTTGCAGCCAATGCCCAGCGATGAATTGAGGCGTTTGGTAGGCGGTGAAGGTCGTGCGCAACAACACCTTAAACAGTACTTTAATAGCGCCAAACCGAGTAGCTACAAACAAGTGAGAAACGAGCTTGATGGTTGGCATCACTCAACCAAGTTGTCCTCTTGGCTTGCCAACGGTTGTCTTTCGGTGCGGCGCGTCATTGCTGCCCTTAAGCGTTATGAGCAGGAGGTTGAAGCGAATGATTCGACCTATTGGATCTATTTTGAATTATTGTGGCGGGAGTACTTTCACTGTTACGCCAAACATCATGGCGCTAAGTTGTTTCAATTTAAGGGGCTTGGCGAAACTCGCCCGCTGACTAGTTTTTATCCTCAGCGGTTTCGTCAGTGGAGCGCCGGCAAAACCCAATTTCCTTTGGTCAACGCCTGCATCAACCAATTGAACGCAACGGGTTATTTATCCAACCGCGGACGCCAAATTGTCGCCAGCTGCTTAGTCAATGAGTTGCAACTCGATTGGCGGTATGGTGCGGCCTATTTTGAGTACCAACTGATTGACTATGACGTAGCGGTCAATTGGGGCAATTGGCAATACATCGCAGGGGTTGGCGCCGATCCAAAAGGTGGGCGGCATTTCAATATCGAAAAGCAAACCCAGATTTTTGACCCTGACGGTGACTATATTCAACGTTGGCAGGGGCAACAGTCGGCTGCGCCACTAGACTCCGTCGATTGCGCTGACTGGCCAAATTGGCAGTAGCGAATATGTTTAAGCAGCATTTAGATGGCAAGGTATGTGCGACTTGTGGTCGTTACTTTCAATGGCGCAAACGCTGGCAGAACAACTGGGCCAACGTACGATATTGCTCTAAGCGCTGCTCCTCTAATCGAAATAGAGTTGCAGGGCAGCATGACACTACAAAACAAACGGACTAGCACTTCATGAACTTACCTGTTCATTCGCTAAGGCTAATACTCGGCGACCAACTCAATGCCAGCCACAGTTGGTTCGAGCGTCGCGATGACGGTGTGTTGTACTTAATTGCAGAATTACATCAAGAAACCGGCTATGTCAGGCATCACAATCAGAAAGTGTGTGCATTTTTCGCGGCAATGAAAGGCTTCGCCGAGGCGCTGAAAAAAGCAGGTCACCGGGTCAACTATTTGACCTTAGATGACACCGCGCGGTTTGAGTCGTTACCACACCTCATTGCTCAATATGCCCGCGATTATAACATCGCCAACTTCGACTATCAGCGCCCTGATGAGTACCGACTGAAAGAGCAGTTGCAACAGCTGCAACTTGCCAATGGTGTGACCAAGCGGCAATGGGATACTGAGCATTTTATGGTTGATTATGACGACTTGGCGCTATATTTCCCAACCGACAAGAATCAGCGGATGGAGACCTTTTACCGTAAGATACGGCAGCGATTTGATATCTTGATGGAAGGCGATAGACCGGTCGGCGGTAAATGGAATTATGATGTTGATAATCGCGCCAAACTCAAACCTGCCGACATTGCAGAAGTGCCGGAACCATTGCTCTTTAGCAATGATGTCAGCGAAATAATCGAACGGCTTGAGCGCCATCAGGTTGAAACCATCGGGGTGGCGACCAGTCAGTTGCTATGGCCGGTCAATCGCCAGCAGTCATTGCAATTATTGGCGCACTTTTGCCAACACTGCCTCCCTCGATTTGGTTTGTTTCAAGACGCCATGACAGAACACGGCGAACAGCAATGGACCCTGTATCACAGCCGCTTATCTTTCGCCTTAAACAGCAAAATGCTCAGTCCTAAGCAAGTTGTTGATAGCGCATTGCATCACTATCAAGAGAACCCAGAGCTCATTTCGTTGCCACAAATCGAGGGCTTCGTTCGTCAGATTATCGGCTGGCGCGAGTTTGTTCGCGGTATATATTGGCGCCGTATGCCGCAGTACGGTCAACTCAATTACTTCGACGCCAGCAACCAGCTGCCGGAATTCTTTTGGCATGGTCAGACGAAAATGAATTGCATGGCAAAAGCTGTCGGCCAGAGTCTAGATTATGCTTATGCGCATCATATTCAGCGTTTGATGATCACAGGTAATTTTTGTCTATTGGCTGGCATCGATCCGGACCAAGTTGATGCCTGGTATCTGGGTATTTATATCGATGCTATTGAGTGGGTCGAATTGCCCAATACCCGCGGCATGAGCCAATTTGCCGACGGCGGCGTGCTTGCCAGTAAACCGTATGCGGCGAGTGCCAATTATGTCCATAAGATGAGCGATTACTGTAGCAGCTGCCACTATGACCACAAAAGTAAAACCGGCGAACAAAGCTGCCCGTTAAATAGCCTTTACTGGCATTTTATGGTGCGTCACCGACAGCAACTTAGTACTAACCCCAGAATCGGTATGATTTACCGAAACTGGGATAGGCAAAGTGCTGAGCAGCAACAACAGATCACAGCTCGCGCTGAGTTCTGCTTGGCAAACCTTGATACGTTATAACCGGCAAAGCCAAATCAGGCCGCCGTTTGGAATGCTTTGTCGGCCTGGTCTTGCAACTGTTGTGCTAACTCCACTGGCAACTCGAGTGCGGTGGCTAACCGGCTCAAGTACTCCTGCTCTATGTGACCATTAACGTCAACGGCAAGACATGAGGCTAAATACACGCCTGACTTTTGTTCAATGCAGTGAACCCCATTGGCAATATCCGTCACCGAGATAGGCTGTCTCATTAGATCGAAAATAACCCCTTTCGCCTCGTGGCTCAGGTCCATTTGTTCGACTGCATTGAATATCCGCGTTTGCTCCTTGTCATCAATGTGACCGTCAGCTTTAGCGGCACTGATCATGGCTTGCACCAGCGTTAACTGAAAGTTTTCCGTGTACACCGACTCTGATTTAAAGCTTTTCTCTATCGCTTGATAAGCATAAGCGTCGGGCTTGGCTGCGGCAGTGCTCTGTTGGTCGCTATTGTTGCTGACGGGCGCAGTTTGATGTTGCGTTTGCCATTTGCGATAGGCGCTAAACGCTAAACCGCCGAGTAAGGCTGCGCCGCCGTAGCGGGCTGCTTTGCCAGCGAATTTTCGTGACGATTTGTTGCCGGCTAATAGTGCCATGACGCCGCCGGCTGCGGCGCCGCCAGCGAGCCCTGATGGAAGTTTGCTGGCGAGTGAACTGACAACTTGATTGGCTTTAGTGGCTTGGCCACCAATGCCAGTTGTTTGACTGTCAGCACCAAGAAATTGATTTAGTAACTTGCTAATACTCATAGGTTTCTCCAGTAAATGGGGTAATGCTTGAGCTGTCCTGTTACTGCTATCAGCTTGTCTGATCGTTAGAAATAGCCATCAACTTGATAAAACTAAGCGGCCGAATGGCTAAATCGAGAACCTTGAAATCTGTTTTTACGGCGTCTTTGTGTGAGTCTGCGCAGCAAGGTCTTTTTCGCTCGATGAGCGGCTCTGTCGACCGCTAGGACAGCTTTGTCTTGCACATCCTCGATGGTGACATCGGCGTTGTTCTTCAGGCTGACTTTAATCAGGCAGCGTTTGACATAACTGCCACCAGCGCCTGCTGTATCTGATACCCGAACTTTGATCTTGCGGACCTCATTGGAAAAGCGCGCCAAGGAGAAATTGATACGGCGACGAATGTAATCTTCGAGCGATGGTGTTAATGGTGCACCAGCAGATTGCAACACGATAAGCATAATGTTCTCCGTTTAATGGTTTATCCAGATGGACGCTAATCAGCTTAGTTGCACTAGAAGGTTAGGTATATTCGAATATAATTTATAAACAGTTCGAAAAATACGAAGTTATTTATGATCAACTACAAGCATCTTCAGTACTTTTGGGTGGCGGCAAAACAAGGCGGTATAGTCCGTGCCAGCGAACATTTACACCTGACACCGCAAACCATCAGCGGCCAAATCACTCTGCTCGAAGAGCAGTTGGGTACCGCGCTGTTTACCAAAGTAGGAAGAAAACTAGAGCTGACTGAAACGGGTCGACTGGTGCTTAGCTATGCCGATGAGATCTTCTCGTTAGGTGATGAACTGCAAGATGTATTAAGTCGAAGCTCACTGCAAAGACCACAACAGCTTAAAATCGGCATTGCTGATGTGGTGCCAAAAACCATTGCCCACCGACTGCTACAACCTGCCTTGGGTCTTGGCGAACCGATACGAATTGTTTGCAAGGAGAACAGTCTTAAAGAGTTACTGGCAGAGTTGGCATTGCATCGGCTCGACTTAGTGATCGCAGATGCTCCTATTCCTTCCGATATCGGTATTCGAGGCTTTAATCATCCACTTGGCGACTGTGGTTTGAGCTTTATGGCTACGCCTGATTTAGCGGCGCAACTAGCGGGCGAGTTTCCAGTCAGCCTAGATGAGCAACCATTGCTGATCCCTGGCCAGCAAAGTGTGATGCATACTCGGTTGCAACAATGGCTCGATCAGCATCATATTCGCCCCAATGTGGTCGGCGAGTTTGATGATAGCGCCTTGATGAAGGCCTTTGGTCAGGCTGGTGCCGGAGTGTTTGCTGTGCCGTCGGCGATCGCCAAGGAAGTTGCTGAGCAGTTTAACGTGGTGCAAATCGGCGCGACTGATGATATTCGCGAGCAGTTTTTTGCCATTTCAATTCAGCGCCGTATCTCTAATCCTGCAGTCGTTGCTATAACGCAAGCGGCTAGGGAGTGGCTGCAAGCCTGATCGAGGTGTGGGCTGTTGCACATGAGGCTAGCCAGTGCGTTTGCGGTAGGCGTCAATCATACGCACCAACGCGTCGTCTAAATGCTCTTCAAAGGCATCCAGATCGGCATTCATGGCATGTAAGTACAGCTTGGTTTTATCTCTGCTAAGGCTCTTGCCGCGTACCTTAAACTCCATCTCTGGCAGTGATTTGTCGTAGCGCGGAATAATATTCCAAATGACAAACTTAGCGTCGAGTGAGGCAATGGCGCGCATGGCAAACTGACAAAACCCTTCAATATGATCCTTACCGTCTGGGCCAAGGCAGCCGGGTTCAACGCGGTAAGTTAATTCAATACGATGATCTTGATTGGCATTCGCCGTCATAGCTGGAAGTCAACAAAGCTTGCTGGATGAGGCATTTAAAAACATCCATCGGCGCTGAACAAGTGATTTTGCCAAGAAATGCTGATGACACCGATAAATCAGCGAAATTGCAGCTAACCTTTACTGCAAGTGTTTGTCGCTGGTATGCCGGATGTTCTGTGTTACAATCGCGCGCCGCCTGAGAAGGCTACTTCCTAATGACATTTAAAACTGGATTCCCCTATGAGTGAAAAGTTGCAAAAAGTATTGGCCCGCAGCGGTCTTGGTTCGCGCCGTGAAATGGAGCAGGTGATTAGTGCTGGCCGTGTCAGTGTTAATGGCTCAACCGCGAAACTTGGTGATCGCATTGAAGACGCTGATGTTGTTCGTGTCGATGGTAACGTCATTCAAACGCGCTCCGATAAAGACACTGTCTGTCGCGTTATTGCTTACCACAAGCCTGAAGGGGAAGTCTGTAGCCGCAAAGACCCAGAAGGGCGCCCGACCGTATTCGAACGCTTACCTAAGTTAGCTGCCGGCCGCTGGATCGCTGTTGGTCGCCTCGATTTGAATACCTCAGGATTACTATTGTTCACCACCGATGGTGAATTAGCGTCGCGCCTGATGCATCCTTCATATGAATTAGAACGTGAATACGCTGTTCGGATTTTTGGTAGTGTCGATGATGCCATGCTCAAGCGTTTGCAACAGGGTGTGATGCTTGAAGATGGTTTGGCGTCATTTGATTCGATCAAAATTGCTGGCGGTGAAGGGGCTAACAAGTGGTTCCATGTCACCCTTCATGAAGGAAAACACCGTGAAGTTCGTCGCTTGTGGGAGAGCCAGGACGTAACAGTCAGCCGACTGATTCGCATCCGTTATGGCAACACCATTTTATCGCAGAAGCTGCCCCATGGTGCTTGGTTGGAGTTGCCATTGGATGATGTCAATGTGTTGCGGGATTCGGTGTCGTTACCGAAAGAAACCCGCACTGTATTGGATGTCACCAAAGATACTAAAGTGAACACCCATCGCTTGCGCCGGACCGCGCAAAAGAGCAGAGCCCGACAGCTACAGCGCCATGCAAAATCAAGCAAGCCCAAGGCGAACGCCAAGCGTCGCCAAGGTCGAAATTAAAACTAATTACTTGGGTTGGGCATCAATGCTTTGGCCATTGATGCCTGCTGCATCGCTTAACAGATACAAGTAAAGCGGCATTAAATCAGCAGGAGTTTTCAATGCCGACGAATCTTCTGCTGGATAAGCCTTTGCTCGCATGCCTGTTTGAGTTGCTCCCGGGTTGACACAATTGACCTTTACCTTGGTGTTACTCAGTTCATCCGCGAGGATTTCCATCAGCCCTTCGGTGGCAAATTTCGATATTGAGTAAGCATTCCAAAACGCGCGTCCCTTTTTGCCAACTGATGATGATGTAAACAATAGTCGACCGTTTTCGGCTTGCTTTAGCAGTGGCAACAAGGCTTGCGTCATGCTGATTTGGGCGCGTACATTAATCTTCATTACCTCATCAAACATGGTCATATCCATCTGCTCGATGGTGCCCAATACCCCTAACTCACCAGCATTGTGAAGAACGCCATCAAGTCGGCCAAAAGTCGATTCAATGGTGGCAGCCATATCGAGGTAATGTTTGTCAGTCGCGCCTTTCAAGTCGAGTGGCACAATAGCTGGCTCAACGCCCCCTGCGGCAATAATGTCATCGTAAGTGGCCTCCAACTTAGCAACGGTGCGTCCCAACAAAATCACGGTCGCACCGTGAGCAGCCAAAGAAAGGGCCGCTTGCTTGCCAATACCGGCACCGGCACCAGTAACTAAAATCACTTTGTCTGCAAATGCATCGCTTGCAACAGTTTCAAAATTCATAACGGACTCGACAAAAAAATTCAGTGCGCAGTGTACCTGAGACCTTTGTTGGACCCAAATTATTGGAACTGGGATCAAGTTAACACCCTGGCACTAGTGCAATTGCTCCGCTTAGTTTAGCTTTAAGGCAATATTCAAACGCGAGTTTGAATTTAACAACAGCAGTTGCCAAGGAGAAGGCGATCGCGATAACAATCAAAACGTTGGGGAGAAACATGAAAATAACAACATACGCTGGTTTAACAGCGTTGGCAGCCGTGCTGGTCGGTTGCGGTGGCGGCGAATCGTTAAAAGACGTTGCCAAAGATCAAGAGCCTGCGGTGCCCTTTACTCGAATTCAATTCGATCCAGCCGCAGGGGTGGTGGCCCTGCCTTCTGATCTATTGTTACTGACGACCACCGATGGCAGTTTAGATATCCCGGTTGACGACCCGACCGACGTATCAGATCCCGCAGTGGCGCTCAGCGCATTAGATGGCTGGGGTACTGCTGCGCCAATTGTCATTGACATTACTTTCCCTGTTGCTTCATTTGGCGAGTTCACGATTAACACCGATACGGTAACTCAGCCCGGTGCCGCCGAACTGTTAGAAGTGATTCTTGGTAATCCCTTGTCGTCCGACCCTGATTGCCAAGAGGTGCCAACTGGCTTGCTCTGTAAGGTTGTTGGTCAACTCAGCTATGGTGTTGATTTTGTCACCAGTTCTGATGGCACCAATGTTGTCGTGGTGCCAATCAAGCCACTAAAGCCGAAAACATCCTATTTGCTAGCGACCACATCGTTAATTGAAGATTCCGAAGGTCGCAGTGTTTACCCCTCAACGTCTTATGAACTGTTGCGTCTCGACTACGAAACGCAACCTTTGGGTACTGACGAGCAGCGTCAATTGCAAGCGGCAGTGAATAGTTACGAAGCAGGCTTAGCTGGTGCCGGTATTGATGTTGAAACCGTTAATTACAGCATGCCGTTTACCACCCAGTCGGTTGAGGATGTAATGGCGGTGTCGCGTTTGGTTGTTGCGCAGACGCAGCCCACCATTGATAACTTGGTTGATACGGGTCTCAACGCACAACAGTTGTTGGCGTTATCGGGCACCGTGCTAGAAGGGCAAGCGGGCTTGGTCGCCAGTGCGGCTAAGGTCTACACCGCGACGGTCAACTTGCCAATGCTGCAAGATATTGCCAGTAACGAGACCTGTGATTTGGCTGATTTAGCGACGACAGGTGTCTGTGATGTGTTGTTCACTCGTTGGCAAGCACAAGGCGACAGCCCAGTATCAATTGCCGGCGCGCTACAAAGCGGGGCGCTGAGCCAAGAGTCATTTGCTGCCCAAGCCTTTGCGCAAAACCCATCGCTGACGCCGGGCGATTTGGCCGACCCAAGTAAATGGGTGGGATTACAAATTAATGTCCCTGATGCTTCCGGCACTCCTGTCGATCCTGAGAAACATTTGACCCAATACAATCCGTTGGCACAGGTCAAAGGCATTCAGCAAGCATCAGTACTAATCACCGTTCCAGACCCTGATGTAGTTAACGCGATTCGTGCCCAACTGGCTGGCATTCCGGTGGAATCTTTGCCTCCAGAAATGACCCTGCAGCCAAGTATTAGTGGCTGGCCAACTACTGTGTTTTCCCACGGTATTACTAGCGTCAAAGAATCGGTGCTGGGTTTAGCCGGTACCATGGCACTGCAAGGTATGGCGACTATTTCAGTTGACCTGCCTTTGCACGGTGGTCGTAGTGCTGACTTGACTGGTGATGGTGTTTACGAGTTAACCGCGACATCGCCTGACTTCGGCCCGCAATATGTCAATGGTAATGTCCTGACCCATTTAAATTTGCTGAGTTTAGTGTCGGTAAGAGACGCAATGCGCCAAGCATCGCTCGATATTTTGACCCTGCGAGCCGCCGTAACCTTCTCAGCACTGCGAGATGCAGCGATGATGCAGGCACCACTATTAGATGCTAACAACGTTGGTTTTCTCGGTATGTCGCAGGGTGCCGTCGTTGGTGCCTCAGCTGTTGCTGTCGCGAACGCGCCGTTCACGCTGCCTGATGGCACCGCACAACCGAATCCGTTTACCTTCAACGCCGCAGTGCTCAATGTTCCAACTGGTGGTTATGCAGCGAGTGTGGCATACAGCGGCACCTTTGGTCCCGTGTTGAAAGCTGGATTAACCTCAACAGAGACGTTTGATGCGCTGCTAATAGATGTGTTCTCGTTGACTGCGGATGAACTTGCTGCAATCAAAGCAAACAATCCTGAGCAATATCAAATGATGGTCGATACGGTTTATCCATCGTTGCTTAGCCAGTTCTTGTTTGCCGCTCAGCAGGTGCTTGATTCAGCAGATGGTGTCAACTTTGCGCGTATTAGTACTCAGTTGCAGACTCCTGTGCTTATTCAAGAGGTTGTCGGTAACGGTGCGGACAATCTGTCCGACCAAGTACTGCCTAACTCAACCGCAGCACAAGGCTGGCCAGTCGCTGGTACCGAAGCGCTGATCGGCTCCTATGGTATGGACGGTATTAGCGACTCTGTGGCAGATGATTCTGGGGTTTCCGGTGCCATCCGCTTTACCTATGGCTTCCACAGTTCGCTGTTAAGTCCAGCGGCGGTACCTGGCGTTGCGCCCGATCCAATGAAAAATGCGCTGGTCACGTCATCGATGCAACAGCAGGTTGCTGAGTATTTAAGTAGTGGTGGTAAGCAACTGACAATCTCAGAGCAGGCAAAGTCGGTAATTGTGCCGTAGGGCCAATAGCTATTGCTGAGTGGTAAGATTGCAACAGACAAAAGCTCGGTTTAGGCCGAGCTTTTTTGTGCGCTGGCGTTATCATTAGAGTTTAACTCCTCGCTATCGGAAGATATTTGGTGTCCCGATCTTCATATATGCCACTGCCATCTGCAGTTGTTGCCGTCCTTTTCTACTTGGTGCTAATGTCAAACCAGTTGTTCGCTCGCGACTTGCCAGTGCCACTCACGCACTGGCCTGATGATCATCGCCAGTTAACCGAACAGTGCGATGCGGTTTCCATGGTGTTCAATACCGAATTCGCTGCCCAACCAGATGAACAAACACTAATGATGTTGGATCAAAAACTGGCACACATCGACAGCACTATTGCTAAAGCCATGGTGTTAGTCGATGCCGGTTCATCGCCGTCAATCAAGGCCGCGGCATTAGCTTGTGTTGAGCAATTAAGCCAGCTCCAAGCTCAGTGGAGCAGTTTAGACAACGTCAGTGTTACTTTGGCTCGATTGAGTGAACAACGCTTTTCTGAGCAGGGCAGTCGACTGATGAGTCTGTGGCTACTGGAAAAAGATTTACTGTCCTCAGCAAGAGCACAAAAGGCCTCTGAGATGCTGACTTATGCGGAGCTGGGTTACCAACAGACGTTGCACGGGTTAGACAAAAAATTGCGCTTGCCAGAGCGCTGCATGCAGGGGGTGCCAAACAAATTGTTGTCGCAGTGGCAACAAACTTCGCAGTTTGAACTGCCGTTGCGTGGTGGCCAAGTTGCTCAATATCTTAACTTGCCAACACCTGAGCAATGCCGACGAATGGTGTGGGTCGCGCTTGGTTCGAAAGGCATGCCTGATAACATGGTGCAATTGGATATGATGCTCGGGCAGCGTCATGTTTTGGCTAGATTACAAGGTGCTGAGCATTGGGCAGCGATGCAGCTACAAACCCAAATGCTTAGTGATGTCACGAGTGTCGATCGCTATTTGCAGCAGTCGTTCAAAAACTTGCGCGAACACCGCCCACAATCCCAGTCAACGCAAGACTGGCTTTGGTCGGTCACTGCAACCAGACCGCAACTAGCGGACAATGCAATGGTTGCTCCGCAAGTTGTCGCGATGGTGTTTAATACGTTACGCAATTACGGTTTGCGTTTTGAGCAATTAAGCGACGTTGGCCAACGGTGGCATGAAACCGTTGAGGCTTATCATGTTTACCATGATGAACAGATGCTCGGAACACTACTACTTGATTTACATGGTCGCCCAGGGAAGTCGGCGAAAGCTCGTCATCGTGCTATCGAACATGGTATCAGTGGCCGTCACTCGGCAACCAGTGCGGTGCTAACGAGCTTGCCGTCAACTCATTGGCAAGGTCGCGAGCGGTTAGTGTTCTATCAGCAGTTGGGATTGGCGATACAGCATTTATTTGCGCGCGCAGATTACTATGGTCTGAGCGGCGCCAGTATTGAAGGGGATTTTAGTCGACTAGGCAAGACACTGTTGCCGTTAATCATGAAAGCAGAAGATCCTTGGTTGCAATCACGAACGCCCAGCTACAAAAAACTGACCCAGCAGTATTTTCGCGCATCGACGGCCTTGGCCTATCACCAGCTAGAGAAGGGCAGTTTTGTTAGTTTGCAGCAAATCAATCACTACTATTTTAAACGCTATTTTGAGCTACCGATGCCAGACGAATACACCCCGCAGTACTCGTTAACCACGTTGGTTAGCGACGCTGCTTTATATCACCAGCGGCTTTGGTATCCCCAATTTGCTGCCTGGCTGATGAGCTGTGAGGGGGCAAAACCAGGCGCGTTATTCGCCAAGCTATTTCAGCCTGCAGGACGCCAGTCGGCACTCTCCACCGTTCAAAATGTTTGTCCAAAGGTAGGCTCGTTAAAAGATTTGGTGACACAAGTTGCCTCTGTCCAGCGCCTTCATTAGCCTCTATACTGGCGTACTTTCGAAAAACCGCCGAGCGTCGACAAGGAACTGAGTCGAAGAAGTCGGCCAAGCAGAGATTATTGTTTTGGAATTTTTATACGAATACGGACTTTTCTTAGCGAAAACGATCACTTTTGTTGTTGCGATAGCAGCGATTATTGGCCTTATTGTTGCCAACTCAAGCAAGGGGCGAAGTCAAAGCAAGGGACACCTTGAATTGACCGATTTGACTGAGCAATTGCAAGATCACCAAGATGTAATTCGTCATCAATTGCTCTCAGAAGAAGAGTTAAAGCAGCTTCGCCAGGAAGAAAAAAAGCAAGCAAAGGCTGACAAGAAAGCAGCAAAAGCCAGAGCTAAAGCGGTCAAAAAGGGCGAAGTTGTTGAAGACTCAGACGACGTGACTAGCGGCCGAATTTTTGTTTTGCACTTCAATGGTAGTGTCGATGCCCATGAAGTTGATTCATTACGTGAAGAAGTCTCGGCTATTTTGTCAGTTGCCGACACCGAGCACGACGAAGTGCTGCTTAAGCTCGAAAGCGGTGGTGGTGTTGTTCACGGTTATGGGCTCGCTGCATCCCAGTTGGACCGCCTTAAAAAAGCGGGATTAACATTGACCATAGTGGTCGACAAAGTCGCAGCAAGTGGCGGTTACATGATGGCATGTTTGGCCGATAAGCTATACTGCGCGCCGTTTGCCATCATCGGTTCTATTGGTGTCATTGCACAGATGCCAAATTTTCATCGCTTACTGAAGAAAAATGATATCGATTTTGAACAAGTAACGGCCGGTGAGTACAAACGAACACTGACTATGTTTGGCGAAAATACCGACAAGGCACGAGAGAAATTCCAAACTGAACTCGATGAAGTTCATGGTTTGTTCAAAAGCTTTGTTCAGCAATATCGGCCTTCATTGGAGCTGGACAAGGTCGCCACTGGTGAGCATTGGTTTGGCATTCAAGCGCTCGAGCTTGGCTTAGTCGATGAGCTTGCCACCTCTGATGAGTTATTGATGAAACATTGCACTGATGAAAAAGATATTCATCAGGTTCGCTATGTCATTCGCAAAAAATTGTCTGAAAAAGTGGCCGAAAATGTAACTGTGAGCTTTGCCAGAGTATTGGCAAACTGGAGTCACAAAATGCGTTATTGGGCGCAATAACTGGCTATAATCAAAACAAATTTGCCTTTATTGATCAGGTGGGGTAAAGCCCACCTGAAGTCAATTGACTAGCTACAAGCCGACTCTTACCGACAATCGCAATCGCTGGATTGAGACGATTCCAGCGGGTCATGCTGGCCCTCGGGTTAGCTTGCTCATGCACTTAGTGGCTCTGGTCACTGTTGTTGCCTTTGCCATCTTCCACATGTTTTGGGGCCATTCGTTGATTGCCACTGCATTATCAGTCATGGCGATTATGTTGGCGGCTACCGTGGTGTTGGGGCGTATTGCACCAGAGATGCAAATCCACTTGGTACTCGATGCGTTATTCATAATGGCTGCATTGCCGGTTTCTCTTTGGGCACTCATCCAGCCCGATATGTATGCAACGCACTTGATCCCGGCATTACTCTTTGCCGCCTTTTTTGTCCTGCCGATTAAGGTGTCATCGGTATTACTGGCACTGTATACCGGCGCTGCGATCTATTTATGCTGGCACCACTATGGCGCGGCTCAAGGGTTTCGTATTGCCTTCGGACTTAGCTGTTGTTATGGCTTTACTTTTGGTTTGGCATTAATGATGTTGCGCCAACAGCAGCAACTAACACGCCTGGCGTTTATTGATCCACTCACTGGTGCTTATAATCGCAACGCCTTGTTTGATGAGTTAGAGCGCGCGGTTGATACCGCTAAACGACATCAAACCGCTGCTTCTTTAGTGATGCTCGATGTCGATCATTTCAAACCCATCAATGATCAGCATGGTCACGCTGTCGGCGATGACGTATTGGTTTGGCTCGCAGGGCAACTGATGACCCATAGTCGCAAGAATGATCGTTTATTCCGTTTAGGAGGCGATGAGTTTTTGCTATTGCTGCCGGATTTAAATAACGACGAGGCGAATCAGGTCATTGAGTTGATTAAGAGCCGATTCGATCTGGGTAGTGCGCCGCATCAAGTTGTAGTTTCAATGAGCGCTGGTTTAGCAGAGTACGTTGCTGGTGATAGTGTCGATGATTGGCTCGAACACGCTGATAAAGCACTGTACGAGGCTAAGTCAGCTGGCCGAGATTGTTGTCGTAGCTGGCAGCCGGGTAGCCCGGCTGCACAACCTATAATATCAAGATTTTGAGCTGCTGAGGTGCACCTCTTCTTCTTTAATACCAGCGTTTTCATCGTAGTAAACATCGGTATTCATTTTGCCTTCGCTTTTTCCAACGACGCAGGTCACCATGGTGTCACCGGTAATGTTGACGGCCGTGCGCGTCATATCGAGTAAACGATCGACACCGATAATCAAAGCAATACCCTCAACTGGCAGGCCAACTTGCTGTAATACCATTGCGAGCATGATGAGGCCAACACCTGGAACGCCTGCGGTACCGATTGAAGCCAGCGTGGCGGTAACGATGACGCTGATAAAATCACCGAAACTTAAATCAATGCCATAGACCTGAGCGATAAACACCGTCGCTACACCCTGCATGATCGCCGTACCGTCCATGTTAATGGTGGCGCCCATGGGTACGGTAAACGACGCCACACTGTTGTGAACGCCAAGCTTGCGTGTGGCTGTTTCCATAGTGACCGGAATGGTGGCGTTGCTCGACGCAGTGCTGAAAGCAAACAACACGGCATCACGCATTTTTTTCATGAAGGGTTTTGGATTTAAGCGGGTAAACACCGATAGCAGCGTGGGGTACACCATGACCGCATGAAGCACTAATACCCCAAACACCACTAAGAAGTATTCCGCCAAATTGGCGATAGTACCCAGTCCCATTTCGGTGAATAGCTTCGCCAACAGGCAGAACACACCGTAGGGTGCCAAATTCATCAGAATGCTGACCAAACTCATGATGACACTGCTGAGGTCTTCAAATACCGCCGCTAGACGTTCTCCTGGTTTGCCAGAAATGGCCATGGCAAAGCCAAACAGCAATGCAAAGACAATAATTTGTAGCATATTGCCTTTTGCCATTGCCTCAATTGGGTTGCGCGGGAACATGTCGATAAAGACTTGTGAAAGCGCTGGAGCTTGTGCGGCATCAAATGTTGCTGAGGTGTCCATATCCAAACCATGACCGGGCGCAATCAAGGTCGCAGCGGTCATCGCCAAAGCGATGGCAATGGCCGTGGTGAGTAAGTAAAGCAGAATCGACTTACCGCCCAATCGGCCAAGCGTCGAGGCATCTTTAAGCTGGCAAGTGCCGACGACTAACGAAACAAAGACCAAGGGCACAACCAGCATTTGTAAGCTGGCGACAAAGATCTTACCAACCACTAGGAACAATCCCTGGGTCAGATAGGTGTCGACAAAAATGTTGTCAGGAAAGAGCTGGCGCAAAAATACGCCGGTAACTATTCCAGCGATCATGCCCAACACGATCCGTTGGGTCAGCGATAACTTGTTTGTTTGGAGCATTATTTGTCCTATCAATTTGAGACCGGCATACCTTAACAACTGTATTAAATGCGATAAAGGCCGCATTTGCTCGCTTTTTGATTCAATTAGTTGAAATTGCCAATTACTAGTCGGGTTAAAAGTTCGTTATAGTGACGGCGGATGTATTAAACCCAGTTCAAGCACGGAGATGTTGATGATGTCAAAATGGGTTCGCTGGATATGGCTACCGGTACTGACCGCGTTAGTTGGCTGCGGAGGCGGCAGCTCTTTAGAAGATGATGACGGTGGCGGTGGCACGCCCCCCCCAACACCCGCAGCAGACACAGTATCCATTTCGTTATGGGCTTGCGACTCATTTGATTTATCAGCTCCTGATATCACAGGTTGTAATGAAACCAATGAAATCAATACAGCTCCACCGACCGTAATATTAGTTGAAGCGACAAGCGGTGATAGTCCCGCTAGTGGTCAAAAAATTGTTGTTACAACCGATAAAGGCCAGTTGTCGCAAACCGATGGCTCGGCTTTGACTAATGCCAGTGGTCAAGCGTTCCTGACCATTAGTGCCGGTCAAGATACCGGCGTTGCAACCTTGAATGCGACCTTCAACGACGCTACGGATGACCTAGTTGCTGAGGTATTCGGTACGCCTGTCGTGAGTACCAAAGCTGTGGCTGTGACCTTATGGGATTGTCCACCGCAGCAAGATGGTTGTCAGCAGATCACTGATTTCTCCGCCGCCGCACCTGCGGTTATTGTTGTCAATGCAACCGAAGACAACAGCCCCGCGCAAAATAAGAAAGTGACCATTGCTAGCGACAAAGGCGAACTGTCCCGCACCGATGGGGTAGTCCTGACTGATGACAATGGCTTCGCCATGATTGATATCGCTGCTGGTAGCGATAGCGGCATCGTTACCATTGGTGCTGAATTCGATGATGCCAATGATGAGCTCTTTGCCACCATCAATGAGGTGCAAATCAGTTTACAAATCTCCAGTCCGCTCGGCGATGGCGAAGAGTTGTCGGATGGCTCGACGCTGCCTGTCACTGCAACACTGACAACCGATTCGGGCGAACCTTACCTGGCGCCTGTTGAAGTCACTTTTAGCTCGACTTGTACCACCGCAGGTAAAGCGATTCTCGATGACAGTATTCAATCAACAGGCGGTACTGCAATCGCAACCTATCGCCCTGATGGTTGTGAAACCGAAGATATTATCTCTGCTTCAGTGGAGCTGGGCTCTTCCAGTGACACCGACAATCTGCGTATCAGCATCGCCGATACCCCGGTTGGCAACATCGAGTTCGTTTCTGCCGAACCGCGTTTTATCAATTTGCAAGGAACGGGTGGCCAAACGACGTCGATGGTTAGCTTCAAAGTGACTGATGCCAACGGCCGAGCAAAACAGGGCCAGGATGTTAGTTTCAATCTCGCTAGTGGCGCCGACAAAGTCGAACTCAGCCAAGTGACGGCCATTTCTGACAACGATGGTCTGGTCACAACGACTGTCCGCTCTGGCTCATTACCAGGGTCGGCTCGTGTTCAGGCTGTGGTTGACGGCAGCGATCCAATCATCGCTACGGTGTCTAGCGAATTGGCCATTGGTGTTGGCTTGCCAGATGCTGATAGTTTCTCGCTGAGCTTTGACGTTCATAACCCAGAGGCTTGGAATTATGATGGTGAAGAAGTGGCTGTGACGATTCGCGCTGCCGATCACTTCAACAATCCAGTGTCTGATGGCACTTCGATCTCTTTTGTCGCAGAGGGGGGCGCTATCGAGCCAAGTTGTGAAACCCAAGGTGGCGTCTGTACTGTACTTTGGCGCTCGCAGAACTTCCGTCCGGAGAACGCTCGGGTCACTATTTTGGCTTATGCTGAAGGTGAGGAATCATTCTACGACAACAACGGTAATGGCCTGTTTGAGCACACCCAAGATTCATTCACTGGCCAATATGATGTCGGTGAAGCCTACCGCGATGACGATGAAGATGGTATTTACAACAACAATGACCAACTCATTGACCGTGATCTGAATGGCTCCTATGACGGCCCAGATGGTATTTACAACGGCCAATTGTGTACTGAAGATTCGGCTAATGCCGGCGCATGTACACAACAATTGGTCGATGTGAGTGCCGATAGCGTGATTGTCATGGCGGGTAATGCGCCAGAAGTCTACTTCTGTGCTTGGGACGGTACCAATTTGGATTGCACCCAGCGCGCCGATACCTTGGTTGGGGTTACTGACGCCTATGTCTGTGCTCGCGACACTGCGTCGGATGGCGAGACCATTAATCCCGTTGCTGCCGAGACGCAAATTTCGTTTTCTCCATCTGATCCGTTAAAGCTCAGAGGAACAACCAGCTTCTTGCAGGCCAGCACCAATCAAGCTATTTATCATCCTTACCTCGGTATTGATAACCGAGCCAATTGTGGCGCTGGTTTATACCGGGCTATCTTGGACTTGTCGGAGGGACCTGGTGAGTTGTTGGTTGAAATGTCGACCCCGAAAGGCGTTTATAGTTCTGATTCGGTGTCAATTGAATTGGCACCGTGAAACTAGCAGCAAATGACCTACGAAAAAGCCACCTAGTTAAGGCTGTCTCTTGATCACATCTTAGAGTTCAAGAGACTTGGCTAGCTCGTACCCTTCAAGGATGGCTTGTAATTTGAGCCATCCTTGCCACAGCACTTTAACTGAA
>NZ_NGNS01000019.1 GCF_002165625.1 Neiella marina
CTGCGCTTTGTCTGTATCCGCGTTCAGCCCCATGTGAGAGTAGGTCACCGCCAGGCACCTAATAAAACGTCAGAAGGCCACCCAATAGGGTGGCCTTTTGTCGTTTAGCGCCTCGCGCAAACCAACAATCGCGGTGAAGCGCTGCGGTATCTAACCTATCACTCTGCTTAACGACAGCGCGCCGCAGGCTCCCAGCGTCGCAGCTAAGCTGCTAGCGCTCCACAGGTGCACAAAGCGTTGCTTTGTGAACGCACCTGCTCGGCCCCCATGTGACAACTTTGGCGCAAAAAAAGGGCGACTCAGGAGACAAAGCCGAGGAGCTAGGAGTAAAGTAGGTCACGAAGGCGACTAGCTTCTTAGGCTAGCTGAAGTTAAAGAAAAGCCGCCTTATTCGGCGGCTTTACGTAAAGCGAGGTTGGTCTAGCGGCAAATCAACGTGGCGGCGTGAGCAGACGATGATTTAAGGTTTATTGATTCGGTGATTTTTACGTTGCCAGACTTCATTTCGAGTTTGTCGATTTGATGTTGGGCTCGAGGCGTAGCGTCGAGATCTTCCCCAGTGGAGTTCGCTTTGCCGGTAAGTACACTGATATCGAAAAATCCATCGGGGCGGAAGTAGTCAGATTCGCAACGGCCGGTGTGCTCCGCATCAACACAATAGAACCAACCACCCCTCACTTGCTCAAGTTTGTAGGTAATGTTGTGCAGAACCGATGCCGACTTTGTACCGTTTTTGACTGTCCAATGGCAACAGATCTCTACTTCAGACAAATGTAACGGCACATCCAAAAACAGTCCGGTGACCAAATCAAGTTGCGAAATTGCAATACGGTCCTCATCCACTGCTATCAAAGACTTGGGTTTAACATGCCTAGTTTTATCATCCACTTTTATATCAATAGCTAGGGTAATACCTGTGAGGTCTTGTGCAGCTGTGTTCTTTGCCAGCCGTAAAGTTGGATTCAGGTGCAACACTTTGTGTTTTGCTAAATCACTCTCATCTATCTTTAGTTGTCTTTTAATGGCTCGGCAAATCATATTGTTTGCCGCCAGTTGGACATCGCTCCAGCGAAACCAACGAGATGCTTGCTGTGGTGATAAGCCATTGGCGTAGTGCATGATCGCGAGGTTTTCCGAAATCTCCGGTTGACTCGACGGCACCATGTCGTGAATGCGTTGCAGTTCTTCGCGCCAGTCTTGCCATTGACTTCCGAAACGCCGAGTGAATTTCGAGTGAAGCCAGTTTTGACATTTGCTGGTCATCACGATTTCGTTAGATTTTGTATTAATTACAAGCCAACCGCTTGAAGCCAGCGATGACAGTGTTTGGTCAAGGCTAACAGCGCCCTCTAAATCAATATCAAAGCCGAGATTGATACACTGAGCTTCGGTTAACCCACAGCGCTCTAACCGTAGGTAGTTTCTGTAGGCTTGGCATAGATGATCATATTGGTAACTGGTTGTTGGCCACATCCAGTGAATCAGGTTGATCTGACTTTTAGACAATAAATGTTCATCAAGACTGAAATCGTAAGGAGATAGTTGGTCGAACTCTTCGGTGGCTAAACGGTGTGCGTTTTGAGTATGACGTGTCATGAATAAGCCTCAAATTATTATAGGAATAAACGTGCTGGTACTTTGTCAGCGGACGGTTTATTTCTGTTTTTATTCAACCGCGACAACTTTTTTCTTGTGTGGCTCTCACAAGAGGCAACAGCATAACAGGGCATTTCCATCGTTTTTTTATTTTGATAACGCAACAAAATCAAACTGCCACCGAGTTCAAAAAATCTCGCCCATTTGAGCAAAATATAGTGATCAAGTTAAAACATGAGTTCCATCAAAGAAGCTCAGGATCAAGTTCTACTTGTGCGAGCAATAACAGATATTTAACGCTCGGTTATGGTAAAAAGCGGCTGTCTAAATTGTCATAAGAGACACGCTGTATGAATCTGCTATTGAAACTCATTGTCGGTATCATTGCTGGCTTATTGATTGGCTCCATTGCGCCCGAGTGGTTAGCACGCGTTATGCTGACTATCCAGGTTTTTGTTGGCCAATTGATTGGCTTCACCATCCCATTGATTATCCTGCTCTACATTGCCAGTGGCATTGGCGCATTGCCCAAGCAATCGGGGCGACTACTTGGACACACTGTGGGCTTGGCTTATTCATCGACGGTGATCGCCGGTGTTCTTGCTTTTTTGGTTGCAAGCCAATTATTGCCTGCATTGGTAGCACAGGCAGAAATCCCCACATCAAATGCCGATAACTTGCTGACTCCTTTTATCTCTATCGCCATCGCTCCGCCAATGGAAATCATGACAGCTTTAGCTCTCGCGTTTGTGCTTGGTATCGGTATGAGCGCCATTGAATCAACCAGCCTACGTAAAGTGATTGATGAGGGGCGGCAAGTCGTTGACTTGTTGCTGTCTAAAGTCATTATTCCTGCGCTGCCGTTCTACATTGCTGGGGTATTTACCCAAATGATGCTAGAAGGATCTGCGACCGAAACGTTACAAACGTTTGCTGTGGTGTTGATGATGGCTGTGGCTATGCACTGGCTATGGCTAACTGGGTTGTATCTCGTGACGGGCTTGATTCACAAAAAGCCGCCACTGATGCTACTCAAAAATATGTTGCCGGCATATTTTACGGCGCTTGGTACCATGTCGAGCGCAGCGACCATTGCGGTGTCACTTCAAAGTAGCAAGCGTAACGAGGTCAAAGAGCCGATCGCGAATTTCGCAGTGCCTCTGTGTGCCACGATTCACCTTTCTGGTTCGGTCATCACCATCGTCACTTGCACCACTGCAGTGATGTTAATGCGGCCAGAGTTAGCGGAACCTACGCTCGGAAATATCGTGCCATTTGTATTAATGCTTGGCGTGACATTAGTTGCAGCACCGGGAGCTCCGGGGGGAGCGATCATGGCTGCACTCGGTATTCTTGCATCGATGCTGGGGTTTGGGGAAAGTGCTATTGCATTGATGATTGCCTTGTACCTCGCTCAAGACAGCTTTGGTACTGCCTGCAACGTGACCGGCGATGGCGTCATTGCATTGTGGTTAGATCGCTGGCATGGCGAGGCAGTAGAGGTGGCGGCGGAATCACAATCCGTTTAGCAGCTGCTGTAAGTGCTTGACGGGAATGGCATAGGAGATGGCACTGGGGTTGGTTAGTGCGGATTCTTTGCTACCCGTCAGTAGTACTTTGTTGATGATTGCAATCACTTCACCAGTCGTTTGATCGTAAACTGGGCTGCCACTATTGCCGGGGTAAGCTGTTGCATCTAGTTGATAGACCTCATACGGTTCACGTAAACGTTTCAGTTGTTTGGCGGTTAACTTACCCACTGCTGGTACGGGAAGCATAACAGGCGTCTTGGTCGCTATAATGCCTCGGTGGGTAGTTGGGTAGAGGCCGAGCACTGAACCAATTGGGAATCCGGTAAACGCGATAGCCTGTCCTTCAACGACAGTTTGGTTGGAAAATGTTAAGGCTGGCAGTCGCTTGCCCGTCACCTTAACGATCGCAAGATCGTGCTCGTCATCTCTTGCCATCAAAGTCGCTTTATACACTTGCGATGTTCGCCCGCCGGGTATCATCACTGCAATTGATTGATTACGCTCTTCATTGAGTCTCGGAATTGCGTGAGCATTAGTGGCGATCAAGGTGCCATTGCCAATGGCAAAACCGGTCGCCATCAAGGTCGCTTTGGGCGCGGCAAGCGGATCAAACAAGCCAATACCAACGACGCTGGGTTTCACTTTTTCAATGGTGGCGGGCAATGGATTGTGAGCAAACGCACTGTGAACCATCAAGCTGAACCAACAGGCTATGACGAATGCTGTCTTTTTACCTCTATAAATCATAGGATTACCCGATAAAATTATGCCCAATAATTTACTGTCGCTATATTCTCTCTATCATAACTGAGTAACGCACCGCCCAAGGATGATTCTGTGGCCGATATGACTCACACAATGCATGACCTGTTGTGGCAATCTGATGATAATGCATTGGCGTTATTGATGGGGCCTCAGTCCTACTCATTTGGTCAATTAAAACAAGCAGTAGCGAAGATTGCTAGCGGCCTGCGCAAAGACACCAAGCTAGAACCTGGCCAACGAGTGGTATTGTATGGCCCTAAGTCGGTGTTACAGGTCATAGCAATGTTCGCGGTTTGGCAATGTGGCGGCATTGTGGTCATTGCTCATCAAGGTCTTAAGGCTGCTCAACTTGGCCATATTATGCAGGACTCGGCGGCCGATATTCTATTGACCAGTGCTGCTCGATGGACACAGTTGGCAACTGATCCGGCTTTCGACGGCGACCAAGTGAAACAGTTGGTGATTGAGCAACCAACACATCCGGTCCAAGCCTCCGCTTATGTTTTGCAAAACTGGCTCGAAACACTTGAAAGCGCAACGCCGATAAGTTTCTGCCAGCCAGCTGACCTTGCAGCACTGATGTACACCTCTGGCAGCACAGGGTTACCGAAAGGGGTGATGTTGACTCATGCCAATTTGTGGCTTGGAGCTGATAGTGTTGCTAGCTATTTGCAGCTAACACCTCGGGATCGCATTCTTGCGCTACTACCTTTTAGTTTTGATTATGGCCTTAATCAGTTGTTATCGGCTTGGCGGGCCGACGCCGCGGTCGTTTTACATAACTACCTGATGGCAAGTGCGGTTTGCAAAGATATTGATCGCTTTGGTATTACGGGGTTGGCAGGTGTGCCGCCCTTGTGGCATCAAATACTTCATACCCAAACTGCAACAGCGGATTCGCTGCGATTTGTCACCAATTCAGGTGGCGCATTGACCTCAGGGCTTCAGCAGTTGTTATGTGCTCAGTTTCCTAACGTGGCGATTTACTCCATGTATGGACTTACCGAAGCATTTCGTTCTAGTTTTCTCGCACCGCAATTGCTTGCTCAAAAGCCTCTGAGTGTGGGGAAAGCCATTCCGCATGCACGATTGATGGTGCTGAACGACAACCAACAACCCTGTGCCGTTGGCGAAGTGGGCGAACTGGTGCATAGCGGCCCGCTGGTTGCACAAGGCTATTGGCGTCAAGACCGGCTAACAGCTGAGCGTTTTCGAAACTTACCTGCATATCTGCAAGACCATGACGGTGAACGGGCAGTGTGGTCGGGTGATTTGGCGTACACCGATGAGGACGGCGATCTGTTTATCGTCGGGCGACGAGACCAACAAATAAAAACATCTGGATTTCGAGTCAGCCCGCAAGAGGTTGAATCAATCGCCGAAGCGATCGAAGGTGTCGGTGCGGCAATATGTATGGCTGTCGATGACACCGAGATTGGCCAAGCCATTGTGCTTATTGTCGAGCGCACTGCGATGCAATCAAGTGACATCCTCAAGCAATATAAAGCAAGTTCGGCTTCGCACTTATGGCCGAAGTACTATTTCGAAACTGATCGCTTGCCATTGTCTGCTAATGGCAAACTGGATCGGCAAAAAATTAAAGAGACATGGCTCGATGACCTTACAAACAACAACGCTAGCTAGCGGCCATCAGTTCCAGCAGCCCATTTCAATACAGGACGGACAACTGTTCTGGGCAGGTAAACCTGCTATAGATTGGTTACAACAAGCAAGTGGGGCGCCTTGCTACATTTATGACATGGCCATTGCCCATCGCCAAGTTGCAGCATTGCGAGACGCACTACCCCAGCAGTTTCAACTGTTTTATGCCGCTAAAGCCAATCCCAATATACAGGTGCTGTCGTCACTTAGAGCATGCTGTGATGGGGTCGATGTGGCGTCGATTGCAGAGCTTAAAAATGCTGTTAAGGCAGGCTTCCAAGCCAACCAAACCAGCTTTGCTGGCCCTGCTAAGTCAAGCGATGAAATTGCCGAAACACTTTCTTTGGGAGGCTATTTGTCAGTTGAATCGGTCACCGAAGTTGAACGGATCATCGGCTGGGCAGAGAACTATCAACAGCCAGTTAGCATTAGTGTGCGAATCAATCCTCAATTCCAGCTCAAAGCGTCAGGTATGCACATGGGCGGAGGCGCTCAACCATTTGGTATTGATGAGGAACAATTTGCCGATATTGCACTGCTTGTCGCTGAGCACCCATTAGTTTCAATTTCTGGGCTGCACATTTATGCCGGCTCTCAATGCCTGCATGTGGATGCGCTGATAGAACAATTCCATCAGAGTCTACTTTGTTTTCAACGATTGTGTGAAAACTACGATTTAAGCGTTGAAAAACTGAATTTTGGTGGTGGTATTGGCGTTCCTTATTTTCCTAAAAATCAGCCAGTTGATTTAATCCGATATGGGCAAGCAATTGGCCAATTAGTGGACGAGCAACGTTCATTTACCGCTGGCAAGACGTTAGTTCTAGAGTTGGGGCGCTACATTATGGCGGAGGCGGGTATTTACCTCAGTCAGATCACAGATTTGAAGCTGTCGCGGGGACAGATGTTTGCAATGGTCAATGGTGGCATGCATCACCACTTAGCCAATTCGGGCAACCTTGGGCAGCTATTGAAAAAAAACTATCCGATCGTGGTTGCCAATAAAGTTGATCAGCCATCAGTCGCGACTGCGACCGTTTGTGGACCTCTTTGCACACCGCTGGATGTTGTCGCAAGACAACTCGAGGTTCCGCACTTAGAGCTTGGCGATGTCATTGCGGTTTTTCAAAGCGGAGCCTATGGTTTAACTGCCAGCCCCAACGGATTCTTGAGTCACAACCCAGCACTCGAATGGGTTGTCTAAGACAGAATAATAGAGACAGATAACCTATGGCTAATCATCCGATAACAACTTGTCCCGAATCATTTCAAGGAGTTACTTGGCTCGATCAACAGCGAGCTCAAAGTACTTATGGTGGAAATGCGATTGGTGCATCACGAACACTCTTTGGTGCTTTTATCCTCAACGAGCAAAGCCAAGTTGCCGATGTACTTGCTTGGGCTAACTCCCAAGGGGCTTGCCTGCAACCCATTAGCTCTGGGCGCAACTGGGGCTATGGCAGTGCTCTGCCTGTTAGCGATAAACAGCCGATATACATACTCGATTTATCGGGTTTAAAAAAGGTCATTGATTTTGATGAGCAGCTTGGTTTGATCACCCTAGAGCCAGGCGTTACTCAAGGCGATTTAGTCGCTTGGTTACAAGAGCGAAACTTGGACTTTATGGTGCCGGTGACGGGTGCAGGGCCAAATTGCAGTATTGTCGGTAACGCCCTTGAACGGGGTTATGGTATCACCCCTTATGCCGATCACTTTGCTGCTGTCACTGCTGTGACTGCCTATTTGGCTGATGGTCGACAATATCGCTCCAGCCTCTATGGTATGGACAATTCTCAACATCATTTAGCGGACCGTTCATTCAAATGGAAGGTTGGCCCTTATCTCGATGGGTTGTTTACCCAATCGAATATGGGAGTCGTTACTGAAATGACAATACGTCTGGCGAAATGTCCACAAGACTTCGAGAGTTTTTACGTTCAGTTCAGTCAAGATGAAGATTTGGAAGTTGCTGTCAATTTAATGCAAAACATACTCCGCGACTATGAGGGGGTCGTTGGCTCTATTAACTTGATGGATCGACGCCGGATTCTATCCATGGTAGCACCCAACCCAAATGGACCGGAGCAACATAAAGTAATGTCCGAGGAGCAATGTCAGAAGCTTGCTAAAAAATATCAAGTGCCTGGTTGGATGTTGGTTGGCTCCATCTATGGTTCTAAAGAAATTGTAAAAGCGGCGCGAAAGGATATTCATCGTCGCGTGCGAAAGCACGCCTATCGGACGATTTTTTCCGAGGGATGGTTACTGCGAACGGCTCGCTTAGTATTAAAAATACTGCCTACGTCGCTCATGAAAGATGAGCGTGAACAGCTTCAGGCGATGGCAGAGGGCATTCAAATTATGCTTGGGCAGCCGAATCAAGTCGCATTACCGTTAGCTTATTGGCGCAACCCCAATGTCCAAGCTGACAAAAGCAAAGAGATGAATCCGGCAAAAGATGGTTGTGGCTTAATGTGGTACGCGCCTTTGGTGCCGACCAAGGCTGACCATATGAGAGCTTTTGTGAACATGGTGCGTGATGTATGCCCGCAATACGGTATTGAACCACTAATTACGTTAACCAATCTACGCTTTGATTTGACCGATAGTACGATCCCTATTTTGTTCAATGCAGCAGATAGTGATGCCACCAAACAAGCGAAAGCATGTTTGGATGAGCTGGTTGAAAAAGGGTTGTCGCAAGGGTGTGTGCCTTATCGTCTTAATGTCGACCAGCAAAACAAGATGCTCGATCCGGAGCTGACCTGCTGGCAGTTATCGAAAGCCATTAAACAGGTGATGGACCCAAATAATGTCATTGCGCCAGGGCGTTATCAGCCTTAGTCAATTGCTGGCAAGTTGCTAAGTTAGCGCCAGCAGCCAAAGAGCAATTACTTATTCAGTGGTTGCTCTTTTTTTGTGCTTTTCGAACCCTCAACTAGGTGGTTGAGCGGCTTAATCTCGCAGTTTTAGTCATAAAAAAAGCCAGAGCAGGTGCTCTGGCTTTTGGTCTTCGCTGCACTTGGCAGCAAATCTTTTACTTAACTTTGCGACGGCGTGCTACGCCAACGAAGCCCAGCAGACCAAGACCCATCAGCGCAACAGATGCTGGCTCTGGGATTGAGTTAGCTGCAATGTCTGCGCTACCCAAAGAAACGATAGAGGCGCCGTTTTGCTGGCTCAAGATGAAGCTGCTGTTGAATGCCATATCGGCACCACCAAACAAGGTGTTGGTGTCGAATACTTCACCTGCTGCACCACCGACTACTTCCAAGTAACCTGCGCCAGAAGGCAAGCCTAGTGCATTAACCTGACCAACGAAAGAGGCCATCAGCGTTGGGTCAAAAAATGGTAGAGGTGCAAGCAGGTTTGCTGCAACTTCAAAGCCCGCTAAGCTCAGCCATAACTCACTTGCATCACCGATCGCGGTTGTACCATCGGTAATATCAAATGTACCAGCTGCCTGGTTGTAAATCTCGATGGTACCGCCTGAGTAGGCGTTAACACTTGGGATTTGCAAAGGCAATGTGCCTGTTACGCTCAGCGATTCTTCAAAAACGAAGCCGCTAATTACGAAAGTTAGGTCACATGACGCACACTGGAACTCAGAAGTAGCTAGTTCAGTATCGAATTTACCGTATGCAGTGAAAGAACCTGTAATAGTATCCAGTTCTTGAACGACAGTACCGGTGCTTTCGAACAAGTCACCTTCGTCGAAAGAGATGCCATCGATCATTGTTGCTGAAGCTGTTGCGCTCAACGCCATGGCGAAGGCGGCTGCTGTAAGTTTCCGTAACATAAGTTTCTCCTAAAGAGCTAAATATTGACTGAATGCGGGAAGCGTATCCCGCTTCGCCATGGTTCGTGTTCGAAGATTACTAAGCAGATTAGGTGCCAACTTTTTAAGTTGTTGATATTTATTGTGATTAATTGGTTTTTGGCGGAGGGTTGATTAATCGTGTTGCGCAAGTGTAAAAAAACTCGACAACAAGAAAACACTAGAATTTCGATCCGTTCGTACAGTAGCTTAGTATATGCTTAAATATGGGAGTAAAGTTGTCATATTTGCATAAGACTTGGGCAATGACTACGGTTGGTCAAATGAGCGAGGGATCCTGAATGAATAGAAAGTTGAGGCGTTTAGCTCAATTGCCTGTGATTGGAAAAATTGTAAGCTGGGGAGGCCAGCTTTTAGTTAGTCGGGAGGGGCGTAAGATCGCTAAGCACTTTTCAAAGTTCTTGAAACCCGTTGTGGCATATCATGTAGATTCGGTTAATGAAACGTTTCGAATCCGTCACCAAGTTTATTGTGAAGAACTTGAATTCGAAGACCCCAAGCCCGAAAAGATGGAAAAGGATGACTTTGATAAATTCAGTCGCTATTGCTTAATCCAACGCAAACAAACGTTGGACCACGCTGGCACCATCCGGGTTGTGTCACCACAAAATGATGATGAGCTTCTTCCCATCGAAAAATATTGTCAACACGCATTGGAAGGCGCGGATTTAAAACCGACGGACTTCAAGCGCAACGAAGTCTGTGAAATGTCGCGGTTAGCAGTGCCGGCTGATTATCGTCGCCGGCAAATGGATAAGTACAAAGGTGCCGCGACCGGTGTTATTAATGAGTCTAGTTACTCTAAAGAGGAACTTCGTTGCTTCCCATTTCTTGCTATTGGCTTGTACTTGGCAGGAGCAGCATTAGCCATTCGTAGCGGCAACAAGCACTGCTTTGTAATGATGGAGCCTCGCCTAGCCCGGAGTATGGCGTTTATCGGCGTCAAGTTTAAACAGCTTGGCCCTGCAGTTGATTATCATGGTCTCAGAGCTCCTTATTACATTAATGCTGAAATGCTACACGCTAGCCTACCGCGAGGTTTCAAGCGACTTTTTGCCGTTATCGACAAAGAGATCGAGGAGCAACGAGAGCAGGCTCGGTTAGAAGCAATGTCGCCATCTGAACAATTTTGTGAGACCCAAAAGAGAATGTACCAGTAACGGGGGCGAACCTTTGTTTGGCGTTGCTATACAAACACAGTAAAAAGCCAGCATTGAAATGCTGGCTTTTTCGTTACCAATAGCGACCGCTCTAAGCCTTATTAAAGTTGACTCTCTAGAGATGCTTTCAAAGCTCTTAACTCCTCCGACTCTGGATTGGTGTCTGCAATAATCTTTCTAGCTTGTCGGTTTTTTCCTGCCGCCAGCAGCGCTTCGGCGTAGTGCAGTTCAATTTCAGCGTTACCAGCAGCTTTTGCATACGCTGCAGCTAACACCGTTTCTGCCTTGGTGACGTTACCGTCTTTTAGCAATGCATAACCATATGTGTCGGCAATCATCGGGAACTGACCGGCCTGCTCGAAAGATTGTTCCGAGAAAGAAACGGCTTTTTTGTAGTCGCCACGCTGAAGATATAACCAAGCCACGTTATTGAGCGCAGTGAGATTTTGAGAGTCCAACTCAAGGACTTTGAGGTAATTATCGATAGCGCTGACTGTTTTGTCTTGCTGCAAGTCGACATAGGCTAATTTGTTGTATATCGGTGCGGTATTTTCGAAGTTAGCTTGCTCTGCCTTGAGCAAAGCTTCCGCTTCATCGTATTGACCAATGAGCAAATGGGTATCGGTTAGCGCAATAAGGGCAGGCATACTTTGGCTTTGCTCATAGTATTTCTGCCACAAAGTGATGGCGTTATCGAAATCTTTTTCTTGCACCGCGATGCGAGCTTGAAGTCGAGTCGCAACTGGGTGGGTCATCAACTCGGCATCCAGTTTTTGCAATGCTAATTTAGCATCTCGTGGGCGTTGATTATCAACCAATAAGCTGGCTTCGATCAGGCCCAAACGTTGAGATTGTGGGAACTTCGAACGAGCCATTTGTGTCTGACGAAGGGCGTTGGAATAATCGCGCTGAAGTTCAAATATTGCAATCATTCTTAGCTGTGCTTGCAAGCTATTTGGAAACTCGGCCAGCCACTTGTCACAGTTGTCTTGCGCTTGCTCAATTTGACCTGATTGAATGTACAGATCACCCAACAGCATTCGAGTTGCCTCGGTATGGGATTGATCATCAAGCTTCGCTAATTGTTCGGTAGCACTTGCTGTGTCGCCTGTTGCTGCGAGTGTGATGCCATTAACCCAGTAGACATTGGCGTGTTTTGAGTTGTTGCTGATTAACTCGTTGCTCCATGCGATTGCTTGTTTTTGGTTTTCAGATTCGGCTGTTACAGCAGCGAAGCTGCGAGCAACATAAAACTGCTCGGGATTGCTAGCCAAATTCTGCTTGGCTACTTCAAAGGCGTCGTCTGGCCGTTCTGCAGCAAGCAAGAGGTTGGTTTTACTGAGTAATGTGATCGGATCATCAGGATCATGCTTTAAAGCAGTCTCAACCAGTTCGAGAGCCTTCTCAGTATCTCCCAAACGAGCGGTTACCAAAGCTTTTAGGTTATAGCCGCGAGGGTCTTGTGGTTCCATCTCAATCAGCTCGTCGCTGACAGACATTGCCTGCTGATATTTTTCTTGTGCGATCAGGCTGTAAACCAAAGATAAGCGCGCTTCAATCATTTCAGGGTTGGATGCTAAAGCGCGTTCCAGATCGGCAACACCATCTTGATCTTCATTAGCTAGCTTGAGGATTCCCACTCGCATCGAGCTCTCGCTGGAAAAGCTAAGGCTATTGGCTTGCTCGGCAAACTCAAGCGCTTTGGCAGTGTCTCCCGCTTGGGCAAGTTGTCCGGTTGCGGTTGAGAACAAAGGAGCATCTTCCGGTGTCAGATCAGTCAGCGCATCGAGCGTTGCAGATGCTTCTTGGGTATAGCCCAACTGTAACTGCACGTAGGCATAAAGTCGCTTGATCATATGTCCAGAGGGCAATCTAGACTCGACGCGTCCCAAGTGCTTGTATGCTTGCTCATACTCGCCTTCTCGAAGTGACGAGATCCCCGCTAGGGCCAATACTGTGGTGTTGTCTGAGCCATTCTGAATAGCACGCTCGGCATAGAGCTGAGCGTTGCTGTAGTCTTTGCGGTCGAATTCAATTCGTGCTTTTAGCTCGTTGATCTGCGGATGGTGCTTGGCAACCTTAAGTAGTTGGTTGACCAATGGGTCCGCTTCCTCGGGCTGATTGTTTTGCATCAGAGCGAGAGCAAGATACAACTTGTGCTGCGGTGCATGGGGAGCCATTTCCAGGGCCTGCCGATAGGCATCGACAGCCTCGGCGTATTGTTTCTGTGCCTGCTGTAAATGCCCTTTCATCAATAACACGTCGACGTTGGTTGGGGCCGCTTTTTGCAGCTCGTCTACTAGTGCTAATGACGCTTCAATGGATGCCAAACCTTGTTCGCTATTGACATCAGCGGCTAAACGGCCGAGTTGCGCATAGACGTTTTCGGAATGCTTCTGTTCGGCGGCTAATAACATATCACTAGCTTCTTCCGGCTTATCTTGCGCCAGTAAAGCTAGTGCTTGAATGGAATAAAGGCTCGCCGCCGCATCTTGCGACAGTTGCGGAATTTCTGTGGCTAACTCACTAAGCTTTTTAAATTCGAGTGTTTTGTAATAGCAAAGAGCGAGCTGTGGTAACACTAAGTTGCGATCAGCACCGCTGGACAACGCGGCCCGGAACTCCTTCTCTGCCGCCAAGTACAAACCCTGCTCGTAGTAAATGGTCCCTAACAGAACTCTGGCTTCGGTCAGTTCTGGCATTTGCCGAACAGCATTCTTCAACTCAATAATCGCAGCATCTTGATTGTTGTTATTGATGTAACGTTTGGCGTTAGCTAGATGCTCATCGCTTGAAACTTCGGCTGGCTGGCATGCGGCAAGAGCGACGATCATTGCTGCGGTGATGGGCCTGAGTATTCCTTTCATTGGCTTGCCTTAACTTGGGTTCTTTTTAGTTAAATCGTGTTTAAGAACTTCAGTATTCGCGTAAACAACTGGTGCTGACTACTGGAATTCGAAAAGGTGTGATCCGCTTGTTTAATCGTTTCTAGCTTAACAGTTTGTTGCGGCTTGTTAAGCCATTCTTGCAGTTGTAATTGCGATTGTTTGGCGGTTAGGTCTTCGGCGGACCAACAAACGAGAGTGGGCACGCAAGACGACTTAAGTTGATTGATGGCTAGCGCCGATGGTGTGCTGCTTGATGAAGATTTGCTGTTCCACCAATGTTTCACAAAACCCGATATTTTCGCTGGTAGTTTTAACGGCTGTTTAAGATGGCGTAAAACAGCCGCTGAATCGGTTGCCTGTGCCAAATAATGATCTTCAATCAGCGCACCTGACCAAGCCGCATCACTGTCAAAAAAGGGGTTGAGGAGGATTTGGCCGTGGCAACAGGGCTGTGATGCCAGCAACGCCATCGTTGCGCCATCGCAAAGTCCCAGCAGCACAATCTTAGTGGCGTTAGGCTTCGCTCGAAGCCAAGCAACTACGACGGTTAATTCGTGAGCTGCTGACTGATAGTCCTGTGCGGTGCCAACACTATCTCCCCAGCCGCAATAATCAAAGCGTACAGAGCTAATTCCAGCACTTGATAATTGTCTCGCAAGACTGACAAATAGTCGATGAGGGCCGACTCGGGTTTGCGGGCGTCCAGGCAAAAAAATGACCGTCGTGTGGTCGTCGTGAGCTTGGTGATGAACGGCAAAGACGGTCCCCTCTGGAGATTGCAGGGAAACGCAAGATTCCATGCCGCTATTTGTGTTAATAGAGCGAAGCGGTGCCGGCTGAGATAGATTTGTGTGGCTGTATTTTGTTGTTGAATTCGAGATACTTGCTTGTAGATCATTCAACGCACTAAACGATGTATCAAACCAAGGTTGCATCGCCTCTTTGCTTGCTTCACTGTGTTGCCAGAACATTAAGCCTTGCGCTGTTAGAATCGGAAATGGCAGATTAGCTGGCGCTAAGTTATTCAAATATAGGCAGCAATGATGAGCATTGACGCTTGAGGTCAATTCGACCGCTTCGATCTCGTTCTGAAGCTGATTGCTGACACTGTAGCCCAAGTAGCGGGACGCTTGCTGTTCCTCAGGTTCGCTGTTGCCTTGTAGCCGCGCAGCTCGGCGGATTGATTTTAGCCAACGTTTACCACTGAGTTCAGGCTGCCAAAACAATACTTGCTGACTTGCTAGTTGCTCATCGGTTAATAGCAAAGCTCCGGAGCGGACGGCAAGCAATATGATGGGCGTTTCAATAGAACCCAGAATGGCGGTAATGTTGTCCTGCCAAACAGCCAGTGAATGAACGTCAGTCAGCGATTGCTGGCTATCGCCAGTGCCAAGTAAGTCAAAATAGATGGTGCTGATTGAGCGATGAACCGCTTGAGCTGCAAATTCTGCCAAATGGCGTCGACAAGCATTCATTTCCTCTAGCAATGGTGGGATCACTACCAAGGTGTACTGAGCTTGAACCGGCTTTGTCTGGCAAACTAAAAGCGCTTGCTGATGATTCGCCCCGTTGAGGTAAAACAGCCGTCTATCCATGACGCGCCTCACCTTTAGTGGTGAATCAGCCTCGCGGTGAGTTGCTGCAGCGAGCCCCAGTCCTCAAAATCATCCATTGACAGCTCTGCTTCATCAATTTCTATCTGATACACATCTTCGATGGCCGTTAGCAGATTGGTCAGCATCATCGAGTCAAATTCTGGAATGTCGCCAATTAAGCCGGTGTCGTCAGTCCATTGCTCGATCGCATGGCCCGGCAGTAACTGCTGTAAAATGTTGGTGAGTTGGTTGAGTTGACTGGAACTAAGGGTCATTTGGCTAATATTCTTCGCTTTATCCGGGGTAATATCTGGTAGCGCAACTGCGCCAGTTTGCCAAAAAAACTGCGGTGATTAAAGGCTCTGATGCTTTGTCTGACGATGCGCTCGCTCATCCAGTCTGCTTTGTAGGGTTCATCGCCCATACCGAAATCGACAACCGCAACGCGATCGTGGTCAAAAACATGGGCCATCAGATGCGCTGTCAGCAAGGTGCCGGGAGAGTAAGTCTTGTGTTTTGGGCAGTAAGCAAGCTTAAAAATATTCGCTTTACCCTGATACACAAACCAAATCTGAGCCGCAGCTGGAATACCATTGAAGTACAACAACCCCATACGAAGCCAACCTCTGGACGCTGCCAGTTCTACAAACTCGGCGATGAATGAGAGTTTTTCCTCTGCTGGCTTCCAACTTTGCTGGTAGACATGGCAATAGTCCTGCCAATGAGCTTTGGTCTGTTCAGTGTTCTCGGCGATGATGAATTCAACCGCGACCTGATCATTTTCTAGTTTGCGCCGTTTGCGCTTTATGGTGTTCTTAAGCTGGCTTGGGCGCTGGGCCATGTATTCGGCAAAACTACCGCCTACTAACAAGCGCCAGTTGTCGAATTGGTCGACGACTTCATGGGGATAACCGTTGGTCGCCAAAAAATCGCAAGCATTTTTGATGAAATCGTCGTTGCCGTCCGCCACTCCTATTTCGGCCATATGCCAACGCGGTGACAACACTTGCTGACAAATGCGGTGGTGTTGTGGCGCTGCGAGTTGCTGGCTTGGCTTGGCTAAGGTGACAAAAAAATTCCGCAATGGCGCAATGGTGGTAAAGCCATAGTTGTTGGCTCGCTGGACGAAACGATAAATCGCGCCGCTTGCTTCGGCTGAGTGCAGAACATCAGCTGCACTGAAGCAATGGCGATACAGGCAATCTTGCCATTCGGGCGTCAGTTCAATATCGGTGGCGGGAGGTATCGCGACTTGGCTTGATTCAGGCATTAGCTGTTGCGCTGTTTGATGACTTTTGCGGGATTGCCGGCAGCAATGGAGTAATCAGGCAAGTCCTGTGTGACAACTGAGCCAGCACCAACCACACAATGATTGCCAACATTAGCCAGAATAAGGGCGCCGTTGCCAATCCAGCAGTCCTCACCGATGTTGACTTTGGTTAAGGCGCCGCCTTGATCTTTGATTGGTGTGGTTAAATCGGCAAAGTTATGTTGGCCCTTGCCACTCATCACGTGCACACCACTGCCGAGCAGGGTATTGGCTCCGATAGCGCAGCTACCGATGTTGCATTGAGGGCCAATATAGACACCTCGCCCTAAATCGGTATCGACTTGGGAAAATAATGCGCCAAAGCCGATAACGCCATCAGCAACGCATTGCGTTAAGGTGAAACGATAAAAGCCATAACGAATGTAACTACCAATCAACCCTGGGAACAAGCTGAGAAATTGCGAGTACCCAGCAAAATGTGGGGTGCGGCCTTTTAGCAGTAGCTTGAGAGCGAGAAAGCTGATTGTCAGCGGCGAGACGACTAAGGCGGCTAACCAACCCAACAGGTGCTTAAGATTCTGCTTCATGTGGAGGTTTCCGTACCAGCTAACAAATTGATCAACCGTTAAAACTCTACACCAAGGCTGGCGAAATGAACACCGATAACCGCTACGGGTGACCACTCAAACTGAGCAGCGTGTTGGCGCCAGTCATACCATTAAATGCTGCTTTGTCATGCGCTCGCAATGCGAGTTTGACAGGATGATTAGCTGCCCTTGGCCATCACTCCCTTGGTCATGAGGTTTTTTGTTTGGCCAAGGTTGTATGAAATTTCAGCTTGCGCATTCGTTTTGTGCTCATTTAGGATGTCACAGATAAAACTTAGCAGGGACGGAAGTTTATGGACAAGGTACCTTTGTATGTCGATCTTGATGGCACGTTTATCAAGAGCGATATGCTTCTAGAGAGTTTTTGGGAAGCATTAAAGGTCAACCCTTTGGTTCTGTTCCTGGCATTTTTGTGGTTACTAAAAGGCAAGTCCCACCTCAAGCATCAGTTATCGCAATATAGTCAACCTGATGTTGGGTTGATTCCATTAAACCCTGAATTCCATGCCTTTTTGCAAGCGGAGTCGGGCTCGCGAGAGCTGGTATTGGCAACTGCTAGTAATGAGTCCATTGCCGAGTTGTTTGTTCAACGCTACCCACTGTTTTCGCGCCATTTAAGTAGTTCAGCTAATCGTAATCTCAAAGGCAAAAATAAGCTCGCTGCCATCAAGCAAGAACAACCAAATTTTGCCTACGCAGGTAACTCGTCAGAAGATTTTGATCTGTTTGCTGAAGCACAAGAAAGCTATTTAGTGAACCCGACATCGTCGGCGCGAAAACTTGCCAGTGGCACCACATTCGATGGTCGGTTTGATGAGCAACGCGCATCCCTGTTGGTGTGGCTGAAGCAACTGCGAGTTCATCAGTGGTTGAAAAACATGCTGATTTTTGTGCCGTTGTTTGTTTCTTGGCACCTCACCACCATTGACGCTTTGTGGGCCACCGTTGGCGCTTTCTTGTCATTTAGCCTATTGGCTTCATCGACCTATATCTTCAATGATTTAGTGGATTTGCCGGCCGATCGGCAACACCAACGCAAACGCAATCGCCCATTGGCCTCATGTGCCATCAGTATCACGCAGGGGATCATGGTTGCAGCCGTTTTGCTGGTGGTTTCTCTGGTATTGTCTTGGTTAGTTTCACCGGGATTCACTGGCGTCTTGCTGCTCTACTTAATCATGACATTGGCATACTCATTCAAGCTCAAGCGCTTTTTCGGTATTGATGTGATTATGCTGGCTTCGCTTTACAGCATTCGAATATTTGCTGGCGCGGTGGCCATTGGCGCGGTGGTGTCGTTTTGGCTGTTGTCGTTCTCAATGTTCGTGTTTTTAAGTCTGGCCTTAGTCAAGCGTTGCGCCGAATTAAAAGCGCTGGAACTCGAAAACAAAGATGCTGTATCTGGCCGCGATTACAATTACTCGGATTACCCTGTATTTCTAGGTTTTGGTACCTCATCAGCGACGCTGTCGATTTTGATGTTTAGCTTTTATGCCAACAACAATGTCCTTACCAACCAATATCAGGAGCCTGAGCTACTGTGGCTGGCTATTCCGATGCTCGGTTATTGGCTGTTGCGAATGTGGGTGAAAACTCATCGCGGCGAAATGCATGATGATCCGATTGTTTTTTCCATTAAAGATAGAGGTAGTGTGATTTCGGTAATGGCTACCTGTGTTGTTGTTTTAGCGGCTCAAATTATATGACTTACCTCACTTTTGGCTTGATTTTGTTTAGCGTTTTTCTATCGGTTGTTGCTCAGATCTTTTTGAAAAGTGGCATGTCGAACAAAGCAACGCTAGACGCATTTGGCAATGGCTTTATTAGTGGCATCGTTGCTGTTTCAATGAACCTTTGGGTGGTATTTGGCATGATGGCATACGTCGCCAGTGCCGGTGTTTGGCTGATGGTGCTATCCAAGGTTGAAGTCAGCCGAGCTTATCCGTTTGTTGGTCTTGGCTTTATTGGCACCATGTTGTTTGGTTTTTGGTTCCTCAATGAGCCATTGACCCTCAATAAAGTGATTGGCACCTTGTGTATTTGCACCGGTGTTTACTTTATCGCAAAGTAATGGCGGTAGCGCTGCCGCTACCGAACGATAGACAAAGACGTTCGAGTGGCAGACCTTTTTCATGGATTAGAAGTGAATGAGCACAGCATGAGTCGAGATAAGTTAATCCCTATTCGCGGTCTTTTTCTGCTGTTGTTACTTATTGTCTATGTTGCGATCCCCAATGACAGGCCTGACTTTACTCGCTTTAACGCCCACGATAGTGAAAGCTATCTGGCGCTAAGTTATAACCTTGCCCATGGCAATGGTTACACTCGTAACCTTGATGGCGCTTATGTCACTCATACCCTGTGGCCGCCGGGTATGGCAATGTTGTTAATGCCGTCAGTGGTGCTGAGTGGTGATAACATCAACTGGTTCTTAGTGAAGTTCACCATGATGTTGGTAGGGCTGGTGGGAATCGTCTTTTCGTGGCTCTACATTCGGCGACTATCTGGCAGCACTCGGCTGGCTGATATTGGCACCCTAGTGATTGCACTCAATCCCTATTACTGGCATTTCAGCCACGTTGCGATGGCTGAGATCCCGGTTTTTGTCTGGTGTGTCATGGCACTTTATTTGGCTGACCGGTTAATGGATAAACCGATTCGCAATCTTGGTTTATTCCTACTGGGATTGGTTACCGGTGCTGGCGTGTTGCTCAAAGGCATGGTTCTGGGGTTAGTGTTTTTGCCACTCAGTCGTTTACCAGTGCTGTCCCGTTGGCGGATTGATTTCAGCCAGTTGCTGAAATGCAGCGTGTTCGCACTGGGGTTCATTGTGGTGTTTGCCTCTTGGGGCGTGCGCAACAGCCAGTATGATCGCCATGGTTTGGGTTTGGATGGGGTGAACCAAGTCCAAATGATGATTAAAGAGGTGGTTGAAGATCCGCAAAGTCCCTACAAGTCGCCTGCAGCAATTATCAACACAGTGAAAGAAAACCTGTTTTGGTACGGCATTTATCACCTGCCGAACCAAATGATACCCGGGCTTTGGTTGCTGGATATAGAACAGCGGCCGATGAGTGCGGCTATCGGCCTAGCGCTATCGGCGATCATCTTGTTTTTGTTAATTCCTCGACGGCAACGACTTGTGCCGCTGTTTTTACTCATCAGCTCGATGGTTTTTATGGTGGCACTGATCGAAATTGGTGGCTCGGAGCGCTATTGGTTTGCTATCAGTATGCTGGCTTTGGTGATGGTGTTTTGCCAACTTAATCGGGTGGGGCTGTTACTCAAGCGATTTCAGCTAAGGAGGCAAATGGCGGTTAACAGCGTGGCTGTAGTCGTTAGTTGTTTGTCCTTGGCGCTATACATTAATAAGCATGAAGCAATGCCGTACAACTCGACCGATGCATGGCCGCAGCTGGCACAGATCTATGAAGCCAACCGAGGCCTCTGTAATGATGATTCTGAACCGCAAATTGCGTCGGTATATACCAAAAATGTTCATGCCTTCCGTCTCATTAGTGGGTGCCCCGCTAGTATGACGGTGCCAGGTATCGGTTATCAGCCCAAGTACTCTCACGCCATACTGGACAAGCGTGCGTTGCAAGCGAATGTTGCAGATTTAACGCAGTTTGATGAAAACGACGTGTGGATTTTTGTGGCATTGCCAAAACCGCTGTCTGAAGCTGAGATCAAGCAATCATATTATGGCTCTTCAGGCGTCTAGAACGACTGAAAACAACTGTTAGAAGCTACCAAAATGAAACAAAAAACACTGGTCGTCACTGAAAATTTTCCACCCTTAGCTGGGGGGAGCGGTCGCTGGTTTTACGAGTTGTATTCGCGTTTACCAAGCGAACAGTACGTTGTTGTGACCAATCAAGTGGAAGGCTCGCAAGATTTTGACCAAGCTCAGGATTTTGTTATTGAACGAATGCCATTAAGCAGCCCTGAATGGGGGATAAAAAGTTTACAGGGCCTCAAGTTCTATTGGCGTACCGTTTGGACCCTAAGGCGCTTAGTGAAGCGCCATGGAATTACTCACGTTCATTGTGGCCGGGTCATTCACGAAGGTGTTTCTGCTTGGCTGTTAAGCCTTATCTGCAACATCAAATATTTGTGTTTTGTTCATGGTGAAGATGTTGAAACCGCAGCGACGAGCAGGGAACATGATTTGCTGGTTAAGCAGGTGTGCGGTAAGGCTGAACAAATCATTTGTAACAGCCACAACAGCGCTAGTATCGTCAACCGGCTCAATTACGCTGGTGATGACAAAATTCAAGTGCTTCATCCTGGTGTTGATTGTCAGCGCTTTGTGCCCGCAGCCGAGGATCCTGAGTTTAAACAAGCCATGGGCTGGACTCACAAGCAAGTGATAATCACCGTTGGCCGCCTGCAGCAGCGCAAAGGCCAAGACATGATGATTCGAGCGGTTGCCAAGCTTAAAGATCAATTTCCCAATATTCTCTATGCCATCATCGGTCGTGGAGAGTGCAAATCGATGCTGACAAACCTCGTTGCAGAGCTACAGCTCGAAGAGCATGTGCAACTATTAGATGAAATTTCCGATGAACAAATGATTCAGTGTTACCAACAATGCGACCTGTTCATTTTGCCTAACCGTACCATCGCCAATGATATAGAAGGGTTCGGCATGGTATTGGTCGAAGCTCAGTCTTGCGGTAAAGCAGTCATCGCTGGCGACTCAGGTGGTACCAAAGAAACCTTGCAAGAGGGGATTACTGGGCATGTTCTGGATTGCACCGATCCGGAGCTCATGGTGACCCCACTTGCGGCTTTGTTGATAGATACCGATAAGCTTCAACAGATGGGGCAACAGGGCAGACAATGGGCTGAGCAAATGTTTGATTGGCAGCCTCATGTCAGCAAGGCTCGGGCGATATTCGATGATGAACGCGCCAGTTAGTCGTTTCTGGCATTGGTTGACAACGAATCCTAGAGCAACTGGCTTGGCTGTAATTGGCGGGCTGCTTTTGCTGGCGGCCTCTGCGATCGCCGCCCACTCATTGAAATTTGATGACCATACCCCGGTTAACCGCAATGATTGGCGTTATGGCGCCGATGCCTCTCGCTCACAAGTTAAAAAGCAATTCTCGCAGCCGCAACTGATACCTCCAGAGCAATTTGACACGATAAACGTCAGCACCGCACCACAGCTAATTGCAGCGATAGCGCAAGCCAATGCCAAAGGTGGTCAAGTCGCAATATACTTGGCCTCGGGTGAGTATGTATTGGCTAAAACGTTGCACATCACCGCAGACAATGTGTGGCTCCTGTCACGGTCAACTAATCCTTATCAGGTGGTGCTTCGCGGTCTCGGGATGAAAGCGACCGAAGGGGTGCATAACCTCATCACCGTGAGTGCTGATCATTTTGCGCTTGACGGCGTTACTCTGACAGATAGCCCAAATCATCTGATACAAATTGCCGCTGAGCGCGGTGCTAGCTTTGCTGTGATGAGAAACTGCATTTTTCAGGACAGTTACGAGCAAATGATCAAGGTCAGTTACGATCAGCACAAGCGTCCAGATAAACTGTCTTACGGCGGCGTGGTCGAACATTCGATTTTTCAGTATACCCAAGGTATTGCACCCAATTTTTATACTGGTGGCATTGATGCCCTAGGCGCGCTCCAGTGGCGAGTTGAAGACAATGTGTTTCGAGATATCGCTAGCCCCGATAAGCACATTGCCCAGCATGCGATTCATTTTTGGGTCAATAGCGCCGACAACCTGATACGCAATAATTTGTTGATCGACAATGATAGAGGCATTGGCTTTGGCATGGTGCAATCGCAACGCCGGACCGATACATTAAAGTATTTTAATCAGGGCGGGCGAATTGAAGGCAATCTGATTTATCATGCTGATAACGGTGACCCATATGGCGATACTGGGATTGTTCTTGAGGCCAGCCCTGACACGGTAATCAGCAACAATACTATAGTGCTAGAGCATTCATACCCGAGAGCCATCGAGTATCGCTTTGTTGAAACTCAGAATGTCCTAGTAGCTGACAATGCCGCCAACAAAATGATTCGATCGCGAAATGGCGGTCAAGCCCGACTGGTCAATAATACTGAGAATCTGACCGACGCTGATTTTGCCGAGCAGCTGCAATTGCATTTGTCCCGGCTGAATATTGAGACGCTGTACCAGCCGATAGAGCTTTGAACGGTGTTGAATTGGAAGTGAGTTGTAGATGTTGAAACGAATAATAGCCTGGGGCTTGGTGTCAGCAGGTCTAGTGCTGACAGTGATTAATCTGTACGGGTTGAGTCAATCAATCCGGCCGGCAGGGCTTTGGGATGAGCCGACTCGCTTTGCTAATGATTATTCGATTTCCTACGAGGAGGCATTAGCGCAGCTCCAGCGCTTGTCTGACGAATCTGAACTGCAGTTTGCCCAACGCGCAACTCATGTCATTGCCCAAAGCATTACCCATATTCACTGGAGCGAAGAACCCGACGCCACTCGGTTCAATCAACTCATTCCCATTTGGGAAAACTACTTTCTCTATTTTATGGGGCTGTGGTCGGGGATGCCGGAATTTCAGAAATATCATTACACCGATTATCGCCGGAGCCTGAAGCGTGGTATCGGGTTGTGTGGCGATACCTCGATGATTCTTAATCAGGTACTCACTGAAAATGGTATCGAGAGTGATATCTTGGTGTTTCCGCTCCACGTCATTGTGCAGGCAGATGTCGATGGCCAGCAGCGCTTGTTTGATGCTGACTACGGCGTCTCGATACCGTTTGATGCCGATCAAGCTCAGTTGAATCGACCACAGATTGCTGAACTTTATCGGCAACATGGCTACACGCCAGATGATGAAGCGCTGGTGGATAAGATTTTTAGTCGCCATGGCGTCGCATTTGATGATGTAAAGGCTTTTGTGACCAAAAAATATTACTTTGAGCGACTCACTTACGCGCTTAAATGGCCATTACCGCTGCTCATGCTGCTCGTTGGTTGGCTGCTGTTGCGACGGTGGCAAACAAAAGGCTGAAGTTTCGCTGGTATCTGTGGCCATAGTCAGGCAACTTAGCGGGTTAAGTTTTTGCTGCTCGTGAGCATTGAATGTAGTGCTTAAGCGACTAATCAAGGGAGATGAATGGTGATGCGACATAAAGTTTTTGTTGTAAACCTCAAACAAAGTACCGAAAGGATGCAGCGAATCGCTGAAAACCTTAATCGACTCAAGGTCCCGTTTGAGCGCTTTGATGCCGTTTATGGCAAAGATCTCCCTGACTACACCGCAGCGTTTGATACCAAGCGTTTTAAGATGGAAACGCTGCATGATTTAGTGCCAGGAGAAGCCGGTTGTGCGTTGTCGCATATCTACATTTGGCAAAAAATGGTTGCTGAAAATATTCCATACGCCATTGTCATTGAAGATGATGCTGTCGTGCCTGATAGTTTTAGCGAGTTTCTAACACTCGATTTTGACGAACTGGGATTCGATTATTTGAAGCTCGATTACCCATTGAAGGAGCAAACGGCTCAGCAATTGGATTCGGTGCGTCTGCCAGCTGTGGTAGAAAATCGGCGTTTTTTAGGACGCCAACAACAGCAGTCTTTTTGTGCCTATGAGTGTGATCCTGTGCCATTTCTTACTGCGGGCTATTTGATTTCGCTGCAAGGCGCAAAAACCTTTCTGCGTTCAAGTACTAACATGTATTACCCTGTTGATTTGCTGCCGCTTTACACGCTCGGTTATAGCAAACAAGGGTTTATTGCTCCGGCTGTCGTCGATCACGCGGATGATTTCGATAGTATGATTCCGAACAGAGATTTTAACGTCGACAAGCAGTGGAACCTTGTCGAATATGGGGCGCACAAACTGTTCAATAAAGCGCGTGCAAGAAAACTCAATGTTGCAGCACGATTTCTTTATCGAAAGGTATTTGGCAGCGGCTCCTAGTTGCGTCATCACCAAACATATTCTGGCAGAAACGGGTTGTAATGGAGCCTTCAATTAAAATGGAAAAAGCCAAAACCGAAACCACAACAAAGAATTTGGTGTTTTCTTCTGTCGGCGATAAGTCGAATGTCAAACAGTGGCTTGAAGGTGAGCGGAATTTTGACCTGTTTGTTTGCTACTACGGTGATAATGAATGCGCAGTTAAAGAGCAGGCAGATTATTACCTCGAACGTAAAGGGGGTAAGTTTCCCAATTTAAAACACGTATTCGATCATCATCGAGAGATCTTCGATCGCTACGATGCCATTTACGTTAGCGATGACGATATAGGCATCACTACAGCCGAGATTAATCAGCTGTTTAGTATTCGCCAAGAGTTTGATCTTTGGGTATTGCAACCGGCCTTTAGTTTGTTCGGCAAAATTAGTCACAGTATCACCAAGCGCCAGCCAACGAATTACATTCGCTACACCAACTTTCTTGAAGTGACTTGCCCATTGTTTCGTACAGATAAATTGACCGAGTTCCTCGATGTTTATGACCCGAATCTGATCGGCTATGGGGTCGACTGGTGGTTTTTACATACGCTCGGCTACAACTTGGACAAACGAGTTGCCATCGTCGATGCCATATCGTGCCTTAATCCGCGCGATGACGTCAAAGGTGGTACTCGCGAAATCGCCAGCTTGCAAAGTAACCACAAACGAATGAAAGAATGGGACAGGGTCAGCGATACGTACGATATTAAAGAGTGGCCGAAACAAACTCTTGGGGTGGTCAAATTGCCACTAGCTCAGCAATTGCAAGCTATCCGCCAGTGGTGGCCAGAGTACTATCAAATCAAGATTATCAATCGCATCAAACGTAAGCTAAATCTAGGTTAACTCACTCATCTAACTCGGATCATCCTCGGCTGTCACTGGCGGTATAGTTCAGCAAGCTTTTCAAAGTAGCTAACTGGGTCTGACAACCGCTCGGCATATTCCCTTGCTCGCAGCCCAACTTGTAGCCGATCAGCTGTCATGGCTTGCTGAAAGGTGGCCATTAGCTCTGGCTCTTGGTTGGCATCAACGACCCAGCCGGAGCGGCCATCATCCACAGTCTCAGGTAACCCACCGACAGCATTAACAATAGCAGGGGTGTAATGCATCGCTGCCTCAAGTGGAATCAGCCCTAAAGGCTCTTCTTTTGACAACATAACGATGGCATCACAGGCATAGTAAAAACTGCTGACATCTTCGAGAAAACCAACAAAGGTGACTTGTTGCTGTAAGCCAAGTGACGTCACAAGGGCTTGGCATTGATGGAGATAGTCTTGTGACTCCGATGGATCCTTGCCGGCAATTAGCAGTCGCCAGTTTTGATGCGGTAGTTTGCTCAGCGCAGAGATGGTTTCAAGTACGCCTTTCACCGGCGCTACTTGGCCAATATAGCCAAAGGTAAAGAGTTCAGGATCAATGGCTAACTGATTCTTCGATGCTGCCACTTGTGCTGATAAGGCCGCAGGATCCAGAGCTTGTCGAGCATTCACCGGATCGATGAGGGTACTGACTTGAACATTTAGCGAGTCGTTGAAAACACTTAGGTATTCGCGATTGATATGGCGAGAGATGCAGATAATGTGGTCTGGTTGTGATTTAAGCCACCAACGGCTGCCATTGTTGACCGGATCCCGCAAATGACAGAAGGTTTTGATCTTGAGAAATTTGGCGACCTTAGCGACTGCGGGGTAACTCCATATTTGATTACTATGGATTGCGCTGATGCGATGCCGGCGAAATATTTGGGCTAACTTCACTTGCTGACCAAGCCAAGCAAGCAGGTTTTTGCCAAACGATGGCGATAAATCAACTGAGTAATGGGTAATGCCTTGCGCTTTCGCCCATTGCTTTAATGGCGAGCTTGCTGGGGTAATAAGAACTGGCGACACGCCATAGCGTTGACATTGTGACAAGATCAGTTGCAGGCACCTTTCTGAACCACTAACAAAAGGCGCAACCGCCACATAAGCCACATTCATTGATTTCACCCTTTCTCTCATTCAAATCACAGCCAATGGTTTAACTAATCTTCTGATTAAATTGCTAATTTTTCTATGGAATCAAATTGAAGGTGGTGTATGCAAACAATCCCTGCCAGATGATCACGGGCACTGAGAATGCCAAGCAGTAGCCAGTTTTCAACTGCTTAAACAGCTGCATGATCAGAATAATCAGCGCAAATGAATAGTGACCAGTGAACAGTATGTATTCATCGCCCCAAACATTGTGAAAAATGGCATTGAATCCGATCCATGCCACCAGTATCTGAATCAGCATATGCTCTTTGCGCCAGTGGCTGATGATGCCATAACCGATACCTGTTAACACAACGGCTGACGGTATAAGGTACCAGTCAAAGAAATCCGCTAGAGCAATTGGTTCTAGTGTGATGTGGCCAGAACGACTGAGTTCGGGCAGTGGTGCAACGATTGGGTATACCCATGAAGCCAAGCAATAGACCAAAGCCGATGGCAGCTCATTGAACAGCCGAAAATTAAAGAACTTCAAAAACAGGAACTGGTTTGGGTCGGCTTCTCGGGTGTACAGATAAAACAGATAACCACCCACAACTGGGGCCAGCAAAAACGCAACAATGAACAGCCGATTGAATACCGCTTTGAATTGAAAATGTCGGGCCACAATGAAGTAGCCTAATAGCCCAGCAAATGCCGCGTTTGAGGTCGTTGTACCGGCGATAAATATGCCCAAAATCACAGCGACAACTAACAGTACAATGAGTTTGTCGATACAAATGAACGATAGTATTGCGGTGATCATCAGCAGGTAAGACTGACTAAAATGATCCGGTGCAGACATAATTAAACTGCTAGTGGACAGCAGGTGAACCACATTCAACAACCAGACTTTGCTTAGGTTTTGTAGTGTTCGTAGTGCGAACCAAGATACCGCAGTAAAAGCGAGCGACAGGGTGATGATGTTGAACATAACGGCAGCTTTAACCGCTTGCTCATGAGGGCTGCCATCGAACAAAGGAAATAGCACGCGAGTCAGCGGAACCCACGTATGCATTCTTAGTAAGTGCTTACTATTTAATTCTTGGTAGCCAAGATTGCCAAGCTTATGGACGTACTGGTAGACATCGATGTTGAAAACTAAGTCAGGTTGCTCAATACCCGCCGCTCCAGGTTGCATTTTCAGTAACCAAGCGAAGGTTAGATAGATTGCGGCGGCAATGAAGAAGGAAACAACCAGATTGAGCCGAGCGGGAGTAACTGCTGTTGTTAGCTTTGTTGTGTTGACACTTTCCATGTGGCGCTACTTCCTAACTCTGTGCTTTCAATTCTGCTTGCCGATGTTTAGTGAGTAATTTGGAGAGTCGCTTGCGGACCAACCACCTTTTGATGAACTGGATTTCACTCGCATCTGTGGCGAAATTCTCATCAATTTGTTGATTGATCACGTGCATGTTGGCAGGCCATTGTTCTAGGGGTAGGGCGTCAAGATACTTTTCTTGAATTTTGCCAAGCTCATATCGGGCAATGCGGTTGATATAAATTGAAATTTCGTTCGCTGAAAAAGGCGACAGTTTCTCAAAACGATAACCGACGCCGTCCAAATAAGTGACTCGATTAGGCAGGTTGTCAACGCCAAAGGATAAGTCGGTATTGATCGCTTTTGTAAGAAATGAGTCGATCCAGTTGAGTCCCATCGGCAGGCGGAACGGACACGATTGAATGCGTTCTATGGCGCTGTGCTTCAAGCCATATAAATTGCCGAAAAAGCACGAGCGCTCCTTCACCAAACTTTCGTAGAAAGCTCTGTTTCTACCCGACAACGGCATGCCCGCAATCGTTACTGTCTGTGCTCCTGTTGCCATCAAATGGTTGGCCATTTGGTCAAAGCACTGATCAGAAAAATTGACGTCGGCATCAACAAAAAAATGGACGTCAGCGGCGGGATTAAGTTGATGCATGTAGTGGTTCCAAGCATTGCATTTGTCGCCGATTGCTAACTCGACAACTTGCATCTTGGCAAAGCTCTGTTGCTTGATTTGGTTTGCGATGGCGACGGTATCATCGTTACAGCCGTTGGCAATTAGATAGAAAGTATTCAGAGCCTCAGAAGTTTGCTCTAACACACTCATAATTGACGTTTTAATATTGTCTTGTTCGTTATGAGCGAACATGCAAACGTTGTACTGTGCCACGCGTCTTCTCCTGGCGTATTGGTTATTCTCCTGCAAAGTCCGTTTTACCGCTTTTTGGCAGGTAGGATGTTATTTGTACCATGACAAAGCAGTGGATAGTAGTCGTGGTTTACTTTCAACAAAGGTTCCAGAGCTGGCTTGACATCAATTGGCCAATGTAGCAACTTCGATGCTTGTCGCTCGACAAGCTGACTGATTTTCATCGGTTTAGTCGTTGATCATTGCAAGTACATGGAACAGTGGTAGTTAAATAACGTGAAGCAAACTAAAACAGTTGGAGTGACAGATTGGCACGGTTTATACGACGAAATTGCCACTTATCCGTTGCAAGGGCTGAGCTACCAGAAAATTCCAATCACCCGAAAAGGCTCCCCTTGGCTGCGTAGTCCAGTTGCTGGGTTTATGAGCAAGTATGATTTCAGCGGCATTGATGTTGTTGAATCTGTGATTAATTTGGTAGATACCAAATTGCCCTGGATCCATTCACTGGCTTGTTTGCAAGAGTCGGTTTCCTTCAACTGGCTCGGGGTGCCTTTGCCAAAGCAACTTCGTATTGCCTATGCCTCCTATTTATTCTCTCGGCCAAATTGTCGGGCTTTGTTGTTTTGGAGTCAGAGCGGCTTGGACACAGTGAAGAGTTACGGCGAACTCAATCGAGGTGTCATTGTTGATAAAGCGCGAGTGGTGTATCCCTGTATTCGTCATGTGAGCACGGAAGATTTTTCCGCCAAACCAACGGATAGCATCAACATTTTATTCAGTGGCGACTTTTTTCGTAAAGGTGGAGTGAACGTCGTTGATGCCTTTGAAGCGGTGCAGAAAGACTTTCCAAATGCTCGGCTTCGAATGTGTTGTGACTTCAATATGGATTTCAAAACCGACAATGTCGCAATGCGTCAGCGTTACATCGACAAAATCCAAACTAACCCAGCTATCGTTCATGGTCGGGTTGCGCGCGACGAGATGATGAATCAAATCTTGCCGCAAACTCATATTTATTTGTTACCTACCTATAGTGAGGCTTTTGGTTATGCAGTGCTGGAAGCCATGGCATATGGTATCCCTGTGATTGCTACCGACCATATGGCGATTCCTGAATTGATTGAACATCGAGAGAGCGGCATGTTGATTGGTATTCAACACCACGACTACAGAAAGCACTTTCGAGGTTACGCCGTGAATGAAATTCCTGCAGATTTTCGCAATCACGTGACTGGCAAGTTGACGGAGTATTTGGGAACCTTACTAGGCGATAAGGCACTCAGAGAGAAAATTGGAGCCAATGGTCAGCAGCTAGCGAGAACAAAATTCTCGGTTGAACAGCGCAATCGCATCATGGCAGATATTTACCCATAAGTGCCAGATTGATGAAGCTGGTAGCCATCTGAACGCTATCTGCTTAGAATGGTGGCACTGCGCAAAGCATAACCAAACAACAAAACCGCCACAGGCAGTTTGGTAGGGATTATTGATGAGAAGGATTCTGGTTGGAGCAGATGTTGCTCTGGTCATCTTGATGTGTTTTGGGTTCGGTTCGCTGAGCTACTTGGGCTATCGTGGTTACGATGATTTCCACTACGTCTATGCAGCACTGACCTTACTCGAAACGGGTCAGCCAGTTGTGACCGATCACTGGTCGATTCGTTTTCCTCATGTTTTCGCGTTATTCACCAGCCTGAACTCATTCGGGGTATCTGAGTGGGCACTCACTGTGCCGCCATTTATCGGCTATGTCTGCTCTGCTGTGGCTACTTATTTCGGCGTTCGTCACTTTTGGCAGCGAGGCTACGGATTGCTCGCAGCCGGATTGTTCGCTTCGACCTCATTATTTGCCGTGTTATCGAATGTACCATTCGTGTTGTTTACTCAGTTAACTCTTATTGTGGTGGGTTTTTGGCTGCTGATTTGGGCCAATGAGAGCAATCGATTGTGGCTCAATGTTGTTGCTGGTATTCCTATCGGCCTGGCAATACTGGCCCATTTGACGTCAGCGGCTGTGGTTATTTCAACAACCATCATCGCACTGTTGATCTATAAAAATTGGCGAGCTTGGCTGCTCTGTGCACTGGGCGCAGCTGCGATTGGCTTGGCTGACATGAGTTATTTTTCTGTGACTCAGGGAGAGCCTTTATATCGAATCAAGATAGCGTCGAATCATGCCACAATTACCAAGCATAACTTTGGTAATGAAAACAAACTCACTACCAAAACGCAGCAGGTGGTTTCTGAGCTAAAACCGGTCAGTTCAAAGAGCTTCTTCAAATTCATTACTGACTCTGAACGCTATTGGGAGCATGTACCAGTCAATATTCATTGGACAGTCAATCCCTACATTGTGTTTCTATTACACTACGATTTAGCAATTTACAGTCTGGCGTTTATCGTCATCTTGCTGTTAACTGCCAGCGCCCAAACGAGACCATTTTCCGCTGCTCAAAAACGCATTCTTCTGGCGTTGCTGACTACGGCCGTGGTTTGGCTTATCTGTGCCAATTACATTTTCTCAATTCGACCGCATCCGCGATATTTTGGGCCGGTGGCTTATGGTATCGCTATTGCTCTTGCTGTGTATGGTGCTCGCCTTTGGCAGCAGGGGGCGCCTTGGTTGAGACATGTTGTTGTTGTCATAGGAGTAGGGGCGTTGGTGATGAATGTGCTATTGATTGATATGCGTGAGTCCAACCATACTGAACATCGCCACCTCGCTGCCTATATGGCAGATAATCCAACGGCTCAGATTGTTGTTCCTGAAGGATTTCAAGGGCGATTGTTCGACCGAATCTATGGTATGGATGCGACCAATTTACAGTTGCCAGAGCAGGCGACCAGCAGCTCATTATGGCTAGTTGCACGCAATTACCCGTTGGCGAAGCCATTCTCAGATAGTTGTGAACAGTGGGCGTCAGAATCTCGCATCACCATGATTGGCAGATTCTTGCAACTACTTGGCATTGACGCTCTGGTACCTGAACATATAAGAAGAAAATTTATTAGTCCCGAGCAAACCATCCGCTTGGTGCGTTCTTGCGATCAAACAATGGAAGTCTCTCCATGAAACTGATTATCCAAATTCCTTGCTATAACGAAGCGGAAACGCTGCCCGAAACTTATGCCGATTTGCCCAAGCAAATAGACGGCATTGATGTCATTGAGACATTGATTGTCGACGATGGCAGTCAAGACGGCACGTCTGAGGTGGCCCGTGAGCTGGGAATTACACACGTGATTCGCAACAAGAATAACAAAGGGTTGGCAAGGACCTTCCGAATTGCTCTCGAAGAATCGATTAAGGCGGGGGCTGATATCATCGTAAATACCGATGGTGACAACCAGTACAACGGCGCCGATATCGCTAAGTTGGTGAAACCGATACTCGCAGGCGAAGCGGATATTGTTGTTGGCGATCGGGAAACCCACAAAATTGAGCATTTTTCACCGTTTAAAAAGCTACTGCAATACTTAGGCAGTGCAGTGGTGCGGCGGCTATCTGGGACTAGCGTGCCAGATACGGTTTCCGGTTTTAGGGCCATTAGTCGCGAAGCGGCAATAAAAACCAACATCGTTTCGCCATTCAGCTATACCATCGAAACCATCATTCAAGCTGGCAAAAAGCACATGGCGATCACTTCGGTACCGGTAGGGACGAATCCTAAAACCCGTGAGAGCCGATTGTTCACCAGTATTCCTAAATTCGTCCAGCGTCAGCTTTCTGCCATGGTGCGGATGTATGCCATGTACCAGCCGATGCGTTTCTTCTTTTACATCGGTATTGTTATGGGAGTGATTGGCGCCATTCCGATCATTCGCTTTTTGTATAAGTACTTCATTGGCCAAGGCGACGGTCACATCCAGTCGCTGGTCTTGGGGGGCTCATTCTTGCTAATGGGGTTCTTGGCTATTCTGGTTGGTTTGCTATCAGACCTGATATCTCACAATCGACAGATGATTGAAACGATTCTCGAGAAGACTCGAGCGCTCGAGCTTGAACTAATGAAGTATAAGCAAGACAAAAAAGAATAACGGGCGCTGCTGTTGTGAGTCGATTCTCTTTACCATTATGGCTCGTTGTTCTGACGAGCCTTGGATGCAGTTCGACACCGACAGTGCCAGACAGCCAAGAGCCTGCTGCGCCATCAGCGCCCAAGGCTATCATCGCGCCAGAACCAACAGAACAAAGTCGCTTTTATCGGCCGCCAAAACTCAGTCGTCAACAACTCAAGTTAAAGATTACTGAGCAGCAAGAGCTTTTGGCGACCTTGTTGCAGCGCTATACCGACCAACATCCAGAAGTTGTTACTGCTGTTCGAAAGCTCAATTCATTGCAGTCGCAACTTCAGCGCCATCACCCAGAGGCAGCTCAACAAGCGATAACTGAGGCCGACCACAAGGCTGCTCATCCAAGCCCGCTACAGCCGTGGCGGCCGCAAATTCTTGATTCTGAGCAGCATTACTTACCCGATTTTTCTTACGCAGGATATCGTTGGGGCGAACAACAACCTCGGCTGACTGGGGCTACGATTGTCGATGTGACTGAATTCGGCGTTGTTGCCAGCGATGAGCAAGACGACAGTGTGGCGATGTTAGCGGCTCTGGAACATGCTCATGAGGTGAGTGGTCCGGTGATTGTTCAGTTACCTCAGGGGCGAGTCGACCTATCGCGAGTTCTAGCGATTCAGCGCAGTCAAATTTTGTTGCGTGGCGCTGGCTCATCTGCAGAAACCGGAACGGAGCTATTTTTTTCTAAGCCTCTGTTGTCTGTCGCTGCAGAAGACCAGCAGCAATGGAAAATTCGACAACTAGTCGCGAACAACAAAAATGCCACCCAGAAGGGTCATTCTCCGGTTTCGTGGAAGGGTGGTTTTATCTGGACGAAGCCCCGATTAAAGCCATTTTCGACGGCGTTGGCAGTAGAGACTCTCGCTGGCAAACAAGGTCAGCATGAGCTGGAAGTCAATGACTCCAGCCTTTTCTTCGTAGGCCAAACGCTAGTCGTCGCTTGGTGTAGTTCAGGTTGCCAAAGAGCTAGTTTTGACAAGCACTTGATGGCCGGTACTCGAACTAAATTGGGAAGGGCATATGATCGGCGAGCAAATTTGGTTAACCAGTTTGTGACAGTGGAAGCCATTGATGGCAATCGTATTCGAGTAAAAGAACCTTTGCTACATCACGTCAAGCCCGAATGGCATGTTAAGTTGCGCACTGCTGAGCTGCTCGAGCAAGTTGGCTTTGAACAGTTTAGAGTGTCATTCACCAAAAGGCCGTACGCTGGTCATCACAAAGAGCCTGGTTTTAACGCCTTGTTCTTGAATCAGCTTAAACACAGTTGGGTCGATGATGTGACAACTGTCGATGCCGATAATGGTTTTGTCGTGGAACAAAGTGCTAATCTCAGCCTTAACGATATAGCTGTTATTGGTCGCGGCGGCCATTACACCATGAGTATCGCGACATCCAACTATGTGTTGACAACGAACTTCAGGTTTTTAGCTCCGGCCTTGCATTCGCCGGCGGTTGGATGGAATGCTGAGCTTAATGTTTATAGTGGCGGTATGGTCAAAAACGCAAAGTTTAATTTGCACCGTGGATTGAATCAGCAAAACCTATTTGATGATATTGAAGCTCATGTCGCCAGCACTCGTGACTTGTTTACCGAAGCGGGTGGCCGCGACTCTGGGCCTATTGCGGCAGGCTATACAACATATTGGAATGTTCGAGCGCAGGGTAATGTTAATCTACCTATTAACGTCGCAGCCCCAGGGATTCGTTTGATTGGTTTGAGCTTTTCTCAGCCGCTGAAGACGAAATCACCATTCATTGGTTACGCTGAAGGTTTAAATCATGATGGGATAGAACCTGCATCCTTATATCGTTATCTATTACAGCAGCGCTTACCTAAGCAAGCGACAGGCAACTAAAACACCACGACATGAAATGGCAAGCAGGGAAGATGTTTTGAAATTACTTTTAGTGACTTCTAATTATCCGCGTTGGGCGGGTGATTCGACTACGCCATTTGTTCACAGTTTGGCCAAAGATCTGGTTTCCAAAGGGCATCACGTGACGGTATTGGCGCCACATTTCGAGGGGGCGGCACTAAAAGAAGACTTCGATGGTGTGCACGTCCGGCGCTTTCGTTATTTTTGGCCAATCAAAGCACAAACTGTCTGCTACCAAGGCGGCGCCTTGGTCAATCTGCGTAAAAAGCCTATTGAAAAACTGAAGCTGCCGATGTTGGTGTTGGCAGAGTGTTTTGCAGTGTTCCGGTTATTGCTAACTCAACGATACGACGTTATCAATGCGCACTGGATCATACCTCAAGGGTTTGCCGCTTTAGTGTCATCTTGGCTGTTTCGAGTCCCTGTTGTGACTACCGTTCATGGTGGTGATATTTTCTCGTTAAAAGGCAAGCTGATGTTGAAGTTTAAGCGCTGGGTACTTGGGCGTTCAGCTGCAGTCAGTGTTAATTCGTCGTTTACCGAGGCGGCTGTTAACGAGCTACAAGTGAGCTCTAGCGGTATTTCTGTTCATAGAATTCCAATGGGAGTGACGGTTTCCGAACTGCCTGATCCTGAAGAAGTCTCGCAATTGCGTTTATCGCTACAAGATCATCCAGAGCGAAAGCTGTTGGTTTTCGTTGGCCGGGTCATTGAGGAAAAAGGAGTGTTTGAGGCGCTGGAAGCGACACGCTTGTTATTGGCAAAAGGGCACCAAGTTAAGCTGGTGGTCATTGGCGAAGGGCAGGATAAGGTTGAGCTGGAACAGCGCATTGAACGAGCCAATTTAGAAGCCGCAGCACAAACTCTTGGTTGGGTCGAACACAGTCAGGTGCAACATTATATGGCAGCTGCTGATGCCTTTCTGGGACCATCGAAACAGTCAGCCAATGGTTGGGTTGAAGCTCAGGGCCTGACATTTCTTGAAGCCATGGCCGCAGGCGCCGTTGTCGTTGGCTCCCGCTCGGGTGGCATTGTCGATTCGATTGAGCATGGACGTTCTGGTTATCTGTGCGAACCAGCTAGCGCAACCAGTTTAGCTGATACTTTAGAGCAAGCATTGGCGTTAGATGATGATGGTCGTCAGCGTCTGGTAGCCAATGCTAGAAGCCGAGTTGAAGCGATGTTTTCCAGAGAGATATCGGCGGCAAGATTTGAGCATCTTTTTCGCCAAGTCAGCGGAGTAACGAACGATGACCAGTAAGCACACAAATCAGCCGTTGGTCAGCGTCTATATTCCAACAAAGAACCGCCCTCAGTTGCTCAAGCGAGCTATCGATTCGGTATTGGCTCAGACTTATCCTGCCGTTGAAATTGTCATTAGTGATGATGGTTCTACGGATGATACTCCCGACTTTGTTCGGAGCTTGCAAAAGCAACATAGCAACATCGTTTACCTGCGGGAAGAACAGTCCAAAGGAGCGTGTCATGCACGAAATAAAGCGATTCGCGCGGCTTCAGGAGAATTCGTTACCGGCCTAGATGATGATGATCGCTTTGCCCCAAACCGCATTGCTAGTTTCGTAAAAGCTTGGCAGCCGGAAGTGTCGTTTCTGTGCTCGCTAAACTACATTGATGACGGCGTTAAGTTGAGGCCAAGTCACTACTACAAGAAAATCATTCGGTTTGACGACCAAGTTCGGCGAAATTACGTCGGCACTCAGATTTTTACCCATCGCCAAACTTTGTTGGACAACGGTTTGCAGTTTGATGAGCGCTATCCTGCGTGGCAAGACTACGACTTTTTTACCACCTTACTGCTTAAACTGGGACCCGCAAAGCGTGTCTACAATCGCTCTTACATTCAGCATACCGATCACGAACAAAACCGGATCACTGACCCGAGGCGGATCCGCAAGGGTTACAGTCTTTTTAGCGCCAAGTTCAAACCGCACATGACATCATCTCAACGTATTTCGTTGCTAGTTAATGCCAATATTCTTCGTGGTCATCGAATCGGCGATCGCTTCATCAAGATGTGTTGGCAAGCAGGGAACTGGTGGGATCTATTTCGCATCTATAAAAAGCAGCGGTTGAAGAGGTAGCTCAGTGAGAGTTTTGATAGTTGGCAATCGCTACTCCTCGAATATGGATGTTGGCAAAAGCCCAGAATACCGAACGTTTAAAATAGCTGGCGCTCTTGGCGAGCATGGTATTGATTGTCAGATTTGGTTAGTTAACTACAAGAATGGCGAGCATTACACCGATCCAAACGGACGATTCTTCTCACCATCGGCAAGAAATCCGAACTGGCTGAAAACTCGTCGCATATTACGACGTCAATTGAGCGATTTTAATCCCACCCACGTCTGGTTTACCAATGGCCCGATTGTTGGACTGGTGGCCTATTTGATCTGCCCAGCATTGCTTAGTAAGCCAATTATTTATGAACAACTGGACAATTACGACACTTATTTCCCGAAGTGGCTGTTGCCGTTTTCATGGATGCATCGTGCGCTCAATCGGCGAAGCATATTGTCGCTCTATGTGACCAAAGAACTGATGTCGCATGACCTCTTAAGCGGTGGCGAGCAGATGGTTTTTCCCAATGGTTTTGACCCAGCGGTGTTTAAACCGATGGAGCAAAACACTTGCCGGCAGCTGTTGGGGCTCGAAGAGCATCAGACATATGTCGGCTATGCCGGCTCCCTTGATGTCAGAGTTAATGACAATTTGCAGCAAATTTTGCAACTCAGCAAAACGCTTGAGGTTCGATTTGCGATTGCCTCCAATAGTACTCAACCGGAATGGTTAGCACAGTATCCGAATGTTGATTGGCTGGGCGGTAAATCGATTAGCGAAGTAGCAACGGTGATCAACGCCTGTGACTTGATGTTGATTCCAAACCGGCAAGATGACTTTACCCAGTATTGTTTTCCCAGCAAGCTACTCGAATACATGGGGTGTGGCACACCGTTTCTAATCACGCCGATTAACTCACTCAATGGCATGGTGCCGGAGCAATATATATCGAGTTTTGACATGCAACATTTCGTTGCCGATATTGAGCGAGCGTTGGCCAACCCTCAGTCGCCTGCGCGTAATGAAGATTTCAGTTGGCAAGGTTTGTTAGCTGGCGTTGTTCAACGTTTACAAGGAATCGAACCGTGAAGCTTTCCGTGATTATTCCAACGTTCAGAGACTGGCAACGATTGTCGTTGTGTTTGCACGCACTTGAGCAACAAAGTTGGTCAAAGAACGACTTTGAAGTCATTGTGGCAAATAATGATCCCGCCGATCATGCTCCAGATGATTTGTGCAATGACTTAACGATTCAAGTTCAAGTCATCGAGGCTCATCAAAAAGGTTCATATGCTGCTCGTAATGCCGGAGCAGCGATCGCCAGTGGTCAAATACTCTGCTTTACCGACGCTGATTGTGTGCCGAGTGTTGATTGGCTAACAAATATTGCCCGCCATTTTGCCGAATCCGATAGTTGCCAATTGCTGTTATCCGGTGATGTCGTTATGTTCAGCGAGCATCATCCTGACTACCAATACAATTTTGCTGAATCGTATGATTTCTTTTTTGGCATCTCACAAAAGGACTATGCCGCGCGTCAAGTTGCCTGCACCGCAAACTTATCGATGCATCGCGAAGTGTTCGACAGCGTCGGGGGCTATGATGGTCGTTTGTTCTCCGGTGGCGATGTGGAGTTTTGCTCCAGAGCCGTCAAGGCGGGTGCGCTGTTTCAGTTTGATCAATCTTGCTTTGTCAAACACCCCTTGCGCCATACATTTAAATCGCTATTGGTAAAATCTCGCCGAGTCATCGGTGCGCGAATTCAACGCCAAGGCTATATAAAAAGCATTGGTACTCTCATGCCGCCACTTTATCGAATCGTTAAAATTGCTCAGGTTGACACCGTTCCTTGGGGGCTTCGATTGAAAGGAATGGCCAGTACCTTTGTGATTAAAGCAGCACAAATCTCGGAGTATGTCAGTTTGTTGCTCAAGCTAAAGAAAGCAGAGAATCGATAGCTAACTGCGTTCAGCTTGTTTGACCAAACCAAGGTGGCAACGAATTTTTTGCCATGCAGCATAGGCGTTGACGTAATAGTAAACGCCTATTGCTTTGAGTCTTAATACACTACTCTGATTGTTAAATTGCTGCCAAATCACTCGTCCTTTTCGTACCGGTGGCATCAAACCCATTAAGATCCCTTGCCAGCCGACAAACTTAGCAGTGTTCGGGTCGGTATGGCGACGCGCATATGCGCCATGAGCAACGCGACGAGCTTTGGTTTCGTGTTCAATAAGTGTTGCTCTGGCTGGGTGAGCTACTTCTGCTGCTTCTGAGTACACCAGTACACCGCCTGCCGCGTGCAACCGGCGACACCACTCCTTATCGCCGCCCGATTTCAATTCATCATTGAATCGCCCGGTTTTTTCAAAAGCTGCGGCGGTCATCGAGAGGTTGGCGGTTACGGCATAATGCTGAGTTTGGACATAAGTTCGTTGCGGGAATGCTTTGATGACATCAAGGATCTCTATCGCCGTGGGTTGATTGGGGTCTGCACAAAAAATACTTACCGCTCCGCCCACTGCATCGATGCCTGGTTGGGTAAGTGTTTGTAGAGCCTGTTCTAGCCATTGGTGGCTTGGAATGCAGTCGGCATCGGTAAAAGCGTAGTAATCCGCTTTTATATTAGCGAGCGCCTTATTCCTAGCGCTGTAACTACCTGGTTTAGACTCATGGAGTAGAGTGAAATTGGCGTAGCGGCCAACTAAATGGGTTGGTGGTGTTGAGGAACCATTATCCACTGCTACGATGTGAAATCGGCTGCTATCCAGAGTTTGATTCGCTAGTGCCTCAAGGCATAGCTCTAATCGATCACCATCGTTATAAACAGGAATAATGACTGCGATTTCAACTGGCTGTGGTACAGCTAATGGTACATCGTAATGCATGGCCCAATCCTTTGGATAAAGCAATTAGTACTGCCGATTGTGGCTAGAGATGGTATCTAGAATAACAAAACCAACCGCCAAAACGAGGATTTATCCGGAAGACGTATGCTCAATCGTTAAAAAATTGTAATCGCCATCGAAACGGTGTTAGTTTGGCGAAGGATTAGTGGCAGTTGTTATTGGCCATTGGTGACTTGGAAGCACAATCAAAACATGAGTTAACCAGAAGTTTCAGGGATGATTATCGATGTTGTTTAACTCCTACGAGTTCATTTTCTTTTTCTTGCCCTTGTGTTTGACGCTGTTTTTTATCGTTGGTCGTCACAACGCTAAATGGGCCATTAGCTTGCTTGTCATTGCTTCGCTTGGTTTTTATGGCTGGTGGAAGGCGAGCTATTTAGTGCTGATTATCGGTTCGATGATCGGTAACTTCACCATCGGTAGATTGATTGAAAATGCGCTAATGCAATCTCAGCGTCGAGCGAAATGGGTATTGGCTTTTGGAGTTTCAGCAAACCTAGCGCTACTGGGCTATTACAAGTACTTTAACTTCTTTTTAGACCAACTTACTGCCGTTTCTGGCTATGACTTCCAAGTGGGCAAGATCGTCTTGCCATTGGCGATTTCATTTTTCACCTTTCAGCAGATCGCCTACTTGGTCGATACCTATCGAAAGGAAATTGAAGAACACAGTTTTTTGCAGTACTGCTTATTTGTCACCTTCTTCCCGCAATTGATTGCAGGTCCGATTGTTCATCACAAAGAAATGCTGCCCCAGTTCGCTAAAGCAGAAACTTTCCGTTTTAACAGTTTTCATGTGTCCGTTGGGGTCACTCTATTTAGCGTTGGCTTGTTTAAAAAAGTGGTATTAGCTGACGGAGTAGCCGTTTACGCGACGCCGATTTTTGCCGCAGCTGACTCTGGCCAGTCGCTCAGCGGCTTTGAGGCATGGACGGGCACATTGGCTTACACCCTACAGTTGTACTTTGATTTTTCGGGATACTCCGACATGGCTTTGGGGTTGGCTCGACTGTTTGGTATTCGGTTACCTGAAAACTTTAATTCACCTTATAAGGCCACCAATATTGTCGACTTTTGGCGTCGTTGGCATATGACCCTTAGCCGATTCTTGAGAGATTATCTGTATATCGCTTTAGGGGGAAACCGCAAAGGTCCTGTGCGGCGTTACGGCAACTTGATGGCTACCATGGTACTAGGGGGCTTATGGCATGGTGCGGGTTGGAATTTTGTCATTTGGGGCTTTTTGCATGGCAGTTATCTTTGCGTCAATCATGCGTGGAGTAGTTTTCGTAACAGCCTGATACAAAGCCCGGTGGGGCGAATTGAGCGTGCTTTCTATTGGGGGCTTACCCTATTAGCGGTGATGATCTCATGGGTCTTTTTCCGTGCAGTTACGCTGGATGGCGCCTTGGATATATTAACGGCAATGACTCATGTGCAGAGCTGGTTTTCATACCAACAATCTTTGGTTGAAGCAAAAGCCGCAGTTCTATGGTGTAGCGTATTAATTGTTATTGCCTTAGTCGCGCCAAACTCTCTGCAAATCATGAAGTTTGTTGAACAAGAGCTTGCAGTATCTGATGAGAAAGGAAGGTTGAGCAGGTCTCTGCCGTGGGTTTCAATAGCATCTGGACTTGCGGCTGTTGTTGCAGTTGGAAAAATCGGTCAGTTGTCTGAGTTTTTGTATTTCAATTTTTAGAGGTGGATAAGCTGGTGTTTTCAAGGGCTCGTCATTATCTGCTTTGTTTTTTGATTTCGGCAATAACTGGCTTGGTTTGTTTGGGAGGGTGGAACTTTTTTGTTGACCCCAATTTCCTATTCCATTACAGCGAAGTATCCAGCCAAAACAAGGGGTTTGAGCGAGATTTCAAACCTTGGCATTTGCGGGCGAAAAAACCAGAAGTCGTAGTGATTGGTAACTCGAGACCATTGTTTAGTTTTGATGTTGATTTATTGCCCAATACAAATGCTTATAATTTTGCAATTGCTGGAGCGACAACTAGAGAACTTTTAGCAAATTTCAGGCACGCGGTTTACGCCGGCTCCGTTAAACAGGTTTACATGAACCTCGATAATGTATGTTCAAACATTGCTGTGCCACCCAACTTTCACTTGTCTTCGGATCTTTACACAAATGTTCGAGCTCACTTCCATCGTGCGTCAAGACTATTGCAAACACAAAATCTAACCGATTTTCTTATGGGTAAGCCCTTGCTTGATGACAAATTATATGACTTGCAAGGTCGCCGAACTCGATTTGACTCCAATCGTACTCCGCGTGAGTCATTTCTCTTTCGAGAAAACAATAAAATCAGGAATGGATTGAAAGCTCGTAGTTCATCACACTGCAATACTTCGGCGGTTAAAGAAATTCTTCGGCTAGCTCATCAATCTGGGATTCGCCTTTCAATCTTCACCAACCCGATCCATATGCGCTACATAGAAATTGATCATATGTTTGGACGTTCGGAAAAAATTCTCGACACGAGAAAGAGAATACTTGTATCTGTCAATGAGCAAGTAGCAAAAGAAAGCGGAGAAGCTCCTTTCCCGATTTATGATTTTTTACTTGTTAATGAAGTTACTACAGAAGAAATAAGGTTTTCAGATTATCCTCCATCTAATTATTGGTTCGAATCGTCTCATTACAGGAAAGCGATTGGAGACATGATGGTTTTATTCATGTTGTCACCGGAGAAGTCCTTGGGAGTAGATGGATTTGCAAAAGTTATATCTTCGTCGAATATCGATCAGCACATTTCAGAGCAGGTAAGTCTGTTCAATCAGTGGCGAGACAACTCTCCTACCGTAATCAACGAACTCTCAAAGAGAGCAAAAGCGATTGAGGGAGTTAACAAACTTGATTAAGTTAAAGTTTGTCTAAATTACCAGTATTTCTGGGAAGCGTATCGACTAAGGGAACAGTGTGTACATTAGGGCAGCGTATCTGAATTTATGGATTATCAGCGTAATGCTAGGCTTTGCTGGAGTTGCTGTGGTTAACTGGTGGGTCGATCCTTTGTCGATGTTTCCACCTAAGCCTGTCCTAGAAACAGTGGCCGGATACGAGAGGGAAACGAAGCCATGGCATGTAATTGAAAGCCAACCTAGTACTATTTTGCTCGGTAATTCTCGGAATTATCATTCATTGTGGATTGGTCAGCATCAGCCTGATAGTTACAATTTTTCGGTGCCAGGCGCTACGATCAATGAGTTGTTGAGGGCATTTGAACATGCGCTTTATCACGCTCCAATCAAACATGTTTTGGTAGCAGCTGACTATATATGTGATCGAGAGAATGACGGAAACCTAAACTACTATAGCGCCACTCCAACTGAATACGCATTGAGTCGAGTGCGTCGGCTAGGATATTTGATTTCTCTAAATACTCTAAAGAAATCTCTCCGAGTTATAGTTCGCTCCAAACCATTCCGTGTGTTGATGCAAGAAGATGGAAGCCGAGCATTTTTCCCATATGAGAATCTTGGTGCAACGCAATTGCAGCGAGTTGAAAAGAGAGAAAGCATTAGAATCAATCGAGGTCTCAGGCAACAAAAACGAATGGATGATACGCGACAGTGCCGAACAGAATCCCTCCGTCGAATTATGGTGTTAGCTCATCAGAACAATGTGAAGTTAAGCTTCTTCATTAACCCTCAGCAGGTTAGATATGTCTGGTTGTCTTCCCATTTTGGGAGGAAGCTGTATGGTCAGCAAAGCAAAGCTACGCTGGTTTCTTTGAATCAAGAAGTAGCTGATGAGTTTGCTGCCGACGCGCCTAGTATCTTTGACTTTCAAGTATTCGATAAACACACGATCGAACCGTTCTCGGCAGAGAGTATGTATTGGTGGGAATCATCGCACTATAAACCGCTACTTGGGGATTTAATGCTCAATACGATGTTTTCATCGAGCCCTTCTGAGTTTGTATTCGGTGTGCTATTAAATGAAACGAATATCAATGGTGAACTTCAAAAGCAAGCTGCATATTATCAGCACTGGCAAAGCTCGAACCCCGAAGTGGTTGGTGCGCTTAAAGCTAAAGTGAAGCTCGCCTCTAGGCAAGGAGCCGCTCTTTGAGTTACCCAAAAATTTCAATCATCATCCCAGTTTTTAACGACCTATCAGCTATTCAAGAAACTCTGGGACAGCTAAAAAAACAATCAATTGATAGCAGCTTATTTGAAATAGTTGTTGTTGATAATGGTTCGACAGATGGTTCGTTAGAGTGGCTCGCACAGCAACCCGAAATCACCCTCATTAAAGAGCATGAGAACCAAGGGAGTCCCTATTCGTGCCGCAATCGGGGTATTGAAGCAAGTGCCGGCGATTATATTGCACTGCTAGATTCCACCTGTATTCCTGCAGAAGATTGGGTCTCATCAGGCTTAGATTATCTCGATGAGCATCCAAATTGTGATTTGTTTGGTGGTCAAGTGTTATTCAATTTCGAGGATAAAGTGACTGCGGGCAAGGTTTACGATTCCGTAACCAACGTGCAAATGGAAAGTGCTATCAAACAAAGGCGTTCGGCCAAAACTGCAAACCTGTGGGTGCGTCGTTCAGTGTTTAGCACAGTCGGAATGTTTGAAGAAAGGGTCCGCTCAGGTGAAGACATGCGATGGACAGGCTACTGCTCAGAGCAGGGCTTGCAACTGGATTACTGCGAAACCTGTACAGTGTTCAAGTATGCCCGCTCAACTAGCGAATTGTTGACCAAGCAAGTGAGAGTCGGTAAAGGTCAAGTGCGCCTGTGGCAAGAGCAGGACAATTTGAAGCCGATGATGAAACAAGCGCTAAAAAAGGTATTTCCTGCGCGAAGGGAAAACGTACGCAAGTTGGCGGCAAAAAGTAAGCAAGTTGATTGCAAAGGGTTCCTGTACTTTAGGTTCTACTGGGTTGCTTACTTAAGCGGTATGGCAACATTACTAGGAAACTTGATCGGCTGGCTTAAGCGATAATAAGGAAAATTTGGTGTTGGATTCGATAGTAATATCATTAGCGGATAAAGCGCTTCAACAATTGGAGCATCAAGGCTTCATCAAAGGCGGACACAACGGCCCATATTTTGATCCAGAAACACCGGTCCGGAATACTGCTCATTGGGCAACCACATTTGCCATTCTTTTAAAACGAACTGGAGATGAAAAGTATCGTCAGGCGGTGGCCGCTTGTATCAACTACTTGAAATCGCAAGCCGCGCGCCCTATGAATTCTGCTTTCCATTGTCGGACTAGCGTAAGAAAAGACTTTTCGAATGGCACAATTGGCCAAGCTTGGGCCATCGAAGGATTGGTGTCCGGTTACCAAGTATTGGGTGACGAATCATGTTTGCAGTTGGCTGAAGAGACCTTTTTGCTCCACGTGTTTGATGAGCGCATGAAAATTTGGAAAATTCGAAATGTCGATGGCAGTTTACGTGACTTCGATATGACCTTTAACCACCAACTATGGCTTGCCGCAGCAGGATACGTTTTGTTATCTGTTCGCGAAAACGAGACAATTCGACGACAGTGTGATGCTTTTATGGGCGATTTGCCGCTGAGATTGCGGGTATACCGCAATGGCTTAATCAAGCATGATCTCATCAATACCCCAACAGCAGTTAAGAAGCTGAAGTCCAAAGTTGATGCGGTGATGCAGGCATATCGGCTCAAGAAAGCTGGCAAGACCAAACAGTACAAAGAAAACGGTTATCATCTGTTTAATGTTTATGCGTTCGCATTGATTAAAGAGTACGGTGGCAATGATGATTTCTTGGGTTTACCGGCTTTTGAACAGGCGCTGGCATATTGTGTCACTGATGAGTTGTTAGGTTGGCAAGAAGAAGCCAACCGAGCAATGGATTATAACAATATGAAGGGCGTCACCCATGATGAGATTAATATCTATGGTTATGGCTACAATGCGCCTGGGTTTGAGCTGCCATACATTGCCAAAGTGTTTGGTAACCTGTTGCCTTCGCTAGAAGCTACCGCAGCAACAGCGATTAACAAGCAGCTCGAATATACCTACAACCAAAAGATAGACTCTTTTGCTAACAACACTGAGGATGCCAACACGTTGAATGCTCGAATATATGAGTACGTTCGGAGTTGGCGATCTTAACCAGTCGTTCAAGACTTTCAGCATATAAAAACAACGAAACAAGAACGGCATAACTGACGCAACGTCAGAATCAAATTTTGAACATGCCATTGGAGCGGAGCTTATGTTACCGAACGTGATCGTGATCGGTGCTATGAAGTGTGGTACTTCGAGTTTGCATCGATATCTGGATGCACACCCGAACATCGCAATGACGAAGAAAAAGGAAATCGATTTTTTTATCGATAGAAAAAACTGGACTAAAGGACAGGCATGGTACGAAGCTCAATTTGATGAACTCCTCAGCCAAGATAGCAAGATCGAAATCGTTGGAGAAAGTTCGCCGAACTACACGATGTTTCCAACGTTTGAAGGGGTTCCACAGCGAATGGCAGCTATGGTGCCAGACGCGAAGCTGATTTATGTCGTGCGAGATCCGATTGAGCGAATTAAATCGCACTATCAGCACCAATGGTACGATGGCCGCAAAAGCCAAACTCTTGAACAAGTGCTGCAAACACCGGAACGAAAGCATTACATTTCAACCAGCCGATACTACCAACAAATTGAACAGTTTTTGTCTTATTACAAACCGAATCAGCTACTTGTTCTAACGGTTGAGCAATTGAAAAGTGACCGCGATGCCACGATGCAACGGGTGTTTGAGTTTCTTGGAGTTGATTCGACAATATCGGTAGCCAATTTAGCGGCGGAGTTCCATAGAACGTCCGACAAGGTTCGGGTTTCCGGGCCTTTATCTTTCTTGCAGTCGAAATCGGCTACTGGCGCAAAGTTCAGGCAAACCGTTCGGGCGATTGTTCCGAAGATTTGGATAAAAAAGATGGGGCAATTATTGACTAAAAAGCCCGACGTCGAGCTCTCTCATGAAACCTTAACTGCGCTAAAGGAAGACTTGGCAGAGGATGCGTCAAAACTGAGGGAATTCTCCGGTTTGTCATTAGATACTTGGTCCGTTTAAACACAAACAGCAATGGGGAATAACTTCTATGCTAGGACGCTTGAGATGGAAAGCTAGGCGAATGATGCTCGAGTATGGAGATCTGTTCCCATATCGGCGTTACATGACTAAGCACCAGTGCATCTTCATTCACATTCCGAATCCTGTAGCAATATTGGGGCGCAGGGATCATTGTACAAATGGAGCTAACATTTATTTGCAAGCGCCAATGGCAGTTTTATGTCGCTAAAAAGAAAGTCAGCAGCAGCCGTTATATGGAATGTTATTACTAACGGTTTCAGTCAGTTGTTCTCGTTTTTAGTATTTATATTGCTTGCACGTCTAATGACCGTGGAAGAGTTTGGCTTGGTTGGCTTTGCTTTTCTCGTCGTCGAGTTCGTGTCTATTTTTCTGTCAATTGGGGTAAATCAAAACCTTATTCGTCGAGCGGAGTGGGAAGATAGTTTTGCTTCTAGCTCACATTGCATATTATTGTTGATTGCTATAGCTATATCTTTATTTCTTGTCATCGTCGTTTCGCCACTTTTCTACTATTTATACTCCGAAACATCCGCCTACCTTATTGCGTCACTTGCGGTAATTCCGATTTTAGAATCTTTGAGAACATCGCATCTTGCGAAAATGCAACGAGAGTTTCATAACCGACAACTAGCAATTATAAGCCTTAGTTCTACCACTTTTGGTGGGTCTGTATCTGTTGTGTTGGCTTTTATGGGTTTTGGTGCTTGGTCTTTGGTAATAGGAAGGATATCGCAAAGTGTTTTTTCTGCTGTAATCACAAGTTTAATTTCTGATTTTAAAGCTAACTACCAAATAAAAACTGAACATGTCGAAGAAATAAGAAGTTTTGGTACTCCTTTATTTATGATGGCTATGCTCACATTTTTTTCAGGAAAAACCATTAATCTCGTAGTTGGCGCTTTTTACGGAGCAAGTGCTTTTGCGCTATTATCTATGGCGAAAAAAGGGATTCAGATATTTATTGATCTCTCATTTAAACCTATTAACAAAATTCTAGTTGCGACCCTTGCTAGAGTTGAAGATAGTGAGAGGGTTGACGCATTTTATCGAACTGTATCGATAGCTGCTTTTGCTATTGTCCCAGCTTATCTGGGGTTGGGGGCTGTAGCAGAACCATTTATTATGTTCTTTGTGGGAGAGAAATGGCAATCGAGTATTCTGTTAATGACTATTTGTTGTCTAGGTGGCCCCGCAGCTGTTATGGGGTATTTCTTACCTAACCTAATGGTCGCCTCAGGAGTCCCTAAAGTGGCTTTGAAGCTAAAAATAACAACATTGTCTTTTGCGCTTTTAGCTCCTGTACTCACAATACCATATGGTATTGTGGCGATGATGTCCGCTACGGTTGTATCGACCTATATCAGCTTGCCAATTAGATTTTATTTTGCTGCTAAACATACGAATGTATCATTGAAAACTACTTTTATTAAAACATTGCCTTTTTCATTGTCGTCTCTGCTAATGTTTGCTGCGGTTAAGTTAATGTATCATACCAATGTAGTTTCAGAACTAAACTTGATAATACAGTTGTTTCTAGGGGTGTTTGTTGGGGGGGCGACTTACATTGCTTTGATGTTTATTTTTTGTCGTGCTGTTCTCTATCGCATGATTAATGAAATTAGAAGCATAAAAGGTTGAGGTGTCTGGGTTTGGTTAGACATAAATATTTTTATTTATTTCAATAATTATTATTTGGGAAATTGATATGAGAACTGCTGATTTTTTCATCATTGGAGCGGCCAAATCTGGAACGACCTCGCTTCAGTCATACTTAAAGCAACATCATCAAATCGCTTTCTCAAAGAACAAGGAGCCAAATTATTATGCTTATGCTGGGCAGCAGCTTCCTGAAAATGGTCCTGTATCGAGTTCAAAGCTATTCAAGTTGAGATATTCCAATTGCGTGACCAGTTCTAGCGCTTATGAGATGCAGTTTTCACATGTAACAAACGAATTGGCCGTGGGCGATGCATCGGTTCGATACTTGTATTATCCCCGCGCAGCGAAACACATTGCCACTGATGTGCCGAACGCCAAACTTATAGCTGTGTTGCGTGAGCCTGTTAGTCGGCTTTACTCTCATTACTGCATGAACAAACAATTTAACCTAGAACCTTTAGAACTTCGCGATGCAATCGATGCTGAGCAACAAAGAATCGATAAGCAGTGGGGCTGGGACTGGCATTACACCAACATTGGCAAGTATGCACAGCAGCTAAAGGTGTATCTCAAATTGTTTCCTGCTGAACAGATAAAAATAGTTTTATATGATGACTTTGTTGCACAGCCAGCATCAGTGATGCGAGACATTTACCAGTTCTTGGATGTGGATGATACGTTCGTAGCGGATACTAGTAAGAGAGGTAAGGTTCCGTATTGGCCCGCTAACCACACTCTGGATCGGTGGTTAACTGGTCGTTCTGCGGTTAGATTGTTTCTTAACCGACGCTCTCTGCGGTGGGCGGCGCATCCCGTGATTAATTTATTAAACGAATGGAACCATCGCCCAGTACCCAAATTAACCAATGACGATAAAAATCAATTGAGTCGCTTTTTTAAAGAAAGCAATCAAGAGCTCGAGGAGCTTCTTGGGCGCGCGTTGCCGTGGCTCCAACATAAGTCTTAGCAGGATAATCATAATGTTGCTCTCAAAATTTCTTGGTACTCAGCAAAGTTCGGCAAAAAGACTACGATCGTCATTATTGAAAAAGGGTATTCGTGCTGAACAAATAAAAGTCGAACATCTATATGATTTTTATCAAGATCTAAAGCCATTTAGGGATAAAGCGGATTTCAGTATCGTTGATACTTTTGGCCTTCAACTTTTGGAAACAAAGCCAGTTGAGGATGGATTAGTAGGTGTGATCGTTGAGACAAGACCGTTAGACTCACTGATCTTTGTTGTTGAGCAGGTTATCGAACGCCTCGATATACCTGTACAACTATTTCATGGTTCAGAAAACATTGAATTCATACTTGATTCAAAGCTAAAACGCCATATTGATGAAGGTCGCCTTTATTTGGCGCCGTTGCAAACTGCAGCATTGCGAGCGCCAGCTTACAACGCATTATTCTTGTCTAATACCTTTTGGGACAAGGTAATTGGACGAGAAAAGCTATTAGTTTTCCAGACCGATGCGCTGCTCTGCTCTGCCTCACCGTATTCTGTCAATGATTTTCTGGTGTTTGACTATATTGGTTCAAAGTGGGATCGAAATAGACCAATCAAACTCATTGCTGATGGAGGCAATGGTGGCTTTAGCCTTCGAAGTTGGTCAAAGACGAAAGAGAGTCTCGAACGGTTTGAACCGAGCCGATGGCCCGGCGGCGAAGATGGTTATTTCGCTTTCCATATTGATTTAATTGGCGGAAACGTGGCTACCATGGGCGATGCAGAAAAGTTTTCAACTCAAATTGAATTTAATCAAAATAGTTTTGGAGCACATAAAGTAACCGACTTATCTAATAAAGATTTAAAACGGTTTGTAGAGTATTGCCCTGACTCTAAACGCTTGTTCAATATTTGATTTTTTCTTAAACGTATATTCATCCTCTACTATCGCATTTAACTGAGCGGTTTTAACATGAAAAACACATCAGCGCCTATTGTTTATTTCTTGAGTGCAAGTGACCGATTAAATTATGGAGACCTTCTCTTTCCTTTAGTTTTTAAAGAAGTTTTATTGAAGAGAAATTCGCAATCGAGCTTTGTTAATTGTGGTTTGGTTGAAAGTGACTTGTCTGATTTTGGAGCGTTGCCAACGATAAGTTATAGGCAACTAGAAAAGAAAGTTAGTGATACTGGGGGCTATATAGTAGTTGGTGGTGGCGAGGTTTTTTTCCCAGTGTGGGGGTTGTTGTATAGCTACATTAGTCCGGTGTTTAGTTACTTCTACTCTAGTTATAAAATTTTTAAGAAAATAGATGAGAAAATTGGGCTAAGCAAAAAGCTCGTATCGAAAACCCGTCAAACTTCTGCTTTTTGTGTTGATTTACCTAACTCTAAGACATTCTACAACTCCGTTGGTGGTATAGGAATCAAGAGAATTTCCAAGAATGAGTCAGAATATGCCTCTGTAAAAAACAACCTTCAAAAAGCTGAATTGGTATCCGTGCGAGATTATGCGACTGCAGAAAGCTTGAGTGAAATTAGACCTGATGTACAAACTGTACCAGACTCGGCATTAATTATGTCTGATGTCTATCCACTAGATAAGCTAGATAAGCTTATTTCAGTAGGATTCAAGAATCTCCCCGATAAATATATAGTACTTCAGCTAGGTGCCAAATTTGAACCGAATAACTTAGGTTTTTTTATTGAGAATATACGTTCTATTGCTGAAAAAATGAATTGCAAGATCGTATGTTGCCCGATAGGTTTAGCTCTTGGTCATGATGATCATAAAATATTAAAGAAGATATGTGAAATCGCTAGTGACTTTGTGTACGTTGCTCCTCAAAACCTCTTTGACATCATGTATACCATCGCATGTTCTGAAATTTATTTGGGTACAAGCCTTCATGGGTTTATTACGGCCCAAAGTTTTGGTTGCAAGTTTGTTCCACTAAATAAAAGAGTTCATAAAATGGCAAGATATGCCAAGACATGGACTGAGCATTTAGGTGTTAATGACTGCCACGATTATGAGGAAGATTGGTCGGCCGTTCATACAATCATTGATAGTTGGGATGCCGAGGCTGCAGAGAGGTTGCTGCAAGATCAAAAGTCTAAGGTCTACAACAATATAAATGCAATGATTGATGCAATGGGAAGCGACTCGTAGATTTATCTTATGGATAAGAAAATTTATATATTGCCAGACCCCAAGAAGATCACATCTAATTCGTACTATAAGACGCTTTTAAACTGTATTGCCAAAGCGGGATATGACACGGCGAATGCAAGTGATTTCTTTAATGGATCAAAGTTAAAAAGGAAAGGCGCTGTATTTGTCTTTTCTTGGCAAGAAGATGGCGTTGCTAAACCAAATGTTTATGCGGCAAGCCGCCATTTTCTATATATCTTGTGGGTTCTCATCAGGATCTGGTTCTATAAGGGAAAGCTCATCTGGATTCGCCACAACGTCAAGCCCCACAAGTTAGCTGATTCCCATTTTATTTCTAGGTTTTATTATCAGTTTCTTGTTTTAATTATGGGAATAACCGCTAAACATACTCTTTGTCACTCCAAAAAATACGCTAGCCAACATGGAATGGAGTATGTTCCACACCCCACTTATAAAAAAAATGATAAATGTGAAAACATTGATATTCCATATTTGATATATGGAAAAATTATGCGATATAAGCAGATTGATCGCGTCTTACTGCATTGGCCAATTAATAAGAGCATTTTACTGGCAGGACGATTTGAAAACTCTGAGTTGTCCAAAAGCATACGCTCTATCATCTCCGAACGCGCATTACAGGTTGAAGTGATTGATCAGTTCGTACCGGACGAACAGCTGGCGGAACTATTATCTCGCACTCGTTGTGTTATTTGCGGCAACGAGAGCTCGAGTATGATTGCTTCAGGCGTGATTGTGCACGCGCTATCGTCAGGATGTGCTGTAATCGCGCGACGCTCCCCATTTTCTGAAGAACTCGCGGAAATGGGTTTTCCAGTTTTCATGTTTGATTCTGAATCAGAATTGGCAAAACTAACTCGAGAGATAGAACTATCTAACATAAGTGACTTTGATCTCGAGTTAGAAAAAGCACTTGGTGCAGATCAAGTAGCCAAGACGATGGCTCGATTTATCGAGAGCTAAGAGTCAGTGTTTAGCCGTCAACTACTACTCTCGCATTGTCATCAATTAAATAGTTCGCTTAACAGCGACTATCGCCCTTTAATCACACTTAATTTACTCGTAACTTGAGTTAGGGTTTTCTTGACTATGTACTCAAGGTGATGCGCTTCTTTATCTGAATTAAATGACACTCTAAATGCGATATAGATGCCGATCAGATACACGGCAACAAAAGCAAAGCCAACGACAAAGAATGAGATGTAGAGATTGTCGATCTGGGCATTGATAAACTGTGCGCTACTAATTGTTGCGGCCAGTACTAACGCGAGGTTAATGACTACCTTCAGTAGTTGCTTGACGTTGATTTTGAGCATGGTTGATGACAATGTGAAAAACGCGATGACAATGCCTAGCTCCAACAAAGCTCGAGTATAAGCAAATTGAATGACCGATTGAGTTGCTAAGAAATACAAGCAAAGGAACATTGCCGCAGAGCTGATAATCTCGTAATAAAACACATATTTCACTTTGGCCAGCGCATATAGAATGGTGTTACTCATGGTCATGAATAAATGTGAGACGATGATTAACGACAGCGCGCCAAACACGTCGGCATACTCTAGCCACTGATCGCCCAGCAGCACGAAAACACACAACTCGCTGAAGAAGTATAAGAACGCGGTAATAGGCAAGCCAATGCACATTAGCACCATAAAACTGATATTGAATTGGTAATGAAGCTTGTTTTTGTCATGCTTCGAATTGGAAAACTCTGCAAGCAGTGGCTCACATGCTGGTGTGATCAATTGCGATGCGGGCATGAAAGAGATGTATTTCATGACATGGTAGGATCCCAGTTGAGCCTTGCCGAAGAATGAACTCACCAGCAGGGTATCCATTTGTGCACGGAGGTAACTAAAAATTTCTTTAGGGATCACCCAGCCGGTGTATTTGAGTTGCTCGCGAACTTTGGAAAAATCGATAGACACCGACATTGGCTTGATAATGTAAGAGCCAACGCACTTAATAAATGACGAGGTGACCTGGCCAATAATCAGTGCCCAATAGGACTGTAGTAAGTAGGCAGAAATCAGGGTGACGGAGACAGCAATGACTTTCTCAGCAACCTCTAGTTTTAGAATTGGGCCATAATTTTGTTCCTTCATAAGTAGCGTCACAGCTGGGCACTGAATAGCTGTAAACACCATGTAGAGTGAACACACCCTTAGCACATCAACCAATCGAGGGTCATCGTAGAAATCGGCAACCCAAGGGGCGCTGACGATGATGCCTATGGCAAACAGGTTGCGGACCAGCATGTTCATGGTCCAAACACCGCTAATGACGCTTTTATCCAAGTTACTGTGTTGGATTAAGTATGGCCGACCACCTGTCTCTGCCATGACCTGACAGAAGTTCAGCACAATGGTGGCAATAGCAACAATACCAAAGTCTTCCGGCACCAAAATTCGAGCCAAGATTAGCGTGCTAATCAGGCCAATTGAGCGCTTGAGAAAAGCGACCAAGATAAGCGTGAAGGATCCTTTTAGTACGGTATTTGCTCTGGACAAAAAACTGCTCCCTTAAGTCAGTATTCCTTCGTGTTGTTCTAACTAGCTAATGCGCTAGGCGATTAATAAAGCCGCGGGTCTATTTGATTACGAAATAGGTTTTTATCTTCTTGCGGTTGCTCTTTGACATCGCTTGAAGTCGTTAAATTGAGATTGTTAACCATATGATTTTTGAACACGATTAACAGCAACACAAAGAAGAACGGTTCGTAAATAATTAGATCGAGGAACATTCCGCAAACACAGTATGCTACCAGCGAGCAAGTGCAGGCTTTATTGAGATAATCGAGTAAGGGATCGGCAGCGACGTTTTTGTTATTGCACTGGAAGTAGCTTTTGAAGGATGTCCAGAGAATGAATAGAAACAGGCCTCCGACGAAAATCCCGGTGTTAGCTGTGAAGTTCAACAAGGTGTTGTGAGCAACATGTGGCGTCCCTAAGTCCAAGTCTCTAGCCGCCCATTGAAAACGTTGTGGTCCGGCGCCTAAAACTGGGTATTCAGCAATGATGCCCAATGCAGCTTGCCAAGACACTAAGCGTGGATTAAGTGGTTCATCGCGTTCCTCTTGTTGGGCGGCAGAAACCGTTGTTGCTGAGCGATTCAACATGGCACCGCCCTGATCAATCACCGCCGCTGCCAGACCGAAAATGAGTATGAACTTGAACATTCGTATTTGCCATGGCTTTATCTTTGGCAAAGATTTCATGCTGCCTTGCAGCATGAATACGGCCGCCACCGTTGATACGCCAAGGCCTAGGAATGCGCCGCGAGAGCCAAACAAGAACAGCGCATGCCACAGCAAAGGTACGGTAGCTAATATGCCGTACTTAAAGATTTTGTTGTCGACATAAAAGTAGGCAAACAAAATGAATGGCATCGCCATTACTAACAGGGTGGAAGCGCTATTGGCGTCATCGTAAGGCCCTTGGTAAGGACCCATCAAGCGGCCTTGGAAAAATTGCGCCCAGTTATAGGAGAGGTACTGGTCGTTTGCCCAATAAACGTAGTAAAGGGCTAAAAATATATAGACCCCAGCCATAACCTTGGTCGCATTATGATACTGATCTTTGTCGCTCAAAATACCTATCTGAACGACAAACATAATGACTATGGTATTGAGAGTGCCCAAGACAATATGAGAACTGGTGCCAGCGGAGTAGTTTTGATAAGGGCTCAGAATATCGGACAGGTGCATTAGCCCCCAGATCAGTACTAAAGCAATCACCTGCTTGTTTTTGTAGACATTTAAATCCATCCGCTTCTGAGCAAATGCGACGCCCCAAGCGAGAATGGAGCAAATCGCCAACAGCTTTGAAATCGGCAGATCCGGCCACTCAAAGCGCCAAATATATTTTGGTTGCATCACTGCATTGAGCGAGTAAGCGGCGGCAGGAAACCAACTATAGCGAAAAATGGAGACCGCTGAGCCAATAAGAATGGAATAAATGGCGATTAACTTTAACATGCGCGGCCGTCATCTTTGTTCAGGGTGAGATACAACTTGTTGTACTGTTCGATCATGCTGCTTGCTTGATAACGAGATGTAAACCTTGTTTTTGACGCTTGTTGAAATTGTTTAAAGATCGACTCATCAGCGAGTATTTTGTCAATCGCTGCGGCAAATTCATCGCCGCTATCATTGGTGGTAACAAAGCCGTTGACTTGATCGGCAATGATCTCTGGATTACCTCCGGCGTCAGTCACCACACAGGGTTTGCCGAGCGACATGGCCTCGAGCAAGGTCATCGATGTGCCTTCACTTAAAGATGAAAGCAAAAAGATGTCCATTAAAGCCATATAGTGACTAGGGTCTGATTGATAACCAGGCAAGATCACCCGATCTTGTAACTCCAGTTGCTCAATCCAGCCCTCAATATTCGCTCTCTCATCACCATCCCCGACAAGAAGAAAGACGGTATTTGGATGATTCGCTGTGACTTTGGCGACCGCTTCTAGCATCATTTTATGGTTCTTGATGGGGTCCATTCGAGCAACAGTACCGAGAATCTTCGTCGAGTCGGCTATGCCCAATTGCTGGCGCAGTGAATTGACTTCTTTATCGTCTACTTTTAGCCCAGCAATACCATTGTATATGGTTGTGATTCGTTGCTCAGGCAAGAACTCATATTCACCTAAGGCACTTTTCGTTGCGTTTGATATCGCAGTGACCGCATCAGTCACTATGTTCAACAGTGGGTTAACAACACGCCGTTTCCAACTGCTTGAGTCGGGGTAAAATCGGCCGTGCTCAGTAAATATCACTTTGGTTTTTAGACCGATTGCGGCGAGCACGCCATAGACCCAAGGGGTATATTGATGGCAATGGATAATGTCGATGTTGTTGGTGCGCAGGTGGTTCCGGATTGCGCTAATCAGCGCCAGATCAAAACCAGGTTGGCGCGCAACGCTTGTCAGTGCAATGCCTTTCGATTGCAGGGCTTTGCCCCAGGGGCCAATGGGTTCTTCGATACAAAAAATGGACATCTCAAACTGGTCTGGATCTGTGCCTTCAATGATGCTTTTGATGACCATTTCGGTGCCACCGATGCGCATATCGAATGTTAGATGCACAACTCGCTTTGCCATTTATACCGATACCCTTTTTTGAGAAAAGCTGTAGTTGGACCGCATATTGATAAACGGGATTTCGACCCAGCGATAGAGAAATTCTGAGATCACCAGTGTAATTGCCAATGCAATACCGTAATACACCACGAACGGTAAGTCATCGCCAACTCGGCGCATCAATGCTAGCGCTTCTGGGTGCAGCAAATACATCGAGTATGACCGAGTCGATATAAGCATTACCACGCCATAGCCTATGGGTTTGTGATGGACTTGCGTTGTCACGGCAAAGAACACCATACCGGCAAAAATCACCCCGAGTAGCAAGAAGCTTGGGTCGCTATAACTTGGTGATGGCGGAAACCAGCGAAAGACAAAACAGCTGATGTAAGCAATGACAGAGATGATTAGTAGCGGGGTTGCGTATTTTTTGGCTTTTTGCCAAAGCGTCGGATACTGAAAGTAGCACTGAGCCAATAGCACGCCAATTAGGCAGCAATCCCATCGAACATGGGTTTGCTCATAGTGGGTGTACCAACCCAAGGCCCGAAATAATGAGGGTAGCAATAGTAAGATCACTAATACTGCTGTTTGATAGTGGCGATGAAGTCGGCCTAAATAAAGTAGCAGGGGTGCGATCACCAGATAGAATTGCTCTTCGACGCATAATGACCAACTCACTGTGAAGTAGTTGAGGTGATTATAATTTTGCAGAAACACGAAGAATGGTAGCGGATTAGGCACACTATCCTTGGTCGCGTAAAGCTGTACCAAGGTAAACGACAAAACGAAAAAGTACGCAGGCAGCGTGCGCATCCAGCGTCGAGCCCAGAAGCGTTTGACATCAATGTTGCCGAATTTTTTCTGTTCAGCGAATAACTGTGAACCGATGAGCCAGCCCGACAGCATAAAGAATAGATCGACGCCAGAACCACCAAATCCCAGCGGCACTAAGTCAGGTGCTTTGCCAAAGCTACTGACGGTATGCGCGGTAAAGACCAGCATAATCGCTAGTGCTCGCAACACATCCAGATAGTAGATACGACCCAACATATTAGATTAGGCCTCGGCGGACTCTGGTTGGGCGTATTTATGCCACCACATCTGGAACATCAGCATACTCCACAGAAGAGCACCATGATCATAGCGTTCGGATTGGTGTTGGAACCAGATCTTGCGCACTTCATCCATGTCAAAGTAAGTGGCTAGACCCTGCTCCGAGCGCAAAATGTATTGCTCTGCGAGTTCCTTGATTTCTCCTCTAAACCAACTGGCCAGAGGCACTGAAAAGCCCATTTTTTTGCGGTACAAAATGTCATCAGGCAGCAAGCGCTTAAACGCATTCTTCAAAATGTGTTTCTTTTCACCGTCGTTGAATTTTTGCTCACTCGGCAGTGTTGCTGCGAATTCAATGGTCTCTGTGTCAAGAATCGGTGCCCTGACTTCCAATGAGTTGGCCATGCTCATCCGATCCACTTTGACCAAAATGCCGCCAGTCAGATAGGTCTTCATATCCGTGTAGAGGATCTTGGCTAAGTGATCGTCACCATCTGCGTGCTGATAGGCATCTGTGGTGATGGTTGACGGGTGATAGCCAGCCAGTACCGGTTGATACTGGGGCTTTAGCAGGGCATTCCACTGACGATCTTCGATTTGAGCATTGGACATATAAAAGCCCAGATCAGCATCGGCACTCAGACTTGTCAGCAATGACTTGCCTTTGCGGCACACTGTCCAACTACTGTGAGCTAATAAGCTGGCTAGTGGTGGAAAGATATTCTTGCGAATAAACTTGGGAACCGCATTTCTTAACTTGTTTTCTACCGCGTCGACCGAATACTTCTCATAGCCAGCAAACACTTCATCGCCACCATCTCCAGCGATAGCAACGGTGACTTGCTGACGAGCAAGCTCAGATACGAAGTATGTGGGGACTAATGACGGGTCGGCAAAGGGCTCATCAAAAAAGCTCACGATATGTTCTAGGTTGTCGTTAACGTTTTGATGAACGGTAAATTCGTGATGTTCGGTTGCGTATTGTTTGGCAACAATGCGGGCAAATTCCGTCTCATTGAATTTTTCTTCGTCAAAACCGATAGAGCATGTTTTGACTGGGGTGTCGCTGTTATTCGCCATAAGCGCAACAACACCGCTAGAATCGACGCCACCACTTAAGAATGCGCCCAGTGGCACGTCACTGATCATCCGCCGCTTAGTGGCAGCAGTAAGAATCTCAACTAGCTCATCGGTGAGTTGCTCCGCGCTCGCGTTGGAACGTGTTGCCATCGACAGGTCCCAATATTTTTCAATCACAATACCGTCTGCAGACACCGTCATGTAGTGAGCGGGAGGCAGTTTGTGGATGTGTTGAAAAATACTTTTCGGGTCAGGAATGTACTGATAAGCGAAGAAGTCATAAACCGCATCAAGGCGAATCTCTCGCGGGATATCTTCGAGTTCCAAAATGGCTTTTATTTCAGAACCGAAGGCGAATCGACCTTGGTCTTCGAAATAATAAAGTGGCTTTTTACCGAGTCGGTCGCGGGCAATGAACAGCTGTTGTTTTACTTTGTCCCACAAGGCGAAAGCAAACATGCCATTAAGGTGCTTTAAGCAGTCAACACCATCGCGTTGATAGAGAGCGAGGATGACTTCCGTATCACTGTGAGATTTGAACTGGTAACCCTGCTGTTGCAGTTCTTCTCGGTGCTCAAGATAGTTATAGATCTCGCCGTTGAACACAATGACCAGCTGTTCATCAGCAGAAAACATGGGTTGATTGCCGGCTTCAGATAAGTCCAAAATGGCGAGACGGCGATGCGATAAACCGACGTATTGATCGTGATATTCACCGCCAGCGTCGGGACCTCTATGACGGATGGCATTGCCCATCTGCTTGAGAGTATTGACGTCGCCTTCAATTTGATTGAACTGGGTGAATCCTGCTATTCCACACATTCCTGCGTCCCTACAGATCGATATACTTTCTGAGCCTTGGCCCTAAAGATCCTGTCATTTGCAGCGGCAGCCGTTGCCAGCTTCCAACTACCCAAGATTTAACCATACCACTAAGCTTGGAATCGGCACCAGTGTTGTTTGTGACTTGGCTATGGTCCACCGCTAGCCCTTTGTTAAAGTCTTGCCACGCTAGTGGGGTCGGTGTAGCTCCCCACTGAGTTTTGAACTTGTAGGTGCCTTCGCCATAGGTTGAACGGCCAAAATCAAACAGCTCAATGCCGTTGTCTGCACAATGAGCCAGGAGTGACCAATACAGCAACATGTTAGGAGCTAGTCGGTTGAATTCGGCTTTGGTTGACGCCCATGGTATCGATGCCATAGTGCCATTTTTGACAATTAAACCGCCCCCCACAGGGATATCATCCTTGTAGATAACGGAAAGCAGGCAGTGGCTGCCATAGTGTTTGACGATTTGCTCGAACCATTGGTAACTGTGTACCGGCGAGCCCAAAGCACGCATGTTTACTAGCATCACTTCATAGAAGTGGTTTAGCAGCGTTTCTGAGTTACCTGTTTCTGAGTGCAAGCCATTCTTTTCAGCCTTGCGGATCTGGCTCCTCAATTTTGATTTAAAGCTGGCTAGTTGAGCTTCCGCCGATTGTGCCAACGCCATTCGCATACTTACCTTTAACCCTTGGAGTTGTTCAGGCGTTGCGGGCGGCTGATTGGCGGCCGAAAGTTGGCGCAGTTGCAAGTGATCAAATCGTTGCTTTTTAGCGTGTTGCTTAGCCGCATCGAGAAGTTGCTGCACAATCGATAATTCCGTTGCTAACGGGCCGCCAAGGTCGCAGTAAGGCAATGAACAAAGTTTGTTTTTGAGCAATGGCCTGGAGAACTCAATAGTCGGCAATACGCCAACAATGTCGTTGTTTTGCTTAGCGATAAAGTAGCGAGGGGTGAAGCCATAGGCTGCTTGTACCGCTTGGCCCCAAGCATATCGGTGGTAAGGCGAGGCATCAGAATGTTGGGCAACAAAAGCGTCCCAGCTGGGTTGATCAGCCTCGTTGGCGATTGAGATAGCGATTGTCATCGGAGCAATCCTCCCTGACTACTGCGTGTTTTTAGGATGCTTGCGGCTTCTGAGACCGTACAAAAATTGACATTAGCTTTGTCGTCCAGGTAGTCCAGAACATGCTTGATTCGGTGGCAAATTGTTTTATAACCAAGATCTGCTTCCATCAGGCCAGTTTGCCCCTTCATCAGGCTGGAACTATGCAGATACATATGGAGTACAGGCTGGCCCTTGCTGAGCAGCGAATCACACAGGGTCACCATTTCTGGGCCATTACATAGTTCTGGAGTCAGATAGAGTTTACGCAGCAGATTAAGATGCCAGAGAAAGCCAATAAATCGAATCTTGGCAAAAGCAGAGTTTGATAACCGATGGTGAATTCGTTCGCACAGTTCGAAGTTACCCCGATTAAAGCCAACTGACACCGGTAGCTCAACCAAATCGCGTTGCGAGCCACATTGCAACGGGTCGTTGATATCCGGCCAATAGGCATCTGTTGGACTGGGAAAGCAAGAGAAGTAACTATTGCGATAGAACGGATAAACGCTTGAATCGACTTCGATGCCGCGCTCAATGAGCAATTCTAACACCTTGCCATCAATGCCCCAGCGGCCGGTTCGAAAAGAGCGCGGATAACTGCCAAATTCTTGCAGCAACTTTTCCATCAGCGCATCGAGTTTGTCGGCCACCAATTGTCTTGGCAAGTTCACCACATGTGATTCGAATTCGCCGGTTTCTCCAGTGTAGGGAGGATTACACCATGGGTGTAAATGGACGCCGAGTTCACTGTTACCAAGATCGAGTACTGATTTTAACGTCGACGCTGCTTCTGGGTTTGATGCAACGGCGTAATCAACGAAGTAACTCGGACGGACGCCACAGTCGCTGAGAAAACGATGAAACTGAGGCACATGTTGAATATTGCTGACCGAGCAATTTTGTTCCGGGAATGGACCTTCCCAATCCCACTCTTCTTCAGTGTCGATCGACACCACGAAAAGTACATCCTTGCGCGCTGCGGCCGTCATCTTACGGCTCTCCAAGCAGCTTGCGAAACAACTCGTCATATTCGCGGGCCATGCGCTTCGCTGAAAAATGTTGCTCGACAAACAATCGAGCATTGACCCCGAGTTGTTTCGCCTCGGTAGGCTCATCCAGTAAAGTTTGCCAACATTGTTGCAACGCATCCTTGTCACCTAATGGAGCGAGCAAACCGGTTTGCTGATGGGTCACTAGCTGGTCAATGCCAGGTATATCGTAAGCCGCAATCGGAATTTCCATTGCGCAAGCTTCCATTAGACAGCGAGGTATACCTTCGAGGGTGGATGACATGACAAATAGATCAAAGCTTTTTAACAGCTCAAGTCTATCATCACGAAATCCGAGAAATTTAATGCGTTCGCGCTGGCTCAGTGATTCGCAGTATTGCTCTAGCGCGGCACGTTCATCGCCATCGCCAAGCAATACCAATTCGAGGTTGGGATCGTCGGACGCCATCGCTTCAAAAATGTCGAGTATGTCACCGATGTTTTTTCGCGAGATCATCTGCCCAATAAAGCCAATGCGCTTAACGCCCGGTTGTTTGGTCGCTACTTGGGACGATAACCGCACCGCTTCAATTTCGCTAAGATCAACACCATTTTGAATGTAGTGAAGGCGCTGTTCTTTAACTCCTACTCGGCGCGAATCTTGACATAGGGCTTGTGACAATGGTGCCACCGCTTCGGCGAATGTCATTGCTTTGCAGCCTAGCCAAATAAAGAAACGCAACTTCAGATCGCGAGCATTCTCAAAGCCGTGAGGGGTTACGACACAAGGGATGCCTGCTTTGCGAGCAGCGAGGACACCGATAATGTCAGATTTGTAGCCATGGGTATGGATAATATCGATATTGCGCTGTTGAATCAGAGTGACCAACTGATTAACGACAGACAAATCGAATTTGTGCTTCATCGGCAATTCGAAGGTATCGCCGCATGTTGCTTTGAATTGCTTCACCAACTCGAGGTCGCGCGATTCAGTCTCCAAGGTGACCGCCAACTCGCTACGAATATTGTGTGCAGGTAAATGTTTTGCCAACGCCAAGATCCAGCGCTCAGCGCCATAGAAACCGGTGGGGCAGATAAATTGTAAAACGTTCCGTTGCGCGCTCATAAATCCCTTACTAACTGTGGCTTGTGGTTTTAATTTCTTTCAGCGCCCCACTAAGGGTGCCAATGGCCCGAGCAGGAAAAAACATACTATAAAACTGCACGACTTTGGAGAGGGAAACTGCTTCACCGACTAATCGCTTTAAGCGCCAGCTGTATGCCGCCACCGGTATGGCAAACAATATCAAACTCGCTACAGTGGCTGGCCAGAGGCCGAGAAGCAGGCTCGCTATTGCGCAAATAAGCAACGCCAACAAAGCGGGTGGGACGACAAAACTAGGCCATTCTCGCATCGGAATCGAGCGCCCTTTAATCGATTGTAAATTGCTTTGTCCTCGCCAAATCTCTTTATAAAACATTTCCTTGTAAACTTTGTCCTCCCCGAGGTGAACATAACTGGCGGCCGAGGTATAGAACAGTTCCCCCAAGCGGCTAGCACGCTCGGTGAAGTAGTAATCCTCACAAGTCACCAAATGCTCCGGAAAGCCTCCTAAACGCGCAAAAGTCTCGCGCTTGAGAAACAAATTACGGCCGGGTAAGAATGTGACGCTGCAATCGAGTTCGGCATTACTCAGTGCTGTGCGGATTTTCTCAAGTGGTGGCGCATTTGGGCCTTCGATTTGGTGGGCACTAACCAAGATCGTGTGTGGTCTTTGGGTCATGGTTTCAAGCATGACAACAAGCCAGTTCGGTGATAGTTCGACATCGGCATCAAGAAAGGCGAGGTAGTCGCCGGTTGCATGAGTGACGCCAACGTTGCGCATTTCAGAAATGGTGTTGCCCTGATGACGGATTAACTGGATAGGGTGCTTGGCGATAAGTTGCTCAAGTGCGTCTGTGGTGCTGCTATTCTGACTAACAATAACCACTTCCAGCTGTTGCTCGTGGCGTTGCAAGCGAAATATGGACTGCAGCGTTGCCAGCAGCATTTCCTCCCGCCCTTTGTGGGGGATGATAAAACTCACATCCATCTAGTTAACGCCTCCAACGTTCGGCCAGTTGTGGAAAACGACGGTTAATCTGATCGATTTCCCGTTGCAACGAGAATCGCATGAGTGTTTTCAGTACTTGCCGCGATACAGTGACAATCTGAGCGAGCTTGCTTTGTGCCCTTGGCTTACCGTGGTTGCCCCGTGGTGGAAAAGGTTGTCTTGAGGCCTGCTGAACCCACTCCCGAGCGCCATTGTTTTGCATCAAAATTGCTAATACTCTGGTATGAGTTCGAGTGCGATCTTGTTCCAATCCTTGGCATATTTGTTGGTACCATTGCTCCGCTTGCTCAACATAACGAGGTTGAGGTTCTGGTGCAAAATAATGAGCCATATACAGCACAGCCACTTTACGCAGGTCTTGGGCAGTCCAAGTTAACGTTGGAAACTCAAGACGCTCAGGGTGGTCGAGTGATAGGTTTTCGTGCGTTACCATCCAGTCGGCATAATGCAACAGCGCATCTCGGGCATAGATGAAGTCATCATCCAGCTCCAATCGTTCCGCTTTCACCCAAAGGTAGCGGCCAACAGCTTGTAAAAATACCGTATAGAACCAAGTTTCCTCAACATCATCAAAATTGCGTTCGGCGATGATATCGCAGGGGTGGACGGTATCGCGAATGATGGCAGCAACGTTTGAAAGGTAGCGGCTCTGCTCGGTCAGTGTATAGCAATCGAGCAGTGCGATGATGTAGTTGCCTGTGCCACGATCAAGCGGGTAAAGGCCGGTTAGCAGATTTTTGATGTCTGGGCGGAAACGATTCTTCCAAGCCAGCAGTAGTTCAACAAAGGTTCCTTGACCTTCATACACGTTGCTAATCCACTCGCCTAGCTTGAGCACTGCTTGTTTCGCATCGTCATCGCCTGCTAATAGGTAATGCAATGTTAGCCCGGTAGTGTAACAGTGTTGACCGCCAGGCCCGCCGCCGCCAACGTGATCAGCATAGACATCATTTCGATGCAGTTTCGAGTAAGTTCTGTGAGTGCAGGTCTTGGCCTGTTGATAATGATCGGTATGCCAGAACAGACCATGGTTGTATTCGTTCTTATCCTGATCGGTATGGTAAATGTCGATATCCACAACATGGCTAGCCAATTCGTCAGCTTGTAATTTGAGTTCGGCGCTTTGATGGATAAAAGATTGGGTCAGCAAGCCGTAGATCGGATCGTATTGATTATTGTAATGAGAGATAAACAACTCATCACCGTCATGCCCCTCGGCCTCATGATCGGCATAAAGCTCGCCAAAGTGACGCCAACCATACTGATCGGCCTTTTCCCTTTTGGCCAACAGCGAGTGCTCGCCAAACAAACCCTGATTGATTACCGCTTGCAAGCGGGAGTCTGTTACCGCGTCAGTTAGCCAAGGGAGTGTATGGCATCGGGCCAACCATGTCGGATTCAGCTGCACTATTGGAAGTACCAGTGACTGCCGCTCAGCGCCATCATCAAGGCTACTCAGACATAGTGAGAAATGAAAGGTTTTGCGTTCGCCACCTTGTAGTTCATAGCGGTCAGGAAATTCTGCTGGGAACAGGCCTAGTTCTAGATGCTGTTGAGAAATCGTGATCGCCGATGGAAATTGTTGCCAGAATTGCTGAATGCCGAGTTGAATGGCTGATCCTCGGCACCTTGCACTGATTACCGGCTGAATTCGTGTACCAGTGGTTGTTCGATTATCTGTCGTTAATCGATAGCCTTGGAAACGCATCGGCAGCTGCTGTTGAGCATTAACATGTACTGGACTATTCCAAGCTTCACCACCACTGGACTCGTGATAGACCGTCAATGATTGATCGGCAGTGATGGGGGGCGTTTGGTCCTGCTCGTCAGCGCATCGCAACTGATTCAACTGATCAGCAAACCAACTTAGATGTAGCGAATCAAACAGTAATGAATTGGGATCGCCCAGATCCCAAGTGCCTTCGATATGCTGCGCGGCTCGAGGATTGTGAAGTTGTAAGCTCGCATCGATCCTGTCGCTATTATGATGAAATTTGACTGTCAGTTTAAAACGAGGGGGCTCAAGCTCAGATTTGGTGTCAAATGTACCCGCTAGCGTTACTTTGGTTAAAAGCGCTCCGCTAGCTAAGTATTCGCTTCGATGCGATACATAATCAACATTGCCTACCGCGATTTGACCTTCGGGTGGCACTAAGCCGATTGCTCGACCACCGAGTAGTTGTTCACCAGATCTTTCAAATACTGAGAAAGTTGATAGCTCACTGGTGTTGAACTGGTATCGATAGTGATCGGTTGTGATATCCAACGTTTGCTCAGTACGTTGGATCACCGGAGTTTTTTGCTCGATCCCGTCTAGTTGCGCAACCGCAGTTGGATACACCTTCGCCGGTAGCGTAAGGCCAGCGGTCGCCATACTCACTCGACACCAGCGCAATGTCTTATCTGGCCAGAAACTCGTGGCACAAACATGGGCGTTTAGCACCCGGCCTTGATCATCTAACAATGCCAATTGGTTCTGTCGGAACTGCCCTTTGGGCAGCGGTAAACCAAATTCTATGACATCTCCATAGTTCTCGTTGCCATTAATGAGCAGACAATGGACGTTACTTGGCATTGAATGATTCATTAAACCTGATCCATAGAAGGTTGCAGTACCTACTGCCATAAATTTTCAATCGCCAGAATATCGCGGCGTTGTTGCTTGAGTTCAGCTATCGATGTCGCGCTGCGTGGCGCTGCTAATACGATGGCTGCTCCCGAATCACCAGATGCAAGTAAGGTGTCCAGTGCCTGCTGTAATTTGATTCTGCTCTGGCTCGCTGAAGTGATCGTCTCTAGCTGATACCAGAACAGTAAATCCATTTTTTGGCTATCAATTCGGGTGATTTGAATGACTCGATAGGAACCCAATTCATCATCAACAGTCCGAGAACTCTCGGGAGTCCAAATCTCGTCGTCAAACAGTTTATGGTTAAAGTTAACTAATTCTCTGTTTTGGCGACTCGTGTTGAATAACGAAATATAAAGTTCGGTTGCTTGGCCATTGTTACTGAAGCCTTGATAGTAATCGTCGGCATTGGCGAAATTTGGCTGCCAATCGGTTAGTTCTCCAGCACTGAATGACCGACCTAAAGCCGCGTTGTTGAGCTGATATGACGGAGTTGGCATGCTCTTTAGGTAGCTCAGATAGAGTAGAGGCAACAACACGCTCAAAACGACAATGGCGAAGCCGCGGTATTGGCTGGTATCGAGTTGGTAGTTGCCTGTGCTGCGGGCTTTTGTCGGTGGATCAGCTTGGTGCTGACGCCAAAAGCTGCCAATCCAAAACAAGATAAACATAACAACGCCAAAGAAGAACCAGCCATAGATAATATGGTCAACGCCGGTGGCCAGAGACATGTCACTCAGATAAGCCAGCAAGACAATGAGGTAGGCACGAATACCATTGGCAACGATAGGTACCAGAACGGCGAGAATAACAAAACCAAGTTGGCGCAACGGAGAAACAAACTGCAAGTGAGCAAACAAGGTGCCTAGGGCGATCGAAGAGATTAAGTAACGGATCCCGGAGCAGGCTACTGCAACTTCGAAAAGCCCACCTGGCACAGAAATATAAAGGCCCTCTCGAAACACAGGGATTTGGCTGAGAGCCAATAGATAGACGGTGATATCAGCGGTGATTATTTGTAGTTGAGGGATTAATTCCTCACCCAGTGGTACGGCAAACAGCAAGTAACAACAAGGGAACCAGCAAATGCGGATAAAGCTATGACCGAAAACCAACCATAGGGTCAGCGGTAGCCAAACAACCGCTGCCAATTGAGCTGCTACCTGAACACTCGCGACGTTTGCAGCTAACCACAGCGCTGAACAGCCGATTATCGGTAGAGCGATGATCGGTGCAGCCTGAAAGTTCGCCTCTTGCAGTAAAAATCGTCTGCGCCAAATCAGCCACGCCGCAATTGGGTAAATAATGTAGCCATGAGCAAAGGTTTCTGATCGTTGCCATACTGCAGCCATGGACATTAAGTCTTGGTAGAAAACCAATAACCATACGAGGGTTAAAACAGATGCAATGATAAGAGCTCTGCGGTTTTTCAGCATCGTTAGGTTCTCGTCAACAGTGTTTTCAGATGCTGCAACTGCTCTTCCCAGCGATAGTTTTTAACCACCCATTGGCGATTCTCAGTTGCGATTTGGCGCTTCTTTAGGCCTGCAACCACGGCATTGGCAAAATGTTGCTCATTGTCTTCAATGGCAACATTGCAACCATTGGTTTTGGCTAATCCTTCCATTGCCAAGCTTGTAGCAACAACGGGTATTTCCATAGCCATGGCTTCTAGTACTTTGTTTTGCACGCCTCTGGCGATTCGCATTGGCGCAACAGACACCCAGCCAGCACGGATATAGCTGCGAATATCGTCAACTTTGCCAGTTACTTCGATATTTGGAAATGCGCCAAGCTCAATGATTTTGTCAGAGGGATTGGAGCCGACAATCATCAAACGGGCATTCTTAACCTGCTTCGTGACATATGGCCAAACATGTTTAACAAACCAGCGCACCGCATCAATGTTTGCCCAATAGTCCATTGCGCCGGTGAAAACCACCGTTGGCGTGTGTTGCTGGTCAGTTGAATCAGTAACTGCCTTTGGGTCAAAGAACTCCAAATCGACTCCGTTGGAGACAGCATGAATGCGACTGTGGCTACTAATTGAACTGAGCTTGCAGAACAGTTCAATTTCATTTGATGAAATGAATACGCTGGCATCAAAGTGTTCTGTTAGTTGTTGCTCATATGCCAGTAGAGTGCGGAATTCACGGTTGTATACCCAGCTCATTGGGAAATTTTGTTTTTTGGCATATTGGCGCCATTTGTCGGAATCTAAATCGACAAAATCAATCACCCGATTGAGCCTCTGATACTGTGGGCTATCAACATACTGTGCCATCGATGAGCAGTACACTAGGACATTGCGGATAGCGAATTTGGCAATGGTATTGTTGACCCATTGCGCCATCTTTGGATCAAAGTAATAGGGCAGCGTAATAGGACGTCGTCGCCCCATCCGCAGTACGCCACGAAAGGTCGCATGGCGCTTGTTAAGCGGCAGTACGTACATCCCTTTAACGTATTTCGACAACTCCTTGGTGTACCCCATGTCACTGGGATCATCGACGAAGCATCCCAAGTACACATCAAAGTGTTGAGATAAGTAAGCCAATTGATTGAATGACCGAATCTTGTCGCCTTTGTTTGGCGGGTAAGGTATCCGGTGGCAAAGGTATAACAGAGGTTGCTTCACGTTGCTCATTCCTTCAGCTCAGAGTGATTTAAGGCCAATTTGGCTGATAGCTAGGGGACACTCGCTGGGTTTGAAAACGTGCTGTTGCCTGTAAAACAATATCATCCTGATACGCCCATTATCGTTATTGTTAGTCTGAGTTGAGCTGATATGCGTGTTGCATCGTTGACCAATTGAAATCTGTGAGTAAGCGCTCAAGGCGAGATTCCATTTTGCCTAGGTTTAAGTAGTGGCGAAACTTAGATTTCAGTGGTGCATTGCTCATTCTAGGTTGCTCTGGATCGAGTTCCCAAGGATGAAAGTAAAAACTGTAGGGTTGTTGTTCAGTACGCAAAAAGCGACGAATCAATTGCCGGCTCAAGGCGTAGGGATAGAGTCGGAAATAACCGCCGCCGCCTATGGGAATAGAGCGCCCTGAAATATAGGTTGTTGGAATCGGAATCTCGGTGATTCCCTCAGGACGCATGTGCTTAAAACGAGGCCAGTGCGGTACGCCGTAAAGATCATGTTTAACTGGATAAGTACTGGAGCTATAGCTAAAGCCTAGTTCTTTAATGACATCGAACGCCCACTCGTTACGCTCATCAAATGAGAACGAAGGTGCTCTGTAGCCCGCAACTTTAGTCCCGGTGATATCCTCGAGAAAGTGTTTGCATCGAGCAACATCTTGCATGAAGGTCTGTCGGTCCTGCTCAGTGGCTCGCTGGTGGGCGTAGCCGTGACAAGCGATTTCATGGCCTTGAGCGGCGATTGCTTTTACTAAGTCGGGGCATTGTTCTGCAACCCACCCCAAGATAAAGAAAGTGGCCTTGACTCGATGCTTATCGAAAAGCGCCAAGGTTTTGTGGGTACTTGCTTCAACTCGCAGTGGGAATCGTTTACCCCAGTCATCGAGGGTCACTTGGCGGGAAAAAGCCGAGACATGAAAGTAATCTTCCACGTCAACTGTCATTGCATTCACAATAGAATCAGACTGCACCATGATGATTCTCGGTTAGATGCCTTTGCCGAAAATGACAATTTCAAGGGTTCGCAACAAGATAAGTAGATCCAATAGGAAGCTTCTATGTTTGATGTAGTAAAGATCAAACTTGAGCTTTTCCAGCGAGTCTTCTTCGGTGCTGCCGTATGGGTATTTGAGCTGTGCCCAGCCTGTAAGCCCTGGTTTCACATTGTGACGCTGGTTGTAATATGGAATGCTCAGCACTAGTTCACGAACAAAATATGGCCGCTCCGGACGCGGTCCAACAAAGCCCATTTCACCTCGCAATACGTTGTACAGTTGAGGTAATTCGTCGATTCGGTATTTACGGATAATGGCTCCAACTCGGGTAACTCCCTTGACAGCCATCTGGGCGCCGTGTTTTTCCGCATCCGTCGTCATGCTGCGGAACTTCACGATATTGAAAGGTTTGCCGTTAAGCCCGATGCGCTCTTGTTTGTAGAGAATTGGTGCCCGAAAGCCATCTTCAAGCTTGATGCAAATAGCGGTTAGCAGCATAAATGGCCATGTCAATGCCAACACGAATAGCGCTAACGTTGTATTGAACGTCCAATCAAAGGCATTGCGCAAATAATTGGTGGATTGGAACCCATTGCTGTAAATGACCCACGAAGGATAGATTAAATTGACTGCAATCTGGCCGGTTTCGCGTTCGATAAAATCGAGTATATCGGTGACTTCAACGCCATGAAGTTTGCAGTGAAACAAGCTGTCGACCGGTAGGTTGGAGCGTCGCTCATCGGCGGCAACAACAATTTCGTCAACCTTATGCTCGAACACATAGGCCTCAAGTGAGGTGTTTAATTCAATGATTGGGTCTGATTCGATTCCTTTGCTGGAATCGCCTCTCATTTTTACGAAACCAACCAGATCAAAACTGACTCGATCAGAGCGACGGCGCATACGCCGCTCGATAATACTGGCACGTTCGCCGGCGCCAAGGACCAACACTCGTTGGCGTCCCAAATGCTGATATCTCAGACTTTGGGCGAAATAGCGAACTGAGGTTAGGGCAACAAATGCTGCTAGGCATGACCATTCGCGAACATTGCCGGGTAAGACTTCCGCTGGCGTCAGACCATAAATCGCAGTTGAAATAAAATAGCCCAAGGCGACGCTGACGAACATACGGCGGATAATGCCCCGAAAGGTCTCGCGCATTTTACGATTATATAAACCCAGGGACAGCACGCTGATTTGAATCGGCAACACGAACAAAGCGAAGTGCAGCAGCAGTTGCCCTTCCCAGTATTTTGGAATGGCGTCGGGGTAATAGGCACGGTCTGCTTCCAAGCCAATGAGGTAAATTGCTGTGAGTAGAATTAGTTCAGCGACGAAGAGGAGCTGTGTTCCTGCATGAATGTCGTGAAATCGAGTACGTGCCATGTCGTCCCTGTACTAACGTATTTATTCCGGCTGCTGCCAGTATAAAGATATTTGAGTAATGTTAAAGCTTTGTTGAAGCGCTCGGATTCTAGTCAACTTACCAAAAATTAACTTTTGTCGGGCAATCGATTTACATTTCAACAGTTGCCGCATTATTATGCAACTTAGGAAGTGCTAGAGGCCTGTTGGCCATAACTATAATCGCGTGATGGAATTCGCTATGAAAAACAAGTTCCTCCTTAAAGCTGCAGGTCTTATGGCTACGATGTTTGCAGTTGCTACCTTTACCGGATGTGCGACCAGCGACAAAGGGCAATTACCTCCGGCTACCACTCACCCCTCTCTCACCACCAATATTGAAGATTACTTTTACTTGATTGGCCCAGGCGACTCGTTGAACGTCTTTGTTTGGCGTAACCCTGAGGTATCAGGTTCGTTCACTGTTCGACCAGACGGTATGTTCACGACACGCTTGGTGGAAGATATTCCGGCAACCGGGCGTACTCCGACCCAACTGGCCAGAGAGCTGGAACAAATCCTCGGTGCTTACATCAGGGATCCTATTGTTACAGTGACCGTTGGCGGCTTTGTTGGTCCATACAGTGAGCAAGTGAGAGTTATTGGCGAAGCGTTGAACCCACGCTCAATCAATTACAAAGAGAACATGACGTTGCTCGATTTGATGATTGAAGTTGGTGGCTTGACGGATTATGCCAACGGTGACGATACCACTCTGATTCGTATAGAGAATGGCGTTCAGATGGAGTACACGGTCAAGCTAGATACATTGATTCGCGACGGTGACATCGGCGCAAATGTTGACATCTTACCCGGCGATATTCTGATTATTCCGGAAGCTTGGTTCTAGTCGAACAACAGAGTTGTAGTTTTCATGCAGGATTTAATAGACGAGTTACTCCAGTATCTGCGCGGGGTTTGGCTCAAAAGGCGTTTTATACTGATCGCTACTTGGATCATCTGTCCAATTGGCTTCATGTATGTGTCGACATTACCCAATCAATACTCGTCATCGGCTCGAGTCTTCGCTGACACGCGTTCGATGCTTAAACCGTTATTGCGTGGGTTGGCCATTCAGTCTGATTCAACGCAAGAATTGGCATTAATCGTTAGAACCATCAAAACGAAAGAGAACATTGAGAAGATCGCTCGAGCCTCAGATGCTGATTTGTTGACCACAACAGATGCGGAGTACAACCGTTTGCTGAGTAAAATTCGCTCTGGTATTCGGATTAGCGGTGGCGGAAGGAGCAAGATGTACAACATCTCCTTCAAAGGGGATGACCCGAGGCTTGCACGGAAAATCGTACAAGGGACCATCGATGTCTTCATCGAAAATACCTTGGGTGAAAAACGTCTTGGTACCGATCAGGCGCAGCGATTTCTCGATGAACAAATTGCCGAGTATGAGCAAAGGTTGATTGCTGATGAACGCAAACTGGCCGACTTTAGGCGAGATAACGCTCAGTATATGGTCAACAATCAGGGCAGCTACTTCAGAGCACTGGAAAATGCCAAAGACAGACTCGAACAAGCTGAATTAGATTTACGTGAAACCGAAACTGAGCTCGACGCAGCCCAAAAGCAATTGTCGGGCGAAGTTGACTATGCGATGGAAGACTTGTCGAGCATTCGAACCGATTATGATGCTCGGATAGCAAGCCTTCAGGTCAGATTGGATCAGTTGCTTGTGCGGTTTACCGAACAGCATCCAGAAGTACAAGAAACGCAAAAGCGGCTTAACTCCTTGCTGGAGCAGAAGCGAGTGTTTTTGACTGGGCGCTCAGGTGGCCTAGGCATGGATGGCAATCCAATTTTGCAAGAATTGAAGGCTACAGTGAATCGACTCACTGCATCGGTTGCAGCCAAGAAGGTTCGCCTTGAGAGATATCAGGAGCAAGTTACCGAGTTTCAAAGTAAGTTGGATTACGTCCCAGAGATTGAAGCGCAGATGACAGGTTTGAATCGAACCTACAGCATCACCAAAGACAAGTACTACCAGCTGCTATCTCGGAAAGAATCCGCTGTGATGTCTGAGAAAGTAGAACAGTCGACTGAGGCAATTTCTTTCCGAGTGCTAAATCCACCAAGCCTCCGGTTAAACCCTGCAGGGCCGCCACGGCTGTCAATGCTAATAGGCGTGTTGTTGTCAAGCATTGGCGTTGGTATCGCTTTATCGGTGGTGTTTAGTTTGCTCTCGCCGGTTATTACCAGTCCTAAAGCGCTTACCAAAGCAACTGGTTTGCCAATTTACGGTGTGGTGACGGCAACAGAAAACTCTGGATTGCAGCTCTGGGAGAAAAGGAAAACCCGAATCTTTATCGCTGCGAACGTTGCTTTGCTCTTGGTCTTCGCTGCATTTGCGGCCATTAATTCAAAGCCACAGTGGCATGATTTGATCTTTGTGCAAGGGCTAGGTGCTTTATGAGTACGATAGAAAAAGCATTAAACGCGATGAAGGCGGCGAATAAGGCGAAGCAAGAAAAAGGCATCGTCCAGCCTGCTGAAGCACCTGTTCCCGAGCAACAAGAAACAACTCAAACACAGCTTGTCATTGATCAGGATATGCTTGCTGCCAAAGGTATGGTGACCGACAGTCGGAAATCACGGCAGATTCGGGAAGAGTATCGCAATATCAAGTTGAAATTGCTTTCCAATGCCTTTGGGCCGGCAAAGGATTCTCACCCAAATGGCAACTTAATAATGGTAAGTAGCGCCAACCCGAGTGAAGGCAAAACGTTTACCGCCATCAATTTGGCTCTTAGCATCGCGCTGGAGCAAGACAAAACTGTATTGCTGGTCGATGCAGATGTACTCAAACCTAGCGTGATGAAAACTCTCGACCTTGATAGAAAACCTGGTTTGATCGAGTTCTTGCTGGGTGAGAAAGAATCGGTTGGTGAAGTTATTTATCCAACTAATATCGACAAGCTTCGAATCATGCCTGCAGGTATGCCGCATGATTTGAGCAATGAGTTATTGACTAGTGAAAAAATGGCAGCCCTTGCGGATGAGCTGGCCAAACGATATAGCGACCGAGTGGTTGTGTTCGATTGTCCGCCGTTGCTCGGCATTAACGAGACCAAAGTGATGTCTCGTTTAGTCGGACAAGCGTTGATTGTTGTCGAGCAAGATAAAACAAAGATTGCTCAAGCATCTGCCGCTATTGAAGAGCTCAACCGGGATCTCGCGTTAGGCTTTGTCATCAACAAAGCTGTCAGAGGGGCGTTCAGCCAATACGGTTATGGCTATGGTTATGGCTATGGCTATGGGTACGGAGACAGGGATGATGATCGTCAAGCGGGTCAGCAGTAGGCTGTTCAAAACGCTGCCAATTGCGGCAGCTGTTTTCTCTGCGTTAGCAAATGGTGCGAAGATCGAAGTCACACCGTCTGTCGGAATGCGGGTCACACACACAGATAATGTCGAGTTAGCGAAGACGTCAAAAGAAAACGCCACTATCGGTAGCTTATATGCAGCGGTTAAAGCTAGTGTTGATGGCAATGGCGGTAGTCTAAATCTTAATTATCGCGGAACACGGGCCATGTATAGCCATGATTCCGATCGCAATTCTTATTTCAACTCACTTCAGTTCAAGGCAAATAAACGCCTAAACAACAGTGGCTTCTCAATGAGCGCCGAGGCGACGGTTGACAATGTTGCACGTTCTCGTCGACGAGATGCCAACGATGATATTCTGACCGGAGATACGGTGACCAACCGTCGTGCTAGCACCCGATTGATGTATGACAATGGTGGCCGAGGTTATGTATCTTTGGGAGCAGATGCAGGCGCCACCATTCGTGATGCCTCAGATGATGAGGGAAATAGCTATGGCTACAATGCCGGTATCAATCTAGGGCAGGGAACTAGAGTCGAGAACTATTTCTGGTCATTAAATTACGACTACCAAAAAGATGAGGCCAGAGGCGGCTCGCGAAACAATCAATCCCATAAGATCAGTGGTGATTCAGGCTTGGCGCAAGTGTATGGTTTTGCACCAACGGTGAATTATTTCTGGGAAAAGTACGAAGAAAAAGGCTTTGACGACGAAGAAGATCGCGATAGAACCTTTGGCCGTGTTGGCCCAGGACTTCGCTATTACATTGATCGTAAATCATTTGTTGAGCTTAACTACAACTTCGTTGTTGAGGGCGAAGGCAACGACAGTTGGGGTGGTAAAGCTGAATTGAACCCGTCGCGCAATACTAAGATTTCAGCCAACTATTCAAAACGTGTATTTGGTAATGCGTATGATGTGTCGGTGCGACATAAAAGCAAGCGTCTGACCAATACCATCCGCTACAGTGAAGAATTATCAAGCTTTGAGCGAGATTTTTTTGTCGAAGATGAAATTATCGAAGATTACTCATTGCGTAAGGTGCTCGACTGGACATCAGCCTTAAAGATGAGACGTAGCACGGTATCTTTGTCTCTTACATCCACTCGACGAGAGCGAAACGATGCCAATGGCTTGCCGCTCAATGATGACTCTTACGGCGCAACGGTTTCATATTCTCGAAGCATAACCAGAACCACTCAGTTTTCAAGCTCATTCCAATATAGTAAGTATCAGTTCGAAGACAGTCAGCAACAAAAGCAGAACGACTATTATCGACGCTTCTCCCTAGCAATGAGCCACTCTTTTTTGCAGTCACTGTCGCTCAGCTATGGATACCAATTTTCTAATCGCAGCTCTAATGAAGACGATTTTGGTTACGAAGAAAATCGAGCTTACATCAATCTAAACAAGAGTTTCTAAACTCATGTACGAAGACCATTTTGGTCTGACTGATAAGCCTTTTAAGCTCAGTCCTGACCCCAAGTTTTTCTTTTCTAGTGCTCACCACGACAGAGCCGTAGCTTACCTTCACTATGGCCTTTCTCAGGGGGAAGGCTTTATTGTTGTGACTGGGCCAATTGGCACAGGTAAAACGACCATCGCTCGCAGTTTGCTCGCGTCTTTGGATGACAGTATTGTTCCTGCTCAAATCTCGACCACCAAGCTCAATCCGGAAGAGCTTGTTCAACTAGTTGCTGCAGAGTTCAATATTGAAGTTGAGGGCCTTGGAAAGGCCGAGATATTGCGCAAGCTCGAGCAGTATTTGCATCAACTTAATCGGCAGGGCAAGCGCGCTTTGCTGGTCGTTGACGAGGCCCAAAACCTGCCCGCAGAGACGGTCGAAGAGCTGCGCATGTTGTCCAACTTCCAATTAGATGATCGACCACTGATCCAAAGCTTTCTGCTAGGCCAAGAAGAACTCAAACCAATTATCGAGCTGCCTGAGATGGAACAGTTTCGGCAGCGAATTATTGCATCATGCCATTTGCGACCTTTTAACGCTGAGGAAGTGAAAGGTTATATTATCCACCGGCTTACTCAGGCTGGCTGGAAAGGAACCCCTGAGCTAGATGAAGACATATTTGACAAAATCACTGAGTATGCCGCCGGGGTACCACGGAAAATCAACATATTTGCCGATCGGCTATTTCTCTATGCGTTTCTTGAAGACCTTACCGCGATCTCGATAAAGGATGTGCAGTCAGTTATCAACGAGATGGGCGAAGAGTTATCGGGTTCCTTGCAAACTGGTCGGGCAGCCGCCGCAACGGTGATCGCTGGAAATCAACCTGAGCCGCAAGAGAATGATGTCGCCGCAGTTCTTGATGCTGACACAATGCACAGTATTTTGTCTGATGTTGGTCATGTGCTTGACCAAGTGATTCAAAGAAAAATCAAAATCATTAGATACTTAGATAAACTCATTGAAACCAAGAAGGCTCAGTCGCAAGAGTAACGGCTGCGGTTCGAGTGGTTATGCAGAGCGACCACGTCAAATTTCTATTGGCGTGGTGTCTTTATGCTTTTCAAACAAGTTATAAAAGGTTTTGCGTAGTAAATGAGGTATTAGCATCCGCAATGGCATTCTTTTGAGGTGACCGCGGATATATAGAATGCTCGTCGCTAAATGGTAATGCCAAGGCCTATCTGGCGGATAACTTGATAGCGTCACTGTTGAAAAACAGTAATCTAAGACGGCTAGAACCCAACGTGGACCAGAATAACATTCGCTTAGCTGCTCTATGACCGATGCTGGTACAGCACTGCCGAAAAACTGCTGTGAGTACCTCAATGCCAAGTAGAGGCTACCATCGCCGCCAATCGCATTATGAGCACTGATAAGCTCGTGCCAAAATTGCTCATTACCGAACTCTTGGGTTAGCAGATGTATGTCATACAAATCCCTCAGCGCCTTATCGAATTCACTCTCGTAAAACAAGTGAATTGCACTGTGAATTAGCATTGTAGGTGGCTTCAAGGTAAAGCTATGCGACAGTCCTGCTAGTTTTTGCTGGGCAAGCAAGAGCGAGGCTTCCGTTGGTGCTTGCTTTAGCGTCAAGGGCAGTATGTTGAAATGAACATCTAAAACGGTCTTACGTTGGAGATGTATCAGCGGTGGAATTTCCTGAGAGCGCTCGCGGTAAAATTTGTCATCATAGTCAGAGTGCTTGAATGCGATGTAGCCATTTTGAGCAAGTAATTGTTCAGTCTTCTTTAAATCACTTTGTTTAACCAAAATGTCGATGTCGGCCATTAATCGGCCATTAAAGCGTTCTAACTTTAACGCTTGGTAGGCGCCACCTTTTAGCAAACATAGGGAGATATCTTCGCCTGCGAGCCAATCGTTAATATACTGAATTTCGTGTTCAAAAAGCTGATTCTGACGTAAATAGGAGTAGTTGGCATTGTTTAGTGCTTGCAGCACATGTGGCGGCACATCGGTGGACGCTTTAAGGAGATGAAAAACCTGAGCTGCCATTTGGTGATACAAGGCCTCATGGACGAGCAATGACCATTCTTTGTTTGACCAGTTGTCAAAATGATTTGGCGACCTGAGAATTTTAGCTAGCAGCATGTTATTTGGGACAGTTAGTGATGCAGCTTCGAATCGCTTTTTCGCAGCTGGCAAAATTATTGTACTCAACGTACACCGCTTCTGTTTGCTGTACAAGTTGCCTTGCAGCACAAAAAGCTTTACCTGCCAATGGTGCAAAATTGAAGGTGTTTTTTATTATTTCGATCAAAGCTTGGCTCTTACTGACAGGCTCAACATAGCAATGCTCGTCAGCTTGGTATGACACGAATACCATCAGCGCGGGGGATACTGGTGTTTGTACTTGTAAGACCGATTCTTTCGGTGGCTTCACCAAACACACCGTGCCCTTATGGGTGTCTTTCGCTTCATCACTAAAGTCGTCATCCTGATAGAAGGCTTTCATTAAATCAATGGAGCTATTCTTCAGGTTAATCGGACGCGCTAGCCCGTAGAGCATGCCGTCGCTTAAGCTGAGCAGAGCAAGTTCATCGGATAGTAACCGCCAGCCTTGCGAGGCCAAGTAGGCACAAAGGGTGCTTTTGCCCGACCCTGGGGGGGCACATATTATTACCCCGTGACCATCAATTTCGACCGTCGCTGCATGAATGATCATGTACTGATGCGCTGACGTAGTGATGCACCAATTCATTCCCCATTCCAGCATTGCTGGAGCTTGGTCTAATGGCAGCGGTTTAAATGGTTGCCGGTGATTTACTTTAAAGACGGCTTGTGGACTCAGCAGGCGGCGATATAGCGGACCATGAGTGACGCTAATGCGATAATCAATGAATTGCTCACCAGGAGAATCGGAAAAGTCGAGATAATGACTGGCGAGGTAGCGCCGAACCGACTCAATGTTACTGGTTACTTCGAACAGCACGGGGCCTGTACGCAAATAGAATTTGGATTTACTCATCAACACTTCTACATGGTTCCAGCTGTACGATCTTCATTCTAATCAGCCGATTGGCGATTTCCAAACTGTCTTGAGGTTTAACCAGCTGAGCAAATGCTGAGCAAATGGGTTTTGACGTTGCTGAGAGTGAGGTCAGGGCCTGAATTACAGACGTCTGACAAAGAAGAGTTTCATGGGTAAAAGGGCTATAAAGAACAGCTTCATCTCGGTCGATGAAGCTGTTTTCTTCAATACAGTAATCAGGCGAAATGCAAATTCGCTGAGCGGCGTTAGCTGCCAAACTACCAGTCAATAAGGCCGCCATCCGAGAGACTGTTTTCAGTCAGGTCTTGCCAATGATTAGTGATAAAGCCACAACCTGCAATTGCTGTCGAGGTGTTAGAGCCCGCAGTTTGCTTGATGTCCACCTTTATCTCTTTAATCATTGATTTAACTGCATTCTCGACGATCCCGACTACTTCCGTATGGGTGTAGGGATAATCAATAATGGTGTTGGAAAACAGGCCATTCAAATAAGCGGTCAACACTTGATAATAAAAGCTGTTGCTTGCCGCATTGCCAAACAGGTTAACGGTGCAACGATTACTTGGGTTGGCAATCTCCCAGAAGTCGAACTTGACGTCTGGCAAGGTGCTAGATTGATCGATCGCTGCGTTAAATGGCACTGCTGACAACGGTTGCAGCAGTTGATATTGCCACGTTCGAACGCCTGCTTTTTTAATGTATTTTGGTTTTGGATCGCCAGATGAAGTGAAAAACTTGCTAAAAAATATCGACATGAAATCGGTGCTAGGCCCGACATCTGTCTGATCATCAATGAGTTGGCGCAAAAAACGGCGAGTGTGATTATTCGGGGCAGTTAGCACCGCTTTCCAAGTGCCATGGGAAAGGGCACCGATCAAATCACAATCGTGCTGATGAGACGCATTACCGGAAATGTACACAGAGGCTGTACAAGTATTGCCGCCCGCCCATGCTACAGGGCTTTTCACTGTCATCAATAGTGGAGCCGCTGCCGCAGAGCCACGTAGAAAGCGACGGCGCTCAAACCTTGAGCGATTGTCATCAGATTCAAGCTCTTTGATGTCCGTATCATTACGTTGTTCTGTAGTCATTTTTGCATCCAGCCTAGTTCAGCAAAGTAATTCGGGTATAGGCCCCAATTAAGAGGCAAAGCCAATCAATTTTATGTCACCCTTAGTTTTACGCAAAAAACGCACCAAAAATCACATTTGATGATAATGCTTTGTTTTATTAGGCTTTTAAGTGGTCTTGTGAAGATGCCCTTGCCAGTGTTCGTTGATTTCACGATGAACATGTAAAAAACTCTGACAGCCTACTTTTTCTACGGTTTTTCCATTCCGTACTTGTCAATCAAAGCATACAATGTGGGTCGTGTCACGCCTAATAATTCAGCAGCTTTCGACATATTGCCCTCTGACCGAGTAATTGCCCTTGAAATAGCTTGGCTTTCGGCAGCTTCTCGAACTTGTCTTAGATTCAATGGTTGCTGCTCAACCTGTTGGCTAGAGGGCATCAGAGCCAAGTCTAGCTCCGTCACTTGTTTGCCATCGGCCATGATCACGGCGGACTTAATCTTATTTTGTAGCTCTCGAATGTTGCCGGGCCAGTGATGGGCCATGAGCGCACTATTGGCTACCTCAGAAAAACCGGTGATTTTACGACCAAATTGTTGGCTGAAGCTCTGAAGAAAGGCTCTGGAGAGCAGTAAAATATCCTCTCCGCGTTCGCGAAGTGGCGGGATGTTGATGGTCACTTCACTGATTCGGTAGAACAAGTCTTCACGGAAGCTTTTCTCTGCAACCATTCCCTGTAAATTTTGGTGGGTGGCACACACCACTTTGACATCAACTGCTATCTCTTGACGCCCGCCAAGGCGCTCAATCACTTTCTCTTGCAGGAATCGCAAGATCTTGGCTTGCAGTGGGTAAGGCATGTCGCCAATTTCATCGAGGAATAGGGTGCCGCCATTGGCACATTCGATTTTGCCTTTGGTTTGTTTGTGTGCGCCAGTGAATGCACCACGCTCAAAGCCAAACAATTCACTCTCGAGCAGCGTTTCAGGAATGGAGGCACAGTTGATAGCAATAAACGGTTTGTCAGCTCTTGGTCCGCGCTCATGAATGGCGCGAGCGAGCACTTCCTTACCGGTGCCGCTTTCACCCAGTAGTAATGTCGTTATTTCGGTGGGGGCAATTCGGTCGACCATCCGGCTAACTTGTTGAACTTGCGGACTGTTGCCAATAAAGCCGTTGTTATCAAGGGAAGAGCTGCGTAAGCGATCATTCTCTTGCTCTATGCCAGCGACAAAAAAAGCTCTCGACACAATAATATTTAGCGTATCGGCATCGATTGGTTTTTGGTAGAAATCCAATGCACCCATAGAGATGGCTTTAAGTGCGTTGTCTTTGTCGTCATTGCCAGTGATGACAATCACTTTGGTTTTCGGCGCTAGCTCTAGTATTTCTTTCAGCGTGGCAAGGCCTTCACTAGCATTGGCTTCGTCAGGCGGGAGGCCTAAATCCAGTGTAACGACTTTCGGCTCGTATCGGCGTAATGCGGCGATTGCTGATTCACGATCGCCTGCAACAACGACTTCATTGTCGGTGAATGTCCATTTCAACTGTTTTTGGATGCCGGGATCATCTTCCACAACAAGCAACGGGTCCATTGACATCGTCCATTTCCTTATCAATTTGTGAGCATTATGCTTGGTTCGAATTGGGCTGTATAGGGATTGTCATGACAAATTCGGTGCCAACGCCAACATTACTAGTAACACTGAGGTGGCCTTGAAGCTGCTCAACGAACTTCTTCGCGTCATAGGCGCCAATGCCCATACCGGCGTTACCCTTGGTTGTATCGAATGGCTTGAATAAGCGTGTGCTGATGAACTCTGGCGTCATGCCCTGGCCGGTATCTTTTACCGAAATATGGAGTTCATCGGGACTGGCGGTCAGCGATAGCTCGATGGAACCTGAGTCCTGAGTAGCATCCTGAGCGTTTTGTACCAAATGGCTCAGTACATTTTCAAATCGTTCTTGGTTTGCTGTTAGTGCAACTGAGTTTAACGTCGTTGAAAATAACGGATTTGGCATTCTTGCCTGACAGCTTTCGATCACGGCTCGAATACTTGATACTGCGTCAAAAGAGCGTTGATTCTCGCCTTCAATGCGTTTTTGGCGAAGCTGCTCCAGCATCCGGTTTAATCGGTTTGATGCATCTTCGACTGTAGCAAAGGCATCATCGACAAAGTCTGGATTATGCTTATGTCGCTCCGCGTTTCGGGTTAACAATTGCAGCTGTGCTAAGACATTCTTTAAGTCATGGACCAGAAAAGCAGACATTCGATTGAAAGTGTCGAACTGTTGGCTTTCAGCCAGTGCCATATTGGCTTGCTGGAGTTTTAGGTGAACGGTTAACTGGCGCGCGATGACTTTCATCAGGTCGCGATCTTCCCAGTCGATGTTCTCACTGCTTTGTGGTTGCGAGAGCAAACAAACGGCGTCGACACCGGCGCCTTTATCAAGAGGCACAATTAAGCGGTACGGCGCAAGCGCTGCGATTGTGTTGCCATCAAGCTCAAATGGCAGGTGTTCATCGGGTGATTTGAATTCTTCGACGTCGAGGATCCAATCATGTTGAATGACCAGCGGAGCAACTTGATTGATGGTCGTATGGAGTGCTTGTTGGTTGGTTAGTTGTTGCGATCCAATCTGCGCAAGGATCTGAAACTCTTTACCTGTTTTGACTGCCAAGATTGCTTGTTCACTGGCAAATGGCTGCGCCATCGCTTGTATCGCGACTTGCGGCAATGAATTAACGTCATGGCTAAATACATCGGCAAACTTCATCCACTCATCACGATATTCATACTTATTGGCAAAAAAGTGTTTAGCGATAAAGACTTTGACGCGCCTTCTCAGCCGATCTGACAAGAACAAACTGGCCAATACCAAGCCACCTAAAGCGAAGAATGCGATTTGGGCGAGCCCACCCCAGCTACCTCCCATGTAGCGAATGTAATAGCCCGCTAATGCCATCAGCACCAGATAGCCGCCTGCCGCCATCAACAAGGTGCTATGAAAAATAATCTCACGAGAGACAAAAACTCGAGTTGACCAATGTTGCGAGCGGCGAGCCGTTAACAAGATCAATGGTGTCGCTGCGGTATGCAGCCAACCGCGTACGCTCCAGAATTCGATAGGCAGCGATTGTGCTAGGGCAGCATTGGAAAACAACACAAAATCAAAAACAAAAACCATGCCTAAGCCAAGGCAAAGCGGTTTGATCGCCCACTTTTGCTCAGGCAATGTTTGCCGATACAAATGCTCAATCAACCATAAGGCTAATACCGGTTGCACTAAGTGCAGGGTTAAAAAAGTACTGGCTGACATCCAGCCAACTTGGTGTTGAAACAGCTCCGCGATGGCGGTAAAGACAAGAACTAGAGCAACAACTGTTCGCGGCAATGGCGTGAACAAATCCCGCCATCGTTGCGATTCCGATAATGCTGAGGTGAGCAGTAGCAGCCAAACACCGTTTTTGATGGTATCTATTGCAAGCACTAGGTGAAGTGACATGCCATTGTATAGCTGGAGTGCAGCAATGGCAGACCATATTGCCGTCAATCCACATGCCAACAGCAAACAGCTTTTTGGCAACGAGCGTTGCCGAGTGGTCAGCACCAATAAGAATAAGAACAGAAAACTCAGCGCGGCTAATCCATAGCCCCACATACCAACGAGTTGACTCATGCCTGATTTCTTCTCCGAACAACTAGATACGACAGTACTGGAACCACCAACAAACTGGACAGCGTTGACACCGCCAAACCACCAATAATCACCCAGCCCAACGGTGCCCAAAGTTTACCACCGAGCAAGGTCAGTGGCAGTAGCCCAACTATGGTGGTTAATGTGGTTAAGATAATTGGTGTAAGACGAGTTGCACTTGCAGCCACTACCGCATTCATTGCCGAGTGGCCCGCTCGCATGTTGTAGTTGACCGTATCAAGCAAAATAATGGCATTGTTGACAACAATACCAAATAAGCTGATCAGGCCGACAAATGCCATGATCGAAAAGCTAAAGCCAGTGAGGTACAAACAAGTCACAGCACCTGCAACTGCAAATGGAATGGAGGCAAAAATCACTACTGGTTGAACAATACTCTGAAACTGGAATACTAGTAACGCAAAAATCCCCAAGCCGGCAATGAGCATGACATGGCTTAGCCCAGAGAAATTCTCATTGCGAGACTCTTCCTCTCCCCCAACTTCAAACCGCACGCCAGCGGGCATCGGGTAGGCCTGGAGAAAATCTACTGCTTGCTTGGTCAGCTGTGCAACGCTAAAGCCCGCAGCTGCGTCGGCAGAGACTTTACTGCTGCGAACCTTCTGGAAGTGGAAGAACTTGGGATGTCCTTCTTGCAGGTTTGCACTAACGAATTGATTGAGCGGTATTAGCTGGCCTTCTCGTGTTGTTACATCAACCTGTGCAAGCTCGTCAAAGCTAGGCGATAACCCTTTCACTTTAACGGGATAAGTGTCTCCTAGTTGATCTTTGAGAACGCCCACTTGGCTACCCGTCAAAATCGTTTTCAAGGTCTGATCAAACTCGGCGACATCAACATTTGTTAGGGCTAAAACGTCGAACTGAATATTCAAGTCCAGCTCAATCTGCGCTTCACCTATGTCATTGCGAATGTTGACCACTCCCTCTGTGCTGCGCAAAAAGGCCTCTAAATCACGAGCTACAAGCCGGACTTTAGCCACATCGTCACCAATCAAACGGAGTGTAATTGGCGGATCAGTGACGGGGCCCTGCTGAAACTCTTTAACGGTGACATTTGCTAATGGAAAATCGGCGAACATGTCCCGCCAGTTGCCAATCAGTTGATTGACCTTGCTGTCATCATATGCAGCTAGCGTGATTAATAGTTGGGCGTAATTACTGTGGCCCCGGCGGGGAATTTCGTTGTAATAAATCCGAGGGTTGGCATTACCAACGTTTATCGCGAGTGCTTCAACTCCCTCGGAATTGCGCAACATCTCAGCTACTTCATGGGCAATATCGTCCGTTTCATGCAACGCCGTGTTCGGAGGCGCTTGAATATCGACAAGCAGCATCGGCTTCTCGGCTTTGGGAAACAAAGCGACGCCGATTTTGGGAAACAAACTGAAGCCAGCAATTAGCACCACTAAAGAGGCAGCTAAGGTCAGCCAACGGTAATTGAGTATTGGTACCAGTATGCGGTTGTATTGACTGAAGGCAAAATGATCGACCAGGTTTTGTAGCGACCATTTCGGAGCCGCAGCGACCATCAGTTTGCTTGCCATTAATGGCGTCAGGGTGAGCGAGAGTAGCAATGAAACGATTAATACCAAACTAACAGTCACTGGCATTGAGCGCATGAAATCACCGCTCGAGCTCTGCAACAGCAACATGGGCAGAAAGGCAAAGACCGTTGTTAATGTGCCAATGGTACTCGCGGCGCCTACTCGGCTCGCGCCGTGCTGAGCTGCTTCAATGGCCGAGCGATTGGAGCCAATGGAGCGGTGGACACTTTCTGTCACTACGATTGCGTCATCAACAAGCAAGCCAAGTGCAATAATCAACCCGACAATCGACATTTGCTCAAGGCCAAAGCCAGTCATGTCCAATAGGCCGATAGCAATAGCAAACGACAATGGCACGGTAATTGTGATTAACAGTGACGCGCGTGGCCCGAGAAACAAAAAGGACAAAATGGCGACCAGAATTAACCCTTGGGCAAGATTCTCAAAGAAGCCGTTTACGCGAGTTTCAACACTATCTGATTGCCGGAAAACGCGTTCAACTATGAGCTCTTCACCGGCGACAAGCTGGAAGTCTTTGATTTCCTGTTCCAGTAGTTCAGTTAAGTCGAATATGTTGCCGCCCTCGGCTTGCTGCACCGTTAAGTACACTACTGGTTTGCCGTTGTAATACGCCAAATAGGTTGGCTCGTCCGATGCATAAGCAACATGAGCAACGTCGGATACTGTGATCGGCGAGTGGTCACCGCGAAGCACCACCGTGCGCCGCACTTCATCTAAGTTTTTGTAATTGCCACTAGCATTGACATTAAAACGTCGCTGACTGGCGTCAACGAATCCGGGGGTGATGTTGTCTGCCCGCGAAGTCAGTGCTTGTGATACCTGATTGATGCTCAAGCCATATTGCTTGAGTCGTTCTGGCAATACCGAAACTTCGACGATTTGCTCGGGCAGCCCCCAACGCTCTGCTTTTCGAACTTCAGGGTGTTGCTCCAAACGTTTTTGCAGTTGTTCAGAGGCAACTGATACTGCTTTGTAGTCCATCGGTTGGGTCGACAACGCGTACTGCAAAATGCTAACGCTGGTTGGCGATGCTTTTTCAACAAACAGCTGAGTTTCTGGTGGTAAGCGATCACGCACATTTGCAATGGCGAGCTGAATATCGTCAAAGCCTTCATCGGGATCGGTGCCGTATATAAACGTCACCTCCATGCGCGTGCCGCCGTTGTGAATCGAGGTATCTATTTTTTTGATGTCCTCTAATTCAGCCACCGCTTGTTCTATCGGGTCAACGACAAGGGTCTCGACATCAAGGGGCGAAGCGCCTGGGTAGACTGCTTCGATCAATGTAATGGGCAAGTCGAATTGCGGATCTTCCGAGCGCGGCATGCTGAAATAGGACATGACCCCCAGTGCAACCGCTAAAAAAACAATGATACAAGTGAATTGCGGCTTCCTTAATGCCGCATTAGGTAACCACATGGCTATTGCTCCAACTGATTGAGCAGGCGATCCCAGCCTCTGGTTACGACGCGTATTTGATTGTCAGTCGCAGGGATGTAGATAGATTGTTGGTCCATATGAATGATGGGGAACTGGCGTAGCTCATAACCATTACCCGAATCGATGACAAAACTTGCTTCTCCGTTTGTCACTGCGGCCAGTGCAACGATTGGAATACGATAACTGGGTTGTTGTCGGGTAACGCCAATTGACGCTTGTACCCATTGCCCTGGTAATGCTCGCCTTTGGTCAAAATCAACGGCAATTTCGACTTCATACAGTCCTGTGCTGGCATCAGCAATAGCGCTGATGGCAATAATTTTTCCGTTGAATGTCTGTTGCTCGGGAGTACTGATCACAACGGGCATTTGCAATTCGACCTGAGAAATCTCGTTCTGTGTCAGATTGAGTCGAACGACTAAGTTCTTGGCATCAGTTGATGCAACTGAAAAAACCGGAGAGCCCGAAGACACTTGCTCTCCCGGCTGCACTAAACGCGATACCACGACCGCGTCAAAAGGCACAATAATGGTGGCTTTATTGATATCGTAATCAATCTGTTCCATTTCACTTTGCGCTTGTACTGCATCAGTCTCAGCTTGTTCAAGAAAGTCTTTTGATACCGTCTTTTCCCGGTAAAGTTGACGAGCTCGCTGCAAGTCTTGTTGAGACTTTTGATGGCGCGCTGTGATGCTGGACTTGGTCGCCATTAAATCGGTCAACTCAATGGTAGCAATAGTATCGCCAGCATAGATACGTTGGCCCGAATCGGCGTAGAGAATGTCAACAAAGCCCGGAGTTTTGAAGGACAGGTTGGTGATGTAACGGAAATCGATGCGCCCAGTTCGATTGATCTCGATATGAAAGGGCTCTGAATGAATCACTTGGCTCTGACTTGGCATATTATCCGGGCCAGCGAACACCGGCATCGCTGATACCCAAACCAGCAGAGTGACGCGAAACACGACTTTTAGTGTGGAAGTCAGGGGAGACAACACGGTCCTGTCCTTGGTGATTTAATATCCATTGAGTCTACACCAAGATGCGATAGAGAGAAGAGCAATCTGTGATAACAACATGAAAGCCCGAGGACTTTTTAGCTGATGCGAGACTAAAAGCCGGTATAATGCTGGCACTGTTTCTTGTGAGTGTGTTTACCTTGTCCCAGCCTTCGCCTTTGAACTTGCAGCCTTATCATACATTTGGCCTGCCTCAGACGGCCTGCAGTCTTCATCTTGTTTCTGATCTCCATCAATTGCAGACACTCCGCGCAGAATTGAAACAACGACCCTATTGGCTTGGAGAAGGGGCGAATACCATCTTCGTTGAGCCGATCCTGCGTCCTATTGTTAAACTCACTGCGCAGCAAGTGACCATCGAATCTCGCTCAGCGTCAGTGTGTTGTCATATCGAAGCAGGAAAAGATTGGCATCAACTAGTGGCCGAGTTAACAGGTCAAGGGATTGGCGGAATCGAAAATTTGGCGTTAATTCCTGGGACCGTCGGCGCAGCCCCGATACAGAATATTGGCGCATACGGTGTCGAGTTGGCGGATTTCTGTATTTATGTCGACGTGTTTGACTGGTCTACCGGCGAGCAGCGCCGACTCGAAGCCGATGAATGTCAATTCAGCTATCGCCATTCAGTGTTCAAAACCGACGCCGCAACGAATTGGTTGATTACTGCCGTGGGACTGGAACTGCCAAAGCCATGGCGGCCGAAGCTCACTTATGGTGGCTTGGAACAGTTGGCGAAAGAACAAAGCTTGACGCCTCAGCAAGTCATGGCACAGGTCATCGCGGTGCGCCAAGCGAAATTGCCAGATCCAGCGCAGTTGGGCAATGCCGGTAGCTTTTTTAAAAACCCGACAATCTCAAATGAGCAAGCAAGTCGTTTGCTTGCGCACCACCCCAATATGCCACACTTTACCGTTTCAGACGGTATCAAAGTACCTGCAGCTTGGTTAATTGACCAACTCGGTTGGAAGGGCAAAGCGGTCGGCGGTGCTGCCGTTCATGACAACCAAGCCTTAGTGATCATTAATCGAGGTAGCGCTGAAGTGGCGGATGTCATATCGCTTGCATGGCGCATTAAGCAGCAGGTTCAACAAAGCTATGATATCGAGTTGGTACCGGAAGTCCGCTTCCTTGGCGCCAACGAAGAGCTGACTTTGGAGCAGGCGTATGCGCAAACCCACCTTTGAAAGCAAGCGCGCAATTTTACAACAGTTGAGTGCCGATAACTTTGTTTCTGGCACTGACTTGGCAGCTCGCTTACAGATCAGTCGTTCAGCCATTGCCCGCCACATATCGGAGTTGCAAGATCTGGGGGTCGATATTTATGTGGTCAAGGGAAGAGGTTACAAGCTTGGTGCTCGCTTGGATTTAATTGAGTCCGAAGTCCTCGCAATGCTCATCGATGATTGGCGACCACAGGACGCTGAGCTGCATGTGTATCCTCTGATTGATTCAACCAACCAATTTTGGCTTGACCGTCATCCTCAGCAGCCGCCTTCTGCCAGCGTATGTTTTGCTGAATGCCAGAGTGCCGGGCGAGGGCGACGAGGCCGCAGTTGGCAATCGCCTTTTGGTGGCGCCCTGTATTGTTCTGTGTGGTGGCGCTCCGACAATAATTTATCGGAGCTAATGGGGCTCAGCGTGGCTATTGGTTTGGCATTGACACGTTGGCTGGTCGATTTGGGAGTGCCAGCGCAAGTGAAGTGGCCCAATGACATCTATATCAAGCAGAAGAAAGTTGCTGGTATTTTAGTTGAGTTGGAATCCGGTAAAGATGGCAAAGGCTCGGCAGTGGTCGGTGTCGGTTTGAACATTAAGTTGCCCGATTCAGTTTCCGCAAATATTGATCAACCTTGGACCGATTTGAGTCAGTGGTTAGTGCCATTACCGGCCCGAACCCAGCTAGCAGCCGGCCTTTATCAAGCGCTTGTTGAGTGTTTACAGCGATTTGAAGCGGGTGGTTTGCAGCAGTGTCTGGCCGATTGGCCGAAGCACGATGTTTATGCGGATAAAGCCATTCGTCTGCAAATGGGCGATCATCAGGTAGCAGGAATTTGTCGCGGCGTTGATGGTCAGGGGGCGTTGGTGATTGAAACCGGCGACGGTAGACGCAGTTTCTTTGGTGGCGAGATTAGCGTGAGGCCAGATCATGTTGTTGATTGATTTAGGCAACACCCGTGGCAAGTTAGTGATGGTCAGCAACGGTGAGTTGCAACCGTCAGTGTATTGGGATTACGACCACGACATCGTGTCACTGCTCAATCAGTTAAACCCTTCTGCTATATATATGGCATCAGTTGCGCCGCTTCGAATTGAACAACGAATCATTGACGCAGCTGTCGCTGCTGGAATTGCGATAAACCGGGTGACAACAGAGGCAGAACGTTTTGGCGTTGTCAATGGCTACGACGATTATCACCAGATGGGCATTGATCGATGGTTAGCTATGATTGGTGCTCGCCAGCTGCGTAAGCAAGCATGTGTCGTGGTTGACGCTGGTACGGCGGTGACCATTGATGCGTTGGATCATCAAGGCCATCATCTTGGAGGGTGGATCATCCCTGGCTTGGCACTAATGACAACATCGTTGATGCAGCGCTCGGATAAGCTTAATGTGCCTGCCGCCGAATTCGGCGTCGGTTTTGGTTTTGCCACTGGTCAAGCGATTAGCCGCGGTGCGCTTCACGCTGTGGCAGGAGCCGTCGAACAAGCATGTGCTTTGGTTGCCGACAGCGTGACGCCAACTCCAATGGTCGTGGTGACCGGAGGTGATGCACAAACGGTAGCTGCGGCGTTATCAGCACCAACGCAAATTGTTCCTGATTTAGTCTTTAAAGGCCTACGGTGTTACGCCGAAGCTATCTGAATGTCGCGAAATAGGGTGGTTTTGTACGAACTATGCGCAGTAATTCAGAAAATATCGGAAATATTGAAAAAGGTGTTGCACTGCCAAAATCCCTTATATAGAATGCGCTCCGCACTGAACGACAGGTGCTTGTTACAGGTAGTGGCTTGAAGCCGCACAAGCAGTAACAACAAGCATAAGCTTGATACTTGTCGACGCGTGGAGGGGTTCCCGAGTGGCCAAAGGGATCAGACTGTAAATCTGACGGCTCCGCCTTCGAAGGTTCGAATCCTTCCCCCTCCACCATTTATTTTGCGGTTTGAGGTAGCCTCTAAGGCACTTGCGGGTATCGTATAATGGCTATTACCTCAGCCTTCCAAGCTGATGATGTGGGTTCGATTCCCACTACCCGCTCCAGCGAGAATTCAGTGCTGATATAGCTCAGTTGGTAGAGCGCACCCTTGGTAAGGGTGAGGTCGGCAGTTCAAATCTGCCTATCAGCACCACTCTTCTCTTGTTACGCTCCCTCAAGCTGATGAAGAACAATTGCCGGTGATAATACCGGTTATTGCTGTTGAGGCTTTATTTGCCCACTCAACTTTTCTAAAACGGAGTCCATTCTAATGGCTAAAGAAAAATTTGAACGTAGTAAACCGCACGTAAACGTGGGCACCATCGGTCACGTTGACCACGGTAAAACCACTTTGACAGCGGCGATCACTAACGTACTTGCAAAAGTATACGGTGGTGAAGCAAAAGATTTCGCACAAATCGATAACGCTCCAGAAGAGCGTGAGCGTGGTATTACCATCGCGACTTCTCA
>NZ_NGNS01000002.1 GCF_002165625.1 Neiella marina
CTACACCGGCACAGTGGATGGTGATGGCAACTTCAGTATCGACGTAGCAGGCGCTGATCTTGCGGCTGACACCAGTATTGCCGCTAGCGTCACGGCAACAGATGACGTCGGCAATGAAACTACTGCCACTGACACCGAAGGCTATGGTGTTGATACTACGCTCCCCACAGCAAATTCCGACACAGATGCTTCTATCACCACAGTTGCTCTGGGCTCATCCATGCAAACAAGCTGGAGGTCGGCAATTAGCGAGGGTATTGTCAGCGTGGAATCTGGGATTGATGGCTTGTCTGCCACGCCTTATTTCAGCGGCGCCTCATTGGGAGTTCAAACTGAAGGCGATAGCTATGGCAATAGTGGGAACGAAGGCCAGCTACAGCATCGAAGCTCAAACTTTGATGATGACAGTGAGGCAAATACGTCTGAGGCAATTGTCATTAAACTGGACGGGCTAACAACTGAGGCCAATTTCAGTTTTCTCCGATTGTATCCTCAAGATGATAACCAAAACTATGTCGAAACCGGCAAGTGGATTGCATTACGCGATGGCAAGGTTGTCGCAGAAGATACCTTCACAAGCGACAGGCATTATGGTTCTGAAACCATTGATACCAATGGCATTCTGTTTGATGAAGTTAGGTTTGAAGCGGCAGACTACTCCAATCGCCTGCTGGCCGATGGCTCTGACTCTTCCGATTATTACCTGCAACGCTTTGAGGCTGATGTCTACAAAGGAACCTTAGTGACGGGTGAAAATGATGTCCTAACTATTGATTCGGACTCGTTACTTGCCAATGACACGGATCCTGATGGAGATAACCTTTCGATCGTATCTGTAGAAGCGACCAGCAGCAGCGGTGCGACTCAAGGTAGTGTTTCGTTTGATCCTGCCACAGGCCAAGTCAGTTATGACCCGGCTGATGCCTTCGATGACCTCGACGCCGGGGAAACCGCAACAGATACGTTTACCTATACCATTACTGATGGCAACGGTAATGAGCACTCTGCTGAAGTGACCGTGACCATCGTTGGCCAAACTGGTGTTGAACCTCAGGTTAGAGCATCGTTGTTCAATGAGTTGTTAGAACAGCCCAATGAGTTGGATGATCTGCTACCTGCTGGAGATTCAAGTCCGGCTGGTGGTGCTGGAGACGGAGCGCCACAAGGTGAAATAAAGCAGCCAGAAGAAATTAAAGTAGACCTAGAACTGTAATTGATTTTTTGGGAATTTTTGGAGTTTTCAATGAAACTTGCCCGTTGTAGCGCGGTAGGTACGCTGCTAGTTGCAGCCCTGAGCCAAACAGTTGTGGCGCAAACATTGCCACAAGCAGTGCGCATTGCGGTAGAGACTCATCCGCAAATTGTCCAAAGTGAGCGTAAGGTTCGCGAAGGAGAGCAAACAGTCCGCCAAGCTGAAGGTGGCTATTTACCATCGGTGGATGTCACCGCAGACTGGGGATTTCAAGTTGTTGACAATCCGTCAACCCGGGCAAACGGCACTGATGATGAAACTTGGAACAATGGCCGCGTTGGTTTCGAAGCACGGCAAATGATATTTGATGGTTTCGCAACCACCAATGATATTGATCGAACCGAAGCATTTACTCTGGCTCGAGAACACGAGCTTAATGCCGTATCCGAGTCAATTGCATTGGCTGCGACCCGAGTCTATTTGGATGTGCAGCGCTACCGAACCCAGTATCAACTGGCTTTGGAGAATCTCGATAACCACAAACGTATCTATAAACAAATCAGTAGTCGGGTTGATCGTGGCGTCGGCACTATTGCTGATAAATCGCAAATCGAGAGCCGTCTGAATAATGCTGAATCCAATGTCATTGCAGCACAGAACAACTTGCTCGATGCGGAATCTGCATACATTCAAGTCATTGGTGAAAGTGCCAAGCAAGACTTGCAGCCTTTCAAGTTCCAAGAAAACTGGCTGCCACAGACTAAAGCAGAAGCTCAAGCTTTGGTTGGTAAGCACAACCCTGTGTTACTCGCTGCAAAGGCGGATATCGAAGAAGCTGAAAGCCGCTATCAGTACAGCAAGTCCACTAACTATCCAGAACTAGATTTGGTGTTGTTTGGCGACTATGGAGAAGAATTAGAAGGCACCGATGGCTCTGATACTAACTATGGTGCCATGTTGCAAGTTCGCTGGAACCTGTTCCGAGGCGGCTCCGATAAAGCCAATCAAAAAGCATCGGCTTACGTCGTAGAGCAAGCTCGTGCAATCAATATGAATGCCCACAGAGAGGCTAACCAACGGGTTAGTTTAGCTTGGGCTGCTTATGAGATGTTAGCTAAGCAGCAAGTGTTTCTGCAGCGCTATGTCACGGCCTCTGAGAAGACTCGAGATGCTTACAAGAAAGAGTTCAATCTCGGCAAGAGAACGCTATTGGATTTACTCGATTCTGAAAATGAACTATTCGGAGCACGCAATCAATTTGTCGATGCTCAAACTGAATATGAACAAGCGAAAGCCCGAGTATTGGAAGTGATTGGTAGCCTCAATCAATCTTTGCGCTAACAAAAAATAAAGGACTGACACAACATGAGCAAACCAGCCAAGCTACTAAGCTTTGTGGCCTTGTCGATTTCGGCTGTTTTAAATTCAACCTCTGCTCAAGCCGAAGAGGGTTACAAATACTATGTCGGCGGCCAAATCGGTCATGCCGAGATGGACTCTGGACATAAGCATTCTTCGGGAGCAGCGGTGCAACGAGGCCCCATGTTTGGTGGCCAGTTTGGTATTCAGCCATTCTCCAATGACCACTGGGAACTGCGTTTTCGAGCGGATTACTCTGAGCTGGATGTAGAAGATATCAGCGACGATGAATCCGCTTGGTGGTATGCACTGGATGCCTTGTACTTCTTTAATGGGGATTACAACTACATTTTTGCTGGTCCTCACTACGAGGACTTCGATAGTGACGAGCAAGCAGGGGCTCATATTGGTCTGGGTGCTCGTTATCACTTTAATGAAAATTGGGCATTAACAGGTGAAGTGCAAGGTTTGTACGGTTTTGAAGAAAGCACTACAGATTTTGTCGCTAGTATCGGTTTGTTGTATTTCTTTGGCCAACAAGCTGCGGCCGCAACGGTTGCCGATGATGACCGTGATGGCGTAAGCAACAATCTGGATAAGTGTCCTGACACGCCGCTTGGCCACAGTGTTGACGCAGAAGGTTGTACCCGCTTTTACGAGCAAGCCATTGTTAAACAAGTAACCATTCTTTTTGCTCATGACGATGCCACTGTGCCTGCTCGCTCCTATAACAACGTTGCTGAGATCGCAGATTTTATGGCTGCTCATCCACAATTAGATATTGTCATTGAAGGACATACCTCACTGGTGGGATCGGCAACCTATAATCAGAAGCTATCGGAACGTCGTGCCGATGCGGTCAAGCAGTTGCTTATTGAACGCTATCAAGTTGCTGAGCAGCGCATCAGCGCGCTGGGCTATGGTGAAACTCGCCCTGCTGTGGAGCCTGAGCAGACCGCTGATGATGCCGCCGCCAATCGTCGAATCATGGTTGAAATGAATGCCAGCAAACGCACTGCGATTACCAACGACGGTCAGTAAGGACCTCAAATGACAGCTAAGACAACGGGTTGGGGGTTGTTCTGATGCGAGCCTGGTGGGGCTGGCTCGGAGTGGCCTTGATGTCTTGGTTGCTGTGGGCCTCGCCTCAGCTTGATTTTAATAAGATGATCCAAGCGCTTCAGGCGCGCTATGGTGATGAAGCTGCTGAACGTGGCAAACAATGGCAGGCTTTAGTTGTTGCCCATGTCAATGCTGATGAGTTGACCCAGCTCAAGCAAGTTAATGACTACTTCAATGGTTTTTTGTTCGCCAACGATGATGTGGTGTGGAAGCAAGAAGACTATTGGGCAACGCCTGTTGAGTTTATTGGCAGAGCCGCAGGTGATTGCGAAGACTTCACCATTGCTAAATATTACACCTTGCTGGAAATGGGCTTTGATGCCAGTAAATTGCGCCTGATGTACGTCAAAGCCGTCGCATACAATCAGCACCATATGGTACTGACCTATTACAGCAAACGTGGTGCAATTCCACTCGTTCTGGACAATATCGACCCTGCGATTAAGCCCGCCACTGAGCGTGGCGATCTAATCCCTATTTACAGTTTCAATGCTGACTACTTGTGGCTAGCCAAAGCTCGAGGTGATGGCAAGTTAGTAGGCGAGTCGAGTCGTTTGAGCCTCTGGCGCGATCTGCGCGAACGTCAATCCGAATTTCAACATCAGCCCGAATCGAAGGATTTACCATGACCCTATATCGCCAAGTCTTATTGCTTCTATTGCTGTTGACTGTGGTTTCACTCTCGGCAGTGCTGATGCTGAACATTAAAAACAGCTCTGAATCGCTCAGGCTACAACAGCAAGTCTCGACGGAGAGTGCATTGACGTCATTGGGAATGCGACTAGCGCCGGTATTACAGCCTTATGATCGCGCGTTTGCTGAGTCGACTATCTTAGCGGCTTTCGATGGATCATTTTTTCGCAGTATCGAAGTCACGGTGTTCGCTAACGACGAAATAATTCGTAAAGACAATCAAGCACAACCTGCTGGTGTCCCTGCTTGGTTTACCAATCTATTTGAGATTGAACCTGTGGTTGCTGAAGCGCCGATCACTAATGGCTGGACCGAGGTAGCACTCGTGCGTGTCGAGGGGCACCCGGGGTTCGTTCAAGCTCAACTTTGGCGTTTGAGTACTGACTTGCTGACATTTTACGGTTCGTTGTTTGCGTTTTTTAGTCTATTGATGATGCTGGCATTGCGGATTGTCGTTAAGCGGCCACTTGAACAGATAGAAAACCAAGTCAATGCAATCGAGCAGCGAGAGTTTGGTTACCGAATTCCACTGCCCAGAACGAGAGAGCTACGCCAAGTTGTAAAAGCTCTCAATCATCTAACTGGAATCTTGAGCGAGCAATTCAAAGCTAATGCGTCGCAATTGCTCACTATGAAAACGCGATTACAACAAGATCCAGAAACGCAGGTCGCCAATCGACGTCACCTTATCAACGAGTTGCAATCACGCATGTCAGATCAGCAACCGCAGGCTGTAGTCATGTTATCTCTGCATGATCGCGATAAGATCCGCAAGCACTATGGCTACAAACAATGGTTGGATTTGATGCAGCAATCGGTTGAATCATTACGTCAGGTGTTCTCCGATCAACAAGTGATGATCGGCCGCCTGTCGGAAACCGATTTTGCTGTATTGATCCCGGTGTTGCCGGAACAAGATTTATCCGAGCCACTCGCTAAAGTCGCTGAGCACATGGATCAGTTGCATCAACAAGGCATTGCTCCGCTGCCTTCGTCTTGTGCGTTGGCTGGTGTCCCTATCGCCTCAGATGACAGTGTGACCGACGTGTTTACTCGTCTCGATCAAGCGTTACGCGACGCCGAGCAGCAAGGTCAAAATCCTTGGTTGTGGCGCAGCAACACCGAAGAACAGCCTCTGCGGTCGGGACAAGAGTGGGTCAATTTGCTGCGACAACGTATTGCCCGGCAAGAGCTACAGATTCGAACACAGCCGCTAGTTGCAGAGCTCGGTGGTCAGCCGGTTCATCAGGAAATTTATGCAGGTATTAAAGATGAAAATGGTACGCCATTAAATGCCGCCATATTTGTACCTGTACTTGAGCAATTTGATCTTGGTTGTGATTTAGACCGCGCGGTGTTGGCAATGCTGCAACAACAAGCACCGTTTGAAACACCACAAGTGGTCAACGTCTCATTGTCATCGATCCGAGATACTCAGTTTCTTCAAGCGCTGGCCGAAGTACCGGCCGCTGAGCGTAGCAATTTAGTTATTGAGTTGGCTGAGGTGTACCTGAGCCGGGATTATTCAGCGGTTCAAAGCTTTGTTGCTGTGCTTCGCTCTCTTGGTTATCACTTCGGAGTTGATAATTTGGGGGTTGGAACTGGCTTCGATGCAACCGACTTGAAGTATCTAAAAGAAATTCGTCCGGATTACCTAAAACTTGCTGCTGCTTTGTGTCGGCAAGTAGATGAGCAAAACTTAACTTTGGTTGCTGGCGTGGTCAATACCGCACGTAACTTAGATATTCCCGTCTATGCCACCGCAGTAGAACAGCAAGAGCAGCTAAAAGCGCTTCAAGAGTGTGGTATTCAAGGGTTCCAAGGTTACATTAATAACAGCCAGCAAGGTGGTTAAATCAGCGGGTCGTCTTCCGAGTTGGCGATGAGTGTGCTATCAGTACTCAGATCGCTTAGCCGCGTTCGGATTTCTTTTCGCTCTAACAGTTTTTGTTGAGCTGCTGTAGGTAGCTCGGTGAATTGAATCATGTTTTTCTTAATCAACAATTGGATTAAGTCTTCCAGAACCCGAATCAGCGGGGTATCCGAGCTTTGCAATAATGAAAGGATATCGGCGTCTTCGCCATGCTGTTTGAGGAACGTCAGCAGCTCGGGATTATCAGTCGTAATGGCTTCGGAAAATTGCTCATTCTGTTCACGAGCTATGGCGACAATATCACCGGAGGTGTTGCGACTCACAAAAAACATGTCTGCAAAGCTTTCATTCTGTTCACATTTTGTAAATCATAATGACGGTTACTGAAGGCGTCGGCAACTGCTAATTGGTTTTACAACCAATTCTAGTCTTCAGCTTGTGAAACTATTCAAAGGAATAATCATGTCAGACCCAGATCAACAGGGTTGGAAAATTAAAGATCAGGAAAAAGCATTTCTCGATCCCTTGCTTGATGCACTGACTTATTTGAGTAAGTGGCACGGCAACCCTATTGCCCGAGATGAGCTGGTTGCTGGCTTACCGCTGCCTGACAATAAACTAACGCCAGAGTTGTTTATTCGTGCCGCTAAGCGGGCCAATTTATCGGCTCGGTTGTTAAAAATGTCACTGACTGATATTCAACCTCAGTTGTTGCCAGCGGTGTTAATGCTGGAGCAAGGAAAAGCGGCCATATTAAGCAACATCAGCGGTAATGATGCGGCTTTAGTGATGCTGGAAAGTGGCGAAGGTGAAGTGGTTATGCCGATCGCTGAATTGGCTGAGCAGTTCACTGGCTATGTCCTGTTCGTCAAGCCTCAAGTTAAGTTTGATGAGCGCACACCGCAGTCCTTGGAGCACCAAGCCGAGCATTGGTTTTGGGGGACCCTGAAAGACAACTGGCGAATCTATCGCGATGTCTTGGTGGCATCTTTTCTGATTAGTTTATTTGCCCTCGCCAGCCCCTTGTTTGTCATGAATGTGTATGACCGAGTAGTACCCAATCATGCCGTCGACACCCTATGGGTACTAGCGATGGGTGTTTGCTTGGTATTTGTCTTCGACTTTGTCTTACGCCTGATGCGATCGCACTTTATCGATGTCGCTGGTAAGAAGTCAGAAATACTCATCTCTGCGCGTATTCTTGAACGCGTGATGGGAGTGAAGCTTGCCCAGCGACCCGCGTCCGTCGGTGCTTTTGCGCGTCACTTGCAGGAATTCGATTCAATTCGTGATTTTGTCACGTCGGCCACTATTACTGCTGTGATCGATGTGCCATTCACTTTGCTGTTTTTTGTCATCGTTGCCTACCTTGGCGGCTGGATGGTAGCCGTACCTTTGGTGATGGCTCTGGTAATCGTTGGTTATAGCAGTTGGATTCAAAAGCCAATGCGTCAAGCTGTTGATGAATCTGGTCGAATGTCGAGTCTAAAGAATGCCACCTTAGTTGAAGCTTTATCGGGCCTAGAGACAATTAAACTGACAGGCGCCGAAGGCCAAATGCAGCATCGCTGGGAGCAGGCCAATGGCCATATTGCCCAGTGGAGTGCAGAAAGTCGTCGTCATGCTGCTTCGGTATCGGGCGTTGCTACTTTGTCTGTGCAGTTGACCACGGTGTTTTTGATTATTGCTGGGGTGTACAAAATCACCCTTGGGGATTTATCCATGGGCGGTCTCATTGCCTGTGTCATGCTATCTGGCAGAGCGTTGCAGCCAATGGCTCAAGTGGCTCAGCTCGCCACGCGATACAATCAGAGTCGTGCGGCCTTTACCATGTTGAATGAGATCATGTCGTTGCCGGTTGAACGTCCCGACGATAAGCGCTTTCTCTATCGCGAAACTCTAGCTGGCAACATCGACTTAAAAGATGTCCGCTTTGCTTATCCTGAACAACAGAATCCAGCATTAACCGATGTTAATTTGTCCATTAAAGCCGGCGAGAAGGTCGGTATTATTGGCCGCATCGGCTCTGGCAAGTCGACCCTAGGTAAGCTCATTACCGCCATGTATGAACCACAGCATGGCAGCCTATTGCTTGATGATGTTGATAGTCGCCAGCTGAGCCCGAACCATATCCGTCATGTGATGGGCGTAGTGCCGCAAGATGTCACCATGTTTTATGGCACCCTGCGGGAAAACTTAACCTTGGGCGTCCCTTGGATCTCTGATGAGCAAGTTTTACGGGCCGCTGAATTGTCTGGCGTTGATGAGTTTGCTGCCCGTCATCCTCAGGGTTTAGATATGCGTATCGCCGAGCGGGGTAGCAACCTTTCGGGGGGCCAACGTCAGGCCGTCAGCCTCGCCCGGGCGTTGTTGCTCGATCCGCCGATCTTAGTGCTTGATGAGCCGACGGCTTCAATGGACAACACCAGCGAAGTGCGACTCAAAGCGAAACTACAACAATTGTTGGCCGACAAGACCTTGATTTTGATTACCCATAAAGCCTCAATGCTGGCTTTGGTTGATCGCTTAATTGTCATTGATCAGGGCCGTATAGTTGCCGATGGACCGAAACAAGCGGTGCAGGAAGCGCTTCGCTCTGGTCGACTGCAAGTGGATAGAGAATCATGAGTAAGCAGCCAGTTTGTTCCGAATCACTCAATATGATGCCTGATCGCGCCGCTGCTGCTTTACTGGCGACGCCTACCGGGGCGCGGCAAATGCTTTGGGCAATTGCAGCTTTTGTTGTTGTTGCAATTATTTGGGCGGCTCTCGCTGAGATTGATGAAGTTGCGGTTGGTACCGGCAAAGTCATTCCATCTCAACATTTGCAAGTGATTCAAAACCTCGAAGGGGGGATCGTCGCCGAAATTTTTATTACTGAAGGGCAGGCTGTCAGTGCTGGTGAACCTTTATTGCGACTCGATGACACTCAGTTTCGGGCCAACTTTCGAGAAAAGAACCAAGCCTATGACGACAACCGTGTAGTCATTGCGCGATTAAAAGATGAAATCGCATCGGCTGCGGTGATCGCTGATGGCTCTCTCGGTACCAGCGCGGCGACGCCGCTGACCGATCAACATCTCACTGAGTTAGCAACCGAGCTACCCGAGCTTGTCGAGCGGGAAAAAATTGTATTGGCGGGGCGCCTCAACGGCATGGTCAGTGCGCTAGAGGTGCTTGATGAGCAGTATGCGCAGTCTGAAAGTGACTTGTTGGCCCTAGAAGGCAAACTCGAGAGCCTCAAACTCAGCTATGAGTTGTCCCAGCAGGAAGTGGCGTTGATGCGACCATTGGTGGAAGAAGGGGTGGTGTCGCAAATCGAATTTCTGCAAAAACTGCGTGAAGAGAACAACCTCAAAGGCGACATGGATGCTGCCCGATTAGCTATTCCAAAGGCTCAAAAAGCGATGAACGAATCGCTAGAGAAGCGTCAGGAACTGGCATCGAAATTCCGTTCAGAATCGCTTCGAGAGTTAAGCAAAATTGAAGCCGAATTGCGCCAACTGCAGGAAAGTCGAGTGGGTTTGCAAGATAAAGTGGTCAGAACTCTGGTGCGTTCACCAGTTAACGGCACGATTCAAACACTCAACATTAATACTGTCGGTGGTGTTGTTCAGCCTGGTATGAACTTAGTTGAAATCGTACCGATGGATGGTCGTTTGTTGGTTGAGGCGCGAATTAAGCCTGAGGATATTGCTTTTATTCGCAATGGTTTAGATGCCATGGTCAAGTTCACGGCTTATGATTTCGCTATTTATGGTGGCTTAGCAGGCAAGGTGGTACACGTCAGCCCTGACACCATGGTCGATGAGGAAGGGATTAGTTACTACTTGGTGAGAGTGGAGACCGATCAGAGCTATCTTGGTCAAGAGCTACAACCACTGCCGATCATTACCGGTATGATGACATCGGTGGACATCATGACCGGTAAAAAATCGGTGCTCGATTACCTAATGAAGCCCATCACCAGAGCGCGCGAAAATGCCCTTAGGGAGAGGTAAATCGGCACTAACAAGCCCGCTTCGTTAGCGGGCTTTTTATTCGTATTTGCTAGTGGCAATTGCCACAACAGCCGGAATCGTCTGAATCTTTGTGATTGCTGCAACTGCCATGGCTGTGAACGTGACCATGGCTCAATTCTTCTGCTGTTGCGTCGCGGACTTCGAGGATTTCGACATCGAATGTCAAATCCATGCCTGCAAGTGGATGATTACCATCGACAATTACTTCGTCATCGGTGATATCTAAAACAATTACTGATTGCTCGCCGTCATCGGTGGTGGCCCGAAACTGCATGCCTGGTTTTACCTCAACATCACCAAACATATCTAACGGCACCGCTTGCATTAAATTTTCATGACGATGGCCGTATGCCTTATCAGCCTCTACTTCAACGCTAAAGGTATCACCTGCTTGATGGCCGATTAACGCCGTTTCCAGCCCTTCGATGAGTTGCTGATGGCCACAGATGATTCGCAACGGCTCGCCATCCAACGATGAGTCCAGCAGAGTGTCCTGAGCATGAACTGAATAGTGAATGACAACGACTTTATCTTGGGCCACTTGCATTGGCGGATCCTCAATGTTTTGATTGGTGCGGTAAGTTTTTCGGCTCTATTGGAGCTGCTAGTCTGTTTCCAGTCTACCCTTAACGGCAGCAATAATCACGGTTTGGCAGCCTTGATTTGTTGACGAATTTGTATCGTTCGTTTTGGAAAATCGGTGAATACGCCGTCAACTTTCACAACTGATACAAATACCTCGAGCCATTGTTGATAGGAATCAGCCCATTCTGGTAACTGGTCTGTTCTAAATGTGTAGGGGTGGATGATCAATTGCTGGTCGCGTGCATAGTTCACCAAAGAGCTTGGTTGTTGATGATTATCAAGTAGTTGTGGCCACCAAGGGCCGATGCCATCGGCGTAGCTGGCGATATCGCTAATACCTTGTGCGGACTTTAACCAGTCATAATTAGTTGTTGATTCTTGCCAGCTGTTTTCACCGATTAATTGCACCAGTTTGAGTTTACTGCCGAGCTTGTGACGAATCCGTTGCAGTTCATTGGCATCGAAGCACTGAAGGTAGACCGCGTGATGACGTTCGGTATAACCATAATGCGCTAATACTGCTAACACTTTAGCGCTGATATCTTGCCCCTGTGAGCGATGCCAATCCGGTGCTTTGATTTCCGGATAGATGCCGACGGCCATGCCTGTACTTTGATTCAACCCCTGAATGAGTTGAATTTCCTCCGCTAGTGTTGGGATCCGCAACCCCAGTTGCATCAACGGAAATCGTGTTGGATAAACACGCTGCTTGGTTTGATGATTAACACGCTCGTTTAGCTCTAGGGTTTTAAGTTCGGCCAAATCAAAATCAATGGCATAAAAACGACCATCTGCGCGAGCACGCTTGGGATACTTACTGGCAACGTCTGTGGTGGCATCCAAATGAATATCATGCAGCACAATGGGAATGCCATCACGGCTCAAGACCACATCTTGTTCAATATAATCGGAGCCGGTAGCGTGGGCATATGCGACAGCAACTAGTGAGTGTTCTGGCAATTGGCCCGAAGCGCCGCGATGAGCAATCACATCAAGGGCAAAACTAGTCGCGGGTAACAACAGCAGTGTTAGACGTAAACATTCGCTCAATAGTCGCATTCTTTGTCTCTCGTAAATCAAGTTGTGCTCTGCATGAGTTTATGACGGCAATATGACCGTTTAACGAACCAATAGGCCGGCAAAATTTCTGCTGCGCTGTCTCTCACTGTATGACACTGAAAGTTTGAATGTAAGCAAGAAATCAGACCTGATTGCTTTGAACTGAGATTCAAAGCTGATAAAAAGTAAGCGCTTACATTGATTCGTTTTGCAAGGATTTCTCCGATGGTGCTGTCTCACCGATACTGGCTTCGAACTAACTTGCTGACTACCTCGCTATTGTTGCCCTTAGTGAGCGTTGTTCTGCTCGGTTGCGGTGGAGGCTCTTCAAACCCAGATTCAAACGCGGATCCAACACCTGTTCCTGAACCACCAGTCGTTTCTAATGTGATTGACTGTGCCAGTTACGTAATGCCTTCAACTCCTGCATTATTGCCGAACTATGAGTTTGAAGTCACAGCAACAGAGCTGCGGATCAATCAACGGCCAGAGCCAATCAAAGGGGCCGTTTTTGAAATGTTCGCACCGGGGGAAGGCCCAGGCTATGCCGACAATGTGCCTGACGACATGCCCTACTTTTGTGTCTTATCGAAGGCTAAAGAAATGGGAGTAAATCTAATTTATGGCACCTTTGGCGGGCCAGAACAGATGCGAACTGAGTTTTTTGAAGCCATGGCTCACCTTGAACTGCCGGTTGCTATGGGGATTTGGTTTAGTGGCGAGGCAACCAATTATCAGGGAGTTGAAGGAGACTTCCAACACCCAGTGTTCAAAGCCCATGTTAGAGGGTTGATCGAAACCATGATTGACACCCTGCATCAAGGTTTAGGGCGAGACTACAATCAGCAGGTGCTTTACTTCAACTTAGGTAACGAGTTGTCGGATTGGGCCGTTCAAAATACTAATCAACTTCATCCTGAGATCACCGGTTATAACGGCGTTTACTTTTCAACGCCACCCAATAGCAATGCCACAGAAGCATTTTTGGCCGAGATGGCCGACTATACCAAGCAGTACGAAACGCAAACCTATGGCGTCTCTCGACCAGTGACTCACACTACTTGGCCTGTCGTGAGTCCTACTCTGGTCGATACCAGTTTCCTCGATTTTGTCAGTTATAACCTCTACAGCTATTGGCCGGAGTTTGTCTCGGAGCATTCGCCAGGTTCGGTGACCGGCACCGCTTATCAAGGTGCGCTGGAAGAGCTGGCCGCAGTTGCGGCCGATAAGCCGTTTTTGGTCTCTGAGTTTGGTTCATCGACTGCGCCATTGAGCACCATGTCGAATGTGCGTACGCCGCAGCAACAAGCTGAGTTATTCAGTCAGTACTGGCTCGATATATCGACAGGGCCAGATAATGTTGCCGGAGGTTTGGTATTTCAGCTGGTTGATCAATGGCATAAGAACGATTATTTGCACGCCAACGACAGTAGTTCGCCGTTCAGTCATGATGACAGTGATTCTGAAGAGTGGTTTGGAGTGATCTCAGTTAATGGTGATATTGGCAATCCAGAATACACCACCAAGCCGGTATATCAGGTGATTCAAAACACTTGGACCAACGAGGGTGACTAGAAACTTTGTTGTGAGAGCCGATTTTTTCGCCGCACTCTGTTACCATGCCACGCTTTAAAGAAATCAGTATCGGAGACATTATGGCTGAGTACAAAACTGACGAGCAGAAAGCTAGCTATGGCGTTGGTCGTCAAATGGGTGATCAACTTGCCCAACAAGCATTTGATGGTGTAGATATCGCCGCGGTTCAACAAGGTTTAGCAGATTCTTTGCGCGGTGAAGAGTTTGCCGTTCCTGCTGAAGAAATCAATGCAGCGTTCGCAGTTATTCAACAACGTATGCAAGAGCTAGAGAAAGCCAAATACGAGTCAGTGATCAAAGAAGGTGACGTATACCTGAAAGACAACTCGGCAAAAGACGGCGTTGAAGTCACAGACTCTGGTTTGCAATACGAAGTATTGGTTGCCGGTGACGGTGCTAAGCCAACTTCTGCTGACAAAGTGAAAGTTCACTATCACGGTTCTTTGATTGATGGCACAGTATTCGATAGCTCAGTTGAGCGTGGCGAGCCGATCTCTTTCCCAGTGACTGGTGTCATTCCAGGTTGGGTTGAAGCACTTCAGTTGATGACTGTTGGCTCGAAGTGGCGTTTGACCATTCCGCAGAATCTCGCCTACGGTGAGCGTGGTGCCGGCGCAGCGATTCCACCATATTCTGTATTGGTGTTTGAAGTAGAATTACTCGATATCGAGTAATTGCCAGCGCAGCGATTAAAAAACGGGGCCTCGATGGCCCTGTTTTTGTTTTAACTTCTAGCAAGTTGTGCAGCGATAATAGTTTGCAGTGGTATCAGGAGAATAACTGCGATGGAATTGAATTGTGTGGTGAGACAGACCGCAGATGACTTTGATGCGGTAGTTATTTGGCTTCATGGTTTGGGTGCCAGTGGCGATGATTTTGTGCCGGCACTACCTTATTTGGAATTGCCATCATCGGCCAAAATCCGCTTTGTTTTCCCCAATGCTCCGCGAATTCCTGTCACCATCAATGCTGGTTATGTGATGCCGGCTTGGTACGACATTATTAGCATGGGCGAACAACGCGAGTTTAGTGTGCCACAGCTACTGGCTTCGGCTGATATGCTGAAACAGTTAATCGACTTACACATTGAAGCTGGCATCGATTCTCGGCGAATTCTGATTGCTGGCTTTTCCCAGGGCGGAGCAGTGGCTTACGAGGCAGTGTTGAATTACCCCAAAACACTGGCCGGTTTACTTGCCTTATCGACCTATTTCCCAACTGCAGAGCGAGCGATGCTGGGAACGGCTAATCAATCGATCGAAGTGATGCTTCATCACGGTAGTCATGATGAAGTGGTGACGCCGCCGATGGCCCAAAGCGCGCACAATGATTTACTCCGCTTGGGAATAAATGTTAGTACTCACTATTACCCTATGGGGCATGAAGTTTGTTTGCCGCAGCTGAAAGATATTGGCGAGTTTATTAGTCGGCAACTGAAGCTGAGATAACAACTGACTTGGTTAACTAGAGAGGAGTAGGTATTGGGACCTGAGTCAGCTTGATACTGACAGCAGATCCCAAGAATGTTTAACGGTTAGTTCTTGCCTGCCCAGACGACAACAGCAGTATCACCACCTTTGCTTCGTTTAAAGGCGTATGGTGCATCGCTAATCTTGCTGTGTTGACCTGCGCCAATGGCGACATGGCGTTTGCGGAACTGAGCTACTTTCTGCCAGTGCGCCAACAAATCTGCCCGTTGACCGGTAATCCCACCCCAGTTCATGTCTGACCGAGTGCCTTGGTGCGGATCGGTGCCGGTTGGGCCGAATGGTCGAGCGGTCTCGTCACCATAGTAGACTTGAACAGCGCCTGGTAGCAGCAAGAATGGCGCAGCGATATCTCGTTGTTGATCAAGGGTACGGCTGTCTGTACCAAAGAAAAGTCGAGTATCGTGAGAGGAAATGTAACTCAGCACATTGAAGTTTGGATCCGAGTTTATGGCTTTAGCGTAATCGCTAAATAGCTTGTCAGCATCAGCCATACAATCCATCACTTTCTTGGCGTCATTCGCTTGGAAATCAAAGTTGATGACCGAATCAAAGCCTGCATCGAAGTAACCTGTGCGGGTCACGCCGTGTGCCCAAACCTCTCCGGTCATCCAGAATGGTTGGTCATCCAGTGCTTTGTCTGGGTTGTTTTTCTTCCAAGTGGCCAGAGCTTGTTCTGCGCGCTGTTTTAATGCCTGCCAAGATTCGAACTCAACGTGCTTTGCTGTGTCGGCTCGGAAACCATCAATACCATAGTCTTCGACCCATTGGGCAAGCCAATGAACAAGGTAATCGCGGACGGTGTAACCATCAATGGCGACAGCTTTAGTGTCCGGCTTATTGCGGTAGAAAATCGGCAAGTCGACCACTTCGTCAGATTCGGTCTTAAAATCAGGTAGGTATGCCAAAGACTTGGTGCGCTCGTTGTAACCTGGGTTGTCATACTCTGAGATATCGGTACGAATCCACTGTTTGCCCCACCAGTTCATCCAATTGCCATGGGTGAAGTCGATATTGTGGTTGAAGTCGTGCCAGCTCTGATGAGATTTAGGCTGCCAATTAGTCCATTGCTCAGAGCCCAGCAGTTCTTCGATACTTTGGTTTTTATCGTAAAAACCACCGAAGTCATATTGCTGCATGTCGGCTAATGTAGCGTAGCCGGTATGGTTCATCACCACGTCCAATACCACCCGGATGCCACGCTTATGAGCTTCGTCGACGAACGTCCGCATGTCATCTTCAGTGCCCATATTGGCATCAACTTTGGTGTAATCCATGACGTAGTAGCCGTGATAAGCGTAATGCTTGAAGTCGCCGCCGTTACCGCCGCCAACCCAGCCGTGGATTTGCTCATACGGGGCGGTAATCCAAATTGCGTTCATGCCCAGATCGGCAATGTAGTCGAGCTTCTCGGTTAGGCCTTTGAGATCGCCACCATGGAAAGTACCAATCTCTTTGTCGCCATCTTTCATTCGGCCGTAGCTGTTATCATTGCTTGGGTCGCCGTTATAAAAACGGTCGGTCATGACAAAATAAACCGAAGCGTTATCCCAGCTAAATTTGCTCGGTTGATGATCGGCTTTTTCTAGCAGTAACAAGCCGCCGCTTGACGGCGCTGGAGCCAAAGAGACCTTACCGTCTGTCACGGTAGTAAGCTGGCCTGAATAAAAATCTCGAATTTCAGTGCCATCGGCAAATGCGCTGCCGACATTCACTGTCACTTCGCCACCATCCCAGCTTGGACAGACTTTGGCGACGCCAGGTTTAGGAGCCGCTTTTTTCTTCGGAGTTAAACCAACGCGCAATTGTGCCGGTTGCTCGTTAGTATCCAATGAGATGCGATAGGATGTCTGACGGAACACTTTGAGGTCGAAAGCCGCGTCTTCAGCACACTCATTGGTCGCGTAATCGCGATTCAACTTCATTCTGTCTTTGCTGACAGCACCAAAGCGCAAGCCACAGGTGTTAGCTGAATCAGCGATTTGAAATTGGTGTTCGCCTTTGGGAAGGACCACATCCACTTGATAAACGCCGTCATCAAAGGAAAGTGGTTGACTGGTTCCCCAGTCATTCATAGAGCCTTTTAAGTAGAGCGCATCAGATGGTTGCGAAACGGAACAGGAAGCTGTCACCGTGGCTGCCAAAATGAGCCCTAGCAAACGTGAACTTTGCATGATGGTTCTCGTGATTTATGTGATTGATTTATGGTTGATCGCCTAGCCTTGCGACCTATAAAAATTAGCATAGGACTGCTGGATTAAGAGACTTTGTGGTTGGTTCTGTGAGCTGGTTTCAGAAGTAACCGGTCCCAGCAATTGTCGCTGCGTTGAGCTGGGGGGGATGAAGCGAATTGCACAACCGCAGAGCAGTGCTTAAGGTAAAGACAATTTAACTTGGCAGAGATGTTATTGTGATAAATGTTGCCTTTAAAATCTTTTATTGCGCGAGTTGAGTTGATTTGAACTGAAAGATTGGCACACTAGGTTAGTGTTAACGTGCAACAGCTTGCCTTTTGTTGTTCGACAAAGCCAAAAGGAGTGGCTTAATGTCTCAAATAGGGCTTCATTTTCGAAAGCTACTACTCGCTTTTATTGTGTTCTTGGGCTGCTCAGCGGTTACATACGCAGAGCAAGTCTTGAATATTCTCACTTGGGAAGAGTACCTGTCCCCAGAAGTTAAATCGGCGTTTGAACAGCAAACGGGGATTGAGCTCAGGATTGCCTACTTTGATTCAGATGAAATGAGGGACCAAATTTTGTCTTCTCAGGCCGGGCGCTACATCGACATTGCGTTGATGGACTCCCAGCAAATGAATCTATATACAGCGCAAAATCGTCTCGCCGAACTCAACCCTTCACTACTGCCAAATCTTCAGCATCTCGATCCGTCGATTCATCGAGCCTGCAATGCAACTGATCAGGTGTATGGAGTTGCTTATTCGTGGGGCACTTTAGGGGTCGTTTATCGAGCGGACTTGGTTAAACCAGAAGATATTGATTCGTGGTCAAAATTTCTTAATCCGCCAACTTATTTACGCGGCCATATTGCCGGTCATGTCGACTTGTTTGACTCTCTTATTCCTGCTCTGATTAGTCTTAATCACCCAATTAACACTAATAAAGTTGAGCATCTGCGAGAGGCTTTTGAGTTATCAAAACTGTGGCTGCCTAATGTTCGAACCTTGGAATACATTATTACCGCTGCCCAAAGCTACCCTGAATTCAATCAGCTATTCGCCGCTTTGGCTTACTCTGGTGATCAGAAAATTCTCAATGAATTGTCTGGCTCTGAGCAATGGCGATATCTGCTTCCTTCCGATGGTAGCCTATTGTGGACCGACTGCTTTACCGTCATTTCGCAATCGCAAAATCAAGCTGCGGCAGTGCAATTTTTGAATTTTATTCAGCAGCCAGAAAACGCCGCTCTCAATGCTGAATACACTCACACGGCAACACCAAACCTTGCTGCGCTGCCGTTAACTTCCGAGCAATATCGTCAAGATCCTTTGGTCCATATTTCCGAACCGCAACTCAAACAGCTGCAGCCGTATGCGCCGGTTACCATTGACGCGATCAACTTGAGAAGTCGAATTCTAAGCGCTTTGGAGAAAATTCATGCCACTCAATAGACGTGCTTTGTTGGCATTGTTTCCTCCTTTGCTGACTGCTTTTATCGGTATCGCTTACTTGTTTTATCAGCAGCGAACGGATGCCATTCAAAAGCTTGAACGGTCAAGGGCTGAATTTGCCCTGGCCAACGTCCACGCCAACATCCAACTATCTCGAGATTATTTAATGGGGGTGCAGCAAGCGCTATTGCAAGCGCCTGTTTTTGTCTCTTTTTTGCAGCAGAGCGGTGATCGTTTTTGGTCATTGGCGAGTCAGCGTTCAAGTGAGCAGATTGTTCGTTCGTTGTCGAATCATGCCGATCTTTACTACGCCTTGGTGGTGCTCGATAAAGAGCATAACTCAACGGTGATGGTAGAAACCTCACTGGATCCATTTGTTGAACACCTCAGTGAAGAGCGAATGCTGTTTAAACGCTTTGCCGACTCGCAATTAATTCGAGATGTGTTGCTCTATCGCACTGGCGACGAGTATCGAATGTTGCTGCTCAGTCGAGTCGACCCGCTATCTCTTCACCCGCCGTTGCCATCGCAATTGCAAGACAGCACTGTGATTGCGCAAGTGCTCTCCGGTTTTGCTTTGAATGACAGCATACAGAATGTGTTGGAGCGATACGGCGAAGGTTCGATCTCATTCAATCGTGAACCGAATTTGGCCAAACAAGAACCCGGACTGGTACTGAGTCAACCCGTCCTTGATGGTCACACCATTAACTTGCTAGTGCCTTTTTCTCTGCTTGATGGCGAGACCTTTAAAGTGCTGCAGCAAGTGTTGATTTTGTTTGTCACTGTCATGCTGTTGACCTTGGCGTTAATGGCGTTGTTAGTCCGATTGACGTTGGTCCGGCCGATACAAGACTTGGAAAAAGCAATTAAGACTAATGAATTGGAGCAAATCGTTCCTGATCCAAAACGTGATGTTCGGGAGCTCTATTCGTTAAAACAAGCGTTTCTAAAACTGTATCGTAAACTGAAGCTCGCGCGCGACGAGAGCCATAAGCTTGCTTTAACGGATAATCTGACAAGTCTTCCCAACCGTTTGGCATTTACTCAGCAGGTCAATAAAGGCATTGAATACTGTCGGCAAAAGCAACTTACTGCCAGTTTGTTATTCATCGATTTAGACAACTTTAAGTTCGTCAATGACAGCTTTGGCCACAAAGTAGGTGATGAGCTGCTCATCCATTTTGCCCAGCAACTGTCAATCAAGGCAGAGCATTATCAGCAGCAGATTAAAGCGCCAAGTAGTATTCAAGTAGCGCGGCTTGCCGGTGACGAGTTTGCGGTGTTGATCATCTCTGAGCATCGACATCAACAAAGCGAACAGGTTGCTGGTGAAATTATTGAGCTATTTCGATCTGGTTTCGAGCTTGGGCAGTTGTTATTGCCAGTTCGCGCTAGCATTGGTATCGCCAGCTATCCGCAAGACGCACTTGATTCAGGGGCTCTGTTGTCCAATGCTGATGCAGCCATGTATCAAGCAAAGCAACATGGTAAAAACCAGTATCGGTTATTCTCTCATGAGATGGCGGAACGACTTCAGCGGCGCAAAGAAATTGAAGAATCATTGCGCGGGGCCGATTTATCGAGCGAGCTTAGTTTGGCATACATGCCGATCTTTAGTGGTGCCGATTTAAGCCGAATTATTGGCGCTGAAGTGTTGCTGCGCTGGGATTCGCCGAAGCTGGGCCGAGTTGAGCCTGCTGATTTCATACCGATTGCTGAAGCTTGTGGCGTGTTTCGGGCCATTGACCATTGGGTGGTCGAAAAAGCCCTATCGGCGCTCCCTGAATTGGAAGCTCAGTTTGGCCAAGACTTTAAATTGAGTATTAACATTTCTGCTGCTGAGCTGAAAGACCATCAGTTCTCTGATTTTTTACGCCCGTTACTGGAACTACATCGACAATACCTAAGAAATATCGAGTTAGAGATCACCGAGACAGTGCAAATGGAGTGGAGTGAAATCTCTAGCCAAGTGATGCGCGAATGGGCTGACTTTGGTATTTCGTTGGCGATTGATGACTTTGGTACCGGCTATACCTCAATTAAGCAGCTCAGTTCATTCCCGATTAACACCCTGAAAGTCGATAAAAGTTTTACTGATGAAGTGGAGCTGCCGACTGTGCGAATATTAATGGAAAGCTTGATTCGAGCAGCTGAAGCATTGAATTTGCAGGTGACCATTGAAGGCGTTGAAACAGAGCGGCAACTTGAGATAGTGCAACAATTTGGCAAGCATGCTCTGCAGGGCCACTTATTTTGTGCACCGATTTCACTCGAGCAGCTATTGTTAAGTTATCATCGCTCAATGGTAGGGCAAGATGCGTCGGCCGAAGATAGCAACAGCCAGTGATTAAGATCGAGGAGTGAATGAACGACTGCCAATGTTATGGAGGCGACCGCTTTGGTCATCAGTACAATGATGTTAGCTAGAGGGGAACTTTAGCAATGCTCGCCATTCGGAGGATCTGGATTGTGGTGGTGGCGGCGGTTTTGACCGCTTTGCTATACACCCTGTTGTTACTCATCCCCAATAGTCAGTCCGATAATGACAAACTCTCTCAGCAGCTTGATTTGATCAGTCAGCTTTTGGCGCGCGACATCGAGCTTGTTCGAGCCGGTTTGGTCTCCGACTTCAATGCGGCACCAGAGCGCCTTGATGAGAACTGGCTGAATCAACAAGTAGAGCTATCAAACGGCAGTGAATTGAAACTCAATGGTTTAGTACACCGAGTGACTGGCAAGTTGTGGAATGTTTCCGCAGGTTTCGATAGGCCCGATCAAATCCCCCGTAAACTAGAGCCGAAACATTGGTTGTGCCAGCCTTCGTGTCGCTTACTCCTATCTGTTTCGCGCGGTAATGACGAACTCATCGCTGATATTGATTTGCAGCGCTGGCTGCTGATCCAAGGAAACAAGCTGGGGTTGTCGTTGAATCTCGCCGGAGCGACCCGCGCTTCGCTTGAGAAACTTGAAGCGAGCACGATAGAGCAGAATACCGGTTTGTATTTTTCTAGTCGCCAAAGCGATGATTGGGATAATGCCTCTGACACTGTGCTTGAGGGGGTACCCATGACCCTCAGTGGTCAATTCAGTAACCCTCCTACCATCGCCATTCATTGGTACGTGTTATTGTCGTTGTTAATCTTGTCGCTGTTGGCAATGGCACTTTTGGCCCACTTATATGGCCGGCGCCAACTGCGCTGGAAACAACTGTTTCGGCAGCTTGAAAAAACCCTCAGTGCGATCGAATCGGGCAACTTTGATGTGGTCAACAAACGACTGGTTGGTAGCATGCAACATGCCCCAGAATTAGCGCGAAACTTTGTTCGAAAGTTGGCGATTTATGGACTCCAAGATGAGGCGACTAAGGCTACCTTAGCGCAGATTAGCAATGACAAAGATTGGCTTGCCCAGCATGATGGAATGACTGGTTTGGCCAACCGAGAGAGTTTTCATCAGCTTTTGCAGCAAACCATTCATGATGCTGATACATCCGCGCTTTTGCTTATCGATATTGATGACTTTAAGGAAATCAATGACGCAAGCGGCCACCAAATCGGCAATGACATGCTGATCAAATTAGCATCAATACTGGCCGAACATGTGGCACTACCTTATCGATCTGCGCGTATTGCTGGCGATGAGTTTGCCGTATGGATGCCGGGGGCGAGCCTCGAGGAAGGCGAGCAAATGGCCAACAAATTGTTGGAAGCGAGTCGGCAAATCATGTTAGCCGGTGACAACATGCTGCATCGTTTAAGCTTGTCCATTGGCGTTGTGGTTGCTCCAGAACATGGCAACGAATTTGATGTGTTGATGACGCGGGCTGATATTGCGCTGAACTATTCCAAGGCTCAAGGCAAGGGCCGTTATGCGTCGTTAAGAGACCCTGATTTGGAGGGGTATCTATTAAAACAGCGGTTTATGTACTCAAGAGTGCATTCGGCGATTCGTGATCAGCGTTTAGCCCTAGCTTATCAACCTATTGTTCGGGTCAACGATGGCAGTGTTTCCCACTACGAGGTACTGCTTCGTATCGAGGATGAAGTCGGTAATTATGTGTCAGCCTACCCCTTAATTCAGGCCGCAGAGCGTCAGCGCGATGTTGGTGTACTCGATAAATGGGTGCTCAACCAAGTGCTGACATTACTGATGCAAATGCGCCGCAATAATCAGAATCATCGATTGGCTGTAAATATTTCTGGTCAGTCTATGTCTGATGCACAGCTGACCGAAACGCTGCTGCAACGAATTGAATTCAGTGGTTGCGGGCCCGATTTGGTGGTTGAAATCACCGAGAGCGCAGCGCTTGAGAATATCGGCTTGACGCAACGTAATATTGAACGATTACAAGCCTTAGGTTGTCAGGTGGCACTGGATGATTTTGGTGTCGGTTACTCATCGGTGAATAACTTGCTCAGCCTGCCGTTCGACTACGTTAAAGTAGATGGATGCTTTATCCGCAAACTGAGCTCTGACGATGCTGTGATTCCATTGCTAGAATTCTTGGTCACAATTTCCAAGCTTCGCGGCTTTCAGTTGGTCGCAGAGTTCGTTGAAAATGAAAAGGTTGCCCAGCAACTTGAGCAAATTGGTGTTCAGTTCGCCCAAGGGTATCATTATGGCAAACCTGAGTTAGGTCGCTTGAGTCTTGACGTCTCAGACGATGTGCAGGCCCAACCAGGACAACTACAGCAATAGCGACTCGAGTATCGAGTTGCTGCTCATACAGGTTTACCAATGAAAGTGAAGACTAACTATCAAGCACTACTAAGTTGCTGCGCTATGGTTTTTGTGGTCACAGCTTGTCAATCTCAGCCGCAGGAAATCCAATTACCTAAAGGCTTCGTTAAATGTCCTGAACCTCGTCCAGAAATTTGTACCATGCAATACGAGCCAGCCGACGGTTTGCTTGCCGATGGCACGACAAAATCATATGGCAATGCCTGCAGTGCTTGTGGCGATCCGCAAGTCATCGCAGTCAAGAAAGTGAATCCAACAGAATGAAATCGTTGACCTGCTTAATCGCTGTTGCTGCAACTTTGCTGCTCACTGGTTGTGGTAGTGATTTGTTGGTTGTCCAACGATTGCAATCGTTGAAGCCTGAGCCGCAACAAGCTGCTGATGCACCTGCTCCTGATGTTGATGACTGGCAGGGACAGTTTGAATTTGCCGAATCAATGCTTGAGCAGGGAAAGCCGTTAGCGGCCGTACACTGGTACTCGAAGTGTGCAAACGGCGGTCATTTACCTTGTATACGGCAACTGGGCTACGCCTACATGCAAGGTGGTGCAGCAGGGCATGATCCTTACTTGGGTTTGGAGTTACTGACCCAGAGTTTGGATCCAGAAGATGCGGGGATGTTAAATGACCTGGCTTGGTTTTTGGCAACCAGCAAGATATCTGCTTTGAGGGACCCTGAGCAGGCCAATGAGTACATTCAGCAACTTCAAGCCATGGCCACGCTAGATGCCATGTCAACCGATACCTTGGCAGCAGTTGCTGCCGCGCTTGGCAATTTCGCTGAGGCGGCAAAAGTTCAACAGCAAGCTATCACCATGTTACTGAAAGAAGGTGAAATAGGTGAAGACATGCTAACTGACTACCGAAAGCGTCTGCAGCTTTATCGCAACAATAGGATGTACACTGAATGACAACAATCTCAGCACCTTCTCGTTGGCGTGTTATCGCTTGGGTTGTTGCTACCATTCTGGTGATCTGGGGTATTGCGCTATCGATGCTGATGCGCCAACCGGAGTTATCGGAACAAAGCCAGCAGTGGCTAGCTAAAGCAAACCAAAGCACACCATCAGAGCAAGAGAGCATGGCTTTCTACTTGATGCTGGGCTTTGATGCGCCAAGTGAAGCGTCTCCCCAAGCCTATGGCGAGCAACGTTGGCGTATGCATGTTGACTTGGCTGAAGAAGGCATGAAATTGGCTAAAGCGTCAACATGGCGTTTTGGCTTGCCTTGCTATGTGTCGATGCAAGAATGCTTGCCGGTTATAGATGCCAATATTGACCGCATTAATGACGTGCTGACTGAAAAAAATGCGTGGTTAGTCAGACTACAGCTGTTGCTAACGGCTGAGCCGCCAAAAGCCCCAGAACAACACATCATGGACAATGTTCCATTCCCGAAACAACAATTGTCATCGGCCTTTGAGCTTCATTTGGCATCAGTGATAAGCGCAGCGGAAAAAGATCCAGAGCAAGCATTTGCTGACTTGAACGAACACTTAGAGCATCTGTTGGTTCACCTTCGGGGCACTAATGTCACCGCTTATCGATCGTTGTTGCAACGTGTACTGACAGTCGAAATGGGTTGGCTGGTGGCTTATGTCCAACAGCGACCAGAAATGTTGCATGCTGCGACTACAAACTTGACTGTCTTGCAACAGCAACCAGAGCTGGCAGCATCTCTTGAACCGGTCCTTGATCGCAATTTTGCCTTGGCGGTAGCGACTTTTGACCGGATTGATAGCGAGGGCGTCAGCACCGCTTTGGATTGGGATCTGACTGTTTCTGAGCTATTGCAGCGGATCATTTGGCAGCGCCATGCAACAGTTAATTCGTTGGCCCAAGGTTATTCCGATGCTCTGCAGTTGATGTCTGGTTCGCAGGGCTTGGTCCCTATCGTCAATGCGGCAACGAGCTGGCCTGGATTGTCATCAACTTGGTCAGATCGAAATTTGATTGGCTCGGCGTTGGTTCAAGAGAAGCTTGAACAGCTGTCAAGGTTGTTGAAAAAGTCGCTAATGACCGAAGCTTACTACCGCATTGCTGCTGCTTGGCTGCAAGCTAAGGGAAATCAAAGCCAATTGCCAGAAAAGCTCAGCCTGTTTGGCATTGACGTTCCTGTCTTGCAACGAGAGTTAGAACAGCGCTTGTGTCTCGATGTGCCATTGCTGGAATCACTCGATGACTTTTGCTTGCGCTTGTATCAACCGGGCCAGATTCCGGAAATGGCAATCCCAGATGACCCACCGGTGGCGCTTTGATGTGCTGTTGGTACGTCTAGTCACTGGCTAGACGTGCATCGCGCATTAACCCCTCTTGGGCAGTTGATGCAACGAGCTCGCCTTGTTGATTAAAAAACTGCCCTTGGACATAGCCCCTAGCACCAGAAGCACTGGTACTGTTGACCACATACAACAGCCAATCATCAGCCTTGAAAGGACGGTGGAACCACATTGAGTGGTCGATGGTCGCCATTTTTATTTTACGATCAAACAGCGTGATAGCGTGGGGCTGCCCTGCGGTCGGCAAGAAATTGAAGTCCGAAGCGTATGCTAATAAGTAGCGGTGTACTCGCGGATCATTGGGCAATTGACCGTTAGCGCGAAACCAGGTCAAGCGTTGAGGTGACGTGGGAGATGGTTGCAATGGGTTGTAAAACGACACCGGACGCATTTCGATGGCGGTTTCACAAGTGAATACTTCGCGGATACCGCTCGGTATTTGTTCGGCGTGAGCACGAGCAAACTCGAGCTCTGATACTAAGCCGTCTGGCCCTGGCACATCAGGCATGGTTGCTTGATGTTGGTGACCTGATTCTTCGACCTGAAATGAACCTGTCAGATAAAAAATAACTTCGCCATGTTGCTTAGCGCTGACTCTGCGAGTGGAAAAGCTGCGTCCATCTCTAATCACTTCGACTTCGTAAACGATGGGATTTTTAGCATCGCCCGGACGTAAAAAATAGCTGTGGAATGAGTGTACTGCTCGCTCCTTGTCGACGGTCAATTTGGCCGCCGAGAGGGCTTGACCAATTACTTGGCCACCAAACACTTGAGGGAAGCCCAAATCCTGACTCTGACCACGATAAATACCCTGCTCAATTGTTTCCAAGGATAAAAGATCCAACAATTCTGCTAACACTGCACTCATTGTTAATCCTCTTAGCTTTCTGAATCGAGAAGACCAGTCACTGCGTCCACTAGGCCTGTGCTTAATCCCAAATGTTGGGTTAACTCAATGTCAACATCGGGATATTTTTGCTTGGCTTGCGCGATAATTGCCGGAACATCGTCTTTAACATGACGACCTGCGGCGAGGAAGTAAGGTACCACGGTGATTTGTTGATGACCGGCGGCCACGCAGTTATCAATAGCATCCTCAATGGACGGCGGACTTAGCTCGAGGAAGGCTGGCTCCACCTGCGCAAATCGTTGCTTAAGTTGTTGGCTGAGCTTTGCCGCCAATTGTGCCACTTCTTCATTCGAACTTTTTAGCCGGCTGCCATGGGCTGCCAATATCATCGCATTGGATTTCATCGGGTTATTCTGTTTAATCAATTTGTAATTCCAATACGGCTTGCTCAGGAGTTAGATCATGACCTTCAGCGACTAACTGCTTAATGACAAGGCCGTTGGCTGGGGCGAACAGTGGAATTGAACATGTGGCATTTTGAAGCTCCGCGATCGGTTGCTCGGCAGTCACTTGCTCGCCGGTTTGAACAAGCCACTTGGAAAGCGCCAGCGGCTCATCTGTAGTGACGACCGGTGCATGGACCAGGGTCAGGGGCAAGTCAGCATTGGCGGCATCTTGCAATAGATTAAGCCCTCGCAGCTGACAGGCTTCTGATGGGCTAAAGTAAATATCTTCAGGATTTTGAGATTGTTTCAATACTAGTTGAGTCGGTGGTTGCTCAATATCGTTTGCCAGTTGCGCGACAAGTGCTTCAGTAAGTTGTGGCTTAACTGTTTGTTGACGTCGAAATTTACTTTGCTTGCCTGCAAATCGTTTGCCGATAAAAGCGCCGCCAAGCTGCTCAAAAGCTTGCTCGGCAAAGCTAGTTTGGAGCCGCATAAATTGACTGATGCGTGGTTGCAACATGGCTCGTAATGCTGCAGCTTTATCCTGTAATAGCCGTTCACGTTCTTGGTGTTTGTCGCGTCGCACGGTGAGTCGATCAAACCAACCTTCTATGGTTCTTGGTTCTGGTAAATCATCATCGCTCAGAGCATATTGACTATCGAGCTCTCGACAACGTTGCTGAATGTGGGCCAGCATCGACTGCTGGCGAGATAGCAAATAAATCAGCAACAAAAATGCTGCTAATGCTGCTGCGAGCAAAATCGAAATAGTCACCGTCGTGAGCGGTAGCCACCAAAATCCTGAAATAAGCACAACACATAAAGCTGCCGCCACAGAGCTACCGGTTATGCTCAGTTTTTTGCCGCTCAAGGTGTCTTTAAAGCGGTGTTGCTGTTTGTTGATATCCTGACTTATGCGTTGTTGCTGAAGTGCTTGCTCACTCGCTTGCAACTCCAATTGCTGAGCGTCATCGTCAAGCCGATTCAATTGACCGGCAAGCAATTGCATGAGTGTGACTTGTTGACTAATGCTATCTTGCCCAATGGCGATCAAGTTCCAAATCGACTTCGCCATGATGTCATGCGGCGCTGTGTCATCAAGCTGTGTGGTGACAATTAACTCACATTCCGCGCATTGATCCAAAAGTTGCTGGTGGTGTTGTCTGATTTGCTTTAAAGCGGCAAGCACAACCTGCTTGACACCTAGGATGACCATTTCCAGCTTCTCTTTCGAGGTCTTCAGCAGTAGCTGACGGAACGACAACTGAAATCCCTCTAGACTCTCAGTCAGCATGGCGAGGAAACAGTTTTTTGCTGTTAGTAAGGTTGGGTCGAGGCGCTCTGGAGCGACTTCTTGCTGGGACAGCAGTTGCAATGCACGTAACGCGGCTTGATGTTGCCAAGCGATGCTTTGGCGGAACAGCAGTGCTGCCTGCATTGACTCCAAAGCTTCCTCATAGCGTTTTTGACCGACGTGGCCGAGAGCCTGAAAATAGTGGCATTGCGCTTGTAGTTCTTCAGCGCCTTCATCTTGCTGTTGAAAATGTTTTAGCAGCAATTGGCCTCTGCGGATCAGCTCGTTGAACTCAGCTTCTTTGGTCGCGTCCTCGGCAAGCAGTCGGCAACGCCAATAGTTAGCCATCAAGTCGCTGTCATTTAGTGCCAGACAATGTTGGAAGCTTTGTCCAGCGCCGACGGCATTGCCAAGCTGTAAACTGGCAACGCCCCAGTGTCGATGTTGTTGTAAGTCGGCTAATGCTGGGCTGCCATTAGCGGGCTCTGGTGCTTGGCCATATAGCTGGGCCAATAGCTCGTGGTGCTGGTGTTGCTGCCAGCTATCTTTATCGAGGTTGGTGCCATCAATACCGTAGTCTTGTGCCAGTATGCTCAGCGTCAGAGGAGTCTCTATACCGAGTAACGCTGTTTCTAACTGGGCAAAAATTGCTTCGGTCAATTCGCCTTGACCAAGGATCTGAACCGAAAGGTCGTTTTGTTCAAGTTGACGGCCCATTTGCGCGGGTAGTTCAGGTTGTTGTTCACTGAGTAGCACCACGTGCGTGCCCGCTTCGGGGATAGCGTAACTGAGCTCGGTATTGAGCATATGTTGACGTGAGCCATGACCGGGCTGTTGTTCGAGTAAAGCGACAAAAAGGCTAGCTTGTTGGCATTGTTGGGTAACTGTTAGGCCATCGGGGACACCAAAATCCACCACTGTGCGAGGAGAGAACTGCACTTTAAAGCCAAGCTCACTTAATCGGGATTGATTAAATGCTCGCAACAGATCTTGTTTTAGTTGGCGGCGCTGAAAGCCGTCAAAAGAAAAATAAATGGTGGGGAACAGTTGGCCCATGCTTCTACCCGCATCCAATGCTCGGAATAACAAACCTTAAATGTAACGATAAAGTAGCAATGCGAGCAATAGTTGGTAGGGCTTTGACATCATTTATCTGTCGACTTCATGAGCTGCCAACATCAGCATTGGGGTTGTTGATGCTGATTGTCCGAATGAGCAGACGGTCATGGCGATTGTGCTCGAAAAAATTCTTGTGTCAGGTCAATTTGTCAATAGGTAGTAGGCAAATTGATTGCTGGCAGCTGTAAAAATCAGTTGACTTTTGCCCCCTTAAACCTTGAAGATAGGCGCTCATTTTTTACTGAACGATTTGTAGTTTCATGGCAGCGAACCAGCATAACAACATGATTACCGAGACCATTATTACCCGCACCGAGAGGTTGCAGGGCTAAAGTCGCGCGTCATTTCGTCAGTAACTTAGCCCGGAACCAGAAGGTCCGGGTTTTTTCGTATATAGGGCTCAGATTTAGAGCAAAACAGAACGAGGTCAACGGATGCGAGTACTGAAGTTTGGAGGCTCATCACTGGCCGATGCAGAACGCTTTAACAGAGCGGCCAGCATCATCATTAACAAGGCGTCTGTTGGACGCATAGCTGTGGTTTTATCAGCCCCTGGCGGTGTCACCAATAGCTTGGTCAGTGCGATTGAGAAAACTGTAAATGGCGTTGATGCGCTGCCAGCTGTTTCGAACATTGAGAACACCTTTCGAAACATGACTAGCAGCCTCAAGGCTGATTACCCAAGTCTTGACGATGAGCGCCTGACTCAATTGCTCGACACTGAGCTTAGTGATCTTCGACAACTACTCCATGGCGTGACGTTACTCCGCCAGTGTCCTGCTGATATTCAAGCGCGACTACTGGTCAAAGGTGAGCGGATCAACATTGCCCTCATGTCAGCATTACTTGATGCCCGCGGCCATCACACTAATGTGCTTGACCCTGTTGCTTTATTCTCTGGCTATGGCGACTACCTTGAGTCGTTGGTTGATATCTCTGCCAGTAAACCTCGCTTCGCCGCGTTGCAGCTCAGTGCTGATGATATTCAACTGATGCCTGGCTTTACCGCTGGCAACGAACAAGGAGAAATCGTCACGCTAGGCCGCAATGGTTCCGATTATTCTGCTGCCGTGTTAGCTGCTTGTTTGGATGCTGAATGTTGCGAGATTTGGACCGATGTAGATGGTGTATACAACTGTGACCCGCGGTTAGTTGAAGATGCGCATCTGGTTGATGAATTGAGCTACAAAGAAGCAATGGAGCTATCATATTTTGGTGCCAAGGTACTGCATCCAAAAACTGTCTCGCCTATTGCTCAATTCCACATTCCATGCTTGATCAAAAACAGCTTTAACCCTGATGGCGCAGGTACCTTGGTGTCGGGCCACACCAATACCAAAGATGCGGTAAAAGGCATCAGCTCGCTCGAAGGCATGAGCATGATGAGCGTTTCAGGCCCAGGTATGAAAGGCATGGTTGGCATGGCCAGCCGAATTTTCGAATGTATCTCGCGTGCCGGTATCTCTGTTGCCTTAATCACCCAATCGAGCAGTGAATATTCCATCAGCTTCTGCTTGAGCAGCAAAGATGCAAGTGCCGCTCGCTTGGCGCTCAGTGATGAATTTGAACTCGAGTTAGCGAATCAACTACTCGATCCAATTGAAGTTTTGGGTCAGCTTTCAATCGTTACTCTTGTCGGCGATGGTATGCGCGAGAATCGCGGCGTGTCTGCTCGCTTTTTCCAAGCGTTAGCGCAAGCTGATGTTAACGTCGTGGCCATTGCCCAAGGCTCGTCAGAACGTTCGGTGTCGGCTGTTGTACCAGAACACCGAGTGCGCTACGCCATCGGCGCTTGTCATGCTTCTTTCTTTAGCCACATGCAACGCATCGATGCATTTATTGTCGGCGTTGGCGTTGTTGGTGGTGAGTTGCTGGGCCAAATCAAGCGTCAGCAACAAGCGCTGAAAGAGCAGCATATCGATTTGCGAGTGTGCGGCATTGCTAACTCTAAAGGCATGGAACTGGCTGCCAATGGTATCGACTTAGATAATTTTGAAGAGGCCGAACTTGCCCAGTGTAAGCAAAAATTCTCACTGGAAGTGGTCAGCGACTTTGCCCGTGTCCATGCCCATATCAATCCAGTGCTAGTGGACAACACTTCATCGGACTGGATGGCAAAACAGTACCTGGATTTCCTCAATGCAGGCTTCCACATTGTCACTCCAAACAAGAAAGCGAATACCGAATCTTACGACTACTACCAAGCATTGCGCGAAACAGCGCTTCGCAAGCGTCGTCAATTCCTCTATGACACTAACGTTGGTGCCGGCCTACCGGTCATCGATAACTTACAGTCATTGCTTAATGCTGGTGACCAACTGAAGTCTTTCTCGGGTATTTTGTCGGGCTCACTGTCGTACATTTTTGGCAAGTTAGACGACGGCATGGCGTTTTCGGAAGTTACCGCTCAAGCGCGAGCGAATGGTTTTACCGAACCCGATCCGCGCGATGACTTGTCGGGCATGGATGTTGCTCGTAAGCTGCTCATTTTGGCCCGCGAAGCGGGCATGAAACTAGAGTTAGACGACGTTGAAGTTGAACCGGCGTTGCCACCAGGGTTTGACTCTTCTGGCTCAGTCGACGAGTTTATGGAACGCTTGCCACAGGCCGACGCCTTCTTTGCTGAGTGGCTCGATAAACTCAAAGCAGATGGCAAAGTGTTGCGCTACACAGGCGCGATTGTTGATGGCAAATGCAAAGTGTCGATCGAAGCTGTGGGTCCTGATCATCCGTTATTCGCGGTGAAAGATGGTGAGAACGCCTTGGCCTTCCACTCGCGCTATTATGATCCAATTCCATATGTACTGCGCGGTTATGGCGCTGGTGCCGCGGTAACCGCAGCCGGTGTGTTTGCCGACATACTTCGGACCTTGCCATGGAAGCAGGAGGTTTAACATGGCTGTTGCAGTATATGCGCCCGCATCGATCGGTAATCTCGGCGTTGGATTTGATATTCTAGGTGCGGCATTGAAACCCATAGATGGGTCGCTGTTGGGTGATGTTGTTGAGGTGGATGATAGTGCCTCAGGTGAATTTGAACTCACAGCGTCAGGGCGATTCAGCCACAAGCTACCCGATGACCCCAAGCAAAATATCTTGTTTGATTGCTACCTCGGAGTGAAAAAGCACCTAGCTGAGCTTGGTATCCAAGTGGGCCCTGTAAGAATGCACTTGCACAAAAACTTGCCGATTGGTTCTGGTTTAGGTTCCAGTGCGTCAAGTATTGTTGCAGCCGTCGCTGCCTTGAATCAGTTTTTCGGCTCGCCACTTAATGACGATCAGCAACTGCGTTTGATGGGGGAGCTCGAAGGCCAAATCTCAGGTTCAATTCACTACGATAACGTTGCGCCATGTTTTGTCGGCGGCATCCAGTTAATGACTGAACAAGACGATTTATTGTGCTCGACGCTGCCTTCGCCAGAAAGCTGGTATTGGTGTTCGGCTTATCCGGGGATCACGGTTTCAACGGCCCAAGCACGGGCGATTCTGCCTGAACACTACAGCAAAGCAGATATCATCAACCATGGCCGCTTACTGGCTAATTTCGTTCATGCCTTGTATGCCGGTAACGACAAGTTGGCGGCTAGTGTCATGATTGATGTGATTGCCGAGCCATACCGCAAAGTACTATTGCCAGGTTTTGAAGCTGCTCGTGAAGAATTGCTGAAGCTGGGCGCTTATGCCGTCGGGATCAGTGGTTCTGGGCCAACCTTATTTGCAGTATGTGATGATCTGAATGTTGCCAAACAATGCGATGCGTATTTGGCTAAACACTATTTACAAAACGATGAGGGCTTCAGTCATGTCTGCCGTATTGATGAGCAAGGCGTGGCAAATGTGGCCCTGGTCGAACTGAACTGAGTGGAGAGAACTCAAACATGAAGTTGTACAACATCAAAGAACATGAGCAACAGGTCAATTTTGAAGAGGCCGTTCGCACTGGTTTAGGACGCAATCAGGGGTTGTTCTTTCCTCAAGAGTTGCCGCGTTTTGATGATATTGATGCCTTGCTGGATATGGATTTGGTATCGCGCTCCACGGAAATCCTGTCGGCTTTGATTGGTGATGAGATTGCTAAACCTCGCCTTCATGAAATGGTCGCATCGGCGTTTGATTTCACTGCTCCTGTTGTTGCCGTCAATGACAAAATCTCTGCACTGGAATTGTTTCACGGTCCAACGCTAGCGTTTAAAGACTTTGGTGGCCGTTTTATGGCTCAATGCCTGAAAGAGCTGTCCGATGGCGAGAAAATTACCATCCTGACGGCAACGTCTGGCGATACCGGCGCTGCGGTAGCCCATGCATTTGCTGGCATTGACAACATCGATGTCGTCGTGATGTATCCAAAAGGCAAAATCAGTCACTTGCAGGAACAATTGTTCTGCACCTTGGGCGGCAATATTCACACCCTAGCGGTTGAAGGCACCTTTGATGACTGTCAGGCCATGGTGAAACATGCATTTGACCAGCCAGAGCTGCGTAAAACCGTTGGTTTGAACTCCGCCAATTCGATCAACATCAGTCGCTTGATGGCACAAATTTGCTACTACTTTGAAGCCGTAGCGCAGTTACCAAAAGACCAGCGTGATCAACTGGTGGTGAGTGTACCAAGTGGTAATTTCGGCAACTTAACCGCAGGTTTGCTGGCCCGTTCAATGGGCTTGCCAATCAAACGCTTTGTCGCGGCTACCAATGCTAACGACACCGTGCCGCGTTATTTAGAGAGTGGTGATTGGGCGCCAAACCCAACCATTGCGACTATCTCCAATGCCATGGACGTGAGTGCGCCAAACAACTGGCCACGTGTTGAAGAACTGGTGCGTCGTGAAGAATTTAGTTGGGATTTGTTGAGCTCTGATCGAGTGACAGATGAACAAACGGCTGAGACACTAAAAGCCATGCATGAGCAAGGGTATGTCTGTGAGCCTCATGGCGCTATCGCATACCGTGTATTGGAGCAAACTCTGCAGCCGGGCGAACATGGTTTATTCCTGTGCACAGCACATCCTGCGAAGTTTATCGAAAGTGTCGAGGACATTTTGTCGGTTAAGTTGGAGCTGCCAAAGGCGCTGGCAGATGTTGCTGACAAAGAAAATCTTAGCGAACTGATTGCCGCAGATTTTGCTCAAGTGGAAGCTAAACTCCGCAGCTTATAGAGCTAGCAACAATGGCCATTAATGGCCATAAAGCCGGACTCTAGTAAATAAGTCCCTCGATAACAATCGAGGGATTTTTTTGATTAGCGTGTTGTCGTCATATCCTTGCATCAAATCTTTAAGCTATATCTCCAACGCAACGTTTTGTAACGTTTATTTATAGTCCGCTTCAGGTCTATTTATTCCCTTCACGATCTCAGTAGCCTTTTGTCCATTTCTCAATAGCATTTGGTCAAGAGGTATATCCAATGGAGATGTTGTTAAACAAACGATGTGAGTGGCTAAGCGTATTTGTTGTCATTGCCCTAGTGGCGATAACTCTTCCTAGTTTGGCAGCTAGTTCTAACTCTCAGCTCAGTTACATTGAGAACGGCAAGCCGGTTAAGCCTTGGCACATAACTGTCGGCAATGTGTTGAAACAAAACATCAAGATGGAAAGTGGTGAAGCAAGAACCCTCAACGGCAACACTATCGTAACCGAGACTAGTGATGGAACATTGCATGGAAAGTGGCGAGGCAAGTCAGTAAAGACGCCTTGGGGAACTGATGCTGAGTCTATGATGACGTTGACAGGTCGAAAGCTCGACCTCTCAAGTATCGTTGAACAGGCGGCAATCGCGGTTAAAATCAAAATAAAACGGGCGCCAAATCAGAATACGACAGTGAGTATGTTGTGCAACTGGGGAATGGACAAGTGTGAGGGCAAATTTCCCGTAAAGCATATTCTGAAGAAATTCCCTAAAAACCAATGGAGTAATCTAACCATCCCGCTGAATTGTTTTGCTAATAACGGCAAATTTGATTACTCGCAGATAACCAATGTGCTGAAGATTTCGACCAAAGGAAAGCTTGAGTTGGAAGTCGAAAGCGTTGGCTTGGTGGGATTGCCGGCTGGCAACACGGGGTGCAAAAAGTAATCAGGTCAAAACTAATCAGTGCCTGTATTTATCAACGACACTATTTGACCAACAGAACATCTGTCGGTTGAATCAAAAGGTGGATGCAGATTGATGGATGGTCTGGCAGAGAGGTGGTGGCAAGGATGGCTTAAACTAAAGCCATCCTTGAACGGGATTCGTTAGCCAAGTCTCTTTAATTTTAAGATGAGCCCAAGAGACAGGCTAAAACAGTTTTGTACTACTGAGTAATTACAGACGCTGAGTGAACGTACGAGCAATAACGTCACGCTGCTGTTCTGCAGTCAGTGAGTTGAAGCGAACCGCGTAACCAGAAACGCGAATGGTTAGCTGAGGGTATTTTTCTGGGTTCTCAACTGCATCTTCTAAGGTTTCGCGAGTGAGTACGTTGACGTTCAAGTGCTGGCCACCTTCACGAATCGCTGGCGCTTCAACCGGTACTTCGCGGTATTCGAATTGACCAAGTTTAGCAACGTCAACGACTTCATCTTCAGCGTAATCGGCTTTGGCGCACAGGCAACGAGCTTCTTTGTTGGCTTCATCTAGTAACCAGAAAGAGTTAACCAAGTTTGCTTGGGCGGCTTCTGTGATTTGGATACCAATCATCTGCTATCTCCAGTTGTTGTATTTGGAAAGTAATTTCAATTCTGAGGCAAATTTAATAGCAATAATTGATTTAAGTCAATAGTCTTTGTGGGGTTATTGGTGGTTTTTGTAATTAATTTACAGAATGTGCGTGGATATTAATCACTTAGTGCAATTGTGGTATTAACATTACTTCATCTTGTTCTTGTTAATTTTTTGTTGTTTTAGTGGCGAAGTCAAAGCATCAAGGTTAAATGCAATCTGTAATAAAATTACAGATTATGCGTGTAATTCGTATTTACACTTGCTTGCGGTGCAACTCACACTAATAGGCTAGATTTATTTGCTATTTTCTAGCAACCAGTCAAGCGTTACTCGACGGTTTATCGGCCGTTGAATGTGGAAGCCCTGCAAATAATCGCAGCCTAACTCTTCGAGCAAGACCATGGTTTCCTCATCTTCGATGCCTTCAGCAACGAGCTTGAGCTGTAGATTGTCTGCCAGAGCCTTAACGGTTCGAACAATCGCCATGTGCTCGTCTTGATGGCGCATGTTGGTGACAAAGCTGCGGTCAATCTTGACGCCATGGATTGGAAATCGATGTAGGTAGGCCAGTGACGAGTAGCCGGTGCCGAAATCATCCATCAGTAGCTGTACGCCGAGTTCGTTGAGTTGGCTAAGTACGGTTTGTACTTTGTCCTGATCTTCCAACAGAGCATGCTCAGTAATCTCTAGGCGTAACGCGCTGGCTGGCAGTTCGGTGACCTCTAAAACATTGGCGATTTGACTTGGCAGTGATGCTTGTGAGAAGTGCTGGCTAGCTAAGTTGACAGTAACCGACAGATCGTTCAGCTCTGGGTGATTCTGACGCCACTCTGCCAGTTGGTAGCAAGCTCGATTGAGCACATACCAATCGATTTCCTTGATAAAGCCAATTTCGGTAGCGAGTTCAATAAACTGGCCAGGCATCACCAAACCGTCAACCGGGTGGCGCCAGCGAACCAAGGCTTCAATTGCCGTTGGTTTGCGATCGACGCCCGATAGAATTGGTTGGTAGTACACTTCAAACTGGTTGCGATCGATGGCAATCCGCAGCTTGTTTTCCAGTTTTAGAGCGCGAGTAGCCTCTTCATGCATACTGGCGTCGAATAGTACATAGCGTCTACGACCTTGGGCTTTGGCACGATACATGGCAGCGTCAGCATCTCGCAGGAGCTCCTCAGGTTCGACATAGCGATCATGACCAAGCGCAATACCAACGCTAGTGCCGGTAAAGATACGCTCTCCATTGACGAAGAAGGGCTGATCGAATGATGCGCTTATTCGTTGTGCTAGGCCGATCGCATCCTGTTCAGATTTCATTGGCTCGAGCAAAATGGCGAACTCGTCGCCGCCCAAACGCGCGATCAAATCGCGACCACGTAAACAACGGCGTATGCGAGAGGACGCTTTTTTAAGCAGTTCATCGCCGGACATATGACCTAGGCTGTCATTGACTAGCTTGAAGCGATCTAAATCGAGAAACAATACGGCAAAATCGTAATGGCGATAGTTTTCCGCTCGCACAAAGGCTTCTCTAAGCCGTTGTAAGAATACAATTCGGTTGGGCAAACCTGTCAAACTATCATGGCTGGCATCATGCTTTAACTGACGTTCAATACGGCGCCGTTCGGTGATTTCCGACTCGAGTTCTTTGGTCCGCAAACGCACTTGGTTTTCGAGTTTGTCTTGGGCTTGTTTTCGCATCAGTGCACTAGCGACATGACGTGATACGAAGTTGATCAGCTCCAAGTCTGATTGGCTGTATTGATGCGATAAATCATAACTTTGTAGAACAATGGCACCAATCACGTGGGCACCATCTTTCAGTGGCACGCCAAGCCAAGAGTGAGCTGGTGTACCCATTTTCTCGATAACTTTTGCTTGTTCCAAAGCGCGAATATCTGATTGCGACAATAGCATGCCGTGGGCTTTGGTCATCAAATATTCGGTCATCCCACGTCCTAGTTTCCTAGGCTTGGGAGGGGCATCAAATTGGTCGACTCGATATGGGAATAATAGTGTCTCGCCATCTTGGTCCAAGATCGCAACGTAAAAGTTATTACAAATAATCAGTTTGGATATGACTTGGTGCAGGGCACTGTAGAAGTCATCCATGTGTTCGGCGTTGTGCGCCATTTCACTGATGTCGAACAAGGCGCGCTGAAGTTGCTCTGAGCGTTGACGCTCCTGCACTTCTTTGTGCAATTCATCGTTTGTTTGCGTCAGCTCGGCAGTTCGAAGTTCGACCTGCTTCTCCAAGCTATCACGATAGTGGGCTCGTTCGATACTTTGCGCTAAGTGGTGGGCAACAAACTCAAGTACCTGCATGTCTTGGGTATCATAGGCTTTGCTGTCGTCATAACTTTGTACAACCACAACCCCCATACATTCGGTGTCTGACATCATTGGCGCACCGAGCAAAAAGCTTGGGACCGAACCCATTTGCATTATTTCGCCGCTCTCGACCAACTCGGTGAACTGACTACGGCTAGCCAACACCGGCTCTTGTCGGCGCATTAGATAGCCTGTCATGCTTAATTCAAGCTGCTTGGAGCTAATGGCGAGGTGCTTGCCATCGTCGTACCGGTCAGCCAAGTAAACAATGCTGAGGTTGCCGTCGCTGTCTTTCAAGCCGATGTAGAAGTTTTCGGCGTACAGCAAGTTGGCCATGATGTTATGGAGGCCACGATAAAAATCGTTGAGTTCAAGATTGCGCCCAGATAATTCAGCAATCGTGAAAAGGGCTTCTTGTAGGCGATTTAGGTTTTGATACTTGGTTGACAGCTCCTCGACTTCTGGCACCAATGAACGCAGGGTGTTGAGTTCATCCAGAATGGTATCTGAGGTCACCAATTGTTCATCGGCTATTAACGCTTGTTCATCGAGGTTGTTGTACATAATGCATCAATTAGTTAGTCGGTCTCGTACGTTTGGCTTCAGTCACGAAAAACGCTCGCCTGGTTTGGCTGCAAGTAACCAGCGATGGTATTGCCCAACGTTTTCGTCCGCCTCTTTCGGGGCCCACGGAGCGAAGAGCTTATCACGGCTCGCGCAGTAGGGGCCTCGTTTCACTTCAAAAAATACACTATTTGTTTGTAAAGCAATCACACTGTGCCATTGCCCGCTGGCCAGTTCCAAACTGAAATTTGAATGGCCGGCAGACAGCTCCAAGCGTTCACAGATAGTGCCATCATCATCAAAAATAAAAAAGCTGAAGGCGCCACGAATGACTGTAAAGAGTTCCCACTTATCGGGCTCCGAGTGATAATGCGGGCAGACATAACTGTCGGGTTGCATGGCAATCAGAAAGCGTTGTACCGGGTCGTGGTGTGACTGATGGAGGTTCAAGTGAGCACGTTTCCGCTCAGCCCGCCGTGATTGTGCCAACAGCGCTTCGACAACTTGATCGTTCAGCATCCGATACTTATTCATCACACTTGGCGCTCATTGTTGCCAACTGACAGGCCGATGATTTGGCTTAATTGCGTCATTGGCAAGCCGACTTGTTGCTGCCACGTGTTGAATGCTTGCTGAACATGCTTAAGTGCTGTTTGCGATGTTGCTGGCTTATCGATCACGCCTTGGGCGATGAGGTGCGCAGTGACATCTCGGCTCAACACGAAAGTGTCTTTACCCATGCGGCGAAGGACAAATGACGCACTGTTGCCACCCAGTCTTGAGCCGTGCTTTTTTAGGTATAACCATAGTCCGGTAATGTCTTCTACTGGCCATTGACTGACGAATTGAGCAAATGAGCCATGTGCTTTGGCTGTGTCTAGAATAAATTGGGCATTGAGTGGCACGGTTTTAATCTTCTGGCCATTGCGAACGATGCGGGTGTCGTTCATCAGTCGTTCAATATGACTATCGTCAAGTAGTACCAATTTGTTGGGATCGAATTGCCAAAATGCTTGCTCAAATCCCGGCCATTTTTGGTCAATAACTCGCCAAGCAAAACCAGACTGAAAAACAATCTTGGTCGTAATAGCCAAGCAACGATCATCAGGTTGCGCCAGCAAATCTTGCTCTGAGGCTGGTGCACTCACCATGCTGAACAGGTTTTGTTCGCCACCTTTGCGCTCGGCCGCTCGAGCCAAAGTTTGGGAAAAATGTTCCATTGAGTTGCGCATTTTGAGATTTGATTATGAAATTAGTATGCGAAACGGCGTTCGCCATGTCTAGTGGCTTGACCAGTAGCTAAAACTGCCGCTACGCTGTGGTTAATATTTTCTTGCCTCGCTGAACATCCTCACGCGATTGCAACCAGATGATGCATCGGCAAATTATTGGCGGTGGGTCAAACATGCAGAATTTTTATGCGAACAAAACCTAAATCGATTGTGACCATTGGCGGTGGTAGTGGGCAATACACATTGCTGTCTGGTCTTCGCGATCTACCTGGCATCAATTTAACCGCTATTGTTTCCATGGCGGATTCAGGTGGCAGTACCGGTATTTTACGGGGTGAGTTGGGCGCACTACCTGCCGGCGATGTGCTGAAGTGTATTTTGGCCATGTCGCCAATGCGAGATGTAGCCCACGAGCTGTTGTTGAAACGTTTTTCCAAGAGCGAACGTTTACGCAATCACAATGCCGGCAATATGCTGCTCACTATGCTCAGTGAATACGCCGGTTCTTTCCCCGAGGGCATTCAGGCATTAGCAGAGATCCTCAATGTCCGAGGAGCCATCTTACCAGTGACGACCGACAAGGTAACTCTTGTGGCAGAGCTGGCTAATGGTCAGCGAGTATTTGGTGAGGCAGCTATTGATGTGCCGCGGCATTTAGAGCGGGCAAATATTTCATCGGTATTTTTGGTCCCCCATCATGGCGAAGATGTCACCGTTCACTTGCCGGTTATTGATGCCATTATCAATGCCGATATTATTTTGCTCGGTCCCGGCGATTTATACACCAGTATTATTCCTAACCTATTGGTGGAAGGCTTAGCTGAAGCGTTGAATTTTGCCAAGGCCAAAAAGTATTTTGTCAGCAATATTATGACTAAGTTTGGTGAGACACAGGGGTACATGCTCGAAGGCTATGTGAATTCGGTAGAGCGCTATATGGGCTCTAAGTTAGATGGCATTCTCTACAACAACACTAGGCCAAGCGACGAGGCATTAAAGCGCTACGCAGCGCAGCATGCTGAATTTGTTGATGTTGCTAATATGGCCCTGCTACAGCAACGTTTAGACGTACGCAATGTGCCATTGCTGGATGAAACTGGCGGTGTGGTTCGCCACTCGGGGGCTGCATTAGCTGACGCCATTCAGCAACTGGTTGCCGAACTCGACACTAAAATGGCGGGCTGATGCCGCCATTCTGATTGACAGATTATGTCATTGTAACAAGCAGTTAACTTGTTCTCCTATAGAACTTCAAACTCCGCAGCCGTTAGGGGCTTGGCAGCCAGAGGTTCCTGACACTGCTCTGAGGGTGAACTCAGGCTTTCTTGCCCTTGTTCCCACTGAGTGGTAATTCGGTCCATCTGGTGCATCATTTGATCTAACAGCGCGTCCATTTCACGCTTGCTCATAACTCAAACCTATTCGCTGTGGTGGTCGGTAGCCACCGATAGGAATTGAGATTAGACCAGTCAGTCAATACAGCCGTGATCTGAGTACCAAACTGGTGCAGCACCTCGCTATTGATTGGTTGTTATTTGACCATTGTCACACATTGTGCACGGTGCTGGCGCTGTTAGTTGCTAATGAGTGCTTTAATTTCTTCAGCTGAATCAAGGATATGGGTCTTTAGTAGGGCGCATGCTTGAGCGACTTGCTGTTGTTGGCATAGTTCCAACAATTGTCGGTGTTCCAGCTCAGAGCGAGGCTTAGCGCCGGTCAATAACAGATTCATTCGAACATAGCGACCGGAGTTATGATTGAGTGTCCGGACTAAATCGAGTGCATGAGGGCGATTGGCTGCACGATAGAGGCTTAAATGAAAGTCCATGTTCATATCGCTCCATATGGCAATGGCATCTTCACGCTGCCAAGCGCGTTCCATGGTATCTAGGCTTTGTGCCGCTAGTTCAAAATCTTGCTCGGTCATTTGTGGTATCGAGCGGCTCAACAAATCACATTCAATTAGTGCCCGAAGTTCGAATAAATCATCGACCATGGCTTTTGACATGCAAGCCACGGTTGCGCCTTTGTGAGGTTCGAATTCGACTAAACCTTCCGCTTCAAGTTGCAAGAGTGCTTCACGTATTGGAATCCGGCTGACACCGACTTGAGCTGCTAAGGCTGCTTGGCGTAATGCGGAACCAGCTTTTAGCTCACCGGAGAGGATTCGCTCTCGAAGCATGGATACCACATATTCCGTTCGAGTTTTAGGTACGTTCATTTGCAAAGCCACTGGGGCTAATCCTTGCATTTTTTGTTCGTAGCTCCATTCGACGTTAAAAAAATGTGAAAGGCAAGTCCGAGCAGATTCATAGATGAATCAAATTAGGTCAAATTAGTGCATTTCGGGAGGTGGTGTTTTGTTTTAACTTAATGAATTTAATAGAAAAGGGTCGCTTGATTACGCTCTGGGTAAACCAAGCGACCTATTTGTTACAGGCTATTTAAAATACTAACGAACTGACACATTTCTGCCGGCTCGAACGTTACTGCTTTTGCGGCAACTTATGGGCGATTCCTGCATGACAGTTAATACAGGTATCCGATCCGTCCAATACTTTTTGGTGATTGACTCGGATTCGAGTGGGCGCAGCCGCTAAGTCCCAACGTGTTGGCTCGTGACAACTGCGGCATTCTCTGGAGTCATTTGCCTGCATTTCATCCCACACATGCTGGGCCAAGCGCAACCGCTCCTGCTCAAAATTGTCCATGTTAATGGTGCCAATAAGCTGATAGTAAATATCAGCAATGGCCTTAATTTTGGTTTCCATTTTGGGCATGAACTCTTTCGAGATATGGCAGTCAGCACAGTCGGCTTTCACACCATGCCGATTAGTGAAATGCGATGATGCTTCATATTCTTCGACGATGGTGTCCATGCCAACATGGCAGGAATAGCAGAAAGCATTGGTGCTACTTGCTTCCATGGTGACGTGGAAGGCCACCATGGCTGCAGCGCCGAGTAATGCGAAGACGAACCCCCCGATGGGGATCCCCAGCAACCATTTTGATTTGCTGGGGGTCCAGAACCGGCTTTTTTTGTCAGACATAAGCTGTCCTCAACCGGTTGCGTTATTTACTTTCGCTGGCGTAGCGAGCCTTGAACTCTTTCTGGGCTTTCAATCGCGCGGCCTTCACGGAGTCTGGCTCACTGCCGGAGAACCAAGCATGCTCAGGGCGGCTGAGAATTTCTTCCAATACCTTGTTGGCATCAGCGGCCGCTTCGGTCTTGCCTTCATGCTCAGCATGTTCAACGATTTCGCGGAACTACGGAACCATCTCGATGTAGAACCTTTCTGCAACTTCATACATGCCGTGCCACTGGACATAATCCGGCGCCATCATTGCAGCGCCGTGTCGAGCGCGACGGCCTTCGTGGTGCCATAAGTAGAACCAAGTCCATTCAATTTCTTCATCAAAGCCTGTTGGGGTAATGAGTTGGTGTTTTTTCAGTACATCCATTATTGCTTTACCTGGGCGGGCAAACTTGTCGTTGTACAAGTTAACCAAGGCGTCAAACTGCTGATAGAAGTTCTCAACCCACTGGCTTGTGTGACAGGCAACGCAGACGTTCTTCATATCATCGCGGCGTTCTTGCCAAGGTTTGACCTTTTTGCCCGAAGCAATGGCTTTGGCATCGACTTTCTCGGAGATGGCAGGGCGCAAGGTCCAGCTGATGCGGTCGCCAATATCATGGGTAATTGGCAGGTCACGGGTGGCACTCATATGGCAGGTGGCACAGGTAGGAGCTGCATTGTAATCTTCGCCAACGACCCACTTCGGTGATGATAGATTCATTTCATTGACATGGGCATAGAAGTTAATGCCATGTTTGGATTCTTCATATATTTCTTTTTGTGGGTGGTCCGGACCTAAGTAACATTTACCACAAGCTTCTGGCCGGCGCGCCTGAACGAGAGAAAATTCATGGCGTTGGTGACAAGCACTACAAGCGCCGATGGAACCATCGGGGTTAATTCGGCCGATACCAGTATTGGGCCAAGTTGCTGGATCTAGATCGCCATTATCGAGCACTTTGATTTCTGAGCCGTGACACTGCCAGCAACCAGAAACGGCAGCAGGTGATTCGCCATTAAAGACCAGCGCACCTTCGACCACCTCGGCTAAGAAGTTATCAAGCGAACCAATAATTTGACCGGCTTTGGCGTGGTGACTTTTGGTAAACTCAGCCACTTCCTGCTGGTGGCAACCGGAGCAATCTTTTGGCGAGACAATGACTGAGATGCTGTAGCCTTCGTGTTTGATGGCGTCTTTGTCGCTCGGTGCTGCTTGGTGACATTCGTAACAACCAACATTGGCACCGTAGTGTTTTGACTTACCCCACTGCTGATATAAACCTAGGTTGATGTCTTTATGGCAGCCAACACATTGTTGGCTTTCTTCTGACAGCGAACTAAAGGTTTTGAGACTTTGGGCTTTGGGGGCTGCGGCGTATAGGGACATTGAAAACAGTAGGCAGAGTAAAGCACTGCCTAGTTGAATCAAGCGAGTCATGGTCTGGCTTCCTTGTGTTTTTATTTCCCCTCAAAGAAAGAGGGTATTTTTTAACCACAATAGTAGCGTGGATTTAAAAAATACACGGCGAGATCAAATAATTACATTCTTGATGTAATTATTTGCTCACTTTTTGACAACTGTTTGTTAACAATAAAGATATTGCTACTGCCGGTGGTTGGCAGTAGCAGTTTCATAACGCGTTTAGTCAATCCACTGATGCAGTTCAGGGGATTTTTTATCGATATTGTGAGTTGAGCGGATTTGGCGAATAGTGCGAGATTTACCACGGATCAGTAAGGTTTCGGTTTCGGCTAAGTTGCCTTTGCGAGCGACGCCATCAAGCAGATCGCCTTTGGTGATGCCGGTGGCGGAGAAAATCACCTGATCAGAGCGTGCCATGTCATTGAGGGTCAGTACCTGGTTCGGCGCGACTCCCATACTCTGGCACCGTTCTGCCTCCCAGCCAGCAAGAATACGATGTTCTTCGGTATCACCTTTGGCTTCGGTACGAAGCATTAAACGGCCTTGCATATCGCCATCCATTGCGCGGATCACCGCGGCAGATACCACGCCTTCTGGTGCCCCGCCAATGGTATACATGACATCGACTTCGCTCATCGGCATACAAGTTAGAATTGACAGTGCGACGTCGCCATCAGGGGCGGCAAATACACGAACGCCGAGAGCGTGTAACTCGGCAATAATTGGGTCATGACGCGGTTTGGCTAAAGTCGCGACTGTTAACTCAGACAGCGGTTTGTCGAGCGCTTCGGCAATGGCTTTGATGTTGTCAATCAGCGGTCTATTTAAATCGATGGCACCTTTGGCGCCGGGTCCGACCGCCAGTTTTTCCATATACATATCGGGCGCTTTGAGAAAGCTGCCTTTTTCACCAACGGCTAATACCGCGAGGGCATTGCTTTGACCCATAGCAGTCATCCGGGTGCCTTCGATAGGATCGACGGCAATATCAACGGCATCGCCCCCTTGGCCAACGTGTTCACCGATGTAGAGCATTGGTGCTTCATCGATTTCACCTTCACCAATGACGATCTCGCCGTCAATGTCGATTTGATTCATTACAATGCGCATGGCATTGACGGCAGCTTCGTCCGCTTTGTTTTTGTCTCCACGTCCCAGCCACTTGTAGCCGGCAAGGGCGGCGGCTTCGGTGACTCGGGAAAATTCGATGGCGAGTTCTCGTTTCATAATAGTTTTGCAGTGTGAGCGTTGAGTTTAGAAACCATAGTATGCCTGAGCTTGTGTCAACAAATACTAGAGCAGATCAGGAACATTGCGGAAAATAGATGAAAACAGCATGTAACCGGGGTTTGCCGATGTTTGATAAGGGCATGTATGCTATTGCTCCTTTTCGAGCAATCCAGAGCCAAACATGAAATCCAATTTCGCCAGCAAGTTCCTGCAACACTCCGCCATTACTGAACTAATGGATGATCTTAATGCGGGCGTCCAAGGTGAAGCGATGTTGATGCTTGGTGGTGGCAATCCAGCGCAAATCCCGCAGGTGGCCGAAGAACTTGAACAGCATCTGCAGCAAACCTTAAGCGATGGCTCGCTGGTACAGTCGTTGATGAACTATGATGGCCCGCAGGGCAAAGACAGTTTCAGAATCGCGCTGGCGGAGTTGCTCAGTTCTGAATTTGGTTGGGCCATTGGGGCAGAGCATATTGCACTGACCAATGGCTCGCAGAGTGCCTTCTTCTATTTGATGAACTTGTTCGCTGGTACCAGTGAGACCGGTGAGAAGAAAAAGGTTCTGTTGCCCGTTTGCCCCGAATACATAGGCTACAGCGACTTAGGGTTGGAAGATGAGCTGTTTGTGACGGTTAAGCCGACTATCGAACTGCTGCCTGAGCGTGAGTTTAAATATCACCCTGATTTTGACAGTTTGCTGCTGGATGACTCCATCGGCGTGGTTTGCTTGTCACGGCCAACTAACCCATCGGGTAATGTCATTACCGATGCAGAGCTGCAAAAACTCGATCAAATGTGTTGTCAAGCTGACGTGCCGCTATTACTCGATAACGCATACGGCGCACCATTTCCAAACATCCTATTTGAAGATGTCACCCCCATCTGGAATGACAACATTGTATTGTGCCTGAGCTTGTCCAAGCTTGGTTTACCAGGAGCTCGCTGTGGCATTGTGGTTGCTCGGCCTGAAATTATTCGAGCCATTAGTAATCTCAACGGTATCATGGGGTTAGCGCCAGGTAGTGTGGGCCCGATTGTGGCCCAACACTGGGCCCAATCTGGTCACTTGCTAGCGCTGAGTGAGGAGGTGGTGAAGCCGTATTATCAACAGCGGGCGCAACGCGTCGCCAATTGGCTCAAAGAAGCGATTCCCGATTCGAGATTTCGGGTTCACAAACCTGAAGGCGCTATTTTCTTGTGGTTGTGGTTTGATGAATTGCCGGTGACCAGTCGTGAACTCTACCAGTTGCTCAAAGAGCAAGGCCTCATACTCGTTGCCGGAGAGCATTTCTTCCCTGGCTTGGATGAACCATGGCCCCATCGTTATCAATGTATTCGATTGTCATATGCAGGGCCTGAAGTTGATGTAAAACAGGGGATCACCATTCTCGCTAGCACGGTGAGTAAGCTCTATCAGCAAGCGGATGAGTCATAAGTGACTGCATAATTATGCGATTTTTTTGCAGAAAGATGCGCTGAATCAGTATTTTTGCGGCGCCAACCTCTTTATAATCGCCTTCTTTTTCGTCGATTAACTGTCATTCCGGGCGACCATGAGTCGCGGAGCTAAGCCATTATGACTAAACCAGAAGTGAAACCCGCTAACCCTAATTTTTCCTCAGGTCCCTGTGCCAAACGACCAGGCTATGATGCCGGTCAGTTGGACTTGAGCACTCTGGGGCGTTCGCATCGCTCGGCTGTAGGCAAAGCAGCCTTGCAGCAAGCGATTGAGCAAACCAAGAAAGTATTGCAGTTACCAGACGATTACCGCGTTGGTATTGTTCCTGCTTCGGACACTGGAGCAATGGAAATGGTGATGTGGTCGATGCTGGGTGAACGTCCAGTTGACGTATTTGCATGGGAGTCTTTTGGTAAAGAATGGCTAACAGATGTTACTAAGCAGCTAAAAATCGAATCCAATACCTACACCGCTGATTATGGCCAACTGCCGGACATGTCGCAAGCCAACCCTGCGAACGATGTCATCTTTACTTGGAACGGCACCACTTCGGGTGTTTGTGTGCCGAATGCCGACTTCATTAGCGATGAGCGCGAAGGTTTGACTATTTGCGATGCTACATCTGCAGTGTTCGCCATGGAAATGCCATGGGAAAAACTCGATGTAATTACCTTTAGCTGGCAGAAAGTCCTGGGCGGTGAAGGCGCCCACGGTGTGTTGATTCTGAGCCCGAAAGCCGTGGCTCGCTTGGAGAGCTACACGCCATCATGGCCATTGCCGAAGATTTTCCGTTTGGCCAAAGGTGGCAAACTGATCGAAGGAATCTTCCAAGGCGCCACTATTAACACTCCGTCGATGCTATGCGTGGCTGACGCCATTGACGCCATGACTTGGGTTGAGTCAATTGGTGGTGCCGCAGGCTCGATCGCTAAATCGCAGCAGAATTTGGCAGTCATTGAACAATTCGTTGCTGATAATGCTTGGATTGATTTTCTTGCCGAAAGTAAAGAAACCCGCTCAAACACTTCGGTTTGTTTGAAGCTTGATGCTACCGCTGAGCAAGTGAAAGCTCTGATCAAATTGTTGGCTGATGAAGGCGTTGCCTTTGACATTGGCGCATATCGTGATGCACCGGCAGGTCTGCGAATTTGGTGTGGTGCCACTGTGGAAGCATCGGATCTGGAAGCCATGCTGCCATGGTTGGCTTGGGGCTATCAGCAAGTGACTGCTGCTTAATTAACTGAAAGGAATCAAATCATGCGTTCGATTCGAACCTATAACGCGATTAGCCAGAAAGGTTTAGTGCTGTTTCCTGAAGCACAGTACAAAGTAGATAGTGTGGTTGGTGAGCCCGATGCCATTATGTTGCGCTCGCACAACCTTCATCAAGAAACCTTTACTGATAGTGTCAAAGCCATTGCCCGTTGTGGCGCTGGCGTCAATAACATTCCGGTTGAGGAATGCACCAAGCAAGGCATAGTGGTGTTTAACACGCCAGGTGCAAACGCCAATGCGGTAAAAGAACTGGTGTTGGGTGGTATGTTGTTGGCGTCGCGTAACCTGCTTGATGCGGCAAGCTTTTCGCAACTATTAGACACCAACTTGGAATCCGGCGAATTCAACAAGAAAGTTGAGGGCGGTAAAAAGAAATTTGTTGGTTCCGAATTAGCTGGCAAAACCCTCGGAGTTATTGGTCTTGGTGCCATCGGTGCCAACATCGCTCACGCTGCGCTTGCGTTGGGGATGAAAGTGGTTGGTTATGATCCTGTGCTGTCGGTGGAAGCTGCATGGCGCTTGTCATCTGATGTTGAGCGAGCGGATAACCTGCCGTCTTTGTTGGCGCGTTGTGACTACGTGACTTTGCACGTGCCTGCCAATGAACATACCAAGAACATGTTGAATGCCGAGAATTTAGAGCAAGCAAAACGCGGCTTGGTACTGCTCAACTTTGCTCGTGGTTCAGTGGTAGAAGAAGCTGCAGTACTGGCTGAATTGGAAAGCGATCGGATCGCCAAGTATGTCTGTGACTTCCCATCGCCAGCGCTGATGGACCGTGATGATGTGATTTTGCTGCCGCACTTAGGGGCTAGCACCGGCGAAGCGGAAGATAACTGTGCCGAAATGGCTGCCCGTCAGCTGATGGATTTCCTTGAAAACGGCAATATTCAAAATTCGGTCAATTTCCCGAATTTGCGTTTAGAGCGCAGTGAAGGCTATCGCATCACCTTCGCCAACGACAATGTCCCTGCCGTATTGAGTGGCGTATTGGCATTGTTATCAGAGATGAACATCAACGTCATTGATATGCTGAACAAGAGTCGAGGTGAAGTGGCCTACACCATTTTGGACGTCGCCGATCAGCCTACCGACGAGCTGCTAGCAGCGATTGAAGCGTTCGAACACGTTTCTCACGTTAATACCTTCTAGGTTGTATTGAACGAGTGAAAAAGAGGAGCCTTGGCTCCTCTTTTTTATGATTAGCAGAAACGAGTTAATCAAATTTAAACTGCTGACCGCCGCCGCCATGGCAAGCGTATTGCTGAATGTTGGCGCCGTTCTCGGCTGAAGGGCCGGCCACATCGACGCATTTGTTGCTATGACTGGCTTTTAGACTAAAAAAACCATTGCCCTGATCTTGCAGCCAGAACTTCTGCTTGGCTGAGTAATCACAGGTCGCTTGATTGATGTTGGCACCATTGCTGGTTGAACCGCCGCTTACGGTCATACAACGATTGCTATGGTTCGACTTCAGTGCATGACTGCCATCTGGTTGGCTAAGCAATGTCCATTGTTGCTGTTGACCACTCCAGCAACTCCACTGCTGGACATTGGCGCCATTGCTGGTGCCGGCAGCATCGAGACATTTATTGGAGTAGCTGTTGCGCAGCCGGGTTGACGCTGGTGGTGTTGATGGTGTGCCACCGCCGTTATCGGAGCTGGTGTAGAACTTAAAATTACCTGTCACTTGCAGCATGGCTAGCATATAGAGCGAGCCATTGTAGTAGCGCCAGTCGCCGGTTGGTTGTGGCATCGTCCAGAAGTCATTGAAAAACTCATCTGCCATACTTGGTACGGTCGAGGCTAGCAACGCAACTGCGTTAGCCGCGCGTTGGCCTTCACCAGCGCAACCCTCATTTTGGTCGGCACCATAGGCATAAACCTGTTTGTAGCAACCATCGCCGTTGTTTGCCTTGTCCCAACTGAAAAAACCTAGCGCGCTATTTATTGCATTACTATGCCAGCTTTCTGCTCCCATCAAGTGAGCATCCATGGCTACGTTCATCACGACCCGCCAGGCATCTCGCTCGTACCAATCGCCCGGCGTTGGTTGTCCGGAAAAAATATTGCCGATCACCGGACTGCCATCAAGGCGTGCCAGGTAGGTTGGTAAATCCCAATGAGGACTGCCAGAAACTTTGTCAAAGTGATTTTGCAAGAAAGTACGGCTAGTGCTCGCCACATTACTCCAATAGCTTTTCTCGCTTGGACTGGTCAGGCGGTCAGCAAAATAATCATAAAAGGCCGGAATGTGGTAGGACGGATCGGTGAGGTTATCGATGTACGGTGTGAAGCGGATAATGCTGTTTTCCATCAGTTTGTTTTTGATGGTTTGGAGCATCTCCTGAGCATCTTGATAGTAGTTAAACTCGCCATTGCTACCCCATCTGGCATCTGCATTAAGTAGTGCAAAGGCAAAGTATTCCTCGCCATCTGGCGCTGAGCCCTCATCAAACTTATAAACCTTACCGCTAGCATCAAATTTTAACTGCCAAGCGTAAACTCCTTGCTTAGCTGGATCTGAATGATCATCAGGGTTTTTCATGTAGTTTTTGGCAAATCGCCAGAGGTTATCAAAGGCTTGTTGATCATCCATCATTACAGCAATGGTCATGCCCCAAGATTGGCCTTCTGAGCGGATATCATCGCCGATGATTGGGTTAATTGCGCGGATGTAATGGGCCTTGTAACTACCGTTCTCTGAATAGGCGTAGTAGAGCTGCTGTTGACCATTGGTGCCAAACATTTTGTTGTAGCCGTTGGTCAGCTTTGAGCCTCCATTGGTTTTACCCATCTCGGCAGCGAGATCTCGATATTGGCCTGTTTCATAGGCACCCTGTGTGGGCGGGGTGGCGTTGAATGCGGCTTGAGCACTGCACGCTGCGGCCACTAAGCCAACAGTTAGCGCTTTTGCTAAAGACTGCTTGTTTCTGATTTTTATCATTTTGTTTATCTCTTTATGGATTTGATTACGCCTCTACACGTTCCCCCCTGAGCGGCGTTATACCGCCCGACTTCTTCATAACGCTCGAGACGCTTTTTATTATGGTCAAAATGACTTTATGTCAAAGTGGCTGGATCTCAGTTGTTAAATTTTTGTGTCTTTTGAGATTGATAGCGCTTTCATTTTTTATCTGAATGACTATTGAAATATGCGTGATCGTTTGCTCGTCGGTGCAGTGATTTTGATGCGGTTCACAGAGTCCATGAGTTGACCAGTTTTGATAATAGAAAAATGAAAATTCGTTATATCTGAGCTTAGGTGGTACCCCTAGTCTCGATGGGCGTGTTGATGGCTTATTAATCAGTAATGCTTGCTGTAACAAAGGGAACTAGGACATGAAATTTCTTCTTTCAATAGCAGTAACTTGTTTGGCGCTGGTAGCAAACCCTGTGCTGGCTAAAGTAAAAATTGGCATGGCGATTGACGATTTAAGATTGGAGCGATGGCAAAAAGACCGCGACTACTTTGTTGCCAAAGCTGAATCTCTGGGCGCCAAAGTTTATGTTCAGTCGGCCAATGGCAATGAGACGACCCAAATCGCGCAAATTGAAAACATGATTGCTCGGGGAGTCGATGTGCTCGTTATCATCCCTTACAACGGCGAAGTGCTTGGTAATGTTGTACGTGAAGCAAAGCGCGATGGCATTAAGGTACTTTCCTACGATCGCCTGATTAAGAACGCAGACATCGATTTATACGTTTCTTTCGATAATGAAAAAGTGGGTGAAATCCAAGCAACAGCCCTAACTCAGCTGCGCGATAACGGCAACTTCTTCATGATGGGCGGCTCGCCTGTCGACAATAACGCCCACTTATTTCGCAAAGGCCAGATGAATGTCATTCAGCCTTTGGTTGATGCCGGTAAAGTGAAGATTGTCGGTGATCAGTGGGTCGATTCCTGGCTGGCAGAAAACGCGCTGAAAATCATGGAAAATGCGCTCACTGCTAATGACAATCAAATTGACGTGGTTGTCGCCTCAAATGACTCCACTGCTGGTGGCGCAATCCAAGCGCTACAAGCCCAAGGTTTGGCAGGCAAGGTACTGATTTCCGGACAAGATGCAGACTTAGCTGCAGTTCGCAGAGTGGTAGCGGGTACCCAAACGATGACGGTATACAAGCCGATCAGCAAGTTAGCAGAGACTTCTGCAGAGCTGGCGGTGGCGCTCGCCAAAGGAGACAGCGTTAGTACCAACGCTGAACTAGACAATGGCGTGAAACAGGTGCCTTCGTTTTTGCTTGAGCCTATTGCTGTCGATAAAAGTAACCTCGATGCCACTGTGATTGCTGATGGTTACCACAGTAAAGAAGCGGTTTATCAGAAGTAATATCTAATCCTGATGTCCAGCGGTGATCATCACCGCTGTTTTGGAGTCCACTATGGCGAGTGCCATTCTCGAAATGCGTGACATCATTAAAGAGTTTAGTGGTGTCCGCGCTTTGAACGGAGTCGACCTTTGCTTGCGCGAAGGCGAAGTGATGTCCCTTTGTGGCGAAAACGGCTCCGGTAAATCGACCTTAATGAAGGTGTTATCAGGGATTTATCCCACAGGCGAATATCAGGGCGAAATCCGCCTTGATGGGCAGCCTTACCAAGTCAAGAACATCAAGCAAGCTGAGCATCTCGGCATCGCTATTATTCACCAAGAGCTAGCTCTGGTGAAAGAACTCACCATTCTTGAAAATCTGTTCTTAGGCGACGAGATTAGTCAGTTTGGCGTGCTCAATCACGCCGCTATGTATAAGCAGGCTAAAGAAATGCTGGCTCGGGTCGGCCTGACCATGTCTCCCGATACGCCCATTATTGAACTGGGAGTTGGCCAGCAGCAGTTGGTGGAGATCGCCAAAGCACTTGGCAAGAACGCCCGTATTTTGATTCTCGATGAACCGACCTCGTCTTTGACAGAGCGTGAAACCGAAGTCCTACTGAATATCGTTAAGCAACTGCGTGAGGAGAAAGTTGCCTGCGTTTATATCTCGCACAAGCTCAACGAAGTATTAGAAATATCAGATTCAGTCTGTGTCATTCGCGACGGTGATCATATCGGCACGCGCCCAGCTAAAGATATGACTCAGGACGACATCATTACCATGATGGTCGGTCGTGAACTCACCGAACTGTTTCCGCGAGAAGACCACGACATTGGCGAAGTAGTGCTGTCGGTTAGCAATGCAAATGCATGGCATGCCAGTAATCGTCATATCAAGTTAGTGAATGATGTCTCATTCAATATTCGAGCAGGTGAGATCTTAGGGATTTCAGGCTTGGTGGGAGCAGGCCGAACGGAGCTAATGCAGTGTATCTATGGCAGTTATCCAGCCAAGCACCAAGTCGATGTAGCGCTTAACGGCGAGCACTTTCAAGCGAGCTCGCCTGCCGATGCGTTGGCACACGGCATAGCCATGGTGCCAGAAGACCGTAAACGTCACGGCATAGTGCCGATCATGTCTGTTGGCTCAAATATTACCTTGGCGGGACTCTCTGAATTTGGCAATTGGTTTGGTCATCTCAATGAAGCCAAAGAGCACGCTGAAATCGATAAAGCCATTGCCAAGCTGACAGTGAAAACTGCATCGCCCGACCTTCCGATTAAATCACTCAGTGGTGGTAATCAGCAAAAAGCAATTTTGGCCAAATGCCTGCTGCTGAATCCGAAAGTGCTGATTTTGGATGAACCGACTCGCGGCATTGATGTCGGCGCCAAATATGAGATCTACAAGCTCATGTTTGAGCTAGTAAAACAAGGCGTTGCCATCATTATGGTGTCCTCCGAGCTACCTGAAGTCTTAGGGATCAGTGACCGAGTCTTAGTGATGCATGAAGGCAAGCTCAAAGGCAATTTAGCGAATGATGGCCTTACTCAAGAGCAAGTCATGGACTGCGCGCTTTCCGAATAAAGGTGTAATAAATGGAAAACAATCAATCGCTGATGGCGCGCGTCAAGTCCATCAATTTACAAACGCTGGTGATGGTTGGCGCTATTATCGTCATTGCTATCTTCTTTAGTATTGCTACCGAAGGGGATTACCTAACTACCCGTAACGTATCGAACTTACTTCGCCAGACCGCTATCACCGGCATTTTGGCTATTGGTATGGTGTTCGTGATTGTCTCGGCGGAAATTGATCTGTCGGTCGGCTCGATGATGGGCTTGCTCGGTGGCGTTGCTGCCATTCTCGATGTTTGGTACGGCTGGCCATTGCCACTGACAATCATCGTGACCTTAATTGCTGGTTTATTACTGGGCGCTTGGAACGGCTGGTGGGTGGCTTACCGTAAGGTGCCATCGTTCATCGTGACACTCGCTGGTATGTTGGCGTTTCGCGGCATCTTGATCGGTATGACGGGCGGTACCACAGTTGCGCCTACCTCGGAAGAAATGGGCATTATCGGCCAAAGCTATTTGCCAAATAGCTTGAGTTGGCTCATTGGCGCAGGTTGCATGGCGTTGTTTGTTGGTTGGTCGATTCGGGGCAGAAAGCAGCGTCAAGCTCACGAGCTCGATGTCAAGCCGATGTCACATACCCTAGGGGCGCTTGTTGTCGCAGCGCTTGGTTTACTCATTTTGCTGTATGTTTTGAATGATTACCGAGGCGTACCGACTCCTGTTTTGATTCTGGCATCACTGATGGTGGTGCTGGGCTTTATTGCCAAGAAGACCTCGTTTGGTCGCCGCGTTTACGCTGTAGGTGGCAACCTTGAAGCCAGCCGTTTGTCAGGGCTAAATGTTGAGCGCATCAAGCTATCGGTATTTGCTTTGAATGGTTTGATGGTCGCTGTAGCGGCATTGATTCTGAGCTCTCGCTTAAGCGCAGGGTCGCCATCGGCAGGTACCATTGCTGAGCTCGATGCCATCGCCGCTTGTGTGATCGGTGGCACTAGCTTAGCCGGTGGTGTAGGCACTGTCTTTGGCGCCGTATTAGGGGCTTTGATTATGACCAGCCTTGATAATGGCATGAGCATGATGGATGTACCGACCTATTGGCAATACATCGTTAAGGGATCAATTTTGTTGTTGGCAGTGTGGATGGATGTCGCCAGTAAAGCCAAGCGTTAGCGCTTGGCGGCTATCCTATCGGGCTTGCTCGTTTTAACCGAACTGGCTCAGGTGACGCGGACAGCAAGCCCGGTTCAGCCAGGTAGAAGCCTTGTAGGTAGTCGACCCCGAGATCTTCGACCATTTCGCAAACCGTTTCGTTGTGAACAAATTCGGCAACTGTTTCAATTTTCATATCGGTAAATAATTTCACCATATTGGAAACAATGAGACGTTGCCGCTCATTGCGATCAATATGGCGAATAAGGCTGCCATCAAATTTAATCACATCCGGTGAGAGCGCCAGAATTTCATCAATATTTGAATAGCCCGAGCCAAAGTCATCAATGATTAGCCGGGCGCCGTGGCGACGTATCGCCGAACATATATTTTTCAGATGCAGGTAGTCTTCAATTTCCTCAGTTTCAACGATTTCAATGCCGAGCAAGTGTGGCGTTTTTAGTCGCGAAATGCGGTTCAACAACAACTGCATGGTATGGTCATTTTGCAAGTCTTGTGGCGCTAAGTTAATCGAATAACGTTTGTCACCTCCGTCCATCAAGGTCAGTGCTTGCTCGATAATATGCCGACTTAAGCGACTGTATACGTGAGTGTCTTGAATCGGCACCAAAAATTCGCTGGGCAATATGAATTGGTCATGCTGGTGAATGCGCACTAAGCACTCGGTTGATACTTGCTGACGATCGCCGGCTGAAAATATCGGATGACCAAACAAGAATACTCGCTGTTCCGCCAGTGCCGTGTTGACCTGATACAGGGCATTAATATGATGCTGAACTTGGCTGGTTGAGCCTGATAATTCATTGGCAGAACAGACCAAACTATTTTTCTGTCGAGCTCGACGTCGAGCTTCATGAGCTTTTAGGACTAGCTCATTGGTTTTGCAGTTATCGTTTGCTAAGTCAGAATAGTCGGCGATCCCGGCCGTCAATACCACATTGAGATAAGCGCCGTTGAGGTGGCCTGTTAAGTCAATGGGTTGAGCTTCTAGTTCTTCAATGAACTGCTCAATGGTGTGACCCAGAATCGGTGTCATATCGCCACTAACGCGCTGTAGCGTCAATACCCACTCACTCGGGCCGGTGTAATACACATGGCAGTTGGCTTCCAGTTCACAAGCCCACAGCTGAATTTTTTTAGCGACATAACGAAGCGCAACGTCACCAATATGATGACCATAGAATTCATTAATTGCCGCCAGATTGTTAAGTCGAACGGCCACCGCATGGGTAATGTGGACGCTATTACTGCACGCCTCCTGCAGTGCCATGTAGTTTGGCAAGCCCGTTAACGAATCTGTTTTTAAGGATTGAACCAATTGCTGGTTTTTGTGGGCCACCTCTGTTTCTAAGTCTTCCGTCATCACTTCCAAATCAGCTAGCGAGCGCCGAATAACATGAAACAAGTGAGATAGTGAATTATGAGCATCATGAGGCATTACCCCCGGGGGCTGTGATGTCGGGCTCTCTGATAGCGCCAGATAAGTCAGCGTGTGGTGTAACGACTGTGGCTGTTTTACCCCCGAGAACTCGCCGTAACAGTAAAAACCAGCTGTTTGCGCAAGTTCAGCAAAAGGTTCCAGTTCGTTGGCGCCGGGTTGATGAACAAGATTGGCACGTGAGCAACAGTTGTAGATGAAGATCGATTCGGGCTGAAATTCTTCAAGCTGGGCCAGGCTATCTTGTTTGTGCTGTGCGGTTAGAGATGGATGACTATAGACAAACCAGACTTCCTCGCCTTCGGTGAGGCCGTGATCGAACTCAATGCTGCCATCTTGGTGGATGCGCGTTGGTGTCAGTACCGTGTACTCTCGCTGATCGCCGGTCATCAATGGGAAGTCAGCAATCGCCTCCAGCGACACTTTTTGGCCGTTGTTCAAGTATCGGCAGTATTGGTCGTAGGCGGTTCTGCCACCTATTTTATAAACCCGATTACCTGCCGAAAACCCGACTTGATGAGCTCGACCAATTGGGAACCAGTCAGACAAGCCGCAGTTGACAGCACTTAAGCTCAGAGAGCTCAAACTGATAGCAATTGCTGCTCGGTGGTGGATCTCGTCATTCAGCAATAACCATGATCCTGAAGGTATTGGCACAGCTTGGCCGCCAGCGATCACTATTTCATGCTCGAGGGTCTGCATCCCTTGCCAGAATAGTTCGCTATTAAACGAGAAATTATCAACCAGAATCAACAACACTTGGGTGTCGTCATTCACGATATCAGCAGCGATTTGTTGGCCGGCCTCATACAGGTCATCGGTCATCGGTTGCCAACTCGCAGCAAGGCGAGTGTTTTCAAACCAACTGATGATCACCGTGATACTGTGGATCTCTGCATCGGCATTGACGACGCCTTGCTGACTACTAGCCCCGGTGATTAGAGCAGTAGGAAGTTGCTGCTGGATTTGTTTCGCATACTGCTCAACATTACTGGTGTATTCATAGGCATATAGCTGCACCAAGACCGCAGAAGGATCTGCCGGCGCTTGCGCAGAGGCGACTTGTAACCATTGCTTGAGGTGCTCAATGGATTCTATATGACTCGATTGGGTATACACGATTGCTCGATCCCTAACACATCAACAGATTCTCAGTTGCGGATCATAAGCCGAGGATAAAAAATTGTGCAGTTGTGTGATCACTCTTTTGCCCGATTGTTATCAGGAAAACGCGCTAATCAATATCGCCATCACACTCTTGTGGTTTTGATATCGTTTTCGGTCTGAATTGCTATGGATCAACGTTTTGACCGGATGGAGCCTCTAGCTTCTCAGTATGCTGTTGCAATTATTAAGGAATAGGCCGATGTGGCGCCATAGTCGGCTGTTGTTTGCTCTTTGTAGTTTGTTTGTCGTCAATTTGTCGATTGGCTCAGCTTGGGCCAAAGAACCACCGATGTTAATGCCGACGGCAAAACAGTGGCATCAACATATCGAACACAATTTAGTTCGTTATTGGATGCAGCCTACCGCTTTCGGTGAACCAGAAGGCAATTTTCCAACTTATCGCTGTTTTGATGGCTCTTTGCCAGATCCCAAAGCCTTGTGTGAAGCGCTTGACCAGCCTTGGATCAAACCTTTGCTCGGACGCCAGTACACGCGGATGATCTCTAGGCAGGTCTACACCTATGGCGTGATTTATCACCTCACAGGCAATGAGCGCGCGTTGGCTTTAGCCAAATCAGGAATTGATTATTTGTTGGCGTATCACTACGACAGGACCAATGGCGGCTTTGTCAGTTATTTGGAACACGGTAAGCCGGGATTGAATTGGCGCCAAAGACCTTCTCAAGATCAATCGTACGCCCTGGTTGGGCTTGCTTTTTATTATTATCTGACTCGTGATTCCGAAGTTGAAAAAGTGTTGATCGACACTCAAAATTTCATCTTCGATAAGTATCGCAATGAGACCAACAATGAGCTCTATTGGGTGCTTGAGGACAGTGATGATAACAAAGCCAAGCAGCAAGAGTTAGTGGCACAGCTTGACCAAATAAATGCCTATATGTTGATGGCTGGGCCGTTGTTGCCGAAACAGCATGAGTTGAAATGGAAAACGGATCTGGCTTGGTTGACCGAGGTACTTGTCAACAATTACCACAGTACCGAACAAATGCGCTTCTATGGCGGTATCCATCATGCTGCGGCGAAAGCTAGTTTTGGTCGCCATAATGATTACGGCCACACGGTCAAAGCCTATTGGATGCTCTATTTGGCGGCCGATTACCTCGGTCGAGAGGATTGGATTGCACTGGCGACTGATGGTATCGAGTTGACCTTAGAGCGAGCTCTAAACTTTACTCCGATTCGGGCTCTTGCCGATACTGAAGCCAGACAACAATTGATCAGCCACTTTGGCGCAGATGGCGATACTTACTTTTGGCGTGGTGATGAGAATTCGATGTACGCTGCATGGTGGCAGTGGGCAGAGCTCGATCAAGCGGCCATGCTCTAGCTTTGGCCGATCGGTCGTTGCTGAAATATCTCAACCACACGGTTAATAACTTTGTTCAATTCAGGATGGATCCGCGCTATGGCGAAGATCGGTTCGGCAAGCAGCATCATTGGAAGAATGGATTCCATTCATTAGAGCACGCGCTGATTAGTTACATCGGCTTACAGCAACTCAGAGGTCAGCCGATCATCTTGTATTTTGCTTTACCTCAAAATAGTCCAGCGGACGTTAATCCCTACTACTTCAAAGCGGCTCAGGTGACGAGTGAGGCGGTCACTAATTCGACGTCGCAGCAGCAAAAACAACGATACCAGTTCTCCGGTGTGACTGCGCGTTGATGGTTGTCATCAAATAAAAAAGCACCTGATTGTAGGTGCTTTTTTGATTCTACTTTCGAGCTTCTGGGAAGCTGTTAATCCCAATCTGGATCGGAAGCTTCTTGGTAATCGAGGTAGTCGAAGTCAGCGTGTAAGTTTTGACCCGTAATATCGCAGGCAAATAAACCGACAAAGGTACCAGTAAAGCGAAACACATCCGGGCCACCTTCATCGGACATTGGTGTGCTATTGAGTTTCGGTCCGATCAAATACCATTGCTCGCCATCTAATGAGTAACTGAATTGATACCACTGTTTGTCGAGATTGACCTTCAAGTAAACTCGGCCATTGGATTCAATTTCTACCGCAGGTAATTCATCATAAGCATCGTCCTGATATTGGACAATTTGGAGGATGGTGTTGCCATCGTCATTAACAGTTTGCTTTAAAAAGTAGTGGCCTGTTCGTGAGTAATAAACCACTAATCCTGCCATTTGCATATAGCTTTGAGGGGCAAACTCCATTGCTGTTTCAGCACTAGCGTAAAAGCTTTGCCAACGACGCGCCACTAAGCTTTGTTGATAACGAGAGTATAGGTAGTGGCGCCCACGTAGTCGCAAAAAGCCCGGCCGTTCAGTTAAGCTCGCCCAACTCGGGTCCACTGGCTCGCGCAGAGTCTGTAGGTTGATGGATAACTCGGCACTATCAAAGTCATCTCGTTGTGGAGCCTTTGGCCAAGGGCAAGGTGGTAAATCGGGTGCGACAACTTCAACGAATGGGGTATTTCCGCCATCTTCCAAGTATGGCCAACCCTCATGCCAGCGTACTTTTTGTATGCATGATTCGCGACCAAGAATACTGCGACCGTTGCCCCATTTCGGGATGAACTGATAGCCCTCAGGATTTTTGATTTGTCGACCAGCAAGGTGGGTCATGTACCACTCGTCATTTTGAGTCGCAAAAAAGAAACCATGGCCTGCTCGTTGTAATCGCGCTTCCTCTTTAAAACGAGAAGTCAGCATTGGATTGTGCGGGTGGAGTTCGTATGGGCCCCAGATGTTTCTCGAGCGACAAACGGTGACTGCGTGGTAGTTTTCGGTGCCACCCTCGGCGGTAATTAGGTAGTAATAACCGTCTTTTTTGAGGATCTGAGGTCCTTCTGTGCAACCTAATTCGGTGCCTTTAAAAATAGTCTCAACGGGGCCAATTAACTGGCCCTCTGCTGGATCAAATTGCTGCATGATGATACCGCCAAAATAGTTGGTGCCTTTGCGGCCATCCCACACCATATTGACCATATACTTTTTGCCGTCGTCGTCATGAAACATTGATGGGTCAAAACCATAGTTTCCGATCGACACCGGCTCGCTCCATGGGCCTTCGATATTTTCTGCGGTCACCACATAGCAAGGAGTCGCCATCCAGCTGCCGCCCCGGCAACTGTGGGTATTGCTGAAACAGAGCCAAAACTTGCCATCGGCATAAGACAAAGTCGGCGCATAGACGCCCTCCGAGTTGTCCATGCCAATCATGTTCAAATGCGTCAAAGTACTCAGCGGGTGGGTGAGTAAGCGCCAGTTGACCAGATCTTTGGAATGGTGGATTTGAATACCAGGAAACCATTCGAAGGTAGAAGTGGCAATGTAATAGTCATCGCCAACGCGGCAAATGGATGGGTCGGGGTTAAAGCCACGAATGACAGGGTTTTTGATCAGCGTCATAAGAACTCCTTATTTTTATGATTATAAGGCTATTGCTTTATCTTGGCGATATATGTATCAAAGTGGTATGTTTATATAAATAAATTGTTGTTAAGGTGCCCTGGATGTGACGAATGTCAGCTTTGAGAACATTCATTTACCAGCCGCGACTCATTATGGGTTGCGTCATTACCAGTTACGGCCTGATCAGTGTTTCAGCATCGATGATCATTTTCATTTAATGTATGAGCTGATGTGGTTCCGAGATATTTCAGCCTCGGTCACCATTCAAGAACGCAGTTATTCTTTGCGAGCAAACAGTTTGCTTTTTGTGCCGTCTTTGATGGTGCATCGAATGAAGACTGAAGCCAAGCGTCAGGACTTTTTTTTGCTGCAATATGAAGCAGGATTGTATGCCGACCTCGATCTCCTGCCTCAGCAACAACCCATGTTGTTGCCTCTGATCACCGAGCTTGAGGAGCGTGATGCAGAGCGAATGAATCATCTAACTGGTTGGTTGGAGCAAGTTGAAGAGGGCCCACAGCAGTTGTTGCTCAAACAAAGCTTGATGCGGACCTTATTGTTGTTTGTGGCGCAATTGCAACACCAACAACGCCATTTGCAATCGAGTGAGTTTAGTGGCCACCGCGCTCAATCGGGAATGAACAAAGTATTCCCTTTATTGCAACGGTTGGAGTCGGATCCGAAATTGCAAATAAGCTTGGATGATGCGGCTTCATATTGCGGTATGTCGCGCTATCATTTTTCACGAACATTCAAGACGCTGCTCGGTCAGAATTTTAAAGACTACTTACTCAAACGGAAGATCAGTGCCGCCGTTGGCCTGCTGATTAATACAGAGCTTACGATTGCCGAGATCGCTTATCAGTGTGAGTTTACTGATAGCGCTTATTTCTGCGCCAAATTCAAACAGCAAATGGGGCAGACGCCACGGCAATTTCGCAATGGCGTGCTGCAAGCGAATGAGTTCGCTACCTCTGAGTGATGTTGCTAGCCCCTGTTACTTAGTTTCTGGCAACTGTTGCGGTTCCTCGGCAGCGGTATGAGTGTGATAAATGTGCACATCTCGTTGAGGGAATGGAATATTGATTCCCTCCTCATCAAACTTCAATTTGATTTGCCGTGTCAGGTCCCAATACACATCCCAATAGTTTTCTGTTCTGACCCAAGGCCGCACCCAAAAATCCACCGAAGACTCCCCTAAATTGGCCACTTTGATCACCGGTTCAGGATGCTTTAGCACATGCTCGTGAGCTTTAACGACGCTAGTGATCACCGCTTCAGCTTTGGCGATATCATCTTTATAGCCGATACCAAACACCAAATCGACACGCCGCACTCGCTCAGCGGTGACATTGGTGATGACGTCTTCCCAGATCTTGTTGTTGGGGACGATGATACGCTGGTTATCAATGGTTTTAATGGTTGCATTGACCAAACTAAGCTTTTCTACCGTGCCAGAGACGCCGCCTGCTTTAACCATGTCATTGACGTCGAATGGGCGATAAATCAGGATCATCAAACCAGATGCAAAATTTGACAGTGTTCCTTGCAAGGCAAAACCGATAACAATACCGGCCATACCAAAGCCTGCCAGTAGTGGCCCCACTTCGATTCCCGCTTGACCAAGTGCCACTAGAATACCGAACAGCATGATAATTTTATGGACGATGGAGGCAAAAAAGTCTTTCAGCAAGGCCGATAAATTGAGCTTTGAATTGTTGGTTGCTTTGAGCACCAACTTGCGTGCGGTTTTGGCTGCAAATGAAAACACCGCCAAAATAGCAATTATAAGCAACAGCTTGAATAGTAAGTCTGGGCCATATTCCAGTGCTGCCGACCAAAGCTTGGATGACCAGCGAGATATCAAACGGGATATCACGTTGACATTGAAAATGTCTTCGGTAACCGAACCGGTGCTAGCAATAAGCACCTCTTTGTATTTACTGGTATTGGTTCCAAGCTGATCGAGCAAATTTACCGTCAATTCCAGTGAACTGTTGTTACTGTCGATTTTTTGTTGGTAAGCACGAATCGCGGTATCGAGGTGTTCTTGTTCCGATGCCAGCGCTTCAGATTTCTCGCTGTCTAGTTCGGCAATCTGTTGTTCTGAATAGACCAATAGCAAGCTAATATCGTCGGCCCGTTCGACCAAAGCTTTGGAAAAGGTGACTCGATCACTGCTGGTGGTTAAACCCACTTTATCCTGCCAAAGAATGTTTTTCATGGTGAAGCTGAGCATGGCATCAAGCCGTTGCTGCAACTGAGCCATTTGGGTTTCCCATTCCAATAGCTTGTTGCTGTCTTCGGTCGTCCGATTGCTACGCTCTTCATTGATGTGGCGGTCAAGCTCAATCAATGCATCAGCAGATGCTGTCGCTTGTTCTTCTAAAATGTCTTTGATGGTTTCGAGTTGCTGTGCTGACAGTGCGGCAAGTGAATCCTCATCATTGAGCAATTCATTCATTTGTAACTCTTGCTCATCAACAATTTGCTTGACGCGTAGGCGAATCAGCAAGCGCTGTTCACCAGAAGCTTTCACTGGGTGAAGAATGTAGCGAGTTAAGCGTTCATGATTCGCTTCAAGTTGACTAATTTGTGGCGCCAGGTCGCTTGATGCGACGGCAGTTGGTATTAAACACAGTGCGATAATAATGAGGCAAAGCCGTTGGTAGCAATAACGAAGCATTGGGCATCCTTGTGGCAAGTCGTTTTTGTCTTAATCCAGTATCGAAGAAAAATGGCCAAAAAACGACACCAAACTCTCCATTTTATGTAGCGTATTTGTTAACTTCGGCCACTTGCTTTAATAATTGTCGAATAGGCAAGCGAACTCAGTAGTTGGTGGTAGAGCTATATGCGCGGATTTACTCTGATTGAATTAGTCGTCGTGATTGTCATTTTGGGCATTCTCGCCGTTGTGGCGGCGCCTCGTTTTGTCGACCTCAAATCCGATGCCATCGAAGCTGATTTGCAGGGCATGAAAGCTGCTGTCCAAGCGGGCAGTGAACTCGTTCACATGAAAGCACAAATCGCGGGCAAGACTGAAGGGGCCGATACGCTTGATATTGGCAATGGCGTTGTTATCAGCATTCATTCTGGCTATGCCACTGGGCATTGGAACAATGCGGTCAAGTATTTGATCAACCTCGATGCAACGACATGGACGCCGGCGAATACCGCGTGTCCCGACGAGTGGTGTGGTCGAGGCAATCAGCGTAATGTTCCAAGTGATGATCCAATCGCTGTTAGCGGCCGCGCCGCTAAGATTTGGCTTGGTGGTTATGAGTGGGGCGATTTGTGCGGTGTCCATTATGTCAACAATGAAGACGGCACCGCACCTATCATCGGTATTTCTACTTCTGAATGCTAACCATTGCCAATGAGTCGCCTACTGCGGCTGTTTTTCGTTGCTCTCCTGCTGCTCTTCCAGCTTAAGGTTGAGCTTTTTAGCCAACGGCTCTATCGCGCCGCCTTGGACAAAGATTGAGATGATGACGATAAAGAACACCATATGAATCATGATATCCGCCTCTTCCAAGCCCGCTGCAGCAGGAATTAAAGCAAATACGATTGGCGTGGCACCTTTGAGTCCGATTGATGAAATGAAAAGTCGCTTGCGCCAACTAGCCTGACGAAATGGCAAGTAACATAGCTGCACTGCCAGCGGCCTAGCGACAACGATTAATAGCAATGCTGGTAGTAGTGATTGCACCAACACTTGCAATAGTTCTTGAGGAAATATCTGTAGGCCCAGAACAATGAACAACAGCGCTTGCGCCACCCATGAAAGGCTGTTGAGAAAGTGACGACTTACTTCCATACCACGCTCAACGCCATTGCCAATAACAACCCCTACGACGTAAGAAGCGAGCAAAATATTGCCGCCAAGTTGTTCGCTACCGTAGGTCGCTAAAATAGCGCAGGCTAAGATAAACACCGGTATTAACCCATACTCACCGAGCTTGATGCGGTTTAACAGCCAACAGCACAACTTACCAATCAATAACGCGAAAACTAATGCCACAGTTATTTGCAACACTAGATCGATGCCGATGCTAGCTAGTGATGGCATGGTGCCCGGGGCAAGGGCCAATTCGGTCAACAGCACCACCAGAATCAATGCGACAGGGTCATTGGTTGCAGATTCAAACTCAAGAATGGTATCGGTTTTTTCTTTTAGCTTGAGCTTTTTCGATTCCAAAATCGAGAACACTGCCGCGGCATCGGTAGAAGAAACCACTGCGCCGAATAATAAGCAATGAATTGGCGGCAGCCCCAAAAGTAGATAAATGATGACGGCAAAAGCTATGGTAGATATCACCACTCCAAACGACGACAGCACACCTCCCTCTCGGTAGGCCACCTTAATGTTGTCGGTTGAGGTGTTGAGCCCGCCGACAAACACAATGATATTGAGCGCGATGGCGCCAACGGTGGACGTCAGCTGGAGGTTATCGTAAACAAAACCGAACTCGCCATTGCCAATGACCAATCCGACGGCCATGAAAATCAATAGAGAGGGCAATCCCAAATTGCGAGAAGGGTGATGCAGTAGGATGCCGATAGCGATAAGTAGCGCAAAGCCAAGAAGGGCCAATTCAAAACTCATGAGACGTCCTTATTTCTTCAGATCATTGGTAGTGTCGGCAACCGACGAGCCTTCCGGCGGATATTTGAGTGTCCCTTTCATGTCTGCTTTTGATTCACTGTCAAAATCAGGGAACGGGAAACGCTTTTCGTTGCGCCAGGTTTCGACTCGTTTGCTGGCCCGCTCTTGCTTGTCTGCTGCCAATTCAGGGGTCCGGCCGAGATATTCCTTTTGCGATGAAAAGGCGATTTGCGAGCCTGATTTTTCAACCAACTCTGCAACTAAAAATAAAATATCTTCTTGGATCGCCATAAAGGTATCTGTATCGCGACACGTCAGATAAATCATGAACTCGATATCCAGTGAGTATGGCCCGTAGCCAGCAAAGCGGATCCGAAAAGGCTCTTCTTCAACTTTTGGATGGCGCAGCGCCATCTTCCGCAAGTCTGCCAAGATCACTCTTAGCTGCTCCATCGTCGTGTTATGACGTAACCGAAGTATATGGCGCATGCGGCGCTTGTCGCGCTTCTCTAAATTGTCGAGTTGCTGCTGGGCAAACTCCGAATTGGGAATGGTGATCACCGAGCGTTCGAGGGTTCGTACCCGGGTTGAGCGCAAACCTATTTGCTCAATAAACCCCATTTGTTCGCCAAACTTTGTGAAGTCTCCGACCTTAACGCCGCCATCGGCGTAAAGAGTAAGGCCGCTGATGACGTTTTCCAGTAATGGCCGAATGGCCAGAGCAACAGCCAAGCCACTGATACTTAGACCTGCGACTAGTGGTGAGATAGAGAAGCCCATAAATTCGGTGGCGTAGATGACAATAAGAGCGACGGTGATGACGCCGAAAATTCGAGATAACACTCTGATAAGCGGCGCATTTCGGGCTTTAGCATTGTCTTCGTGATAGGACAGGGCAAGGGCTGCTCGGTCGAAACAAACCAAGGTAAACCAAGCAGCACAAATAAAGATCAGACACCAGCTAATGGCGGAGGCAATTTGATAAGCCATGCCATATAGCCACAACCCTTTGATCATGAAATTTAGTGCCAGAACGAGTAAGCCAATGACCGATAGAATCGCCAAGGGTTTACCGAATTGCCGCCAAGGCCTGCTGGCATCGACATGTTTGTCCCAATATTTGCCGACCGACAGCAATAGTTTCGCTGCCAAGTAAGTTGTAATGATCAATACTGTCAGGCTCAGCCACTGCCATAGCGGCAGAGTCAACAGAATGATTCGAGTCCATTCGGGGGCGCCCCAAATCAGTTGGTCGTCGATCCAAGGCCCCGGCTGCACCCTGAATCGATAAATCAAATCTTCTTCTGCTCCTTTGATATAGGGCAGGTGGCGCATCGCTAGCCATATATTTTCGAGCTCATTGACTGTTTTTTCGGTAAACAGGTATTGGCCCTTGCGATCACCCTCTTCGACTCTGGCAATCACGAGTTGGCCATTGGGCACCACCCAACGCTCTATGCCTTGCTCTTGAACTTGTTTATCGCCGGGTATTTGCTCCCACGGCGGTAATTCAATGCGGTTTAAGATGGCCTTCAACAGCATGATTCTTTCCATGGTAACCACGGATTGAGTGCGTTTGGGCAACTTGCCGTAATCAAGCGCTTGAGCCGCAAGCAAAAATGCCGCTTCTTTGCGCATATCGTTGGCGAGGTCGTAATCAAGTCCTCGACGTGTGTTGTCTAGGAAATTGCGCAGGGTATCGCGAGGACTGGAAGTGTCGGCACTGGCAAAATAATAGTGAGGTGGAAGATCTTGCTGATCCGATGCCATTAGCGGATTTGAGCAAGCCACCGCTAACATGATTGTTAGTAACGCCTTGTGTCCAAGCTTTGCCAGATGAGTGAACAACTGACATGCCCTCGATAAATTGCTTATGCCACTACTTCATCAACATAACTGGTTGTATATGGGTCTTAATGCGTTGACTTGAGCGTGACGTATCTTACGAAAGCGTAACGGTATTTTGGCTATTCGCAAGGTGGTCGCCAGTGTTGCTGAAGGCAAGCCCGGCGAGTTTGATAGTTATGGAGCAAAGATCAGAATCAAATACATAAAGAAAAGCGCCAAGTGAACAGCGCCTTGCAGCACACTAGTTTTGGTACCGCCAAAAGTAAGTGCGGCTGAAAACAGCGTCAATATGATTAATACAATGCCGGTTGGTCCTAGTCCCAACGTGACCGGTTGGCCTGCAAATAGTGAAATAGTGAGTACAGCTGGCACGGTTAAACCGATAGTCGCCAATACTGAGCCTAAGCATATATTAATGCTGCGCTGCAATTTATTGTTGCGGGCCGCTTTCAGGGCTGCTAATCCTTCAGGAGTTAACACGATTGCGGCGATTATGATGCCGCCAAGCGCCACCGGTAATTGCAACTCAACGGTGCCAAAATCCATGATGACCCCGAGTTTCTTTGACAACAAGACGATGGGGGTGATGGTGACCAGTAACATTAGCGTGTGATAGACCACTCCGTGATTATCGAGGTGGCGGCGCGAACTTTCTCCGGCTTGGTGATGCAACTGTGCAGCTATAGGTTGAACAAAATAGTGTTTTTGTTGGATCGTTTGCATTGCCAGAAAGACACCAAACAAAACAATGGTCATCAAGCCAAAGAGCATTTGCTGGCCTGTGGTATAAGTCGCTTCTGTGGTCGAAGTGGTAAAAGAGGGCAGTACCAGCGCAATCACAACCAGTGGCGTGATCACCGTCAGAAATGCTCGAGTTCCCTCCAATTGGTACTCCTGTTCAGAGTGCTTAAGCCCGCCCAGCAGTAGGGAAGCACCGACCAAACCATTCATCACAATCATCACCACAGCCATCATGGTATCTCTGGCGAGCAGAGGATTGGCATTGCCGGTCAGCATCACCGCTGCGATTAGCGATACCTCAATGACGGTGACCGTCAGGGTTAAAACCAAGGTGCCGTATGGCTCTCCCAGCTTTACCGCCAAAGCATCAGCGTGACGCACGACCTTAAATGCGCACCAAAGCATGGTGATCAGTAACCAAATAAAAAGTCCGATAGCGACCGAATGATCCGACAGATCGGCCAGCCAGTTGTCGCCAATGGTGAAGAAAATCACCATGGTCAACAAGCCAAATACCAGTGCTGCGTCTTGTTTGAACTGCTTTATCATACTGATTTCTCGAGTACTTGTACTGCTAACGGCAAGGGTAGGGAAGTATCTCTTTGATATTAGTTTCAATATCAACAATATAGTTCATTCGACTGTGAAAGGGTTGTCGGTGGAACTAACATTGCGACGTCACAGCCGAATGACGATTACTTCTGCTAATCGTCGTATCTCAACCGCTCGCGCTCAGATAAATGCGCTCAAAGTGATTGTTGAAGCGTTCTTTTGAGCTGTAATTTCTCCCTGCCGTTTAATTATCTTCGTCATCGATTTTGCGTTTTGAGTCTGGCTCTTGTTCCTCATCCACTTCCACTTGATTCGAATCACTGATTGCTTGCTCGACTTCGGCCATTGTTTTGCCATCGGGCGCCATTTCATCGCTAATTGGCGTTGCTCTAACTGGTCGAACAGCCTTTTCTCGAGCAGTGGGTGCGTGGCGTTCAGTCATACCAATATCCAACGGTCTCTCATTGTCACCTGCTAGATACAGAGTCTGGGTAGGGAACGCAAATTCAATTTTCTCTGCTGCAAATCGCTCCATGATTTGCATATTGACCCACTGCGCATGTGCAGAGTAGTCCCAATATTCTGGCGGGTGATACCAATAATTCACTGCGATGTTTAACGAGTCGGCGTTAAATTCATTGAAGAAAACTCGAGGTGGTAAGTCAGGTTGATTGATTGGCACGTTCGGGTGTTGATGGTCGTTTTGTTGATCAAAATTATCAGGCAGCGCGAGGATCTGTTGAATGAGCTCCACCGCGCGAGCGACTTTTGCCGGGGAAGTATCGTAAGTCACAGTGATGTGAAATGTTCTGCGGATATAGGGGCGCCTGCCGACGTTTTCTACCTTTGCATTGGCTGCGACTTCATTTGGAATTGTGATTTGGTGTCCTGTTAAAGTTCGCAGCCGGGTTGAGCGTAAGCCAACATCTTCGACGATACCATCCATGTCATCGACTTTGATTCGTTGCCCTTCGACAAATGGTTTATCCAATGATAACTCGATGCCAGAAATGATGTTCTTAAAGGTGTTTTGTGCCGCTAGTGCTATCGCTAAGCCACCAACGCCTGCACCAGCGACCAATGTCGCCAAAGAAAAGCCGATGCGTTGCATGCCTTCGATAACGACCACAACCGCGAACGCTAATGAGAGTAAACGACCAGCCAAACGAACGAGCTGCTGATTCATCGTACTACCAGTGTATCGCTCGGTTGATAGGATTAACTCAGATGACAAGTTGCCCAAGTTGATGATCCCGACAACCAAATAGAACAAGGTCAACGCGCGGGTGACAAAGACTGCTGATTGCAACACATCACCGGTTAGGAACACGTGATCGCGCAAAAACACCTCGAGAAAATAAGCCAAAATCAAACCGGACAAGGGATTAAACAACTCAAAAGTGCGTCGAACTAGCAAGCTACTCTCTGACGTGTGTTTACTGATTGCGCTTCTTAGGACTCGCAAAAGCACCAATGACAACACGGCAAGTGCGACAAAACACCATTGCCAAACAGTTTGTTCATAAAACTCCGAGTAAAACCAATTGGGCAGCGCCAGCATTAACTCGTGGGGTAACAGCGGGCCCGAGTAGAAAAAATAAGATTGATAAAGGCCGTTCACATATTGCTGCTTGGGAGCATAGGGCAGGTGTTTCACTTCGCCATACAAACTTCGGGCTTGGGCCAACGTGCTGGGGCGGAATTGATAGCGCCCAGTATCGCTCAAACCTATTTCAATGGGTGTGCCTGGCACACGGTAGATTGGCGCTTTGCCGATGGCGATGCGAGCGGCCATTTCATCTTCGTCTGGGATTAGCTTGAGCTTCGGCAGCACAACTCGGGCAAGAATTTCTCTAATGTGGACCGCTCCCTCCATTGCAACATGATTTCGAAAGTCTTCTGGTACTGTTCTTAAATCAAATAGCTTGTCGATTTGGGCGCTGAGGTTTTTGGTTTGCTCGGCGTTAGTCCAGGTATAACCGGTCTTTTGCACAGATTGCTGGTAAATGCGCATCACTCTGACAAAGCTCAGTAACACCATCCGAGGGCTGCTGGTATCGACCCTATACCAAAAAATCTCATTGGCAGCTTCGTCCCCCAACTCCAGCTCTAGCGACGATAGTGGGCTACTCGAAGGGACGGAAGCTTCCGCGCAAGGAGGGGCATATAGCGCAATGACCACTATTAACAAAATGCCAGCAAGTACTTTCACAGCCAAACTCCTTTTCGGTTGTTGCCATGTGCGGTTTGAACAAATGTTGTCTGTCGTTATGCCGATAACCAATCTCGGCCAAGCACCTGAATACCCAATCAATATAGCGCTTTTTACCAAGCTCTATTGCCGTGGTTGGAGGAAAAGGAAGTTAAATTGAGCTGAAACAAAAACACCATGTCGACTAAGAGTTCGAGACTCATAATTGTCATCCCTGTCCAATCTGACTAAAAGTAAAAGATTGTGATGGTTTTTGCGTGTTTGTGGTTGAGTCTGCCTCGGACCTCCGCGTACCATTGGCGTAGTGTTGATTTGACGTTAACCGGGATGTGGCTAGATACGCCACCAATGAAAGGAAGAAAGACGGATGAAAATGTTCAAGAATTTAGCCATTGCATTGGCTGTTGGCGCGATGAGCGTAACGGTATCGGCCACTGAGTTGGTGAAGCAAGTACCAGCGCTTACTTTGGATGGCGCCAAATTTGTTGCTCAAGCTGCTGTTGCTAAAGCTGAATCGGAAAATTGGAATGTTGTCATTGTGGTGGCCGATGCCGCTGGCCGCCCGATGTATCTCGAACACATGGATGGCGCCCAGCCATCAAGCCTAGAAACTGCCTTGAGCAAAGCCAAAACCTCGGTAATGTACAAGCGCCCGAGTCGCGTGTTTGCGGAGCGTGTTGGTGGCGGTGAGGTAGCGCTGATGTCGCTGACGGACATGCTGCCATTTGCCGGTGGAGTGCCCATTAAGTTAGATGGTCATGTCATTGGTGCTGTCGGAGTTAGTGGCGTGAAAGGCTTGCAAGATGAACAAATTGCACAAGCTGGCGTTGATGCGTTGCTGAAGTCGGTGAAAGACTAGCATTCCATCGGGAATAACCGGGTAGCTTGATGTCGAGGTTACCCGCCCCCAACATACAAAAAAGCCCCGACCAAATGGTCAGGGCTTTAAATTCTCTTAATCGCCACAGTTGATTCAATTGGGCTTTATTCCAAGCGGAATGCTCGTCTCGTCCTGAGACTCGGCCTTCGGCCCGCCCTGCGGGCGTCCAAAAACGTTCCAGACGTTATTGTCGAACCACGCTCGGCGCTTCTCATCCAGCCACAAATCGCACATACAAAAAAGCCCCGACCAAATGGTCAGGGCTTATTTGTAATGGTGCCCAGAGGCGGAATCGAACCACCGACACGGGGATTTTCAATGCGGTGTCGTTAGGAAATTCTTTAAAAATTAATTGATTATTTTACAATGAAGAGACTTTGCAAAAACTTTGCAGAAAAAGAGTTTCTTCATGGCGAATCAATTAGACAGACACGACATTTCTGACGAACTATACGTCTACCTTCAGGATAACAGCAAGCGCTGGTATGCCCGTATCAAGGTGGCTGGTAAGTGGTATAGCAAGACAACAAAGCAAAAGGAAAAAGAGAAAGCCATTGCGATGGCCTACCGACTGCAAATGGAGCTGGAAATTCTGTCCGAGAAAAACCAGTTAGTGAAGTCCAAGCGATTCAGGGACGTAGCCGAAAAAGCTATCGCCAGCATGCAGCAAGCCATCGATGATGGTGTTGGTAAGCAAATCTACCGAAACTATATCCAAGTACTCAACAAGTACCATATCCCTTTCTTTGATCGCATTTATGTCACGTCCATCGACATTACTAAGCTCAAGGAATTCAATACTTGGCGTATCGCTCAGATGAAGCGAGTACCAGCTAAATCGACATTGCTTAATCACAATGCTGCCATGCAGATGGTGTTCAAGGAAGCCATCGAAAACAAATGGATGTTGGCCAACCAAGTTCCCGATTTAAATACGTCAGAAGGGGAAGCACCTCAGCGCCGAGCCCACTTCACGCCACAAGAATATGAGCAGGTCATGGATTCCCTGTATGACATGATGGAAAACAGTCACAAAGAAGTAACTCGCCATATTCGACAGCTAACAGAAGACTATGCCGAGTTTGTGATTTACACCGGAATGAGGCCGGGCTCTGAGCTAGATAACCTAACTTGGGGAGATCTGCACATCGAGCGCCATGGTGACAAGGCAACGTTTCACATCTCAGTTAGAAAAGGTAAAACCACGCTCTACACTGGCACTCGAGAAATTGTGTGCAAGAAAGCCTTGGAAATGACGGTTAGGCATATGGTGAACCGATTTCCAAATCGCAAAGCAAGCGACAAGCTGTTTACTCTGCCTGATGGATCAACAACCTCACGAATTGGCCGCTCATTTGCTGAGGCGGTTAAAAAGGCTGGGCTGGAAAAATCACCGTCAGGTAATCGAACTCTCTATTCATTGCGACACTCTTACATAACGTGGGAATTGATTGCCCAAACGGTGCCGATTGAAGTACTTGCACGCCAATGCGGCACCAGTACCGAAATGATTGAACGGCATTACAGCCATGTTATTCCGCGAATGTATACCAAAGAGCTCTCTGGCGTTGACCTTCCTGCAAAAGAAGAAATCGAGAAGAAATGGACCAAACACAAGCAGGCTATTGGGGACAAATGGGTTGAAACGTACAAAACATGGGAAGCGAATTATAAGCAGCGAGGCTGTATCTAGCCTCCTTGGATTAGTCTGGACGTAATCTGGCACTCTTAGATTCGAGGCTAGATCCAACCTGATAAGTTGCTCTAACTCATTTCTGCCCCAAATCTTGTTTGATGTCTATCGTTTCCAAAATTGATTTTGATCAAATCAACCTACCCCTTAAAACTCCAGCAAAACGCCCACTTCATATACTCAACTGCGCAGTAACATCACGATTACCTAAAAGGAGAATTAGGATGTATGAGTCTATGAAGAAGTTATGCAAACGAAGGATTATGTGTTGTTTGTTACCTGTTGCACTGGCAGCTTGCGGTGGCGGAGATGGAAGCTCAGATAGCAATACTGTGAATCAAACCCCTTTGACTGGCGTGTTTGTCGGTCCTGTTGAGGGTATTCATTTTCGGACGGTAACGCAATCTGGAATGACTAGCGATGCAGGAGAGTTCCTGTATGAAGATGGAGAGTCAGTTACTTTTGCTATTGGCGGAATCGAATTGCCGGATACGCCTGCACAGTCCAGTATAACGCCTCTTGAAATATTTGAGGCAGCAGATATTGATGATCCTGAAGTAACTAATTTAGCACGATTGCTAATATCAATAGATGTTGACGGCGACACCGACAATGGGATAAACATTTCCCAAGAAGCTCACGATGCCGCCCAAAACATGACTGTCGATTTTGCTGATGAAGATTTCGACTCCGATGTAGTAGGTCTGGTGGCAAATAGTGGCTCACCCAATAGTGCTCTGGTTGATATCGATCAAGCCCAATCCTACTTGCTCGAAACCATACATGGCGTTGAGCTTCCTAGCCAATTTAGTTACGAGTGGCTTGGGGGACGAACTTTATACATCGTTTGGTTTGATGATGATTTAGGGGGAGTTGCAGAAGAGCTGACTGTAAGTGACGATGGCTCAGAGTTTTTTGTAACAGGGTTAATTAATAGTGATTCAGATTTTACACTTGAGATTTCAATAACTGAAGAAGGCTTGTTAGAAGTACATGACAATGAGTTTTTCAAAATAGTTTGCGGTAGTACAGAAAACTATCTCAAGACGCACTATATTGATAACGGTGAATATGGGGGCACAGATCTCTGGTTCTTTGACCGAGACGCGGCTCTAGATTTTTCCGTAGCTTTAACCGAAGATATTTCCCCTTGCGAATCTGCTTTAGAGTAGTTAGTTGAAGAGCGATTAATATCGATTTGAGCCAGCTAATAACCTAGCTGGCTTTTTCATATCTACTAAAAACCTCGTTAACACGAAAATGTCCAGAAATGAGTTCCGTCGTTTAGTGTGCCGGTTGTAAAGTTAGGTCACGCTGTGCAATCGACAGTGTCAGATCGTGTATGAGCTCGTACACCGCACTCTATTTTTTGGACGATTAAGTTTAGCCATTTTTCATCCCTGCTTGGCCTAGCATCTTCTGTATGCCAGAGCTCCACTACTTTCAGTTCCTTAAATGGATTTAGTAGTTGAGCCACTGTCGTCTCGTCCATATCTGTAAAGTCTCGCCCTCCTTTACTTCTCTCAGTATTTCCATACTTGAATGACAGATACCATGTTCCACCATTTTTCAGCGAGCGGGTTAATTTCTTGATGACTGTTGGTAGCTCTTTACGGGCGACGTGGAGAAGCGAGGCGCACGTCCAAATCCCATCATATTTTTCTGTTTCATCTATTTCTTGGAAAGTCTTATGCTCTACGTGTATTCCGGTATAAGTGCTAGCGTGCTTGACCATTTCAAGAGATGCATCCATTGCTTCGACGGTGTATCCCATAGCTATAAAAGCTTTCGAGTCTCTACCTGAGCCACACCCTCCATCTAGAATTAAGGCTCCTTCTTGTAATCGACTGCAAAATGGCGAGTACAAAGCTTGCATGTCTACATTGAGGGTACTTTCGACAAAAGCATTGGCGTTCTGGTTGTAGTAATCAATAGTCATTAGAAAGTCATTATGCCGCGTGGTTCAGGTTGCCACTCATGGATCAGTATGGATTTGGCTGAATCATATTGTTTTTGTAAAAAGCTCCTCCGAGCCAACTCTTCCAATCCCGTTTGCTGAATAAGCGTTTGTCGGAGCGGAAGATGGCTATTAATAAAATACTCATTTCTTTTGTGGAGTCGAGATAACAACTCAATTGTTGGTACTTTGGCAAATTTGCCGCCTTCGCCTCTGTTGCAGTCTTGGCATGCTAATACCAAATTCCAAACTCCGTTCACGTTATCAACATTCTCTTTCGCGGCCCACGGCAAGAAGTGATCGACATCCGCTAAGTTCGGTGATTTTTTATCAATGCTTATTTCGTCATAGCAATAAAAACAGCGACCTTTTTGATAGCCGTTCAAACTGTCTCTGCAACTGGTGATATCGACACGGCGCTCGCTGTCTGAGGTGAACAAGGTTTTCAATTTTGGATCGTATTGAACTGATACGAGGTTACGGGATACACCCATGCGCCACGCTTGTTCTACCAGTCGCCAGCGAGCTTCAGTTTCATAACGGAAATTTTCAAACTGGCCACTTTCGGTCAGTTGATAAAACTTATCCGTCAGTCGAATCCCTTTGTTTGTTCTGCGCTCGTCAATAAAAAATCGGTTAGGTAACTCTTCGTTGTTCACGTTGTGGAAGGCTTTGAGTACATGGTTAAAGCCCTGTTTTATCGTCGTATTAATTAAAGAGTCTTTTTCTATTTCCATTCGGTTATATGCGGAGCATGCATCGAGAAATTTGCTGGAAGAGGAGGTGCTTTGCTTAGGAGTGTGCTGGAGGTGGGTGCAAATATGTCGGCTAAATGGCTCAGCAAGTTTCTCCAAGGTTATTAGATCATTGGGCTTGGCATGCATATCGATGAGTGATTGCGCCAGTGCAAACTTGTATGTGGCAGAATTCTTTCCAAACAATATGATTGCACGCCAACAATTCTCATTGGTTACGTCGACCTGATAAAACTCCATTAACTCTAACTCGCACAATTTGACTGTTGATTATGCAGAGTTTACCAGATCTATACGGGGAGCCGATTAATGTTAATTTAATAGAGCATACAATCAGTTACTCGAGAGTTGTGCCAGCTGCTAATAGCTGGCTCTATTGAATAACAGTGAAGTTTTGATTTTATCCTATGGTGGTTTTAGTCAGGGGAAATCGTAAGAGTAAATGCCTTCATTTCCTGCCAATAGCTCAAGAAATTCGGCTCCCAGACCACATACATATCAGTTCCTTTCTCAATAGCACATTCGCCAATCACGGATTGGAAAATGCCGCAGCCAAAGTCGAAGTCGAGGCTTTTGGTCAGCTCCGCGAAGGGACCAATACCGACATAGCAGAACTCCGTAATGTACTGGATATGCCATTGGTTGAGATGGCGCTCTAGCCTGATTTCAACAGGTCGGAACCCACCTGATTCGGCATCATAGGATTCATCTCTGAAATTTAGGGTGACGGCATTGCTGGTGACGTCTTTGAGTTGCTCGGCTAAGAGGCTTGCGAATTGCTCCGATACAGGCAGTGGTAGTGAGGTGCTTACTGTGGTCATGGTGTGTTCTCTTGGGTGATTTAAGAAAAAGGCCAGTAGCGACAGTGCCGCTACCGGATTTTGAGTTGTTGGATTGGTGGCTTCGTTACTTGGTTGGCTCTAGGAAGTTATCCAGCTCGCCTGCCACAACAGCTTCAATGACTGTTTCGATAGTGGGAATGAGGTTTTCGGGTGAGCCCACTTCAAAGGCATGCATACCCTTGGCTATTTCCATAGGGGTATTGCCGCTTCGCACCTCGAAGTAGAGGCAGTTGTTGCGGGTGTAGAACCAAGGGCGAACGACTTTGGTGGTGGTTTTCGACACCATCTCGCCGGTTTCTTCATCCATGATGCGCTTGCTGACCTCACGCTGTAAGGGCTTACCGTCTAAGTGGCGTTTGGCCATGTCCAGTTGCGTGTTTAGCCGCTTTAACAAGCGCTCTCGGTTACGCAGTAACGGGTTATCTTTCAAATTCTCTGGGCGTGCAGATGCCTTGAGCTTACTCAATAGTTTTGTTGCCATGATGGGCTCCAGTTTGTGTTGGTTTGGGTGTGACTAAAACGTGTGGCTAGTTAATAAAGCCGATGGATTGGGGTTGTTGTTTTCGATTGTTCTCTTGCTCAAGGAGAGTCAATGCTTCTTGAGCGGTGAATGGTTTGGTTGCGTAGCGACTCCTTCTAGTCAAGATGGCGAAATCGCCGGGCGTTAAGTGTTTGAGCTGCTTTAGTTGGCGCTCTATTGCTGTGGTGGATTTGGATTTCAGCACTTGCTTGAACAAGTGAGCTGATTGCTCAGGCTTTAGGTATTCAAAGGCCAGCTTGAAATCGAATCGCCGTGCCACGGCATGGTCGAGGTTCTTGGCAAAGTTCGTGGCCGCAAAGAGCGGGTATTCAAACTGCTCGATTTGCTGCAAGAACTCATTTACTAGTTGGATTTCATGGCTTCGTTGCATTGAGTCTCGCGCCATGAGAAGGCTATCGACTTCATCCAAAAATAAGATGGCTTGGTTGTTGGTCGCTCGCTTGAACAGCTTGGCTACGTTTTGCTCGCTCTCCCCCACATACTTACCCAAAATATCTGAGCATTTGGCAGTAATGAGCTCTTGGTTAAGCGCATCGGCTAGGTAGTGGATATAACCTGTTTTGCCACAACCTGGGGGACCAGTCAGTAGTACCCGTATGTCCATCAATTGCGCGACGCCACGTTTGATTTGCTTGAGCTGATTAGGCGCTGTAGTCAGATTCACGTACCGCTCATCAAAGGCCATGGCATTTTTATATCGACTCGTTGGTGGTATGCCGGATGCCATATCAAGGTTATCCAGTACTTGACTGACAATGCCCTCAGCCGCTTTACCTTTTGAGCCAACGAATCGGGATACCTGACAGGCATTGGTGACGGTCGCAGGTGTGGCCGATGGGCTTTTAGCCAGCTCATTTACAAAGGGTTTCGATAACCTGAGTCCTTTGGCCGTGGATTGAATCAATTTGGCAATGGCATCGCGTGGAGGTTTATCAACGGCCATAACATAAGTGAATCGGCGCAAGTGGCTTGGCTCAAACACATCCACATCATTGGTTATCCAAATCGTCGGCAGCGCATTATCCTCCAACAAACTGTTGGTGGTCAGCTTTGATAACTTGGAGCCAAAGCGATATTCCGAGAAGATGTCTTCGCACTCATCGACAATCAGCATGCCTTGGGTTTGCGACGAGCAAAGCGATTGGATTAACTGCAAGTGCTGCAACCGTAAACAAGGGCTTGGCGTTAGCTCGTCATACTCTTGCTTGATGGCATTTGAGTCACCACCAATCGGGTGTACTTCATATAGCGGATAACTCAGAACCTCGGCCATGGCACGAACCAACTGAGTTTTACCTGTCCCAGCAGGACCATAAAGCAAGATGTTGAGCCCTTGGATGGGCTCGACTTTGGCCACTTCAAGCAAGCTTGCCATGATGTCAGTATCAACATGTTCAAAGTTGGATAACTGCAATTCCGCTTTGGGCGAAACCAATAAGATTTGCTGCACCAACTCATCATACGACTCAAACCGTTTGGTTGAGAGTTGTGCCACCAAGGCCGCATTTACTGGGTATAAATTGTCGAATGCAGAATTAGGCGCAAAGCGCTCTTTGTTGAACAATGGACATTGCTTAAGCTCGCGTGTTGCAGCAACGAGCGCCTCACAGGACAAGCTCACCGTATCGGCAATGAGCTGTGTCGCATCATCAGAGAGTGATGCGCGAGCAAGCGTATCGCCAAACTCAAAATTACAGCTCATCACAACGAGCAACTTGAGTAACTCAATACTTGCTGCTGAGAGCTTCATGTGGCGTCCTAGCAGCTCACAGTTGCTACTTAGCACATCAGTGTCATGCGTCTTGAAGCGAAAGCTTGAGAGCGTCTCTAGGAGCTTATCTTTGTCAAACAACTCGTCGTGCGAGAGTCGAACGTGATGACCTGTCATGCGCAAAAAGTCTTTGCAATTCACACTCTCAAGTGAATCTGCATCATAGTCAGAAGAGGTCAGCGCATTGATGAGATATTGAGTAATGAGCTGATGGTATTTGCGTGAAATAAACATGCCCTACCTCCGCTGACGACGATTGCTAGTGCCACCCGAAAAGCTCAGACCACGCCCTGATGCAATCAAGTTTTGCTCATCGCGTTTGTCATAGATTTGGGTGGTGGTGACACTTGAATGACCGGCCATCTTGCAGACCGTCAGCAAGTCCACGTTTTCATTGAGTAACTGCGAGATGTATGTACGCCGCATGTCATGGGGCGAGCAGCGAGAGTCCAACAAATCTTCGGTGGCCCGACTGACAATGTTGTAAATCGATGTGGCCGATAGCTTGCGATGCAATTGTGGCTCTTCACCTAAAAACGGGTTGAACAAGTAGCCCGATTCCAAACCGCGCACGTCAAGCCAGTTATCCAAATCATCTGCCGCCCACTGAGGCATGTACTGCACACGAGGTTTACCGCCCTTGCCGTGTTTGACTTCAATCGCTAACTCTTCAGCGCAGAAATGACAGAGCTTCAATGCCATTAGCTCAGAGCGTCGAAGGCCGGTCGATAGCAACATGGCTAAAATGGCGGTGTTGCGAACCGGAACCAATCGCTTGTTTTGTCGATACACCGACAGCAATTCACATACCTCATCAGCCGCTAACGCAGCGCCTTTGGTCGTTGGAAAGGTCTTCAACCGCTGGATACTTTGAACCTGTAGCCACTGCTTCTCAGTCACAAGGCCAGACAAGAACGCAATCTTGGTAATTGCCCGAATTGCACACAGTAAATGGTTAATCGAGCGAGCTGATGCGCCAGAAGTTATACGAGCTTGTTTCAGCGCTTCGATTTGAATGTAAGACAGTGAGTGAAACGGCTGTTTCTCAACAGGGCCGTGCCATTCAAAGAAGTCTCGCGCTTGCTTGAGCTGACTATTAATTGCTGCTCTGCCGGTCGCTTTTAAGCGCTCTAAATAGAGCAAAGTAGGGGATTTTTTCTGCATGAAAGATACCGCAAATCAATGAGTTGTTGATATAACGGTATCAGGAGGTATGAATGGTCTAAATGGCTGTTTTTGATGGGGATAGTAAAGTTGCTTGAGGGTGAACGGATCAAATTTGAGTGAATTTTTGATTGATGGGATCAATTTGCTTTTACTGTGAATTACTGTCTATATATACAGCTTCCTGTTGTCGTTCACTAAATGATGTGTTAGGGTTTGTTCATTAAATAATTAACTTAAGACATATTTTTATTTTTAACGTTCATAAATAAAAATGTACTTGTGAACTGCCGAGTTATTCATGACTTATGAAGAGTTTCAAAGACAATTGGGCAAAGCCGGTGTGACGATGAGAATGTTTGCTGAGCTGGTGAAAATGAATCATGTATCGTTAAGTAACTATTCAAAAAAAGGTACGGTGCCTACCCATATAGCCATCATCGCAGCATTGATGGGAGAGATGGCTGAGCATGGTCTTGACTATCGTAATGTGCTAGAAAATTTAGATATAAGCCGTAAGCGCCCAAGAGGTGCGGCTAGGAAAGGAAAATTTGGTGGGGACAAGCAAAGTGACCTTGATTTACCGCTGTAACTATCTGTGTATAAATAATGTTGTGGGGTGTTGTAAGTGACTTTCAATGAGAAAGCCGTTGAACCTGTGACTGGAAACGAAATTGCGAATTCCCCTGTATACGTTGGAGCCAGCAGGACCCGTTGTCACAAAATAGTTTCACTGTTTGCCGGTTGTGGAGGAATGGATTTTGGTTTCAAAGGCGGGTTTACCTTCCTGAATCACAAGTACCCAAAGCATCCTGTAGATATAGTTTGGGCGAATGAGTTGAATGAAGCTGCTTGTAGGACATATCGCCGAAATATTGGGGAGCACATTCATCAGGGAGATATTTGGGAAATGCTCGATGATTTGCCTCTCTCCGCTGACATCGTTATTGGTGGATTTCCCTGTCAGGATATTTCAGTCAATGGCAAAGGTGCTGGTATTGAAGGAAAACGAAGCGGGTTATACAGAGCCATGGTTGAAGCTGTGAGGCGAATTAGACCCAAGGCTTTTGTTGCCGAGAATGTTAAGGGCCTACTTATGAAGCACCATGCAGAGGCCTTGGAACAGGTACTGAGAGATTTCTCATCTCTTGGGTACAACGTCACGTATCATCTTTACCAATCTGCTGATTATGGTGTCCCTCAGACTAGGGAGCGCGTAATGATTGTGGGAACGTTACCTACTGTTGGGAATTTTGAACCACCTGCACCCACAACTCACAAGGGCAGTCACATAACTGCTAAAGAAGCTATTCATGATTTATCCAAACTTGATGAAGACGAAGGTTTTAATCACATTTGGAGTCGGGCTAAAAAGAGCCCAGAACAAGGCGACAGGCGACTTAAAGCGGATAGAGCTGGATATACAGTAAGAGCGGAGTGTCATGGTAACATTCACTGGCACTATGAATTGCCGCGAAGGATGTCAATGAGAGAAGCTGCGCGTATTCAGTCATTTCCAGACGATTTTATCTTTGAATCTAAGTTAAGAGAAACCGAACGACAGGTGGGTAATGCAGTTCCTCCAGTACTTGCTTGGCATGTTGCCAATGCAGTGCTGAACGCTTTAGATTAACTAAAAAAGGTGGACACAATCCCCACAAGCTCTTAGTCTAAATTAACCGATTTTAAGGATAAACTAAGAGCTTGTTTTTATTTTGAAAAGCGAAGAATTCGAAGAGCTGTTGGCTGCGATATGTAATCAATTAACTGACGAAGCTAGAGATACTCCTTTCATTAAAGCTAATGAGTTCGAGGAGAGAGTAAGAAAAGTTGCGGAACAGTTAGGCTCAAAAATACTCCCAGATATAGATTTCACTCCGCACCCACAAGCATTTCCTGACATAGACCTTGGTGATTTTGGGATCGAGGTTAAATTTACCAAAAACGACTCTTGGCGAAGTGTTGCAAACAGCGTGCAAGAGACCAATCGAATCGAAAGTGTTAAACATGTTTATCTGGTTTTTGGCAAAATGGGGGGGGAGCCAGAGGTTCGGTGGGGGAAATATGAACAGTGCGTAATGCATGTCCGAACTTCTCACGTGCCTCGGTTTGAAGTGGAAATCGGAGCTAAAGAATCACTATTCGACAGAATGGGGATCCAATACGATGAATTTCGAATTTCTGATATCCATAAGAAAATGGAGTACGTCAGGCTTTATGCTCGTGGAAGGTTAAAAAAAGGTGAGCGCCTTTGGTGGCTTGAAGACTCTGATGGTCAAGATCATACGTTGCCAATTCAAGCTCGCCTCTATACAAAATTGGAAGCCGCTGAAAAGAAAAAACTAAGGGCCGAAGCCGTGCTGCTATGCCCCCAGATAGTAAAAACAGGTAGGTCAAGAGATAAGTACGATGATGTCGTACTATACCTTCTTACTTATCATGGTGTTCTTTGCCATCAGGCACGGGATCTGTTTTCTGCTGGGAGTGTTGCCAACCCCAAAAACGATAATAAGGGTGGGATATACATACAACGTGCTATCGAGCTTCTTGAGGACGATATTTTGGTTGCAGCGCAGCAGATGGATGGTGCCCTCTTTAAAGAGTATTGGGGGAAGGATGTGGAGCCGCGAAACCGTATCAAAGAATGGTTACAAATTGCAGATTCACATGCTCGAGATTGGACCCCTTCGGAAGTGCTGTTTTTGGGGAAGTCTTAAGTCTTGGTGGCAATCAAGCAAGCCATCATGCTTGGTAATGTTATTTACGGGTTTCACAAACTCTGTGATCAACCATCTGTCTATGTGTGCAAGGGCGGCTTTGCTCGTGTTGATCTCAGCTAACTCTGTTAGCTCTAGTGCTAATTTTAACTCTTGGTTGCCCTCGCCAGACAGCACCAGAAGTACCTGCTCTTCGCTGTTACAGAATCTGCTGAAGCACAGCTCGTGAAGCTCAACCAATGAGTCGTATACAGAGCCTTCTAGTCTAAGGGAGTAGGTGTTGTCGTTTGACGACAATTTCATGAAAAGAGGGCGGTAAGGATCGCCTTCTGTACCACCACAATGGTTTATCGCATCGTTGATGGCGTCCTCAAATTTGCTGTTGAATTTGATCGGCAGGTTGTCTTGAAAAAGCTGATAGCGCATAGCGTAACTCGATAGTTGTTTTCACTAGCATCAAATTACTGTTTGCAAGTCGAGAGCTGAGCATTTTTAGAAATGCTGCTGAACAAGTGTAACTGCGCATTCAGAAAATAGGGTGACTTTAATGCACATTAAAGTCACCCATGTTCACAGTGTTCAACTGCATAGTACTCTTGAAAATAAAGATCTAAATCAATCAACAGTCAGTTGTCGTTGATTTTGAAAGGCTGTGGCGTACACTGGAACAAAGCGAAGGGATTCAATCAATTATACCTATCCGGCGAGGAACGCCAAAAGCGTGATAGGTATACCCTGTCTGAAAACCCTCCAAATATCCATTTAGGGATACATGTATACCTATTAAGAGTTGAGTGCCCACAAGGAAACTCATGGACGAGATTACCAAATATCACGAATTAGCCAAAGATGCCGGAAATAGGTTGCGAGCATATATTTTGTCTGTTTCATCAGGTGCTACGGGCATCTTCTTTTTGGCTCTAACTAAAACCGACAAAGCCCCTCTTTCTTGTTCAGAAAAGTGGCTACTTTCAATTGCGCTTGCTTCCTTTGTTTTAACAGTATTTTTGTGTCTTTATGAGTTGCGAATTGATGCTCAGCGCTTCTTTTCTTTAGCCAAAGAGCTTGGTAAACCAAAGGCTGAACAAAGCTGGGATAAAAATGAGCAATTCAAAAGCATACGGTATTGGCTTATTCATATGTCCTATGTGACATTAGGTGTTGCTATTGTCTCTACAAGTTTATATTTGGCTTCAAAGATCGTAGGCACTTAACAAAATGTTCAAGCAGGATGCCAAAACTATGCGGTGATTTAGTTTTGGTGCTTCGCAAGTTTAGCCCTAAATCGCCGCTACATTTTGTCACCCCCTAACAGGGAGTTATACGCACCAAGGAAGTCATGTGAAAAAAATCACATTAGATGAAAGGTTTGACGTAGAAATACGGCTTAATGAAAAGTTCGATAGCATTTATTCTCTTTGCTATGCGCTTATCGATCTTCAAGCAGTTGCAAACTCAACTGCCTACATCACATCTAAAAAAGAACTTAAAAATGAGAAAGTCCCAACCACTGTCAGATCTTTTGGCAAAAAATATAAGGATGAACTCAAGTTAAAGAAATTTTCAGAAGGCAGCTTTATCGCCACCGTCGCCGCAGGTGTTGCAACAGGCATTATTCTCAAGTTTCTCGATAAATACTTCGATAGCTCTCAAACTCGGCATATTCATAATCATGTTCATATACACAACGATGAACAACGACCTCCGATAGAAGTTAAATTTAATAATCCTCAGGTTGAGCAGCACATTAACGAGGTTCTAGATAGTGTTGAAATTGATCGCGAGAACGTTGAGGTCAGCCTAGAAAGGGCCATAGGTGCAATTAATGAGTCAGGTATTCTTGGTCAGCAACATATCGTGTATGCAAGCAACGGGCTAACTGTATTGGCGCATGACATTGAGCGGTTAGGTAGAAATATCAACATCAGCATTTAATAAATCAATCAACTACGCACGTTTGGCGCCGGAGCAGCCAAGATGCTGCCGGTTATTGAGGCGTAAAATGTCTTTTGGTGATTGTATAGCAATCAGGAGGAGCAATGGCTCTAAACATAACTAATATAACGATCAAAAATTACAAGTCATGCATCAATACTAGTTTGCAGCTTTCAGGGTTTACTCCTTTGGTTGGCTATAACAACGCTGGTAAATCAAATTGTTTATCGGCACTACAATGGTTACTTAGAAAGTCGAGTCTGTCTGAAAAAGACTTCAACGAGCCTGCCAATCCAATTGAAGTTGAGGCAGAGATTAAAGGTGTTTCACAGGCTTTGTTAGATAGCATGCCTGAAAAGCAAAAGAAGTCGGTCGAGAAGTACGTTGAAAATGATGTGCTTAGTATTAAACGAGTTCAGCTAGTGCCAGCAGCTAAAGCAGCTGAAATTAAACTATCAGTAAAAGACCCTGCCACTGGTCAATGGGTTGTTAACCCAACGGGAATAGACAATGCTATAAATGCATTACTCCCTGAACCTATCCGTATTGGAGCAATGGAAAACGCGGCCGAGGATGCATCGAAATCGAAAAATACTACAACCATAGGAAAACTATTAGCGCAGTTTCTTGAACCAGTTAGACAAGCTCATGAGCAAGATCTCAATACTCATTTATCCGAGGTTAGCAGAAGAATCTCAAGTGATGGTGACTTGAGGTTTGGGGAGTTGTCTAATATCGACACTACAGTTAATGCCAAGGTTGCTGAATTGTTCCCTGGAATGACTGTAAAGTTACATTTCGAAACGCCTACGATTGATGACTTAATCAAAGCTGGAACACTAAAGGTATTTGAGGGACAAGGTGATGGTCGAGACTTTGCGTCTTATGGCCACGGTGCACAACGGTCTATCCAAATGGCATTAGTCCAATACCTCGCAGAAATTAAACGTAATGTTCCTGAGCTAACTACTCTGCTACTAATCGATGAACCAGAGCTATATTTACATCCCTTTGCAATTGAGCAAGTTAGAGAGGCTCTATCTTCGCTGTCAAACTCAGGTTATCAGGTGCTTATTACGACTCACTCAGCACAGATGGTTACGCCTGAACTGGCTGAAACAACCTTACTTATGCGTAAGAATGATCAGCAAGGCACATATACTAGGTTGCGTCTATCTGACGCAATACAACAGGTTGTGCCAAATTCTGTTCATCAAATGGAGCAATTATTTAGCCTTTCCCACTCAACCCAAGTTCTCTTTGCTGAAAATGTTGTTCTTACTGAAGGCAAGACCGAACTTAGGCTACTTCCATTTTTGTATAAACAAGCCTGTTCCAAAACGATGGGGCAAGAGAAACATGCATTGGTAGCTCAAAGTGGTGTAAATGACACCAAGAAGTCATTAGAAATTTTGGCGGCAATGGATCTGCCCGCAAAAGCAATATGTGATTTAGACTATGGGTTAACAGGTGCTATTCGAGATGGTTTTGTTGGTGCAACATCACCTGAAGTAGTTGCAATTAAGTCGCGTTTAGCTCAAATCGCTCCTGCAAATAACATTGCTTTAAATGGTGTCGGTCTCCCTAAGAAAAGCGATCATTGTACAGCGGCACGAGCGTTTGAAATTCTGGCAAATGATGCCGTTGCAAAACCTCAAATACTCACTTTACATAATGCTCTAAAAGCTCAAGGGATTTGGCTTTGGACCTTAGGTTCAATTGAAGCTCATATAGGTATTCAATCTAAGGATGAAAGTGCATGGGCCCTATTCAAGAGTAATGTAAATCAAAATGGTTTAGCTGCGTCATGCCCAGATCACCAGTCAATATTAGATCTGGTTGAGTGGCTACGAAACTAGACATTTAACAAGTGACTTTGGCTTCCGCTCGTACTTCGATTTTGACCAGAAAAGAGTTTCAGAGGATTTGCTGCTCTCTGAAAGTTTCATAGATATCGATGAAGTAGGGTGACTTTAATAGAGATTAAAGCCACCTGAATTCCTTCTATCAATTATGCCGAGAGGGTCGTAGTAGCCCGCTTTGGTCAAGCCTAGTTATGCTATCAGCTCCGATGGCGCGTTCTTGTTTAGTCACTGGTTCTTAAACTTCTAGGAGGTGTTAAGCCAGCGCCCCATACATATGTTTTCTTGCTGGTAACATCTCGGATTTCACAGTACCGCTCAAATGCATCTTCAGCTTCTTCATAAGTATCGTATGATTTCCAGCTAGGCATTTGATATCCCGTTATATATTTCATAACGTTTCTGTAAGAGTTGTAAATTCCAGGCTTATTTCCCAAAAATACTACATACCACTTCTTTGGGTGGTCGTTATTTTCGTAAGAAGTACATTTCGACTGCATAGTTGCTCTCCTGCTATAGGTAGTTGCAAGGGGTTAAAATGATTCCCTTCAGCTGCTCTAAGACTTGAATCTGGCTACGCATAAGGGGTTGGTGGTTGACATGTAGTTGATACAAAGGCATCAGCTCTAGGACTGCTTGCCGTGTTTGCTCTTTAGCAATGACATGGAGCCAGTAAACAAACCCGTATTGGCGCACAAACTTGCGCTGCTTTTTGTTGAGTTCGCGCAATAGCGTTGGGCTGTAAAACTGAGTGTCACTCAGTATGTAGGGGGTTTTCTCAAGCGTATCGATAATGATGGCTTTGCCGCCGTTAGTCTTGTAGTGACGTTCAAAGCGAGTAATGTTGATATCGTTCCCATTGAAGCCTTTCAGTAAAGTGAATGGATAGTTGGCCTTAAGTAGCAGTTGCGTTGTTTTGTTATATGCCTTGCTATGGCTGCCATCCGTAGCTCCAAGAATTGCGGTGCCAAGCTCGACTTGCCCATCCGCTTGGTTATGCCAGATATCGATAATCTCTACTTTGGGCTTGTCCCAAAGTAATAGACAGGGTGGATAGCCAACGAGATCTAACGCCGTATCGATTGTTGTTACGTTGGCCTCAGCCATCACCTTTGCGTAATCAAACGCTCCGCAACTTTTCATCAATTGAAAAAAAAGGGCTAGCTGTAGTGAACTAAAGCGGGCGGGATTAAGAACTATCTTGCATAGTCGCTGGTGTGGGCGAACTTGCTGGGTTGTTTCGGATAGACCGGAATAGAGAATAATCTGGCTTTGGTTATCGCCTACCGTAAAGCGAATGTGATATTTGTAATGCTCTTTGTTATTCGGCAATACAGAGGCGGGCCCTCTGCCGACGATGTTTATCTCCGTATTACTTATGCTGGATAAAATAGCCTCTTTAAGATCTTCCAGCTGCTCCTCGGTAAGGTCAATAGTGAACGCTAACTTGTCTACAAAAGGAATTAAGCAATACTGCTCAGGGTGAGCAAATTGGGTTTGCTGTAAATCATGAAGTATTAGGGTTTCGCTGCGACTTCTCACGAAGTTAGCGGGATTGTTAGCCAACCAGCTGTCGAGCGCATATAGCTTGTTAGCTTTGTTAGAACTATCAAGAATAGAACGTGAAGCAGCCGATTTCAGTGGGTTGTAGGCTGACTTAATGTATTGTTCTAGACCCATTGAGAGTGAGCCTGTGGTTAAGAGTACTGATGATGTATTAGTACTTATAGCGTCTGTATTAATGCGTTGAATATTGTCCATTTTGCTCTGTCCTGACCGGTACATAATTGAAAAAGCGGTCACAGTACTCACAGCTCATTTGTGTGAGTACTGTGAGTTCTGATTAATCAGAGCCTTTGTTGATGTGTGGATTGACAACGTAACGCTCTGTGCGGCCAACGCGTTTACACTTAAGCCAGTTATGCTCAACGAGATAGTTGAGGGCAGACTGTGCACGTTGGGTATCGCGACGAATACCGCTGAGGTTGCGTTGGTTTACATCGCGGCGGGTGAATGTTCCTTCAAACGAATTCAGGGTTTCACTTAGGCGGATCGCATCTAGCTGAGATGTTGTTTGAGATGTGTCGAGTAGGTATTGCGCATGTTTAGCGAGGTATTCGGTAAAAGCGATAGCCTTTTCCAGCTCCGGTAGTGCTACATATTCGACCGGTTTGAAGTGACGTTCGGTGTAGTTATAGGATTCGATAACCGTAAAAATCAAAGCAATTTTTGCTGGCAACGGCTGGAACTTTCGAAAGTGAGCCTTGACTGCTCCCGACGAAATATTATCGAACTGCTTTGAGAAGTCCTCCCACCACTCATCGTATACTGCCTGTGCATCATTCGAGAATGGAACTACTCGCTCCTTGAACGGAGTATTTTCATCAAAGAAATGATGCTCCACCAAATCTTTGAGCATAGATTGAATTTTATTTATGACTTTTTGGGGGTTTTTGATGGAGCATGCTGAAGACCAATCATCGGCACTTGAATAAATCATTAGTTGAAAACGGTGAATAAACCCATCATTGTCTAGGCAGTCCTCTTGTGCAGACTGTAAATAGGGAACGAACTTTCCAGGTTGGATAGACCCTAGAATACAAACATTGGCATCTTGAGTTGATTGGTGTTCATGTGTTGCTCTGTCTACTTCGAAAATGCCGAATCCATTGAAAGCTTGTAGCAGTAACCCTTTTAGCTCTTCATTTCCCTTGCGACTGGCTTTTGCAAGAAGTCCAATGATTTCATCAACAAATAGCAAAATGCCGTTGGGGTTTTCGGTGAGTAAATTGAATAATGAGGCAAAGGTAAAATCGCTAGCAACTAAACGTTTCTTTGGGCAGGCAATTGCTTTTTGGTGTACTGGCTGAAGTAACCTAGCAGCTTCTCGCCGTGCTGCTTGAAGTTTTCTCTCATCTCCGAATAAAGCTGCTTCCTGAATGATTTCTTTGGCCATACTTAAGGTGATTTGATGCACTAATTTATGGACATCTTCGTTGCTTTTTTGCTTTTCTCGTTCGTGCTTATATACCTCCTCAATCTCTTCAATGACGGGTTGTATGAGATTGAGGACAGCTTCCATTGCAGGGGTTTTCTTGACGCCAGGGTCTGCAATTAGAACCCCCCAAAGGGTGCATGTAGCGATGAACGTAATGTCTGTCGTAGGCTGAATGTGTATTTTGTGACCGATTACTGCTCCCAACAGAGTCAGTGCAGAAATTGCAATAAACTCCGGTGGACATCCTACGCTGCTTGCTAGGCAGTTCGTTATTGCGGATAAAGGCTTAGGAGTATTGTTCAAACTGTAGCGGGGGAGGTTTGACGTGTTTTCAATGGGAATTGGATGACACCAAATGTCCAACTTATGCTTCTTTATGAGACTACTCGCACAAGTGACTTTGTCAGTATTCTCGGTAGTGTTGTATGCTCCATGCTTGGATAAAACGCCTTCTTCTGAGGGGTATGGAAGGTGCGAAGTTGGCTGTAGTTTGAACTCCCCCGCAGGGTCACAAAGCTCATAATCTAGCTTTTCAAGGTTCTCGACTTTTCTGATGTCTATTAAATAATACTCAGTGTACCTTTTGTTCGACCCATACTCTTTATAAGGAGTAAGTGAGCTAGCTCTTTCTAGGCTTGCGGCTTCGGCACTTGAAAAATCTCTCTTGTAAAGAAGAACCCCCCTTTCGAGACAGGATCTTTTGGGAACTATGATTCTAGGTAATTGCCCATCGGATTTATTCTGCTGTCGTTCCACCTCAGCCTGATGTATCGCCGATTTTGTGATTGTTTTACCGTTTCTAACTATTTGTATCCCAGCTGAAACGCCTACTAATGGCCCTTTAAGTAGCTGTTTTTGGGGAGCTTGGAGTTTTCGACTGTTTAGCGTTGTCATACTTGTATCTCTTTCTATTATTTGAATTTTTTGGACGGTCAAAGTTAAGTTTTTTGTCCCCAATAGAATGAGGGTATAACCTGTCCAGCTGGCAAAAGTGCTTGCTCAGTACTTCCGGCCTCACAAGAAGCCTGCTGATAAGGGTATTGGAATTAACTTTGAGAAACGCACACAGGCTAGCTAATTTGCTGATTTAATATAGGCATCAAATGGATGCTAATGGCATCCATTTGAATGACAAACGGGGGTGGGGTTATATGCTACTATTTAAGAAAAGTAGGTGGGGCAGAATTTCTAACTTAACTGCTCGCAGGTGAAGTGTGGTCGGATAACTAGAGGGTCTATTAGTGGAAAGCGAAGACACAAAAAAAGTTCATAAAAAAGCAACGCGGCTAAGACGAGTGCACTGTTATAGCCAAAGCAAATCTAGGGAAGCCTCAAAGTTTATTAAAAGTTTGATGTGGGCTAGAAATTACCCGAGCAGACCTAATCAGGAGGCAATAATACCTCCAGCAACTTTTCAATTTGGTATATACATTATTCAAAAATGGCTGGCTGCATCAAAGGATGTTCATCAGCCGCTGTTTCTTAGAGGTACTTATGAAGTCATAGCAGAGAAGTATGCATTTTACAGTGATTTTAAAGGGCATTACACAAAGTTTGATTGTGAGAGCAATATTGATGAGCGGGAAGATGCTCCTAGTAGGCAAGCCATTCAGAAGCACCTGCATACCCTTCGGGACTATCAATTCATCAAGTTTGAAAAAGGAAATCAAAAATATCGTAATGGTAAAGTCATGTGGGGTCTGGACATATACTTCGAATTTCAATTTAGGAAGTAGCTTTCATATGTTTTTTGGGCAATAGCTTACTGAGTTGGCCTTGATCGTTCATCCAAGAATTTTTGGGCTTCATCCACAGAGCCAAACAACTCAGTTAATCTGGCAACAGCGAAGAAGTCGTTCTGGTTAGCCAAGGTAATCCAGTGGCAGATCAGGTCGAGGGGAATAGCGTAGATGTCATCCATGATGTTTCCTTATCTTTGTTAGCCCATTCCTTGAGCTTGGAAGATTATAGCAGGTTAGGGTTGTTAGTTGTTCAAAAGCGATAGCATTGCTTGGGGCAGTTGGTTGGCCTGTGCCAGTACCGATGTACCGGCTTGCTGTAAGATTTGCTGTTTGACCTGTTCAGTCGTTTCCTTAGCAAAGTCAGTATCACGAATACGGCTGCGGGAGGCTTCGGAGTTTTCGGCAGTTACCGACAAGTTAGCGATTGTATGTTGCAGCCTATTTTGTACTGCGCCCAACTGGGCTCTTGTACTATCGACTTGTTGGAGCGCATCATCGATGACACCAATAGCATATTGGGCTCCGAAGTATGTCGATACATCAATATCTGACACGGAATAATCTTCAATTTGGTAATGCCCGTTTGGTGAGCCTTCTGCGAAGGTGAAGGGCTTATCGCTATCAAGCTCTAGTATGCCGAAAAAAGTCACTCCATACAGGGCTAGAGGGTACCCATTCACATTCCTAGTGATTTGATCGTGCCTTGGTGCAGGTTTTGCGTACACAGCAGTTGCGCTGGGAGGTTCTACTTGTGCTTGCGAAATATGCACGTTTTCCCCGTTAGGCTCATGAATTACAACGCCGGGATTTGATGAACCGATGATATTCGATTCATATGATGCGGTTATGCCTGATTCGGAAGAGTTACGGTTTATCTGATTAATAATGTCTTGATGGCTGGTGGCATTGACGACACTGGTGGTTACTGTGCCAACTGTAATGTCGAAGCTTACACTATCTGGATCGTTAACCGCGTTGCCGAATGCGTGTATGGCGACATCGGTGTATACAAAAGCCGATACGCCAGTACTTTCTTCGAATTGATTGATTTGATCTGCTAGGTAGCGACTGCTTGAATCAGTTATCTTTGGAACTGATATTTCGGCATCGCCTTTGTAGCCCTCGATCCAAAATGTTTGAGGATTACTGAGTGCCAAAAAAGGGTCAGGTAACAAACCTCCACTTCCCCAACCAGTTCTGGCTCCCCAAGCATAGGAGCCTAATTCATCTGCTGATTTATCGGGAATCGTGACATCGATAGTCTCGTTGGCATTGGCACCCACCTGAAATGCCTTAGAGCCAAATGAACCATCTAATAACTTCTGATCGCCAAATGTTGTGGTTTCGGCAATCCGGTCAATTTCCTTTTGTAGCTGAGCAATCTCTTCCTGAATCGCCTTCCTATCGCTTGCTGAGTTAGTGCCGTTTGCAGACTGCAAGGCCAAATCGCGCATACGTTGCAGAATGTTCGTTGTCTCTTGTAACGCCCCCTCTGCCGTTTGTGCCATCGAGATACCATCATTGGCATTTCTGATCGCCACACTCATTCCATTGATGTTGGACGTGAGCCGATTAGAGATCTGCATACCCGCAGCATCATCTTTTGCTGAATTTATGCGCAAGCCTGAGCTTAACCGAGTCATCGAGGTGTTCAGTGCATCACTCGTTGACCGAAGATTCCTCTGAGCGTTAATAGCTGCCGAATTGGTAATGATTGATGAGGTCATAGCTTAATTTCGAATTCCGTTTCTTGCTTCTCGTGTTCCGGCAGGGCATTGCCGCTTTTTTGACTATGGGTATTAAGAAGCAAAAAACATTCCGAATTGTACCGAAATGGTACATTTGTATTGATCGCATATTGTGCGCACATGAAAGCGATATACGATTCGAACTACAGAAAGCTAATTGGTTGGCTTGCGGCAGAGCGCAAATTTAAGAGCGTTACGCAAGAGGAGCTGGCTAGTGCTTTGAAATATCCGAGTCACAACTACATCAGCAAGATTGAAACGTTTGACAAGAAACTGAGTCTGGTTGAATACGTTCGCTTTTGTGAAGTACTCGAACTAGACCCCAGAGAAGGTATCGAGTTATTGATGACCCACCCCATACCTGAATTTCGTGCTGATACGAAAGCAGAAACCTAACTAAAAGCAATTTCCCTAGTACGTGTATCGATACTGCTCTTTGAAAGTAGGGCGGTAGTTTTGTTGTTCTTGGTCGTTATTAAACAGAGTAGGGGAGGGGTAAAAGCTTGCAAAGTTTAGATACAAAAAGGCCCCGTCCAAATGGACAGGGCCTATTGTAGTGGTGCCCAGAGGCGGAATCGAACCACCGACACGGGGATTTTCAATGCGGTGTCGTTAGGAAATTCTTTAAAAATTAATTGATTACTTTACAATGAAAAGACTTTGCAAAAACTTTGCAGAAAAGAGCTTCTTCATGGCGAATCAATTAGACAGACACGACATTTCTGACGAACTATACGTCTACCTTCAGGATAACAGCAAACGCTGGTATGCCCGTATCAAAGTGGCAGGTAAGTGGTATAGCAAAACTACAAAGCAAAAGGAAAAAGAGAAAGCCATTGCGATGGCCTACCGGCTGCAAATGGAGCTGGAAATTCTGTCCGAGAAAAACCAGCTAGTGAAGTCCAAACGATTCAGGGACGTAGCCGAAAAAGCTATCGCCAGCATGCAACAAGCCATCGATGATGGTGTTGGTAAGCAGATCTACCGTAACTATATCCAAGTGCTCAACAAGTACCACATCCCTTTCTTCGACCGTCTTTATGTTACGTCCATCGACATTACTAAGCTCAAGGAATTCAACACTTGGCGTATCGCTCAAATGAAGCGAGTGCCTGCCAAATCGACATTGCTTAATCACAATGCGGCTATGCAGATGGTGTTCAAGGAAGCTATCGAAAATAAGTGGATGTTGGCCAACCAAGTTCCCGATTTGAATACGTCAGAAGGGGAAGCGCCTCAGCGTCGTGCTCACTTCACGCCACAAGAATATGAGCAGGTTATGGACGCCCTGTATGACATGATGGAAAACAGTCACAAAGAAGTGACTCGCCATATTCGACAGCTAACAGAAGATTATGCCGAGTTTGTGATTTACACCGGAATGAGGCCGGGCTCTGAGCTAGATAACCTAACTTGGGGAGATCTGCACATCGAGCGCCACGGTGACAAGGCAACGTTTCACATCTCAGTTAGAAAAGGTAAAACTACGCTCTACACTGGCACTCGAGAAATTGTGTGCAAGAAAGCCTTGGAAACGACGGTTCGGCATATGGTGAACCGATTTCCAAACCGCAAGGCAAGCGACAAGCTGTTTACGTTACCTGATGGCTCAACGACTTCACGAATTGGCCGCTCATTTGCTGAAGCGGTTAAGAAGGCTGGGCTGGAAAAATCACCGTCAGGTAATCGAACTCTCTATTCATTGCGACATTCCTACATAACTTGGGAATTGATTGCCCAAACTGTGCCGATTGAGGTGCTTGCGCGCCAATGCGGTACCAGCACCGAAATGATTGAACGGCATTACAGCCATGTTATTCCGCGCATGTATACCAAAGAGCTCTCCGGAGTTGATCTTCCTGCAAAAGAAGAAATCGAGAAGAAATGGACCAAACACAAGCAGGCTATTGGGGACAAATGGGCCGAAACGTACAAAACATGGGAAGCGAATTATAAGCGGCGGGGCTGTATCTAAGTTGTCAACTCTTTCAATTGTACTAGAGTGCGGTTAATTAGATAGAACAAGGTCGGTCATACATGAATAACGTAGATAGAGAGCTAGCCAAAATAGCATTTGAGTTGATTGGATTAAATCAATTTACCAATGCAAAGGATGCTGTTCGGATACAGCCAAATACAGGGCCAGCAGAATGCCGATTAGCCATTCACAAACACCAAAGCCATTTCGAATTGTATATTCGAGGAAAGGCGGCTATCCAACAATTTGAACGCTTGAGCAGGCACATCTCGCAGGATTTATTGAAGTTAAACGACAAGCCTGTTTTAGCTTGTCGTCCTATTCATCCGTCTAGCTTAAACAAAGTTGTAGAGGAAGTGGTTATTGCTCTCAGAGCCCTAAATACATAATTTGTTAGGGGGCACTGAGCTATGATACGTAGCAGTTGTTTGTCTATATTTTGTTTTGTTCTGCTTTAACTTTAGTCAGAGCAAATCGTGAGACTAAAAGCTTCCATTTCTTGCCAATAGCTCAAGAAATTCGGCTCCCAGACCACATACATACCTGCTCCCTTTTCAATAGCGCATTCGCCAATTATAGATTGGAAAATACCGCAGCTAAAATCGAAGTCGAGGCTTTTGGTTAGCTCTGCAAAGGGTCCAATACCGACATAGCAGAACTCCGTAATGTACTGGATATGCCATTGGCTGAGATGGCGCTCTAGCCTGATTTCGACAGGTCGGAACCCACCTGATTCGGCATCATAGGATTCATCTCTGAAATTTAGGGTCACAGCATTGCTGGTGACGTTTTTGAGCTGCTCGGCTAATAGGCTTGCGAATTGCTCAGATACAGGAAGTGGCAGTGATGTGCTTACGGTCATCATGGTGTTGTCTCTTGGTTAATTTAAGGAAAAGGCCAGTAGCGACAATGTCGCTACCGGATTTTGAGTTGCTGGATTGGTGGATTCGTTACTTGGCTGGCTCTAGGAAGTTATCTAGCTCTCCTGCAACAACAGCTTCAATGACTGTTTCGATAGTGGGGATGAGGTTTTCGGGTGGGCCCACCTCAAAGGCATGCATGCCCTTGGCTATTTCAAGCGGTTGGTTGTTGTGTTTTACCTCAAAGTAGAGGCAGTTATTGCGGGTATAAAACCAAGGGCGAACGACTTTGGTGGTAGTTTTTGAAACCATCTCGCCGGTTTCTTCATCCTTGATGCGCTTGCTAACTTCACGTTGTAAAGGTTTGCCTTCGATATGAAGTTTGGCGAGGTCTAGCTGCTGATTGAGGCGCTTTAGTAAACGCTCTCGGTTACGAAGTAACGGGTTATCTTTCAAATTCTCTGGGCGTGCAGATGCCTTGAGCTTGCTCAATAGTTTTGTTGCCATGATGGGCTCCAGTTTGTGTTGGTCGTTTGGTGTGGCTAGTTAATAAAGCCGATGGATTGGGGTTGTTGTTTCCGATTGTTTTCTTGCTCAAGGAGGGTCAGTGCTTCTTGAGCGGTTAGTGGTTTGGTTGCGTAACGACTCCTTCTGGTTAGGATGGCAAAATCGCCGGGGGTTAAGTGTTTGAGCTGTTTCAGTTGGCGCTCTATTGCATTGGTGGATTTGGATTTCAGTACTTGCTTGAACAAGTGCGCTGATTGCTCTGGTTTTAGGTAATCAAAAGCCAACTTGAAATCGAATCGCCTTGCCACTGCATGGTCTAAGTTCTTGGCAAAGTTGGTGGCCGCAAAGAGCGGGTATTCAAACTGCTCGATTTGTTGCAAGAACTCATTCACCAGTTGGATTTCATGGCTTCGTTGCAGTGCATCACGTGACATGAGCAAGCTATCGACTTCATCCAAAAACAAGGTGGCTTGGTTGTTGGTCGCTCGCTTGAACAGTTTGGCTACGTTTTGCTCGCTCTCCCCCACATACTTACCCAAAATATCTGAGCATTTGGCCGTGATTAACTCTTGGTTAAGCGCATCGGCTAGGTAGTGGATATAGCCAGTTTTGCCACAACCTGGGGGACCAGTCAGTAGTACCCGTATGTCCATCAACTGCTCTGCGCCACGTTTGATTTGCTTGAGCTGATTGGGCGACGTGGTGAGATTTACGTACCGCTCATCAAAGGCCATGGCGTTTTTATAACGGCTCGTTGGAGGTATGCCGGATGCCATATCAAGGTTATCCAGTACTTGACTGACAATGCCTTCGGCGGCTCTGCCTTTTGAGCCAACAAATCGAGATACCTGACAGGCATTGGTGATGGTGGCAGGTGTGGCTGATGGGCTCTTAGCCAGCTCATTCACAAAGGGTTTCGATAACCTGAGTCCTTTGGCCGTGGATTGAATCAACTTAGCAATGGCATCGCGTGGTGGCTTATCAACGGCCATAACATAAGTGAATCGTCGCAAATGGCTTGGCTCGAATACCTCCACATCATTGGTTATCCAAACCGTCGGCAGCGCATTGTCTTCCAACAAACTGTTGGTGGTGAGTTTTGATAGCTTGGAGCCAAAGCGATATTCCGAGAAAATATCTTCGCACTCATCGACAATTAGCATGCCTTGGGTTTGCGATGAGCAAAGCGATTGGATTAACTGCAAGTGCTGCAACCGTAAACAAGGGCTGGGTGTTAGCTCGTCATACTCCTGCTTGATGGCATTTGAGTCACCACCAATCGGGTGTACTTCATAAAGCGGATAACTCAGCGCCTCAGCCATAGCGCGAACCAACTGAGTTTTACCCGTCCCCGCAGGACCATATAGCAAGATGTTGAGCCCTTGGATTGGCTCGACTTTGGCGACTTCAAGCAAGCTTGCCATGATGTCAGTATCAACATGCGCAAAGTTGTCTAACTGCAATTCCGCTTTGGGCGACACCAATAGGATTTGCTGCACCAGCTCATCATATGACTCAAACCGTTTGCTTGAGAGTTGTGCCACCAAGGCCGCATTCACAGGGTATAAATTGTCGAATGCAGAATTAGGCGCAAAACGCTCTTTGTTAAACAACGGACATTGCTTTAGCTCGCGTGTTGCAGCAACCAGCGCTTCACATGACAAGCTCACCGTATCGGCAATGAGCTGTGTCGCATCATCAGAGAGAGATGCGCGAGCAAGCGTATCGCCAAACTCAAAATTGCAGCTCATCACAACGAGTAACTTAAGCAACTCAATACTTGCTGCTGAGAGCTTCATATGGCGCCCTAGCAGCTCACAATTGCTACTCAGCACATCTGTGTCATGCGTCTTGAAGCGAAAGCTTGAGAGCGTCTCTAGGAGCTTTTCTTTGTCAAACAATTCGTCTGGCTTTAATCGAACGTGATGACCTGTCATGCGCAAGAAGTCTTTGCAATTCACACTCTCAAGTGAATCAGCATCATAGTCAGATGAGGCCAGCGCATTGATGAGATATTGAGTGATGAGCTGATGGTATTTGCGTGAAATAAACATGCCTACCTCCGCTGACGACGATTGCTAGTGCCACCCGAAAAACTCAAACCACGCCCTGATGCAATCAAGTTTTGCTCATCACGCTTGTCATAGATTTGGGTGGTGGTGACACTTGAATGACCGGCCATCTTGCAGACCGTCAGTAAATCCACGTTTTCATTCAAAAGCTGCGATATATAAGTACGCCGCATGTCATGGGGTGAGCAGCGAGAGTCCAACAAATCTTCGGTTGCCCGACTGACAATGTTGTAAATCGACGTGGCCGAGAGCTTGCGATGCAATTGCGGCTCTTCACCTAAAAATGGGTTAAACAAATAACCCGAACCCAAGCCTCGCACTTCAAGCCAGTTGTCCAAATCATCAGCCGCCCACTGCGGCATGTACTGCACACGAGGCTTACCACCCTTGCCGTGTTTGACTTCAATCGCTAACTCTTCAGCACAAAAATGAGAGAGCTTTAATGCAATTAGCTCAGAGCGCCGAAGACCGGTCGATAGCAACATCGCTAAAATGGCGGTGTTACGAACTGGCACCAATCGCTTGTTTTGTCGATACACCGATAGCAATTCACACACTTCATCAGCCGCCAACGCAGCGCCTTTGGTTGTCGGAAAGGTCTTTAATCGCTGGATACTTTGCACCTGTAGCCATTGCTTCTCAGTCACAAGTCCAGACAAGAATGCAATTTTGGTAATCGCCCGAATTGCACACAGTAAATGGTTAATCGAGCGAGCGGATGCACCTTCGACAAGTCGTGCCTGTTTCAGCGCTTCGATTTGAATGTAAGACAGTGAGTGAAAGGGCTGCTTCTCAACAAGGCCATGCCATTCAAAATAGTCTCGTGCTTGCTTGAGCTGACTTTTAATCGCAGCCCTGCCGGTTGCTTTTAAGCGCTCAAGATAGAGCGAAGTAGGGGATTTGTTTTGCATGAAAGATACCGCAAATCAATGAGTTGTTGATATAAAGGTATCAGGAGGTATGAATAGTCTAAATGGCTGTTTTTGATGGGGATAGTAAAGTTAATTAGGTGCTAAGTGCCTATTGATTAAGAAATGATTTGATCTAATTAAAGTTAATCAAAAAGATATTATCAAAATGATTGCATGCTTAAGTCTTACAAAGTACATTCATCCCATCAAAAACACCTACACAAAGTGCTCATATAGTGCTCGAAGATCTTAACTTTGCCCAGAGAGAGCGCCTTGCTTTCATTGATTTCTGCCTCCAATACTTTGGGCAGGTAGCTAGAGCTGATCTGGTCCAAAAATTTCGTACAGGCTTGGCAAGTTGCTCAAGGGATCTCTCCTTATATCGAGAGCTAGCGCCAAACAATGCAACTTTGGTTCATCAGAGCAAGCAGTATTTGAGGACGGCTGATTTTGAACCACTATTTGAGCATGACCCTGAGGTCATTCTTTCTGCTCTAGCGAGAGGGTTTGGAGATGGAATTTCAGGGGGAACTGAGTCATCTAAGCATTGCATTAATGCCATTCGCCTAATTCACCCTAAGTCTGAAGTGGTAGCTGCTATCATGCGTGCTATAAACTCGGGCTCAGCTGTCAAATGCCGATATCACTCCTTGTCATCAGGAGCATCAAGCCGCACCATCGTACCTCATGCAATTATCGACAACGGGCATCGTTGGCATGTACGAGCATATGACCGGAAAACATCGAGCTTTAGGGATTTTGTATGCTCAAGGTTTGAAAATATTGTAGAAGTTCATGCTCCTGTTAAAGCTCAAGAAACAGAAGCGAACGATACGGATTGGAACTCTATTCTAGAGCTTGAAATAGTACCTCACCCATCCATCAAACACCCCAAAGCTATCGAAATGGATTTTGATATGAAAAATGGAAAACTGCTTATCGATGTACGTGCAGCTCTTGCTGGATACCTGCTTCGTCAATGGCAGGTTGATTGCTCTTCTGTTGAGGCTACTTCAACAGAGGGTTACCAACTGCGGCTCAATAACTTGGAACAATTGGAAGGGATAGCCAGCTTAGCGATGGCACCTAGGCTCATTCATAAGGATATAGGCTGATGCTGAAGCTTGAAGATATTAAGAAGGATGCTCAACTCAACGGTGTTGAGCAAAATGAGATTGTTAAGATCGTCTCTGTTGATCCTGTGGGGGACGCGGCTCTAACGGTTGTCTACAAAACTAATCAAGGACGTTTGGGGGAGCGAATGTTGTTCCGCTCAGACGAAGCTACACTTTCTCTAGCTGAAGCAGGAAAACCATGGAGCTTCGATGCTCCAGGCACGGAGTTCAAGCTGGGCCTTGAAGCTTTTCGGATCAGCTTAGCGCACTTGTTTGATCCTATGATGGCTGTTCACACCTCCAGCGTTCAACCCCTGCCACATCAGATCTCTGCGGTATATGAACATATGCTGCCTAAACAACCGTTGCGATATGTACTAGCTGATGACCCAGGGGCCGGTAAAACCATTATGGCTGGCTTGCTCATTCGTGAGCTACTGATGCGTGCAGATGCTAAGCGTATTTTGGTGGTTTCCCCGGGCTCTCTAACCGAGCAGTGGCAGGACGAGTTGCTAGAAAAATTTGGTGTTCAGTTCGATATCTTTAGCCGAGAAAAACAAGAGCAATGTGCCTCTGGCAACTACTTTGATGAACAAGATCTCCTGATTGTTCGTTTGGATCAGCTTTCTCGCAATGAAGACTATCAAGAGAAACTTAAGAGTACCGACTTTGACCTTATCATCGTGGATGAGGCACACAAAATGTCGGCCAGCTATTTTGGTAGCAAGGTTAATGAAACCAAGCGATTCAAGCTTGGCAAGTTATTGGGTGAAGTAAGTCGGCACTTCCTGCTGATGACTGCTACGCCACACAACGGTAAAGAAGCAGACTTCCAACTCTTTATGTCTCTTCTTGATAGTGACCGTTTTTACGGGAAATTCAGAGAAGGCGCTCACAAGGTAGATGTTACCGATATGATGCGCCGTATGGTGAAAGAAGACCTTCTGAAGTTTGACGGTACCCCCCTGTTCCCTGAGCGCAGAGCTTATACAGTCAACTATGAGCTTTCGCCATTAGAAGCTGAGCTTTATGCCTTGGTGACGGATTATGTCCGAGAGGAGATGAATCGAGCTGATTCGGTAGGAGGTAAGCGTAAAGGAACCGTTGGTTTTGCATTAACCCAACTACAAAGACGATTGGCCTCCAGCCCAGAGGCTATTTACCAGTCCATCAAACGACGTCGCAAGCGTTTAGAATCTCGCCTAAATGAAGAAAAGATCCTTCACCGAGGCCATGGTGTAGCTGAAACTTATGGCAAGTACAAAGTCGATGTGCCTGACAATATTGATGATCTTGAGGATGAACTGACAGCAGAAGAGTATGAAGAGTACGCGGAGCAATTAGTCGATCAGGCTACGGCAGCTGAAACCATCCCTGAATTGGAAGCTGAAATCGAAATTCTCAAGGGGCTGGAAGACAAAGCCAAGCGAGTGGTGAACTCTGGCAATGATAGAAAGTGGGAAGAGCTTTCTAGCCTGCTTCAAGATCGCCCAGAAATGAAAACTGAGGCCGGTCATCGCCGTAAACTCATTATCTTCACCGAACATAAAGATACTCTGAACTACTTGCAGGCTCGTATCACAGATCTGTTAGGCAACACCAATGCGGTGAACACCATTTCAGGTTCTACAAACCGAGATGAACGCAGAAAGATACAAGAAGAGTTCCGAAGTAACCCTGAGCTACTCGTTCTAATTGCCACTGATGCGGCAGGGGAAGGTGTGAACCTCCAGAATGCGAATCTAATGGTTAACTATGATCTGCCTTGGAACCCTAATCGCTTAGAGCAGCGTTTTGGTCGTATTCACCGTATCGGCCAAACAGAGGTGTGCCACCTATGGAACATAGTCGCGCTAGGGACCAGAGAAGGTGATGTATTCCAACGACTGTTTGAGAAGTTAGAGGTTGAGCGTGAAGCTCTGGATGGCAGAGTCTTCGATATTCTTGGTGAAGCTTTTGAAAACGTCTCTCTAAAAGATTTACTTATTCAGGCAATTCGTTATGGGGAAGACCCAAGCGTAAAAGCCCGTCTTAACGAGAAGATTGAGGGAGCACTCGATACCGAGCACCTTAAAGACATTTTGAAGCGAAACGCTTTGAGTGAGCAGCATATGACAATGGAAGATCTCTATGCTGTGAAAGAGGAGATGGAAAAAGCAGAGGCTCGTAAGCTTCAGCCTTACTTCATTAGAGCATTCTTTACAGAAGCCTTTTCTCATTTAGGCGGAGAGATGCGCGCTCGTGAAGCCAATCGCTTTGAAATTCGTCATGTTCCGGCTGATATTCGTGCCAATGATCGAGTCATTGGAGAATCTCGCACTCCGGTACTTAAAAAATATGAGCGTATCTGTTTTGAGAAAGAGTGTATTCGGGTTGATGGCAAGCCTATGGCGGCTCTTGTGCATCCATCTCACCCGTTAATGCACGCAACAACAGATCTCGTCCTCTCGGCCCACCGAAGCAAGCTTAAGCAAGGCGCTGTGCTAGTGGACCCAACGGACGATGGCATTGAGCCTAAGGTTCTATTTACCATTGACCATAGTGTCCGTGAAGGTGAAGGGGAAAAACCTCTTACAATCTCCAGACAGTTAAGGTTTGTGAGTATCGACAAATCAGGGAGTCCAACCAATTCAGGATATGCCCCTCACCTCGATCTAGTCCCTATCGATGAGTATGACCGAAAGCTTGTACAAGATGTTGTGGATGCGCCATGGATCAGCTCTAACTTGGAAGCAATCGCCCTAAACTATGCTTCTCAGGACATAGTGCCTCAGCATTATGACGAAGTGAAAACTCGACGTAGCAAGCAATCAGAAAAGATACTTTCAGCCGTGCATGAGCGTCTGATCAAAGAGATTAACTACTGGCAGGATCGCTACCTGAAGCTAGATATGGATATGAAAGCAGGCAAGCAACCTCGTATGCAGCCTGAAATGGCAAGGCGGCGTGTAGAAGAGCTAACCACTAGGCTGGAGCAGCGTAAGAAAGAGCTAACGGCTATGGCCAGTGTGGTTTCAGCGACTCCCAACGTAATTAGTGGTGCATTGGTAATTCCGCAAGGGTTACTGGCCACGAGAAAAGGTGAGTCTCAGTTTACAGTAGATGCCGCAGCTCGCTCTCGTGTTGAGCAGGTCGCTATGAATGCTGTGTTTGAGGCAGAGGCGCAATTAGGCCACATCACCAAAGATGTTTCAGCCGACAAGTGTGGTTGGGATATTACTTCAAGGGTTCCCCCAAAGGCTCATGGTGGCTTAGAACAAGTGGCGCAAGATCGGCACATTGAAGTGAAAGGGCGAGCAAAAGGGCAGTCCACCATTACGGTGAGTCGTAACGAAATTATGTATGCGTTAAACCAGCAAGATAAGTTCCTGTTAGCCATTGTTATTGTAGATGGGGACTTATATGAAGGGCCGTACTATGTGAGAAATCCGTTTACCCAAGAGCCTGACTTTGAAGTTGCTAGTGTTAACTACCAACTGGATAACTTGCTGGAAAAAGCCGTTGCGGCAGAGCAAAGCGTTTAAAGAATTTTAGCCCTAAAGAGCAGGGCAACAGGAATACCAGAGAATTAAATGACAGATATAAAAATACCTAAAAAGCTCATCGAAGTTGCATTGCCTCTAGATGATATCAATGCTGCTGCTGCGCGTGAGAAGTCCATTCGTCATGGCCACCCAAGCACACTGCACCTTTGGTGGGCTCGTCGCCCTCTTGCTGCTGCCAGAGCAGTGATCTTTGCTCAAATGGTGAATGATCCTGGCTACCAACGTGAAATTGGTTATGGGGTTAACAAGCAGGAAGCTGAGAAAAAACGGGAAAAGCTGTTCGACATTATCCGTGATCTGGTGAAGTGGGAAAATACCAATAACGAAGAGGTGCTAAATCGAGCGCGTGACGCTATTTGGGAAAGCTGGCGAGAAACCTGTCATCTCAACCGAAATCACCCTCAAGCAAATGAACTGTTTAACCCAGAAAAGCTACCTGCATTTCATGATCCCTTTGCCGGTGGTGGTGCTATTCCACTGGAGGCTCAACGACTTGGTCTAGAAAGCTATGCAACGGATTTGAACCCTGTCGCTGTCATGATCAATAAGGCGATGATTGAAATTCCGCCAAGGTTTGAGGGGAGAGAGCCTGTTAACTCTCTTGGGAGAGAGACTAGACAAGCAAACTTGGTTAATGACTGGTCTGGCTATAAAGGTTTGGCAGAGGATGTTAGACGTTATGGAGGCTGGGTAAGGGACAGAGCATATGAACAAATTGGGGATTTATATCCAGATTTGGAAGTGACGGAAGCAATGGCATCGGGCCGAGATGACCTTACCGACTATGTTGGCAGTAAAGTTAAAGTTATAGCATGGCTCTGGGCTAGAACAGTAAAAAGCCCAAATCCCGCGTTCAATGATATAAGTGTGCCATTGGCTTCTAGTTTTGTTCTTTCTAATAAGAAAGGCCAAGAGGCATATATCGAACCTACGATATATGATCGCCAATATAAATTTGAAGTTAGAAGGGGAGATATTCCTCAAGGAGCTAAGAAAGGAACTAAAGCTGCTCGTGGGGCCAACTTCACATGTGTGCTGTCTGGAACTCCAATTACTGGTGATTATGTTAAAGAGCAAGGGCAGAAGGGGCAGATGTCTTCCAAGCTGATGGCTATTGTGGCTGAGGGGAAGAAGGGTCGGATTTTCCTTTCTCCAAATCAAGAGGCCGAAGATGTTGCTAGGAGTGCAAACCCCAATTGGATTCCTGAAACACCTATTGCTCCTGATAAAAGAGCCTTGTGGACACCTTCTTATGGTTTGGAGACATATGGTGATTTGTTTACGGCCAGACAGTTGGTTGCATTGGAGACATTTGCTGACCTGCTAAAGGAAGTCACTGAGCTAGCTTTTGCAGATGCAAAAAAAGCAGGTATGCAAGATGATGGACTGAAGTTACATGAAGGAGGAAGAGGCTGTACTGCCTTTGGAGAAGCGATAGCTGTTTATTTAGGATTCGCTCTAAGTAAGTTATCTGATAGCTGCAACACTATTGTCACATGGAAGCCGTCAATGAATCAGGCGATCCATATGTTCACAAGACAGGCGATACCCATGACTTGGGATTATGTCGAGCCAAATGTATTTGCAGGGTCAATGGGGGATTTTTCAGTAACGCTAAATAACATGATGCGAGTGCTTGACAAAGAAATAGGTAAAATTTCGACAGGCACTGTATGCCAGCAGGATGCTGCCACTCAGAAAGTTAGCATCAACAAAGTTATATCTACGGATCCGCCTTATTATGACAACATCGGCTATGCCGATCTTTCAGACTTTTTCTATGTTTGGATGAGAAAAAGCCTAAGAGGGGTATATCCTCAGCTATTTGCAACTATGGCGGTGCCTAAAGCGGAAGAGTTGGTTGCAACACCATATCGTCATGGTTCAAAAGATGCGGCGGAAAGCTTTTTCCTTGAAGGGATGACTAGAGCTATCGAAAACCTTGCTGGATCAGGACACCCAGGCTTTCCTATATCGATTTATTATGCTTTTAAGCAGTCAGAAACCAAAGGCGGAAGCACTTCCAATACTGGATGGGAAACGTTTTTAGAAGCGGTAATTAGTGCTGGGCTAGCAATTGATGGGACTTGGCCTATGCGCACAGAAATGGGCAACCGAATGATTGGCTCTGGCACAAATGCTTTGGCTTCTTCTGTTGTCTTAATATGCCAAAAAAGAAAAATAGGAATTGGGACTTTGTCTCGCAGGCAATTCCAACGTGAATTACGAGCTGAAATGCCAGAGGCCTTAGAGGCTATGATCGGCGGTGAAAGTGGCCAAACGCCTATTGCGCCAGTGGATTTGGCGCAGGCTGCTATTGGCCCGGGTATGGCTATCTACTCAAAATACGATGCTGTCTTAAACCAAGATGGCTCCAAGATGAGCGTGCACGATGCGCTTATTTTAATCAACAAAGAGATCACGGAGTTTTTAAACCCAGATGCTGGTTCTTATGACACCGATACTCTGTTTTGCTCCGATTGGTTCGATCAGTACGGTTGGAGTCAGGGGGAGTTTGGCATTGCAGACACTCTTGCTCGGGCCAAAGGTACATCGGTTGAAGGTGTGAGGGAAGCCGGTGTTGTTGAGGCTGGAGCAGGTAAAGTTCGTCTGCTTCGTTGGGAAGATATGCCGACAGGCTGGGACCCTAAAACAGATAACCGAGTCCCTGTATGGGAAGCTTGTCATCACATTATTCGTGAATTAAATCAAAGAGGTGAGGCCGCCGCTGGGGCATTATTGGCCAGAATGCCAGAGCAAGGCGAAGCCATTCGCCAGTTGGCTTACCACCTTTACACCTTGTGTGAGCGTAAAAAGTGGGCGGAAGATGCCAGAGCCTACAATGAGCTAATCACCGCTTGGCATGCCGTTGTGGAGGCTTCTATTGAAGTTGGCCATAAAGATGAACAAATCGGCTTAGATTTTTAGGAGGAGTGATGCTGAAGCAAATCGATATTAAGAACCTAACTGTATTTCCTGAAGCTTCGCTTAAGTTCTCTTCTGGGCTTAATGTGATTGTTGGTGAAAACGGCTGCGGTAAATCACATCTCTTAAAAATGGCTTATGCCACGATTGCCGCCAGTGCGGCAGAAGGCAAAAAAATAGGCGCATCTGCTCCCACCAAGAGCCTGATGCAAAAAGTGTATGCAGACAAATTGGTGAATGTTCTAAGGCCAGAATCTTTAGGACGTCTGGCTCGCAGAAAGCAAGGGAGAGAACGTTGTGAGCTTCGCTTTGATTTTGAAGACTCACGACAAGATATTTCATACAGCTTTGCGACTTCTAGTAAGTCTGAAGTATTGATTGACAGCATTAATGAAGGGTGGCAACCCAAAGCGCCAGTATTCTTTCCAACGCGAGAGCTGTTGACCATCTATCCCGGCTTTGTATCTCTCTATGATAATCATTACCTTGAGTTTGAAGAGTCGTATAGAGACTGCTGCATATTACTTGGTGCTCCGGCGTTAAAAGGGCCAAGGGAAAAGACTGTTGCTAGTTTGCTTAAGCCGTTAGAAGAGGCGATGGGAGGCAAGGTTGTTTTAGACAACAACGGTCGCTTCTACCTCTCTGTTCCCGGTCAGGGGAAAATGGAAATGCCATTGGTGGCCGAAGGCTTGCGTAAGTTAGCTATGGTGGCTCGCCTGATCAGCACAGGTTCTTTGCTGGATAAAGGTTACCTATTTTGGGATGAGCCGGAAACCAACCTAAACCCCAAGCTAATTAGGCTACTGGCCGAAATTATTTTGCACCTGGTTCAAAGCGGCATTCAGGTATTTATTGCAACCCACTCTCTTTTCCTATTGAGGGAGCTAGAGGTTTTATCCCTGGGCAGGAAAGCCAAGAAGTGTAAGAGCCGCTATTTTGCTCTTTCTCCTTCAGACAATGGGGTGAACATTGAGCAAGGGGATAGAGTGGATGAGCTGAATACGCTAGTGCTACTTGATGAAGAATTAAAGCAATCTGAACGCTATATGGAGGCGGAGTAATAATGCCCCCTATTCAGCCTATTGAATTAACCGAAGATAGTTTGAAATTTACGTTTGCTGTGGGTGTTGAAGCTACTAAGTACGATGACTGGAGCCACTACAGGAATCAGTTCAACTCTGCTTTTGGCGGCACTAAGGCCGTAGACCTGATTGCGATTGATAACGGCACAACATGGTTAATTGAAGTGAAAGACTACCGCGCCCACCGAAGAACTAAACCTATTGATTTAGGTGAAGAGGTGGCATTAAAGGTACGAGATACCCTAGCAGGGTTAGTGTCTGCAAAATTGCATGCCAATGATGCAGCGGAAAAAAGGTTTGCCAAAGAAGCGCTTAAACAACCCAGATTAAAAATTGCTCTACACCTTGAGCAACAGCGCAAGCCTTCAAAGTTGTTTCCCTTAGCCGTTGACCCGTCAAAGGTCAAAATGAAGCTAAAGCAGTGGCTTAAAGCGCTTGATGCACACCCAGCAATAGTTACTCAACAAACCCTGAAGCCAGAAATGAATTGGACAGTACAAGGATAATTTATGTACCTAAAACCATGGCGAGAACTTGCCCAACCGCACGAGGATGTCCGTTTAGGCAATTTCAAACAGTCCGAATTTGCGGCTGATATTACTCAAGTTGCAACCGGCACAGCGCCAGCTGAATACCAAGATGCTGCTCAGTTTTTCCAGCGCACCTTTATTACGGAAGGAATGCGTCTTCTATTGCGCTCTGTGGCCGAGCGACTTTCTGGTAAAGGTGGTGATCCTGTTATCCAGCTGCAAACAGCTTTTGGTGGTGGTAAAACACATACTATGTTGGCAGTTTTCCATTTGGCTAGCCGTAAAGTTGCTGTTAACCAACTTCAAGGTATCCCGCCTATTCTAGATGAGGCTAATATCTCGGAGTTGCCAATGGCGCATGTTGCTGTACTTGATGGCATTAAGCTTTCCCCCAGTCAATCTCAAAAGCACGGCAACCTCGAAACGAATACCCTATGGGGGGAGTTGGCCTATCAGCTGCTTGGAGCTGAGGGTTATGCGATTGTTGAAGGTGCTGATAAAGATGGTACATCGCCGGGCAAAGAGGCGTTAAGAGAACTAATCTCCAAAGCCGCTCCTTGTGTGATCTTAATGGATGAGTTGGTGGCTTATATTCGCCAATTAGATTCCGGCAAGAGCTATAAAGGCGGTACTTTTGAGTCAAATATCTCGTTTATTCAGGCTCTCACTGAAGCCATGAAGGCTGTGCCTGATGCAATCTTATTGGCCTCTTTACCTGAGTCAGAGGTGGAGGTTGGCGGAACCATGGGTAAGCTGGCTCTGGATTCGCTAGAGAAATATTTTGGTCGTGTGGAGTCGGTTTGGAAACCTGTTGCTACAGAAGAAGCATTTGAGATTGTTAGGCGTCGCCTGTTTGATACAACTGGAAGCCAGAACGATGTTGAGGCTGTTTGTCGAGAATTCACAAAGTTCTATAAGGACAACGCCGATAAGCTACCTGTTGATGTGCAAGACAACCACTACTATGAGCGTTTAGTCAGTTCGTTCCCTATTCACCCTGAAATCTTTGACCGATTGTATGAGGATTGGTCCACGCTGGATAAGTTCCAGAGAACGCGTGGCGTGCTTCAATACATGGCTATTGTGATCCACAGGCTTTGGCAAGAAAACGATAAAGATCCGTTCATTATGCCGGGCTCATTACCCATGTTTGATGCAAATGTGGTGAACAAGAGTATTCACTACTTGCCTCAGGGGTGGGAGCCTGTTATTGAACGTGAGATTGATGGGCCTAAGTCCATTCCTCAGGAAATTGATAGTGACTCACGGTTTGGTTCTATTCAGGCGGCTCGAAGGGCTACGCGTACTATTTTCCTAGGTAGTGCCCCTTCAAATGCGACTCAAGCTGTCCGTGGCATTAAAGAAGAACGTATCTTATTGGGATGTGCTATTCCTGGCCAGGTGATGGGAACATATGAAGATGTATTGCGTCGCCTCCGAGATCAGGAGCAATACCTCTATTCGGATCGTGACACTTATTGGTATGACACTAAGCCTAATCTCCGCAGAGAAATGGAGAGCCGCAAGGCCAACTTCAATAACAAAGATGATGTTTATCCTCACATTCAGCAAAATGTTCAACGGTTGTTTAGAGGAAGCCATAATTTTGGTGGTGTGCATGTTTTCACTGCCTCAGGTGATATTCCTGATGATGTATCACTGCGCTTAGTTGTCTTATCTCCTGATGCCGCAATGCGAAGAGGCAAAACAGATACGGCTGAAGCTGCGGCAAAGGAAATATTGTTCAACCGTGGCCAACAGCCCCGTCAGAAACAAAACAGGCTGATTTTTTTGGCACCTGATCTTGATGCCATCATGCTTCTAAAAGATCAGGCTCGAACATTTTTGGCGTGGCGTAGCATTGTAAGTGACGCGGAAAATGATCGTTTGAACTTGGATCGCCTTCAATTTAAGCAGGCTAAAACTAGTAAGGATGCGGCAGAATCTCAGTTGAATCAGTCCATTCGTAATTCCTTCAAGTGGCTGCTCTGTCCATTGCAAGAGGAGTTCAGAGGTCAACTGGATCTGGTTTGGGAGCACGATACTATTTCCCCAATGGCACAGGTTTTAGTTCAGGAAATAGAGAAGAAACTATATGAAAACGAGTGGCTGATCTCTGAGTGGAGTGCGCTTCACCTGAATAACACCTTGAAGCAATGGTACTTCAAAAATGGAGTGGTTGAGGTGCCGGTAGTGAAAGCTTGGCAAGACTTCTGTAATTACCTTTACATGCCTCGTCTTGCCAATGGAAATGTGCTGCTAAGAGCCATTCAGCATGGAATTGGTTACGAAGAGTATTTTGCATTTGCTGATGGCAAAGATGGAGATCGATATCTTGGCTTTGACCATAAGCATGGCAATGTTTTCACTTATGATGATGACAGTCTGCTCATCGAAGCTGAACATGCAACAGCGTACGCCGAAAGCCTTCAAAAACCAACCGATGAGCTTGGCGGGAATGAGGATGCTCCATCAACACCTGACGTTGGTGGAAATACTCCAACACCTACCACTGGTGGAACGAACGCTACTCCGTCTACACCAGAGCGACCGACTATAAGGCCAAAACACAACTTTTATGGCACAGTAAATATTAATCCTGTTCGCGCCAAAATGGACTTCTCTGAGGTCATTGATGAAGTGGTTGAACTATTCAGTTCTAAGTTGGGCGTGGAAGTTGAAATCTCCGTTGAAATCCAAGCGAAACATACCGGCTCAGGCTTTGATGAGTCAACTCAGCGAGCAGTGAAAGAGAACTGTAATGTACTGCGCTTTGGAAGTGCTGAGTTTGAGGAGCAATAATTCCTAGGCCAACTTCTTGACAGGAAGGCGAAGATACCACTTGAGCAAGAAAATACGAGCTGAAGTCCAAGGTAGACGACTAGATAACGCTTTGAAGTACTGATGCATATTAGCTCAGATCTAATTTGGCAGTTACCCAATTTTGATGCGGTGATTGCCAATCTAGATTTGAGCTAAGTTCTTTCCACCAATACAGAACATTTACGTTGAATTGCGGCAACATGTGACTCAGGAGCAGGATCTGCTCTTGATATAACATTGGCGGATTTACCGATCTCTTTATTCAGCCATTTGTCTATGTAGATTAAAGCAGACTTAGCAGTGTTGACCTCTGCTAGCTCTGTTCGCTCAAGGGTCAGACGCAAGTCTTCGATGCCTTCGCTAGATAGCACCAGAAGTACCTGCTCTTCGTCTTCATAGGCTCGACAGAAACAAAGCTCATGAAGCTCAACTAATGTGCCGTATACAGCACCTTGTAGGCTCAGCGAATAGATGTTGTCATTTGACAACAGCTTCATGAAAAGAGGGCGGTAAGGCTCTCCTTCTGTACCACCACAATGGTCTATCGCATCGTTGATGGCGTCCTCAAATTTGCTGTTGAATTTGATCGGCAGATTGTCTTGAAAAAGCTGATAGCGCATAGCGTAACTCGATAGTTGTTTTCACTAGCATCAAATTATTGTTATCGAGTCGAGATCTTCAGAAATGCTGCTGAACAAGCGTAATTGCGCATTCAGAAAAGCGGGTGACTTTAATGTGCATTAACGTCACCTGCCTTCGTGAAATCACTAGAGCTATGGGAAATTTACTTGTCCGCTTCCTCTAAGCTGAAACAGATTTAATTGGAGTTGTCTACAATGAGCGGTGAAAAAATACTCCAAAATAGTTTAAAAATTGATCGGCCTGTTCTAGCCTAAATTAGTAAACGGGACAGGGACGTTTAATTGTGGGACACTTTTTTAAAGTTGTAGGCTGGGCTATCTTGTCTGTCTGTATAGCCTCTTGCAAATCTACCATCGTTGATATAGCGCCCCTTGAAGTAGAATTTCAAGGGGAAGCTGCTTCGACACATATCAGTATTGATTCAATTTCGACATGGGAGTCGTATGTTGAGGAACTACAACCCGCATTTTCAATAAGTGAAAAAGATGCACTTAAGCAGGTTGTTCCAACAACTTTGCGATTTTAGGATGATTTAAAGACTGCGTTGGGTTTGGTTGCGAAAATTGCTCCTACAACTGACTCGCTCACTCGCTCACTCGCACAATCACCTCCAACAAAGACTCAATAGCAAAGGGTGAATATACCTAAAAACCAAGCATGGTTCTGCCCCAAGCATGTTTCGATTTCTTTCGTGCCAAGCCATCGGATGCAATAAGTCCATAAGGCTCCTATTAACGTAGGTTCAGTAGCTGTTAGTGATGGGTCTACAGGGGAAATAGGTCATAATCAAAAGGGTATATCGAGAAGAAGCTTAAGAACAAAAATATTTTGCGTAGACAGGGCTAACGGTTGAAGGTTTGGAGGCATGTTTCGAAACATGCCTCCAACAAATTTACTGATTTAGACCTTCAGCAGGGCAAATATCATCCGATACGAGCGCAAATGACGAAGTGTCGTCGTTAAAGCTATAATTTGCAAGGCTTGGGTGATCGCCTGACTTCAGAGTGAGTTTTGTACCCGAAAAGCTAACATCTTTAAATAAGTGAATGCAGCTACCCTCGCCAACTTCAACCGAAGATATTTTGTCCCTCCAGTCTCGATTAAAGTCTTCACTCTTAGAGATCTTGGAAGCTGAATAGCCGACTGGTAGTTTCATTGAGCCACCAGAGAAGTTTCCATTCACATAAAGCGTGGTCATAACACTTGGGTCGCAAACCTCACTATCAAAAATATGCAAAGATGTGATGGTATTTCCCCAGCCGCCCCAGTTATCGGTCAGTTTCTCATAAGTACCTTCAGTGAAGTATTCTGGAGAACGCTCGTAACCTTTGTCTTTAAAAACCACAAGACAAGTTTCAGATCCGATTACTTCTATAGATGAAATGCTATCATTCCAGCCTATTTGGCCTAATGCGGGAAGAGATGTACCGCTATAAACACTCATCGCTTTACCGTCCAGCTCGTTACCTTTATAAAGAGTAGCTTCGCCTGACATAGAAGATGCCGATATCATGGTAAATGTTATTAAAGAAGAAATTTTTAGAAAATTCATAATGCTTATCCATTAGCAGTTATTTAATACGAAAAAGTAGGACTATAGTCCTAGCAAAGAAATTTTATAGGCCGATAATACAGTATGTCAATACTGTTTAGGAATATTAACAATATGCGGTTAAAGAGGCGGAATGTCGCCTTTATGGATTTAAATACATATGATCGCCAACCTTCATGGCGAAACGATAGCTGCGAACCTTATATCAGCCACAGTGACGATATAAAGAATGCGAATGTGTTATCAAAGAGCCTCGACGATAAGTAATATGGCAACTAGAGCTACATCAGAAAAGCGCAACTTGCTGACAGTAGGAATGATGTTATGCACGGATTTTGCTTCTCATTTTCTAAACGTATTTATCTTACAGAAAAGAGACAATACCACGAGCGAAGCCCTGACTAGAAAATGAATAATTAATATTTAATTATCAATGGACTGGTTAACTGAGAGGCCTAAAGAAACCTAAAGACCTAGTGTCCTAGGTCAGGTGTTCTTTTATGGCAATATATTTATCTGATTCAAGGTGCTTAATAATTTGGCGGCGCTGCGCCATTGAAAACAGCTTAGAAAATTTATTTTCTGGTCGAAATATGCCTTTTGGGGTCTCATTTTTCCAAGTTTCTGTTGATAGTACGTGCGCAGTGTTTCCAGTTTCATTGTTAAGCATATTTGAGTAAAAATTTAGCCCTGTTTCATTGCATAGGCGCCTGAGTTCTTTTTCTGGATATGAAATGAAATCTTCAAATAGAACGAAACTGTGTCTCGGTTTTTCTATAAGTTTGTATTGAGTACTAATAGCTTTGTTCCACTGTTTGATAGCATACTGGCAGTTGGCTTGGCGAGGAAAATTATCTGGATATTTATTGGCTCTATCAACAATCGAAGCAACTACATCGGCCCCTTCCCGAACTACATGAATAATGTGCGAGTTTTCTATGTATAACGGAATTTTATGTGCGTGATAATAGTGTCGAGGGGTTTTCTCTAACCAAGCCGAACAACCTGCACTAATCGCGATAGAGTCGAGCTTTTCGCTTATAAGGCTCAAGGTGGAGCTGACCTTGAAGGCACTTGGGGTAGGTGATATCGGTAAGCCTAAACGTTCTTCTAGTTTATTAAGGCTTTTCCATTCTTTCCTTGAGCTTAGTCCAAACAGCGAAAAAATATTTGGTATTTCCCGCATTCCTAAAGCTTTTAATAGAAAGCCAGTTTCTGGAAACGTTTTTATTTCAGGGGAGCGAGCAAAACTACTCTGAACAACAGTTGTTCCAGAGCGAGAGCAACCTACAATAAATAATCTTTTCAACTTAAACTCTTAAATAGTTGAGATGGAGAGATTTCTACCAGTATGAGTTAAATAATTACGACTCATTGAGAAGCAATAAAACATGTGACAGCGATGTATTACCTTGAAGCATTAGAAAAATTAAATTCTAAGTCTTTAGTCTGTCGCGCCCACCAAGGCCTTCTTGTTATGTCAATAACTTGAATGATTGGCTTTTTGGCCTCCTCTGTCAGCATTAATTTTTGGAGTTTTGGACTATTTCTAACGGCCTCTAAGGCGAAGATCTCCGCACTTTCTTCGTCTTCAGCTACGATGGTTAAATCGACTTCGAACTCGACTAACTCGGGGAATTCATCTAGATCAAGCCTAAAATTCTCTCCCTTAATAGAGACTAAGTATTTCAAATCACTCACCTTTGGTGTTTACTCAGCTAACAAGCTGAAAGTTCAATAGGGATGTACTGTACTGGAAAGGAGTACCTTCTCTTATTGTAACTTGTTCACTGTACGCGTAGTAAAGTATTTTTCAAGAACTGTTTAGGAGTCAAATATATATTGTAGTAATGTTCTGAAGAGGTTGTGAATCAGTGAAAAAGTTAGTCTGGACTAGCTGCTTATCCTTGGAGGTGTCGTCGATATGTTGGTTGCGTAACGGAAAATGTTTGTCCATTGCGTAGGGAGCTCGGATTGTATTTACAGTTAGCTTTCTGGGCTCGGTATCTAAAAGGTTCGACCTTTACCTCATATTAGAGCTGCCTTGAGTTGCTTAATATTAAACGGCCTAGTTGTTTCTCAGCCCATTTTTAATTAACTTTTACTCACAATTATGTTTCCTTGCTAAATGTTATGGAGACCACATAAAAGTCATAGCAAAAGCAAAACCCCTACTAATTGCTTAACAGGGGTTTTGTAAAAGAGCCAGCCTAGCTGGAAGCTTTTAAGTTTTAGCTAAACAGCATCGGAAAAACTAGGGGTATACCACATCACCAGAGCAGTTCCAGCCCTTGTCGCTTACGATTTTCAATGAAGCATGATTACTGATTTCACTAGGAAGAGATGTCATAGAGCTCGTAGCTTGCAGAACAGGACCATGGTCGCCATAATCCTCGTGTTGATATAGCTTTGCGCATGCTCCACTGCCAACTTTTATGGATTCAATTTCGTCCGTCCAGTCGCTGTCAAGCTCAGAGGTATCGTCCAAACTGCTAATTGAAAAGCCAATAGGAAGCGCCATGTCATTTCCTCCATAATTAGTTTTCTTATAGAAGTAAGTTAATGAACTTTCGTCGCAAGCCCCCTGAACTACGTGGATCGCAGTTGCCTTATTATTAAAATCGATTTCGCCAAGATCAACGTGTGACTCTGAGAGGATAACGAGTTTTCCATCAAAGCCCTTATCACTAAACAACATTGCGCAAACGTTGTCTCCAACTACTTGGATTGAGCTAATCTCATCATTCCATGATGGTTTCATTTGGCCCAAACGCCCGACGGATTGTCCAGGATAGAATCGTTTTACTGCACCTTTAAGGTACGTATCGGAGTAGACATCTACATATGCGTAAGGGTTTGCGAGTGCATTTGCTGAAAAGAGGGAAGCTCCTAATAGAGTAGCTATCAATAAATTTTTCATAAAAAATCCTTATTTAAATAGTTCCTATAATTTCCGCAAAAGAGCGGAAACTAGAAACTACACGTTTTTTCGAGAAATCAATATGTCAGTGACGGGAAGTGTGAGATTTGTACCCCTTTTCGATGTATATCCAAAAGTTCGGCTGTTATTTTGATGTTTCGATGTAGCTGAGATGCACATTAGTGTATGGATAACTCAGACGATATGTATAAACCAAACAAGGAATGAATGATGAAGCACTATTCAAATTTAAAAAACGGACCCAGTCAGACAGGGAACCCATCAGGAAAAGGGCGGGGTAACAATCCCCCAAGAAAGTAACGGCTGACATCGAGTCTCGATTACGCTAACCATGTTTCAGTGGCGCCCTGATTTGTGGTTTATGGGTATCTAAACGGATATGTCTCGCCCTTTTTTTAACTGGCTAGAGTTCGCTATAGTTAAGCCTTTACCGATTCACACCTGTTATGGGTTGAAAGTGGCATTAGAGACGGAGTCCCGTTATGGGAAAAGTCTGGGGTAGCACCCGTTGTCACTCGATGTGAGCTAAGCTGCATAGTGAATCTTAATATTGGGAGTGTCTCGTATAGGGCACTCGGACCGAGTTCAACAGCTAATGGTTGGCATTCGGCAGTGATATTGAGATTAGTTATGCCTACAAAATGCACCCTTCCTGCCCCCAAAGCAAAGCAGTATTACAAAAGTATTTCCTACGAGACTCTGGTTGCCAGTTGGCTGATGAATGACGGCTGGGAAGTCTTCATGCCACTGACTGACCACGGAATGAAAACCGATGTGTTAATTTCCGATGGCAAAACCTACTACCGCATCCAAGTCAAATCCCTAGATAGTCCTGAAGAAAATTCGGTGGTTGAATGTAAATGGGGCAATGCCAAAATTGATTATGTCGTGTATTTCTCCCGTTGCCGTTCTTGGGGCTACATAGCACCACCATTTCAAGGTAGACGGAAATTGAATCATGCTCAGCATGTTCGGTTTCACCAAGAGCAGCGGAACTTCATCAAAGCATTCAACAAGTCTTAGTTTTGCCTTAGGTCGAGTAAAATTAGATAAAATGGATCTTGCTAAGCTTTGATAGCTAAAAGTTTCCTTGCCGCTGACGCATCAATGAACTTAGCAGGCTTCTAGGTGTGATATGGAGCCTTGTAACCACTGTTCCCATGTGATTTTATTGTTGCCAAATCGCTTCTTAGTATTGTTCGTGTTGAGATGCGAGGGAACAAAATGGAAGTAACAGGTTACGTTAGTTGTATTGATGGAGTAATTCATGACCCCAAGATTTTGGAAACTATCTCAAGGCAGAGAGTTCTTTTCGTTTGAAGAAATCTCAGACTCAATAGAAAAGGGCTTAGTATACGTTCACGCAGATACTCGAGCTAAAGGTAAATCCTCTGTATCGCAGGGAGAGCACTTTATTGAGGCCGAAATCGGAGACTATTTTTATCTAACACATGGTAATCGCGGAGTGTACTTATTGGGGCAGTTTACTGGTCCAGCAAATATCTTTAGCTCTAAGGGCTCAGGATGGGTAGACCGGCCTTTTCGAGTTATCCGCCACGCTATGGCTAACGGTGGCTATGGAGGCCCTCAAAAATGGTGGGCCCCAAATGATCGCTCTACTTTTACGTCGGTTCCTGAGAGTGAGTTGCCTGAGTTTGAAGAGTTTATTCTTGAGCCATTTTTTGGTATTTGCTTAGCTGACTATGGTGTAGAGGTCGTTTAGCGGCTTGGTTAAACATTACCTTCGTCTCTTGCTGTGTTCGTTGGCAGTACTCATTAGTTCAGAGGTCAACGAACACTAACTGCTCTAATTTCAACTATGCGTGAATGATTAGTTTCTTGAGGGCCTTCAGAACCTTAATTTGATGATATCCCAGTGCTATGTGATTGACGTCAATAATCTTTTTCGCCATCAGATAACTGTTTGCCCACTGCTTTCGGTTCAGCTCATGAAACCAGTATGCAAAACCATATTTCGTAACTCTATTACGCCGCTTAGTGCCCATTCGAAGTAACAATGTCGGGGAGTAGAACTGCGTAGATTTTAGGAAATAGGGCAGTTTGTCTAGGTTACCCAATGAAACAGGCACAGTATCAGCTGGGCAGAGCACTCGCTCGAAACGGCTAATCGACAAGTGATTATTACTGCTTTTGTATGAGAATAAAGGCACATGGCTGGGCCCAACATCCAGATACTTTCTCCTCTTATTGTAAATGGTCGAGTGACTAGAGGCAGGGTTCCCTAATTTTTGAGTGCCGACGAGGTGGTTCGATGCACTATTTAGATGGTAGTTGCGAGTTTCGGCACTGGTATGGTTAACCAGTAAGTAGTGGACAGGAATACCGAATAGATCCATCGCGATATCCGTGCGCGTGACGTTAGCCTTTTTCAAAAGCTGAGTTGCTCCTGAGCCTATGACTCGTTTCAACCAACTGAAAAACTCTACGATTTCTTCTTCAGTAAAGCGGGCTGGATTGAAAGCGACCTTCGCCAAGCGATGATTAGGCCTGTGCTTGCGTATTTCATCACTCATCCCCCAGTGTAAGGTGATCACTTCGTCCAATCGGTTTTTGAACATAGCAAATCGCAGGTATTTATCTTTGTTATTTTTTAGATAGCTAGAAGGCCCTGATTTCCATTTCTTTAATAGCTCACCTGTGTAGGCTTTCGCTTCTTGATGAAGTTGTTTTACCGTTGACTCTGATACATCAATGGTGAGATACAGCATGTCTACAAAGGGGCTTGAGCCATATTTGAGGGGATCTGCAAAGACAGCCTTCATGTACTTATCAAGTGCCCTTAGGCGGAGTTTGCAAAATAGCTCATCGGTAGGCTGATGTTTGAACCAAGACTTGAGTACTTTCTTAGTTCTACTTGATGGCTTCTCTAAATGCTGTTCAGCCTGATTGTGTAATCGGTTTGCTTGTTGATTGTGTTGCTGTACGGCATGCGCGTATGTAGTACCAGAGTAAACCCTAATCACACTGTTTTGGCTGGAATCATTAATGTTAGTCATGGCTATACCTTTAGTATAACTATATACAACCATTAGTAGTAAATACTGTTGTATTATAGATAGTTATAGTGATTTAAGACCGTCGTACAGTAGAGTTGTTAGTAGTGTGGATTCATCCATGATTGGCATGGTTTTGCTTTCAGCTGCTTCTATAGCTAGATCTACTAAATAGATAGCGGTTGTTGCGAATTCGCAAGATCAATTTTTGCGAATTCGCAACTAAGCTTATGCTTTAGGTCTCGCTCTATTTGGGCTCGTCCAGGATCGCGGTATTTAAGCTATCGAGCTGTTTGGTAATGTGTTTGAGCTGCTGGAGAACCATTCCTAAGCTTGCTTCTGAGCTGTTAGTGTTGGAGCTGGCAGTTTCCACAACATCACTTGCTTCATCTTCGATGTTATTGATGTCGTATTCGTCGTAGGATTTGAGCTCCTTTTTGGTCAATTCCGCTAAGGTGTTTTTTTCGCTCAAAGCGCCTTTAACTCGGCTTTCAAACTTTGCTACAGTTGGAAACTTACCTAAGCCATCTTCCCAATAAAGTTCTTCTAGTTCCTTTAAAAGCATATCCATAGGTACACCGTCTCTTCTCAGTTTTGCAATCTTGTCGAGCAGAGAATCTTTGATACACTCGATATCGGCATAATGAGGCTCTAGTTCGTTACGTACCTTACTTCTTCGAACTATCTTGCTAACTTGGTGAGCTTTAAGTCCCCAGAGTTTGCCAAAGAACTCACCTTGCCCCATGCCATATTTCTTAGGCAGATTATCCTTGACTGCCTTGGCGATGATTTTTTCAAGGCTTACCTTTCCGGCAAAAACGGCTTCTCGGATTGTTTCCCAGACTTCAGGGTCAAAGATTTCTGTTTCATCCATATAGCGTTCAGTGTTTGCCCAAAGTTCCTCCATCTCAAAGACGATTGATGATGCTCCATCATATAGATCTTTTGAACGCGCCATTAATTGCTGTTTATCAGAGGCGGTTTCACTAGGAACTGCATCTGAAACTATTTTGCTAATGCCCTTTTTCTTAGCATTTATTGGAGTTAATCTCCCTCGGGCAGAACTGTTCTTGGTTCTTCGTAATTGTTCTCGTTTTCTTACTGCCATGATTGACCTCTTAAACATCAGTTGTTTTCAAAATAGTTAGTTGAAATACAGGAGCTCACTGTTGTTCGAGAGGGATAATATGCTCTAGTCAGACCGCTGTCATTTCCTATCCAACGCTTGAAATGTTACGTTGCCTTTATGTTTGATTTGTTCTATTAAATCAGGTTGTTATTTGGTTTTTGCGGCGATTCGTTTTTGTGTGAGCCAATGACTTTGTTGCCTTGCCAGAAAAGAGGTTGGGTGATCAAAATTGGTTGTAACCTAAACCAATCAAGCAACAGAGAACGGTTAGTTCGTCAGGCTTTATTATGCCTTGTAGAAATTAGTGGGGTAAAATGTCTTGTAAACAAGTTAAAAAAATTTTAGACGCATGAGCGATAGGGTAGGAACAGAATTTAATAGGTGGCAGCTAGTCCCCGAGGACTGTGATCGGCCATTGCTGCCGGACCATACTGACTTCGACAAATTGAATCGTCATCCAAATATGGATGGTACTCAATTACCAAAAAGAATACTCAGCATTCAGCAAAACCATGAGCAAGATTGCTATGTAAAAAATGTATTAACCAATAGCAACCTTTCGAATGTCGAATTACTCCTCGCTATTTTGCTGTATCGAGAAATACAGTTTGAATTTTCTGGAGCTGTATTCACCATTTGTAGATCTGGTGTTGATTACTCAAGCAAGATTGAGAGCTGCTATGAGCATACGGAAGAATACTGTGGGGGGCTTATGGTAGAGCACCCAAAAGACTGCACTGACTATGATAGTGACGTGTTCTTTTTTGCAGAGGTGGAGAACTTGCTCACTCTATTTAATGAAGAGTCAGCTATGAGCATAGAGCCTAAAACATTAAGGTCGGCCTTAATAAATTTACATCAGGTCGGATATGTAACGGTGAGTCAGATGTCGGCTGAAAACAAAGTCACAAGCAACATCATTTCGCAAGGAACTAGGAAGGGGCCGCGCCCCTCGTTACTGCATGTCAGGCTTTGTTCATGGATGAGAAATCGGAACATATCGAAAAGTTGGAATAAAGTCCTTGTTAGAAAGAGGACAAAGAAGTTTGTCTTCGCATTGCGTCAATTAACTTCAGATATACCAGAGGTGGATCAGGAAGAGCTCGAAGCATTGTGCTTGCAACAATTTGGAACTCAATAGGATTGAGTGCAACTACTTTATGCGGGTGGTCTCTTCTGGCTATCCAAGAATTCCTGTGCATTATCTACTGAGCCGAACAACTCAGTTAATCTGGCAACAGCGAAGAAGTCGTTCTGGTTAGCCAAGGTAATCCAGTGGCGGATCAGGTCGAGTGGAATAGCGTAGATATCATCCATGATGTTTCCTTATCTTTGTTAGCCCATTCCTTGAGCTTGGAAGATTATAGCAGGTTAGGGTTGTTAGTTGTTCAGTAGCGATAGCATTGCTTGAGGCAGTTGGTTGGCCTGTGCCAGTACCGATGTACCGGCTTGCTGCAAGATTTGCTGTTTGACCTGTTCAGTCGTTTCCTTAGCAAAGTCAGTATCACGAATACGGCTGCGGGAGGCTTCGGAATTTTCGGCAGTTACCGCCAAGTTAGTGATTGTGTGTTGTAGCCTATTTTGCACTGCGCCCAACAGGGCTCTTGTACTATCGACCTGCTGAAGTGCATCGTCGATGACACCAATAGCAAATTGAGCACTGTCGGCATCATTCGGTAGAAAACCTGTTGCAAGTAAATCGATCATATCGACGGAGGCTAATGATGACGTCGAGTTGTTAATTGTAAATGCGCTGGGACTTTTGAAGTTAATTCTGGAGTGTATAACGACGTCCTGAACATTTAGCGGCAGTGGGCTTTCGCCGTTAGGGTCATATGGCTCATTACGATCTATGGGTCTAACATTTAGTGTTGAGCCTGAAGGCCCATCGAAATTACCAATGACTACAGTTCCTTCTGGCTCTCCTCGAACCGCTACATAGCCATCGTGAACATTAGCTTTATAGCCGATGTCAGCTTTGCTTATTTGAAATGCCAAATCTTCTAGCGATGAAGCTCCAGAAATATATGCTGTTTTGCCATCCACATGAATCTCAAATGATACAGGGTGAGTTTCAAGTGTTTGAGAGTGTAGAAAGAAGTCCGTGTACGAATATGCTTCAACACCAGTGCTTCCGCTTACCCCGTTGATAGTATCAATGATGCCTTTAGGAGTTGATTGGCTTAGTGGTGGAATATTGACTGTTGAAGTGCCTTGGTGTCCGGTGATTTCTAAAGTCGTGGCTGGTAGTGCTGGGTAAATCGGGGCATGAGTGGGGTAGGACTGTCTACCTCCCCAAAAGGGCGTAGCATCGTAGTGAGTTCCTAGTGAACTTGCGGACATCTCCGGAATCGTGACATCGATAGTTTCGTTGGCATTGGCACCCACCTGAAAGGCCTTAGCGCCAAATGAACCATCTAATAATTTCTGATCGCCAAATGAGGTAGTTTCGGCAATTCGGTCAATTTCCTTTTGAAGCTGAGCAATCTCTTCCTGAATCGCCTTCCTATCGCTTGATGAGTTAGTGCCGTTTGCAGACTGCAAGGCCAAATCGCGCATACGTTGCAGAATGTTCGTTGTCTCTTGTAACGCCCCCTCTGCCGTTTGTGCCATCGAGATACCATCATTGGCATTTCTGATCGCCACATTCATTCCATTGATGTTGGACGTGAGCCGATTAGAGATCTGCATACCCGCAGCATCATCTTTCGCTGAATTTATGCGAAGGCCAGAGCTTAATCGAGTCATCGAGGTGTTCAGTGCATCACCCGTTGACCGAAGATTCCTCTGAGCGTTAATAGCTGCCGAATTGGTAATGATTGATGAGGTCATAGCTTAATTTCGAAGTCCGTTTCTTGCTTCTCGTGTTCCGGCAGGGCATTGCCGCTTTTTTGACTATGGGAGTTAAGAAGCAAAAATCGCTCCAAATGTACCGAAAAGGTATATTTGTGTTGATCGCATATTGTGCGCACATGAAAGCGATATACGATTCGAACTACAGAAAGCTAATTGGTTGGCTTGCGGCAGAGCGCAAATTTAAGAGCGTTACGCAAGAGGAGCTGGCTAGTGCTTTGAAATATCCGAGTCACAACTACATCAGCAAGATTGAAACGTTTGACAAGAAACTGAGTCTGGTTGAATACGTTCGCTTCTGTGAAGTACTCGAACTAGACCCCAGAGAAGGTATCGAGCTTTTAATGACTCACCCCATACCTGAATTTCGTGCTGATACGAAAGCTGAAACCTAACTAAAAGCAATTTCCCTAGTGCGTGTATCGATACTGCTCTTTGAAAGTAGGGCGGTAGTTTTGTTGTTCTTGGTCGTTATTAAACAGAGTAGGGGAGGGGTAAATGCTTGCAAAGTTTAGATACAAAAAGGCCCCGTCCAAATGGACAGGGCCTATTGTAGTGGTGCCCAGAGGCGGAATCGAACCACCGACACGGGGATTTTCAATCCCCTGCTCTACCGACTGAGCTATCTGGGCAAAACTTTTTTTCAAAGATTCGTTGAAACGTCTTCTTTGAAACTTTGCAAAACTTTGCATGAAGTTTTGCGGTATTACTATTCGCTTTTTATAAATAACTCAGTAAGTTATCGCTTTTCAGGGCGAAGAGACTGTGTCTTTTCAATCCCCTGCTCTACCGACTGAGCTATCTGGGCAAAACTTTTTTTCAAAGATTCGTTGAAACGTCGTCTTTGAAACTTTGCAAAACTTTGCATGAAGTTTTGTGGTATTACTATTCGCTTTTTATTGATAACTCAGTAAGTTATCGGTTTTCAGGGTGAAGAGACTGTGTCTTTTCAATCCCCTGCTCTACCGACTGAGCTATCTGGGCGAATAAATGGTGCCGACTGCCGGAGTCGAACTGGCGACCTACTGATTACAAGTCAGTTGCTCTACCAACTGAGCTAAGTCGGCACACTAAAACTGGTTTGCTTTAGCAAGCTTTATTCGCTTGTCTTCACGGATGCGCTTTTCATCTGAAATGCTGTTCCGCTGCAACGGGGCGCTATTAAACTGATTTTGCCGGACTAAGTCAACAGCTTTTTTTACAGTTTTTTTTAAAGGTTCAAAGTTTGCGCATTTCTGCCGTTATTGCTGATGTTTTGTTCACATTTCGTAGTTGTTTTAGCCTAAGGTGAGGTAATGCTGGGATTGCGTTGGGGAAAAACACGGGTTTTAGGGCCTAGCGAATACATACAAAGTCGATGGCATGTTCCCAATACACGTTATGTTAGGCCCGTGCTAAGGGGGTAAACTCTATTTTAGTTGCTTCGCTCGCTTTGTTAGTTGGCATATACAGCAAGCACTTGGTTAATTTATTCGTAATAGTTTTTATCGTTCATCAAAATATGCTCCTCATTCGTAGCATGCTGACGATGCTTGCTGGTTATAGCATTAAAACCTTCTCTTGGTGCTGCATCAATAACCCATCAGCCGAAGCTAGAGACTATTCAGGAATTTGTTTTTAGCGTCATGTTTTTCGTTCTTATACAAATTTTGCATTGAAAACGATTTCACTGAAGTCTAATCTTATAGTCATTAAGAACTTTAATAGTCAAATTCGCTGATGAATGCCGAACAGTTAAAAACAGCCTTGTTGGAAGAAATGCGCGTCTGCATTCTGCCATTTTGGATGTACAAGGCAAGCGATCAGCAGCATGGCGGCTATTGGGGGACCGTCAAGAATAATGGCTACATTGACAAGCAAGCCGATAAAGGGGGCATTTTGCATGCCCGTTTGCTTTGGGCATTTAGTAAATCCTATCAGGCACTTGGTCATCAAAGTTATGGTGAACACGCAACTAGAACGAATTGGTTTATACAGCGCTACTTAACCAATGAATCGCACTCTGAATTGTATTGGAGCACCCAGCAACGTAGTCAATTCGGGTGTCACGAGGATTGGTTGATAACTCAGGCTTACTATTTATTTGCCCTGTCTGCTTTCGCTCATGTTGAGCCCACTGCTGTGCAAACTGCTCAGCAGGTATTCAACCACATCTTGCCTGCCATTGAACAAAGCGCCGAGCAATCTGGTAGCGCGGGTGAATTATGGCGTAGCTACCTTCATTTGCTTGAGGCGCTTGACGGTTACTTGCTTCTAATTCCTGATAATGAGAAAGCGAAAGCTGTTGTAACTCGGTTGCTAGAACGAGCCCTCGCTTTGCTCAGTGCCCTAACTGAAGACGACAAAGAGTTACTCAACTGGGGGCGTATCGGCGCTACATCTTGGCTATTGAAGCAGTTTGCTAAGCGCTATGGCTGCGGCTCTTTGCGGCCGAAACTGTTTGCAGAAAGTGATCACTTACAAGACTTGGTGGCGCAGCAAATTGCTGCTACCTCCAATCATGGGATTGCTCTGAATAGCACTGTTGAAGTGCGTTATGGCTGGGTACAGGCCGAAGCGCTTGCCAGTCTTTTTTATAACTGGCAAGCGAACCCCAGCGAAGAAAAGTGGCAGCGGCTAGTTAGCCACTGGCAGTTTATCTCCGACTTTATCAGCGATCGGCAATATGGCGAATGGCAATTGCGGGTCACAGGGCAAACGAGCCCGCATGTAGCGGCTGCTGGAAATCTAGAAAAAGCAGGTTTTTGGAAGTGCCCTTATCACAATTTTCGCGCCTGCCTAACGGTTTACAACGAACTTTCTCAATTAGACAGACAAGAACAAAAGGCAGTCACAAGCCGGAAAGCCGTGTTAGAGTCGCTGAGGTAAGAGTCTCTGAGCACTTTGCCGCCAAAGTCGGTTACTGGTGTTGGTTCGCTGCTCATTCACCCTGCTCAGCTACGCTTCGAACGGTGAGCCTGCAACCACAACACGGAGGAACAGAGCGATGGTATTTTCGTCGAGGAATGCTGTGCTCACGTAGGCGAAAATTAAGCCGTCATGGTAGCTTACGGCCACCATAGGTTTGAATGTCTTGCCACCTCCGCACCTGACATTCTAGCTCTGAATACAAGGAATACGACGCCCGCAACGTCATGTTTTGATTAACTTCATAGCGGGCTTCTACAACAACAGTTTAGGGTTGGAACGAGTTCATTGGGGGCTACTGATTAAATGGGCTGCCATTAGAACACTACAGATTTGCTCACTCAAAACTGACTAGGAAAGAACGATCCCGCTATGTAGTATTGATATATCAAACTATCTTGATAAACAAGAAATAGCGTGATAGCCCTCATGGACTGAGTAAATCAAACTTAACAAAGGGTGAGAAACAAAACTAATATCGACTTATCCTACGCTTTGCTGTTTACCTCATAATAATGAAAAAAAAGTCCTCCACGATTTACGATGTGGCTAGGCTCGCTGGTGTATCACCCAGTACCGTCACACGCTTTCTAAACCGCACTACTTATGTATCAGAAGAGAAAAGTGAACGCATAGAGGATGCCGTAAAAAAGACCGGTTATAAGCCCAGCTTCCAAATGCAACAGGATTTAAGTCGACGTTCTATGACCATTGGCCTGTTACTTCAACATCCTGATAGCCCATATACCTCCACCATCGTCAACGATATGGAAAAAACGCTGATCAGCAAGGGTTATTCTTTAGTTATGTCGTCTGGGCATTGGCAAAATAATATTGGAAATCATGCAGTTGATTATCTAACTAAAAGCAATGTTGACGGCATCATTATCATTACCGGCAACTTAGATAACCAAAAAATCCTCGCGACAGCCAAGCAGCTCCCTGTCGTCACTGTGGGCTACGACATAGAAGGAGACAACATCTGTTCACTCAACCTTGATAATGTCATGGGAGGTTATATCGCGACTCTTCATCTATTGCAGCAAGGTCATACAAACATCGCACATATTGGTGGAATATCTTCCCAGCCCGATGCAATTGCACGTTTTGACGGCTATAAACGGGCACTTGGTGAAGCTAGCATTCCTATCAATTCCAAACTGGTCAAAAGTGGCGATTTTGGCATGGAATCGGGCTACAGTGCAACAAAAGACCTGATCGAATCTAGGGTCTATTTTTCCGCAATTTTTGCCGCTAATGATCTCACCGCTTATGGCGCTATCAAGGCACTGCATGACAATGGCCTTAAGGTTCCCGAAGACGTTTCCGTGCTTGGTTTTGACGACTTGCCCACTTCAAAATACTTTACTCCTGCTCTCACCACACTAAGGCAACCTATTGAAGAGATTGGAACTATGTGTGCAAATTCTATTCTGAGCATGGTTTTGAAAGGCCAATATGAGGCTCGAGTGCCACCCATAGACTTAATAATCCGCCAGTCAACAAAGTCTATTTGGTAATACTGGTACTTTTTTCATACAGCTAGGGAACCAGCGATCAAGTCGATAGTATCGCTTAAACGAATTCGACGAAGTCGAATTATCCAAATATTCAGCTCTAAAACAGCCTGTTTCTCCTGGTATTCTGGCCTTTCAGCCTTTACTCCATGTTTTAGGCACACTTCACCTGCGAAAGCAGCATCTGGTCGACCCGCGCCAAGTTGGCCAGTCCGAATAACATGTCCAGTTGGTTGTCGTTTTTCTTCAGCCCTTTTTACCTTCTTTGGGCATATGCCCTTCTGAGGACGTTCAATTGTAATGCCGTTGGGTTTCTAGAGAAGACTTGTCGATTCAGTGCGTATGTCACAGTTAGGCTCTCATAACCCACGAATACATGCACGATGTTTCATGAAGAGCAAATACAAAGCGATTAAATTCACAATATAGATGAAGAACCCAAATGGTCGTTTGTCTAGTGATTTTTTTTCATTATCTTGGGGCAGCGATAAGAAACGTGAATTGATTGTCCGAATACTAGAGGAATGTGACATGATGGCTTTGAATAAAGTTCCTGCGACCCGCAGCCTAATTGCAAGATCTGTATGCGCAGCTGTAGCTATTTTAACCACTTCGGCTATCGCTGCTGAAGGTAACCCTCGTGTTAACCAATTAGGTTACCTTCCTCAAGCGCAGAAAATTGCCACTTATGCAACCAACCAAAACTCACCTTTAAACTGGCAACTTCGCCAAGGAAATACCCTCATTAGCAGTGGTCAAACGATCGTTAAAGGTCACGATGCAGCTTCTGGTGAGCACGTACACCACATCGATTTTACTAGTGTTGATGTCTCCGCTGGTGATTTACGCCTAATTGTCGGTGCTGACCAAAGTTATCCATTTAACATCGATGCAGATCAATTTACAGGTTTGGCGTACGATGCGATTAAGTACTTCTACCACAACCGTTCAGGTATTGAAATTAAAACAGAATTCACTGGTGGGGGGTTAGGCAGTTTTGCCAACTCATCAGAGTGGGCTCGCCCCGCTGGTCACTTGAACCAAGGTGCAAACAAAGGTGATTTTGGCAGTCAATGTTGGCCTGGTACTTGTAGCTACTCGCTAGACGTTCCATACGGTTGGTATGATGCGGGTGACCACGGTAAATACGTAGTAAATGGTGGTATCTCAGTATTTAAATTAGCAAATATGTTTGAAGCATCAAAACATCTACGCGGTACTGAGGCTCGTTTTGCTGATGGCACATTAAACATTCCAGAAAGTGGTAACGGCGTTGATGATATCTTAGATGAAATCCGCTGGCAGATGGAATTCATGTTAAATATGCAAGTACCAGAGGGCCAACCAAAAGCGGGCATGGTGCATCATAAAGTCACGGATAAGAACTGGACGGGTATTCCAACGCTACCCCATGCAGATACCCAAGAGCGTCTATTAACCCCTCCTTCTACAGCGGCAACACTTAACGTCGCAGCAACAGGAGCCCAATGTTACCGTCTGTTTAAAGATATCGACTCGGCATTTGCAAGCAAATGTATTTCGGTGGCTGAACGTGCTTGGGCAGCCGCAAAACAAAATCCAAATGTTGTTTTACCAGACGGTGTTTATAACACAGGTGGTGGTGAGTACGGCGATAGTAACTTGCATGATGAGTTTCAGTGGGCAGCGGCTGAACTTTATATTTCAACAGGTAAGGCACAATACGCAGGTGAAATTGACCTCGCCAGCATTACCTCTGGGCAATACAATTGGCAAGAGACTGGTATTGCTGGTGTAATGTCATTGGCTACAGTACCAGCCGTTCACACTGCAGGTCTAATGGCCGAAGCACGTCAAAAACTAAAAGATATTGCTGATTACCGTCTGGGCATTGCGCATACTCAGGGTTACTTAACACCAACTAATGAAAGCGAGTTCTATTGGGGTTCAAATAACGTTATTGCTAATCAGCTTTCCATTATCGGTCTGGTATATGACTTCACTGGTGATGACAGCTACGCGCAAGCGGTTGGTTTTGGTGTTAACTACCTATTAGGGCAAAATGCACTATCCAACTCGTACATTACTGGCCATGGTGAAAAACGCTCTGCACAACCTCACCATCGTTTCTGGGTAGGTGCGAAAGATAGCTCATTACCATGGGCACCTCCAGGTTCATTAGTTGGTGGTCCGAACGTAGGTCTTGAAGATGAGCTTTCTCGTAACGCGTTAAGTGGTTGTGAGCAATCTCGCCCACAGACCTGTTATCTTGATGATATTAAAGCATGGTCAACCAATGAAATTACGGTTAACTGGAACAGTGCACTGGCATGGGTAATGGCTTTCTGGGATGACTACGCAGGTAACGGCGCATTTGCTCCACAAGTTAGCATTGCCCAACCAACAGCTAACCAGAACTTCCCATCAGGTGCCGATGTGGTCGTCAAAGCCAACGCAAGTGACGAAGATGGTGAAGTTGTCGCAGTACGCTTCTACGTTGATGGTCAACTGCAAAGCGAAGACTTTACCGCGCCTTACGAGTTAGTCGCAACGGGTTTAAGCGATGGCTTACACAGTGTCACTGCAATTGCTGAAGATGATGACGTTCGTACCGCTGAAACTACAGTAGACTTCAGCGTGGGTGACCTACCACCAGAAGCTATCTTCACGGTTGACAGCGATGCGTTAACGGTGACATTAAATGCGGCTGGTTCTTTCGACCCAGATGGCAATATCATCAGTTACCAGTGGGATCTAGGTGACGGTAATGTTGCAACGGGTGTTGAAGTCGAGCATACCTACGCGCTAGAGGGTGAATACACCGTATCACTTGTGGTCACGGATAACGACGATGTGCAAGCAAGTTCAACAGCAACATTTGAAGTTAAAGAAAAACCACCGGTTACATTTAGCTGTGAAGTTGCTGGTCAACCTAAATTCGATATCTGGAATTCCGGTGCAATTATCCGTGATGTGAAAATTACCAACATCTCAGATACGGCTCTTGATGGTTGGTACGGTAAAATTGATACTCACGTAAATGTAACTATTGCTGAAGCATGGGGCGGTAGTGCATCAGTTGCTGGTAATGTCGTAACGGTAAGCGGTAACGACACACTCGCACCCGGTGAGTTTGCACTGACAACCATGAACATCAACCATGATGGAAACTTCAATTCTGCGGACTGTCTCCCATATGACGGCCAGAAGAAAGAAGATGATAAAGAGGAAGGTGATGAAATTGCATTTGTTGAAGCGGAAAGCTACACAGCGATGCAAGGTGTTGAAACTGAAACCACTACAGATGAAAACGGTGGTTTAAATGTCGGTTGGTTAGACAATGGCGACTGGATGGCTTATGCACCAATCACTATTCCAGCATCAGGTGAGTACATCATCGAATACCGCGTAGCGGGTGAGGGTACGATACAGTTTGAATTATTTGGTGGTGGCGCTGTATTTGGTCAAAAAGCCTTTGCTATCAACCGTGGTTGGCAAGGTTGGGAAACTGTTTCTCATACTGTAACCCTGACTGAGGGAACCCATGAGTTCGCTCTTGCCGTTATACAAGGTGGATTCAACATCAACTGGTTTAAAATTACGAAAGTAGAATAAGTTAGAACTTATTCAAAAAGTAAGTATTGAAGAACCTCACAGCAATGTGAGGTTTTTTCTATAAACTCACGAAGTCCCGCGCACCGAAGTGAGTTTGGGTAATTTCGTTGATATGAAGTTCTACCTAGGCTGTGGACCCTTGGTGCCGCTGTTAATAATTTACCGATATCACTAAAGCACTCTTTGTTTCCATAGGTCGAAGATTAATCTCTTTTCATCTTGATAGGAGTCTGCTTTGGTCGCCCCATTAAATTTTTACATGAAAACCAGTGCCCTAGAAAAGGCGTTGCTGTCGAAACATCACCAAAGACTTAGAAGCTGATGGTCAGAGCTGTGGAAAAAACAAGTCCTGCGACTTATCCTTCGTTGGATAAAGCGAGCCCCAATGGGCGGAGATTACGACACCAGTTCTTCACCTCTCAAAATACTTTTTTGAGGATTGCTTTTAGCTGTGTACTCGTGATTTAATCAAATGTAAACGATTTCATTTTTAAGTGGTAATATGAGAGTAATGAAGTGCCCCTTGATGGCAATGCTTTGCACAGTAGCATTTTTAAATGCTTGTGGTTCTGACAAACGTACAGATGGGCTTGAGCAAAAAATTGATAGCCTGCTGAACCAAATGACTTTAGAAGAGAAAGTTTCTTTAGTGCATGCAAACAGTAAGTTCACTGTAGCAGGTATTGACCGATTGGGAATCGAGGAAATGACTTTGTCTGACGGGCCTCATGGTGTGAGACCTGAAATTGAAAGGTATTCCTGGAACTATGCTGGTTGGGACAATGATCATGCGACTTATCTGCCTCATCTCACATCTGTTGCGGCCAGTTGGGATCCGGAAATAGCGCTTTTGCACGGACAGGTATTGGGGGCTGAAGCGAGAGAGCGTGGTAAAGACATTATACTTGGTCCCGGAGTTAACCTTGCCAGACTTCCATTGTATGGAAGAAATTTTGAATACATGGGAGAAGATCCTGCGTTGGCCTCAATACTGGTTGTGCCCGCGATTAAAGGCATTCAACAGAATGATGTTGCTGCAACCATTAAACACTTTGCACTGAATACTCAGGAGCTTAATCGGACAGGCGTTAATGCACAACCGGATGAACGAACACTGAGAGAAGTGTATCTTCCAGTATTTGAACACGCGGTCAAAGAAGCGGATGTTCTAGCAATGATGGGAGCTTATAACAACTATTACGGCACCAATGCAAACCAAAGCAAACACTTAGTGATGGATATCCTGAAAGGGGAGTGGGGATATGAAGGTGTGCTGCTTACAGATTGGAATGTGGATATTAATACATATGATGCAGCCGTTAATGGACTGGACATTGAAATGGGCACCAATGTAGAGAGTTTTGACGACTACTTTATGGCTGTTCCCCTCATTAAGATGGTCGAAGAAGATCGAGTGCCGGAAGCCGCTGTAGATGATAAAGTTCGAAGAGTTTTGCGCTTACAGCATAAAATAGGGATGTATGACGCAAATCGTAAGCAGGGGAGTCGAAATACCACTCAGCATCAGATGGCTGCCAGAAAAATCGCTGAAGAAGGCGTTGTTTTACTAAAAAACGAAGCTCAGTTGTTACCGTTAAAATCGGATGTGAAGAACATCCTTGTTCTTGGCCCTAATGCAGATGCGGTGCACGGTTTTGGTGGCGGCTCTTCCGAAGTTAAAGCCAAGTATGAAATTACGCCACTTGAAGGTCTAATGAACGAGTTTGGTCAATCAGTAGAAATTACCTACATGCGTGCAAGACCTGAAGGTGTGGTTCCTATTGCTGCAGATTATGTTGTATCCCGGCACTGGACTGGCACTCCGGCCTGGCATGTGGATTTTTTTGCAGATCCCACGTTGAGCAAGAAAGTTGACGAAGCCTCTCTGGCGAATTCGGAGTTTGATGCCAAAGGCAAATTACAACATTTAACCATGACTGGCTCGGTTAAAGTGTTGCATTCAGGGTTACATAAATTCACCTTGAAAGGGAATGGCGACTACCTTGTAAAACTCGACGATAAAACGATATTGCCAGCGTTAGACCGCAGTTCTGATTCGAGTAGCATTGAACTCGATTTGGTTGAAGGTGAAACTTATAAGGTTGCAGTGGAATACCACGGTAAAGACAAGTTTACCCTTGGTTGGGATACGCCTAAGAGCCTCTATGCCACTGAAAAAGAATATCTTGATGCAGCCAAAATGGCAGACGCGGTTATTTACTTTGGCGGTTTAAGTCATGCTGATGATCGGGAAGCCTATGATCGAGTTCATATGGGCTTGCCTAATTCTCAAAACGAAATCATCAGCAAAGTGCTGGACGCGAATGAAAACACCGTGGTGTTTTTAATAGCTGGTTCTGCTGTCGCCATGCCATGGATAGAAAAAGCAAAAACAGTTGTTTGGGGCTGGTACGGTGGTATGGAAGCTGGAAACGCTTTTGCCAACATTTTGTCTGGAGATGTAAATCCATCAGGCAAATTACCCATTACACTGCCTAAAAAATTAGAGCACACAGCGCCAATAGCATTAGATGACTACAATGCTAAAGATTCGTTTTATAAAGAAGGCGTTTTTATCGGCTATCGCTGGTTTGAAAAGGAAAACATCAAGCCTCTCTTCGCTTTTGGGCATGGCAAGTCATACACAGACTTTGACTATTCAGGTATCTCTCTTTCTGCAGACAAGTTCGATAAAGCAACTGGACTGACTGTAACCGCAACAATTAAAAATGTCGGTAAAGTTGCAGGTAGTGAAGTCGTACAGCTATATCTCCGAGATTTGGAAGCCAGTGTCGACAGGCCGCTAAAAGAGTTAAAAGGCTTTAAAAAAGTATATCTGGAACCAGGAGAAAGCAAAGTTGTTTCAATAGATCTGAAATTGAGGGATCTGTCGTTCTGGGATATCAATACTAATGATTGGTTGGCCGAGCCGGGAGAATTTGAAGTGCAGCTTGGGTCATCATCAGATGACATTCGACTGACTAAATCATTTGTCCACTGTGAAGGGAACAACTGTGGCAGAGCCAGCTTGAAAACAGATGAAACGGAAGTCTATGGTTGGACTTTAGTTTGGTCTGATGAATTTGAATCCGCTGGCCTGGACCCCGCGAATTGGAACAGACAAGTTGTTCCTGCTGGCCGCTTCAACAAGGAATGGCAGCGTTACACGGCTGAGCAAGATAATGCCTATGTAAATGATGGCATGCTTGTCATCAAAGCAATAAATGAATCAGACCAACACGGATTGGATCAATATACCTCTGCACGACTAAATACAGCGGGCAAGCATTCCTGGAAGCATGGAAAGGTTCAAGCGCGTATGAAACTTCCATATGGCCCTGGTTTGTGGCCTGCTTTCTGGATGTTGGGAGAAAATATCGATGAAAATGGTGGAGATACACCGTGGCCTGCATCTGGTGAGATCGATATCATGGAAATGTATGGTTCAAAAGGTGATGGAACTGTTGAGGCGAACATTCATTACGCTGGGCTTGATGGAAAGCATGCTCAAATGGGAGCCCATAGTTTCGAACTTGACAGGGGCCGTTTTGCCGACGATTTCCACATCTTCGAAATGGAGTGGGATGAAGAGAAGATCATTTGGTCTGTTGATGGGCAGGTTTATGCAGAACAGTCATTAACAGGCAGTGAATATACCGAGTTTCACAAGCCATTTTTCATTTTGCTAAACATCGCTGTGGGAGGCGAGTTTGCTGGTCGACCTAACGCTTCAACTGAATTTCCTCAGTACCTCTACACCGATTGGATTAGAGTGTACCAAAGAAAAGTGAGCTAATACCCATTGTATTCGCTTCACATCAGGGGCAGCGATTCTCGCTAACCGCTGCACCATGAAGTGGAAGGATAGTACCTAAGCTTAGACTTTTCTTTGAACCACGCATGAAAGGCATCCCCCATATGAATAAAACGCTGAAACGGCTTATAAGCTACTTACTACCTCTAACTTTCTTAGTGGCCTGCAATACTATTGTCGATAACTCATCCGATAAAGACGCTGATGGCATCAAAGACGCAAATGACAATTGCCCACTTATAGCCAATCCAAAACAAGAAGACCTTGATGATGATGGTGATGGCGATTTGTGCGACCTGGACATTGATGGAGATGGTTTTATCAATGAGCATGAAGTGATTGCAGAAACGGATACTAGGGATCCCAACTCGAAACCGGATTTATTTGCTGATGATGATCGAGATGGAATACCGAATAATCAGGATAAATGCCCTGCTTCGGGTATCGGCAAGAAAATAGACCAGACCGGGTGTGAAATTGCTGGTGTTCAGCAGATGACGGAGAACTTTCTGGATGAAATCAAACTCAATCCTCCACACACCGAACCAATGATTCCTAAATGGGGCTTTGGATATATGCAAAGTGGTTGGGGGGAAGATGGGTACGGCTATGATACCCAAAAGGGCTTCATCGAACATGCCAAAGCTTTGCGTGGCCTGGATAATATCTATGGTGACCATAAGTATCCGGCAGATGTGATGATCCTAGATATGTACTGGACCGGCAAGCAGTGGAGCTGGCCAGGAAATATGACTTGGGATCTGCAGAATTTTCCCGATCCAAAGGGCTTGATTGAACAATTACACGGTCTGAATTTTAAACTGATGATGAATTATCATGAGGGAGGCTTCGGAGAAGACTGGTTAGCACAGCTTCAGAGAGATTTAGACTATGGATTGGATCTCGTGTGGCTGGACTTTTGGCGGGGCGATTCCCAATACGAGAAACAAGTGTGGGAGCTTTTGCGCAAACACCACGGGGATAATAAACGACTTATGTTTATGGCTCGCCACTATGCTCGCCCGAATCATTTCAATCAGGAGTCCATACTCGGCGGAGACTACATGCGTGCGCCCGACGAAGAAGCATTTGAGAAGTCTATGCCGGTACACTGGACTGGTGATGTGCTGGGCAACTGGGAAGGGTTTGCAGAAACGATAGACGGGATCGTTTTCAGTGAGGACGGAGCTCTGGGCGGTTGGTCTTACCTGCACTCTGATACGCCAGGGCATACTATGGGCGAAGATCCTGAGCTGGCTTTACGTTGGATGCAGTTCTCAGACTTTACTAGCGGCACTCGAAACCACGGTACAACAGCACGTGATGTTTGGTCTTGGGGACCGAAAGTAGAAGAGCTTTCATATAATTCTCGCATGCTGCGCTATCGATTGTTGCCATATATTTACACCTATGCTTGGTATATTTGGGAATATGCAATACCGTTAACTCGACCTTTGCGCTTAGCTTATCCGGGGGAAAACGATGACAATCGTCGCGTTTTTATGTTTGGTGAAGAGTTGCTCGTTGCACCTGTATACCAGGCTGCCAAGGACTTTCCCAACAGTACTATGGAAATATACTTACCTAAGGGAAAAAACGAAGAGTGGATAGATTACTGGACACATGAAGTGATCAGTGGGGGGCAGACGATAAAGCGCGAGATCAGCGTAAAAGATCACCCCAATATGCCACTGTTTGTTAAACGGGGCGCCATTATCCCCATGGGGCCAGAAATATATTTTATTGACCCTAACCAGCATGCCGATCCGCTGACTTTAGATGTATACCCACTAAAAAAGGGACAATCAGACTTTGTCATTTATGATGATGATGGCGAAAGCCTCGGCTATCAGCGAGGTGAACAGAGCTTCACAAAGGTCGATGTAATTGCCAGTTCAGAGAATCTCGCGATTTCTATTGGGGCGGCAGTAGGTAACTATCAGGGTAAACCAGCTAAACAGAACTATTTATTGAAAATAAACCTCCAGACTAGCACCCCACAAACGGTGAAACTTAATGGCGAAGCGCTTGACTTGATTGAGAGGGCGGATATTCAAGAACGCGGTTTAACTGGTTGGGGGTACGATAAAGAGAATCACATTATTTGGGTTGGGTTTGCGACTCAGGCGGATAAAGAGAATGAAATTGTGATTCATTACCCTTGATTAATTTATATATAGAAACCTAGATGTGACTCATAGAGATCGTTTCAACCTGACGATCTCTAAATTACGCTATTTAATTGGTATGACTGCCGTAATTAAAGCAGGTCATTTGTCTGAAAGGCAAGCGAATAGAGAAACTGCTAGACAAAGCAAGAGCAGCGGGAGAAGTTTTTAAAAGAATCATGGTGTTAGCTGAAATGTAAATGTTTACATAAAATAAAAATACAAGATGCTACAAAATCAAACTGATGCTGAAAAATGACTTTTAGCCCATTTTTAACATTGGTTTTAGTGCCCTTGTTGACCCTCTGAAGTATTGATGAACCTTGGATTTGTGGTGCCTATGAAGCATATTGTCTGTATTTTATCGATGGTTTGTTGCCTTTTTTCCTGCCGGACAAACAATCCCGGAGAGGAAACAGAATTGGGCGATATTTACAGTCAGCCAAGGATAGGGCGAATTGCTGTTCGCAACACTTTCAAAAACGATTTTGAATTTTACGATAAGACAACAGGTAACGCATATATACCGAGAGGGACCAATTTTACTCAAATGCGGCAGATAAGCTACAACGGGACAGTCGTTATAGTTCAAAACAGTCCTCTGATAACGCACAATAATTTTGAATCGGCCCATTACCAAAGCAATGAGGTTGAAAGCATGTTCATTTTTCTGGAACGCTATGGCTACAATACGGTCAGGACGTTGTTGAACCCATTCTCGATAGTCGACAGTTTAGGAAACCTAAACAGTGGGAGTATGGACAATATTGCTGATTTTCTGGAACGAGCAGAGATGCATGGAATAGGGATCATTTTTACTATTCAATGGGCTCCACTGAATGTGTTTCCAGAAACTATATCTGAACCAGATGATCTAGCAGAAGCGCAGAATGCACATTACCTCTTTTCTTCTGGATATGTTCGTGAAAGCCACTTCTGGAAGGAGTTCATTAGGGCATTAAAACTACGATCAGCCCCTATGGATGCGATATTTGCCTACGGGATCCGCAACGAAATTCACTTTGATGTAACGGCTTCCCCCTTGAATCAAACCATTACTCCGGTGGTCTGTTGTAATGGCACTAGTTACGATCTATCGGTATCTGGGAACATGCAAAAATTGATTGATGATAGCTTCACGGCTTGGAGTTCTGCTGTCAGAACAGCGATCTTGGCCGAGGAGCCCGAAGCACTGGTTACAGCCGGTTTCTATTTAATCTATCCAGGAAGTCCGGGAATACGAATGCCCAGTATGGATGCCATTTTCTCCTCTGAGTTGGACTTTATTGACCTGCATATGTACCCCGACCTTGATCCTCAGGTGACGGTTGATAGTGTAGCGAAGTTTTTTACCCTAGATCAAAACAGGTTTAAGCCAGTATTAATGGGAGAGTTCGGCTTTATGGATAATGACAACCGCAGTTTAGATACGCTGGGCAGCGAGTTACTCACTTGGAAAAACCATATGATGAGTTATTACGAGGTTGATGGCTGGATACTATGGACTTGGGATAACGGTGAAGGGTTGAGTAAGCAAGACGAAGGACTCTTTCTTAAGCGAATGGCAAATCAACCCTAAGAGTATCCACTAATACAGGTTAATGTTCTGACAGTCGTTTGATTTCTTGCAACAATAGCGGATAAGCAGGCTCCTTCATATCGTGCCCATAACCGTCTAACTCATATAACTGAGTACTTTCATGGCCAGCCACCTCCATCATTCGCATGAGATAGGCATTTTCTTCATAACGACCTAATAACTCCTGTTCTCTGTCCCCCGTGATTAAAAGCAGTGGCGGTGCATCTTTGCGCACGTGAAAAAGCGGCGCTAAGTCGTCGATAATAGGCTGAGTACCTGCTATTCCTCTTTCTTTTCGGACAGTAAAATGAGTGATGGCGTGGCCACTAAATGGAATTATGCCTGCAATAAGGTTTGCATCTATTTGGTGGGCTAACAGCCAGCGCTTATCAAGGCCGATCATACTTGCAAGGTAACCCCCAGCAGAATGCCCAGATACAAATACTTTGGATGGGTCGCCATTGTATTTACTGATGTTTCGGAAAACCCAGGCAACAGCCGCCGCGGCATCCTGTATATATACCGGTGCTTTTACTTGTGGATTCAGTCTGTAGTTAGGGGCCACTACGCAAAGCTGCTGGCTCTTTAAAGCCTCTGGTATGTGTTTCTCCCCAGCACTTAACCCTCCACCATGGAGCCAAATAGCAACTGGTAGCGGGCTGCTGCTGTCAGGGCAATAGATATCCAGAACAGCCCTTTGTTTTATGTACACATCCTTCGCGACTTCTTCACTGTAGTAAGGAATGTTTTCCAATATTGTTCCCCCTGCGAGAGCAACATTGCTAAATAGCAGCCAAGCTAAGAGCCAAATCATGACTTGCCGGGAAATAGGCATTTAATTAATCCTTGTGAAGGTCTCTGAGTTTCTAACAATTTCGAATTCTCTGGCTATGCCATTATTATTAATGGGGAACCTCTCCTAGTTGATACCAGAATTCGGTTCTTTCAAGTGGCGTTTTTTCTGTTAGATAAGGATTTTCCAGTTGAATCATTGTTCTATCTTTGAGATTGCTTTTTTCGATCCCTTGCTTGACTTCATCGTCAGCATAGAACAGGCTTTTGTACTCGCCAGAAAGCGCCATAGACTCCAACTCTTTAAACAGGGCTTGGGCAAGTTCCTCATTTCCTTTGCGTGTAAAAAAATACATCGGAGCTGTGTATCTAATCAGTATATGAGGATCAACTGTGAGATTAAGTTGAGGGTACTTGTCTACCTCAGCCCACGGCTCGAATAATCCTCTTGGAAAATAGTCAAATCGCTCTCCTTCGAGCATAAAGAACAAGTTAGGGTACTTATGTGATTTAGTCACGTGCAGCCCATTTGATTCTAGAATCATAGTATCTGCCCATGTTTTGCCCTGACCAGGAACAAAGCGTTTCAAGTCGTTGAGATTCTCAACAGAAGATAAAATGTCTTTCTGATTTGCTTTGACTATGCTCAATCGCATACCCAGAATACCTCGAAACACCGGAAAATAGACGGGTTCAAACTCTTTCTCGAGGCGCTCTGATGTCATCGCCCACATAAAGTCCAGTTCCCCCGTTTTTACATCATTTTCAGTGCGGCTTTGTGAAATGTCCGCATCCTTTTCGTAAGGGAAACTATAAGACTTCCCCATTCTTTCCAAGGCTATTTTTAGGACAGTCGGTTCGAGCCCTGTGTCCTTGGAACTACTCATTATTTTGATTGTTTGGGCTGCAGTTGGTGTGGTAAGTGCGCACAACAAAAGCAGACATTTTGACGCTTTTAGCATTGATTCACCATTGGGGGTTTGTTAACGATTTTATAACAGAGCAATCGAAAGAACTTGCAAGCATGTTTTACTTCAATATCGACACCTTAAATTGAGACCTAAAGCGGTGTTGAGGTGGAGCGCACTGACTGATTTGGTTTTACTCGGTATTTAATAGCTAAATGGTCAGTATCTTTGTGCTACTCCACAACATATTGATGAACTAAGCTGGATCTGATGCTTGCTCTTTCCTACGTTGCATCAACTCTGCTGTCATGCGCTGCTGCTCTTGATTAGATATTGGATAGAGGAACATAAGCAATATGGCAATCGCTCCGAAGATTGCGGGAATCCAACTCATGAGTAAAACCATCCCAGGAAGAGACGAATCAATAGTTGAGGTATCCATTCCGTCATAGCCATAGCTTGCCAATATTATCAGCACCAATGCGCCGGCAAATCCACCTCCGGTTTTCTGAACAAAAGTACCTGCAGAGTAAATAAGGCCTGTGGCACGGCGACCGTTTTTCCACTCTGAATAATCTGCGGCATCACCTAACATCGAGAAAAACAGAGTTGGGGACATGGCGGCAAAGAATTCAGCAATGCAGCCAAGAATAAATATGAGAGTGATATTGTCTGATGGTATCCAAAAGAAGGCGCTTGTGAACAAACAACAACACGCCAATGACCACATGAAAAGCGGTTTTCTTCCGAACTTTTCAGACAGGTAAGAGGTACACAAAGCGCCGAAAATAGAAACAACTAGAAGAGCAATGAAGTACTTACCTACAAGCAGCTCATCACCGACATAATACTTGAAGTAATAAGCGACAACGCCGTACTTAATGCCATTAAACATCATGGTCAAAAAGCCCATGCCGAGCAGGACCAGCCACGGTTTGTTAGTCAGCAGGTCAATCATATCTTGCTTTGTACTGCTTCTTTCTGTGTCTGTTTGCTTAATCAGACGTCGAATGCCATAGATCATTATTACTGTGACTAGGGCGAAAAACAAACCACTGTATATGTCGCGGAAATAAAAAAACAAACTAATGGCAGACAAGGGAATTATGATGAAGGGGAGGTTTTTACTCAGGTCCAATAGTTCTTTTTTTAATGAGCCAGAATGACTCATATCCGGTTTAATGCGCTCTCGAGTCGAAAGGAAGGTAATTACCATTAGTCCAGTCAGCACTGCAGCAAACAAATACATTGTGTATTGGTAGCCAATTGCGTCATCCCCAGCACCAAAAAATGCGACAAAGTCTGGTAGGAATCCCATAACAAAAAGGCCTCCCATAAAAGCCCCTGCAAAGCGAAATGCAGAAAGGCGCGTTCTTTCTTCATCGCTTTCAGTCATTACGCCCATTAAGGCGGAGTAAGGAACATTATTGACAGTGTACGCAAGGGTTAAACCGATATATGTAAAATAAGCATAAGCCAGCTTGACGTTTGGAGATAAATCTGGAGTGGTAAAGCAAAGCACCATAAACAGCCCAAGAACTGGTGCTGAAAACAGTATCCAGGGCCGGAATTTGCCCCAGCGAGTATTCGTTCGGTCGGCAATCATACCCATTATGATGTCGGTGATACCATCGGATAGACGCACAACCAAAAAAAGTACTGCGGCGGATGACGCTGAAATACCAAAAGTATCAGTATAAAACACAGCAAGGTACGCTAGGGCACCACGCCAAACTAGATTAGCTGCTGCATCGCCGGTGGCGTAACCAATTTTTTCATATAGTGAAAGTTTTGACATAGTACGTTCTTAAGTCCGAAGAATGACATTGTTAACAAAATACGAGAGTATTGTAAACGTTTTCATTGGGGGTGTCATTGCACTGGATCAAATTTCACCCATGACAGCTTGAAAGTCAATATTTTAATTACGTTCTGGCGGCAGCTCCTCCTGACTACAATGTAGAATATGTACCGTAGTTACAATAGTGTGCACTCAATTAAACGCTGTCGACATGAAGTTTTTTCACGCTGAGTTCCCTTCTTTTGCATATCTTCAGCTAAGAGCAGTCATTTAGTAGTATTGAAAACGTTTTCTTTGAGAGGTAAAGGAAATTAACCATTCTAGCTCTTTGTGACGGTTGTTATTTTTTAAGCGGTTTGCTGCTTTTTGGTAAATTGCATGTTGACTTAGTTGAGTCGAGAGATCAGGGTAAGCTCGAGAACATCGATTGGCTAGTTCGAATTTGCCTTTCTTCGAGTGCTACCTATTCTTTTGAGAAAGTTGAGGTTTTATACTTGGTTATTTTATCTTATTTTACTGATAAATAAATAAAAAATTATCATTTATCTTCTTTGCTTTAGTTCTTTGGAGCCTTGGTTTTCGGCGACTATAGCCTGCTACTTTCAGTTTTGGTGTTAAAGTTAGTTAAGCCATTTTTGTGTTAAAAGATGCGATGTAGGTCAAAGTAAAGTTGTTATCCGATTGTTGACTAGTGTCGGCTGTTGTTAGAACATTCTAGTCAGGCAGGATGAAAACGATTTCAAAGTGATGGCTGATTTCAACATGGTGGCTGATGTCAGTGTGGTGATTGAGTATTCAACAAGAAAATATACTCGTTGCACACATCAAGTTTGAACAAGCAATGTATTGAATTTCGTTTTGCTGGTTGGTTGCTCTTCAGATTGGTCTCTAGTTAGTAACCTATAAAATAATTAAAGCTAGAAAGCTCAAATAACCTACCCCCCCGAGGAATATATGAAAGCATTGAAACCCAGTAAGAAAATTAAGTTTAAGTATTCGCTTATTGCTCTTGCTGTACTGGAAACAGCGTTTGCATCTTCACTTGCGAGAGCACAAGAAGAGCCTGTCGAAGAAGAGGCCGAAGTGATTGAGGTTACAGGCCTGCGCGGAGAGTGGCAGAACGCACAATCATTAAAACAAAACAGTGATACTGTAATGGACGCAATTACAGCCACTGATATTAGCGTATTGCCAGACCGAAGCGTTCTTGAAGCTATATCTCGTTTACCTGGTGTAGCCATGGGGCGCTTTGCAGGTTCAAATGATCCTGATCACTTCGGTACAGAAGGCAGTGGCGTTGTGGTCCGCGGGCTGACCCATGTACGCAGTGAGTTTAATGGGCGGGACACATTTACCGCGGATGCAGGGAGAGCTCTGAGCTTTCAAGATGTTCCCCCTGAATTAATGGGCTCCGTTGAGGTATATAAAAACCAGACAGCCGATATGGTGGTTGGGGGCATTTCGGGTACTGTAAACTTAAATACCAAGAAACCCTTTGATTCTGACAAAAGGCTTCTCGCTTTTTCCTTAGAGGCGACATATTCGGATTACATTGAGGATACAACACCGACATTCTCTGGGCTCTACAGTGATGTATTCGACACTGATTTGGGTAAATTCGGTTTGCTTGTCAACTACTCAAAGTCAAAACTAAAAGCCCAATCTGATGGCATCGGGATTGGTAAATACGCGGAGCAGGACTTATATCAAGTAAATGGCGAAACTATCCAGGCGCCAAAATTTGGCCGCTTCACTAGAAAGCAGGATGATCGCGATCGCGAAGGGGCTGCAGTTGTAGTGCAGTGGGAAAACCCAGATAACACAATTGTTGCCACCGGTGAATATATTCGTTCAGACTCAGAACTGGAGTGGTCAGAGCGCGTTATTGAAGGTGTCGATGGTAACGTGGCCTCAAGTACCATAGTGCCCGTTGGTGACACAGAGTTTGAAGTCGATGGCAATGGTTTTTTCCAAAGCGGTATCATGACCGACAATAACCAGTGGCGTGGTAACTGCGCTGAGCGCTGTGACAGTGGCTTTAAACACACCGCCAATACACGAACAAGGTTTACCGATAACCTCGTAGAAGATTTCAGCTTCAACATCAAATATACCCCAAATGATACTTGGGCGTTTAATTACGACTTGCAGTACATAGACTCAAAAAGTGATGTTGTCGATATGGCTGTTATGCTTGGTACATTTGCAACTGTGGGTATTGATTTGTCCGGTTCAGGCATGCCTCGTATGGACTTTTATCATCCGGATTACGCCGGTGGCAGCGATCTGGCTAGCGGTACCGGTCATTTTACTGACCCGGCAAACAGTTACTGGCGCTCAGCCATGGAACACTTATCCGATAACGAAGGCGACGAGTGGGCTACAAGATTCGACGTCAATTACACTTTCGATGAAGGTTTCTTTACCGATATCAAAGTGGGAGCTCGTTATGCCAAACGCCAGCAGACCACCCGTCAATCAACCTACAACTGGGGCGGCTTAACGCCAGAGTGGCGCGGGGCTGACGACATTGCTTGGCTCGACACCGCTGCTGGTCAAACCGTGCCGTATGAAGTAGTGAGCTTTAATGACTTTGGTCGCAGAGGTGCTATGAGTGCTGACGGTGGCACTAGCTTTCTTTTCCCGGCTTTATCATTAACCAAAAACTACCGGGGGGTTGAGGAACAGTTTGCAGCACTTAATCCAGACTGGCGTCCAATTAATCAAAGAGAGGGAGCAACTGGCGACTTCATTGACAATGAAATTAATGACACAGAAGAAGTAAATAAAGCCTTCTATGTTAGAGCAGATTTTGAAGGTTACCTGGGCGGGTTCGACTACAGAGGTAATGTAGGATTACGCTATGTTCGTTTGGAAAACGACACTGCTGGTTTCCTGACTTTCCCAGATGAAACACCTACTGGCCCAGAGGATGGAAAAAATCTACTGCCTGATGATCAAAAAGCATTTGGCAATGGTTACTCAGAGAGCACAGTAGCATCTAGTACTTATGACAAAGTTTTACCAAGTTTCAACTTGACAGTTGACGTAACTGATGAGGTGCTTGCTCGAGTTGGTATCTCGAAGGCCTTAGCCTTACCTTCATTGGGATATTTAAGAAACTATATCTCAATTACTGGCACAGATACTGAACAAACTTATGATCCAGAGACTGGAGAATTGATTGAGTACCGACACACCCGCTATACCGCTAGTTCTGGTAATCCCGATATTCAGCCTATGGAGTCTACAAACCTAGATTTGACCCTAGAATGGTATTTCAGTGAGGTCGGTTCATTAACTGGTGCGGTGTTCTACAAGGACCTTAAGAACTATTTTGTCAATGGCGTCCGTGAACAAGAGTTTACTAACAATGGTGTTACTCAAGTCGTTGAAGTTTCCGGTGCTGTTAATGGCGGGGAGGGCTCGATTAAGGGGGCCGAAGTTGCTTTCCAAACATTCTTCGATTTTCTGCCTGCTCCCTGGGATGGTTTAGGCTTCAAAGCTAACTACGCTTACATCGAAGATGATGGGTCTCCAAACTCTGGTTTGTCTGCAGATCACCCTGATTCAGGTGATGCTGGCGATATTGCTTTCGACAACTTGCCATTGGAGGGCCTATCTAAAGATAACCTCAATCTGGAAGGCCTGTATGAAAAAGGTCCGTGGCAGGCGCGCCTAGCATATAACTGGCGTTCTGAGTACTTGTTAACCACTCGAGATGTGATTACTCAATTACCAATCTTTCAGGAAGATAATGGTTATCTAGATGCATCGCTATTTTATGAGCTCGAAGATTATGGGCTAACTATCGGAGCTCAAGTGCAAAACGTTACCGATTCTGTCGCAGAAACATCAATGCAAATTGATAACGAGGGAACTCGTAAGTCCCGAGCCTGGTTTATGAATGACCGCCGATATAGCTTAATAGTTCGCGGCTCTTTCTAGACGTCATTGTTTGCTTAAAAGTGTAAACCTTTCGAAGGTCGTTTACAGGAGTAACGACCTTCGAGTTTCTTTTCAGTATGCGTGTTATTAGTTCATGCTAATACTTCTAGGTAGTCATATGAAGCAATACATCTGCTATTTAATATTGATATTTTTTCTAACAGCATGTGGCGGTGGAGGAACAGGTGAGCCAGCGGCAGTAACTGCACCTGAGCCTCCGGCGGTCACTTCACCCGAGCTACCGCAACAAGAGCAGCCCTTGCCTTTACCCAATGTAGTGCAAAATACATTATCTAACGAAATTTCTCCTCATCAGGCCATCTCTGAGATGAAAGTGGGTATAAATCTTGGTAACACCCTTGATGCTCCTACTGAAGGAGAATGGGCATTACCAGCCGAGCAATATTACTTTGAGGCTTTCGCTGAAGCCGGTTTTAAACATGTAAGGATCCCAATTACTTGGGATCAGCGCGTGGCAACCGAAGCGCCGTACCGTGTTGATGAAGATTTTATGAATAGAGTCGAGCAGTTAGTAGACTGGGCTCTAGCGCAAGATCTCTATGTGATCATAAACGTACATCACGATGACTGGATTAAGGAAAACTATCAAAGCGTGCAACATAGAAGCCGTTTTGACACCATTTGGATTAGCATTGCGGAGCGCTTTAAAGATAAGTCACCCAAACTTTTGTTTGAGATATTGAATGAGCCTCATGATATGTCGATGGCAGATCTCAATACACTTCATAAGCGTGCCCTCAGTATTATTCGAAACCAAACATCTAACCGCTTGGTGGTGTTTTCCGGCAACGGCTGGTCGGCTTTGGATGATTTAATTACCGATGAGTTAGATGTGCCAGATGTTAACGACCAGTTCTTAATTGGTAATTTCCACAGTTATGATCCTTGGAACTTTGCCGGTGCCTGTACGGAAGAATGGGGATCTGATGAAGATAAATCTGAATTAAAAGAGATTTATCAGAAAGCATTTGACTGGTCGCAGGTTAACAATATTCCTGTGATGGTTAACGAGTTTGGGGCTGCAAAATATGACCATGAAAAGCCCGAAAATGTGTGTGAACAGTCCCAGCGAGAAGAGTACCTTAGTAGCCATGTTACTTTCGCTAAAGAGTTCGGCCTTGCAGCAACGTTCTGGGATGATGGCGGTTCATTTGCTTCTTATAACCGTGAAGAAAATACCTGGGGGCCAGAGAAAGGCGTTTTGGTTCAGTAACAATTTTGACAATTAACGGGCGCAACGCGGAGAACTTAAGTTAGTAAATTGGCGCTCAGCTATCGCAGTGGCTAAAAGGCATCTCAAGGTGCTTTTTAGCCATATTAGCTTTCCATAAATGGATGCTGCGAAATGAGCCAGTTGTCAAGAAGATAAAGTCAATTAAAGGTTGTTTTATTTTACGTTGACTAACGAAGTAATAAGAAGCGTTGAGATCTGTTTGTTCCGTAGGAGAAAAATATGTTTAAAGGTCGGTTAAAACGACTTGGTGCCGCAGCAATTTTAGCATCTTCAGCATGTTGCCAGATCGCTTCTGGTGCAGAAACTAATGCCCAGGTAGAAGCCATTCTGAGCAAACTAACCCTGGAGGAAAAAGCTGGGCAACTTAATCTGGTAGATTTTGGTGGTGAATTAAATGAGTCTCACTACCAGTTGGTTCGTGAAGGCAAAATAGGAAGCGTACTGAAATCCAACGGTGCTGCACAAAACCTTAAACTGCAAAAAATCGCGGTGGAAGAATCCCGTGCCGGTGTGCCAATCCTGTTTCAGGAAGACGTGATTCATGGTTACCGCACTATCACGCCTATTCCCATGGCAGAAGCCGCCAGTTGGGACTTACCTGCAATTCGCAAGTCAGCTCAAGTAGCAGCCCGAGAAGCCGCAGCAGGCGGTATCCAACTGACTTATGCACCTATGGTGGATGTCAGTCGTGACCCTCGTTGGGGACGGATTCTGGAAGCTGCGGGAGAAGACCCTTATTTGGGCAGCCTGATAGCCGCGGCTCGAGTAAAAGGCTTTCAGGAGTCGGGCACTGATAAACAGAACATTTTAAGCACAGTAAAGCACTTTGCTGGCTACGGTGCATCATTGGCTGGGCGCGACTACAACATTCAGGATATCAGTGAGCGCGAGCTGCGAGAAGTTCACTTGCCACCCTTTAAGGCGGCAATAGATGCCGGGGTTGCTGCTCTAATGGTAGCTTATACCACCTATGATGGTGTGCCGCTAACAGCCAGTGAATTTATGCTCGATGATCTATTGTTAGGCGAGTTGGGTTATGAAGGCCTAATCATGACCGACTGGGAAACCATTCCCAACATGACCGAGATTGGTGTGGCTGCCTCTGATACAGATTCTACAGTGATGGCGATTAACAACCATATCCATATGGATATGCAATCGAAAAAGTATCTTGAATTACTGCCACAGCTGGTTAGAGAAGGCAAAGTGTCTGAACAGGTAGTTGATGATGCCGTGCGCCAGGTACTGTTGCTAAAGCAGAAGGCGGGTTTACTGGATGATCCATTGGGACGCTTCGAACCTGAAGTCGAAAAAGCCGAACTGCTGTCCAAGGAGAATATTGCTGCCGCCAAGGATATTGCCCTCAAGAGCATGGTGTTGTTGAAAAACGATGGCGTATTACCTCTTGCTGAAACTAATAAAAAAGTTGCTGTGATTGGACCCTTTGCCAAAGCTGATCGCGACTTGATTGGTTGGTGGCCCGGATTGGGTCTGGCTGAGGAAGTGGTGACCATTTATGATGGTTTGCAAAAAGAGTTTGGCGATAAGGCCGAGCTGAGCTTTGCTCCCGGCGTCAGTATCGACAAGTTCAACAAATCTGGTGCTGAGCTTATTCCCGAGGCTGTGGCTTTGGCAAAAGAATCTGATGCAGTGGTAATGGTGCTGGGTGAAGAGTATTGGATGAGCGGTGAGGGCGGTGGAACGGCTTCATTGCATCTTCCTGGATTGCAGGAAACCCTGTTGCAGGAAGTAGCCAAAACCGGCAAGCCAATTGTTACAGTAATTGTCGCTGGTCGTCCCTACGTCTTAACTGACGTGGAAAAGCACTCTAATGCTATTTTAATGGCATGGATGCCGGGTACTACTGGCGGTACAGCTGTTGCGGAGATCCTATCAGGTAAATTTAACCCGCAAGGTAAACTGCCCATGACCTTCCCTTATCATCAGGGGCAGGTTCCAATTTTCTACAGCTATAAACTGACTAGCCATAGCTTCTTTCCTGAAGATAAGGACGATCGTTACTCCACAACATACAGGGATGTGCCACATGAGCCACTTTACCCCTTTGGTTATGGTTTGAGTTACACCGAATACAAATACGGTGAGGTCAAGCTGAGTAGCAGCTCCATGAGTACAAATAGTAGTTTGAAAGCGAGCATTGAAGTGACCAACAGCGGTGATGTAGCTGGGCGAGAAATCGTTCAACTATATCTGCATGATAAGGTTGCGTCAGTTACCCAGCCTATGAAGCTGTTGAAAGACTTTACTATTTTGGATTTACAGCCAGGTGAAACCAAAACGGCCAGCTTCACTATCACGCCGGACAAATTGGCTTACATTGGTCGAGACCACAAATACACTATTGACCCAGGTGACTTCATTCTATTTATCGGTAGCAGCTCGGCTGAGCTGAAACAAACTGAATTTAAGTTAACCAAATAAGCTACTGTCGCTTTAAGCTGGCGAGCATCGACAACGGGGGAGAGTTAAGACTCTCCCATAGTTATTCCCAGAAGACTGATTATTCATAGTAGACGCAAGGCATTTTGTTCATTGAGCTTTGTATTGGTAACCTAAAGGAAAAAGTTTACAAAAATGTACAAAGCATTAGTGATTTTAGAAAAGGATAGCCTTTCTGTATATCGTGTGTTGTAGTCAGTCTTTATGGTTGTTCATAAATTTTTGAATTATATAGTAAGTTACACAATAACGTTAACCCTTGGGTTTTTTGAGTACTGGTTTGTAAAGCTGTGAAAGCAGACGATCCAGAGTTCTCTGCTGGCCCTGATTTTAAGCGCGATATGGTGAATGTTTGCGTCGGTATCATGCTGCAAACCTTTCTTGTCGTGCTGCCCACATATATCGTGATCCGTGAGGAGCAATCAATGTCGGTCCCGTCTTACTGTTGATTGTCTCTACCGTGATCCTGAAGAAAAACTGGTACAACAAAATAGAAGATTAATTATGACTGCATCAACTTTTGGCTACTTCGACGATGCCAATAAAGAATACGTCGTCACCACGCCGTTTACGCCATTACCGTGGATCAATTACCTAGGTAATGATGGCTTCTTCGGCCTGATCTCCAATACCTCGGGCGGCTATAGCTTTTATCGCGATGCCAAGTTCCGTCGCATCACTCGCTATCGTTATAACAATGTACCGATGGATAGCGGAGGACGTTACTTCTACATCAATGATAACGGAACAGTTTGGAACCCTGGCGGTCGCCCTGTTCGGACCGAGTTGGACCATTATGAGTGTCGCCATGGCATGGGCTATAGCAAGTTTATTGGCCGCAAGAACGACATTGAAGTGGAACAAACTACCTTTATTCCGCTGAAAGATTGGTGTGAAGTTCACCGAGTGACGGTCACCAACCAGAGTGCTGCGAAAAAGTCAGTGAAACTATTTTCATCGCTGGAATGGTGCTTGTGGAATGCAGAGGACGATGGCGCCAACTTCCAGCGTAATTTCTCAACTGGTGAAGTTGAATTAGAAGGCAGTGCCATCTATCACAAGACCGAATATCGGGAACGTCGTAACCACTATTCGTTCTTCTCGGTCAATGCGCCGCTGGCTGGCTATGATACTGACCGCCAGCATTTTGTCGGTGTTTACAACGATTATTCATGTCCCAAAGCGGTCATGGATGGCGCCTGTACAAACTCTGAGGCCCACGGTTGGTCGCCTGTTGCAGCCCATCAACTCGATGTTGAACTGGCCGCTGGCGAGAGCAAAACCTTTGTCTTTGTCATGGGTTATGTCGAGGTTGAGCCTGAGAATAAATGGCAAGCGCCAGGGGTGATTAACAAGCAGCCTGCCAAAGCACTGATCGCTAGATACGACACGGCGGAAAAAGCTAGCGCGGCTCTGAAAACGTTAACAGACTATTGGGATGAGCTCCTGTCGCGTTTCACCGTTAAGTCAGATGACGAGCGTCTCGACCGTGCGCTGAATATTTGGAACCAGTATCAAAATATGGTGACGTTCAATATGTCGCGCAGTGCCTCGTATTTTGAGTCGGGCATTGGTCGCGGTATGGGCTTCCGTGATTCCAACCAAGACACGATTGGCTTTGCCCATATGATCCCATCAGCGGTTAGAGAGCGGATCATCGATTTGGCTGCAACTCAGCAATCGGACGGTTCGGCATACCACCAGTATCAGCCGTTAACCAAAAAGGGCAATGCCGATATTGGCGGTAACTTCAACGATGACCCGATGTGGCTTGTTTTAGCTGTTGCCAACTATGTCAAAGAGTCTGGTGATGTTAGTTTCCTCAAACACATAGTGCCATTTGAAGATACTCCTGAAGTACCTAGCACTATCTACGATCACCTCAAAGCATCGTTCTATCATGTAGTGAATAATCTCGGCCCTCACAAACTGCCATTGATTGGTCGTGCTGATTGGAATGACTGCCTCAATCTTAACTGTTTCTCGACCGAACCGAATGAGTCGTATCAAACCACCCAGCGCGGTGATAGCGATGTCGCCGAATCGCTGATGATTGCCGGTCAGTTTGTGTTATACGGCAATGAGTTTATTGCCATTGCTAAGCTGCTTGGTTTTGAGGCCGATGCCGTTGATGCCCAGCCTCATGTCGATGCCATGGTCAGTGCGGTGAAAGAACATGGCTGGGATGGTGAATGGTTTCTTCGTGCGTATGACTCCCAAAGTCAACCAATTGGCAGTAGCAATAACAATGAAGGCAAGATCTTCATTGAGTCACAGGGCTTCTGCACCATGGCAGGCATTGGTTTTGATGATGGCAAAGCCAAGCAAGCGTTGGATTCGGTAGAGAAACACTTGGCTTGTGAATATGGCGTGATGTTACAGCAGCCGGCTTTCTCCGAATACAACCCGCTGTACGGTGAGATCACTTCATATCCGCCAGGCTACAAAGAAAATGCCGGAATTTTCTGCCACAACAATCCATGGATTGTTGTGGCAGAAGCCATGTTGGGCCGAGCTGACAAAGCATTGAGTTATTACACTCGGATCACCCCTGCATTCATTGAGCATTTGACTGAGCGGCACAAAACCGAACCTTATGTATACTCGCAAATGATCTCGGGGCGTGACGCTTACATTCAAGGCGAAGCGAAGAACTCTTGGCTAACCGGGACTGCTGCCTGGAACTACTACGCAGCTACCCAGTATATTTTGGGAATTCGCCCTGACTACAATGGCTTGCAAATTGACCCTTGCCTTGATGCGAGTCTGGGCGATATCAACATCACGCGCCAATTCCGTGATGCGGTTTACCATATTGAAATCAAACAAGGTGGTGGCACAGGTAAAGGCATTGCCAGTATGACTATTGATGGCGTCGACGTTGACGGTGATGTCATTGATTACCAGAAATTCAATGGCGAACATGAGATTAAAGTGGTGCTGAACTAAACATCGCTCATTATGTAAACGTTTTAATCATAATCGGAGGCCGTGGTTACCACGGCCTCTTTTTTATGACTGATAAAAAAGCCTCATTGGCTGGTGCCAGATGAGGCTTTTCAGTCGTGTAGCTATGCTCAGCAGCTATTCCGGCGCTGGGCCGGTGCTATCTCGGATCACTAATTGGTGCGACACATATTCGGTTGACGGTTCACTGTGTACGCCTCGCAGGCGAGCGATGAGTTTTTCTGCACACAGCCGCCCTATCTCCTCAACCGGCTGTGACACGGTGGTGAGGGCGGGGCGCACATAGGTCGAATAGAGAATGTTATCGAAACCAATCACTGACATATCTTCAGGAACTCGGTAATCGTTGGCTTGCAAGACATTAATGGCTCCGATCGCCATGTCATCATTGAAACAGAAAATCGCGGTTGGTCGCTGCTTTAATTGCAGTAGCTTTTCGGTGGCTTCAACACCAGCATCAATATGATAGTCACCTTCAATGATCAGCTTATCATCAACAATTAAACCAGCTTGCTCAAGCGCGTCGCGATACCCTTGAAGACGACCGTTGGCACTCTTGGTATTCATTGGGCCAGTGACGGCGGCAATGCGAGTGTGGCCAAGAGCGAGCAGGTATTGAACCGCTTCATGCGCCGCTTTAGCGTTGTCGAGCAGGACTTTGTCAATACCCTCTAAATCTAATTCTTCATTGGAGTTGACCATGGTCGGGATCTGATCGAGTAACGGTTTATCCGGGTTGATGTTAAATGGGTTGCGGCCAGAGAAATACAGCAATCCATCGGCTTGTCCCACTTCAACTAAATCAACGTATTGTTTTTCACTCTCTGGGCTACTTTGAGTATCGCCAAGCAGCACCGCGTAACCATGGCTGCTGGCGGTTTCTTCAATGGAGCGAATTAAGTCAGCGTTGAATGGGTTAGTGATATCAGGAATGACAACCATGATATTACCGGTACGTTGGGTGCGCAGGTTCATGCCCATTCGATTGGGCCTGTAACCCGACTCGGCCACCGCATCAAGGACTCGCTGGCGAGTGGCCTCTTGCACCAGATCTGGGGTTCGCAAGGTACGAGATACCGTTGCAAGCGACACGTTGGCGATTCGCGCGATGTCTTTGATACCAACTTTGGCCATGAAAATCCTCTGAAAACTTTCGTTTTTAATGAAAAACAATCAGGACAATAGAGAAAACCTGATTACTCCTCAATAGGCTATCACAAACATTTTGATATGAAATCGTTTTCAGTTGTTTTTGCGAGTGAGTCACCAAAATATTGAGAATTTTTCATTGTATCAATGCTGCCTAGGGAACTGAGCTGCTTACTCGACAGGGCTAATGTCGGCGACTGAATCTCGGCTAACCAGTGTCGGTAAGTAAGTCATCACCGGTGCACTGTTGGCGGTTTCAATGTTGTAGCAATTACTCAGCAAAAATTCAGTGGCTGCAATCGCCATGGTGTCCGCAGGAAAGTGCATGGTGGTCAGCGCAGGGAAGGTGTAGCTGGCAAAGTGGAGATCATCAAAACCTAAAATGGAGATCTGCTCGGGCACTGCAATACCATGTTTGCGACAGTAGGCTAGGGCGCCAAACGCCATTTCATCGTTGCCACAAAATACCGCCGTCAATTGCTGGTCGGCAAGCTTGGCCATGGCCTGATAGCCACTTGCTTCGGTGAATTCGCCTTCGACGCACCAAGCTGGATTTTGAATCAGTTGATGCTGCTGTAAAGCTTGCTGAAAGCCTTCAAAGCGTTCTCTGGCGTCTTGCTTGTTTTGGGGGCCAGTAATGCAGCCAATACGCTTGTGGCCCAATTCGATTAAGTGGCTGGCGCCAGTAAAGCTGCCTTGTAGATTATCTAAGGTGATGCACTGCGACTCTAAACCTGCGACGTGGCGATTGAGCAATACGACATTGGCCTCACGATTAGCAAGCTGCTTCAAATAGCCATCGTCAATTGCTTCGACGAGCAAGATCAGAGCATCACAGCGACACTGCAACAGAAATTCGATGGCGTCGCGCTCTTGTTCCGGGTCACAATGACCACTCGCGCCGATCAGCTGGATTCGATGTTGGCGGAATAGCTTTTCAGCTTCGCCAATGAAGCGAGCGTGAATCGGCGCGCTCATTTCAGGCACCACCATGCCGACAATTCCTGAGCGACCGGATGCCATGGCGCGGGCCAGAGTGTTGGGGCGATAACCCAAGGCTTCGACGGCAGCCATAACTTTGACGCGAGTTTTCTCAACCACTAACTCTGAGTTATTCAATACTCGAGAAACGGTGGCCGGTGAGACCCCTGCATGTTTCGACACGTCTTTGATGGTTGCCATAATTATTCCAACTCTGTTGCAGCCGCCAATTATCTAACAGTTTGTAATGAAATGCATGTTTTGACAGGGATTTGACGATGATCGTTAGTCTTTACAAGGTTCAATGTTGGCCAGCGTGGCAAAGCAACTCTGGCGAGCCAAGTCAATAAACGAGCCGATGTAGTCAGCATCAATTGGTGTTCGTACCGCAGCGTAAAGGGTGCTCCAAAGTGGCGGCTCGAACGGTATCGCAGTGATCGGTGCTTTGTTGGTGTATTCGTTAATGACCCATTCGGGCAAGGCGGCAACGCCACGACCGCTCAGTACCAATTGCACCATCATTAGCGTTAGCTCTGTTTGTCGAACTTGCGCCGGCGCCAGCCCTGCCGGCAATAGCAAATCACGATAGATAGCCAAACGCGTCGATTCGACTGGGTAGGTGATCAAGGTGCTGGTCGTTAAGTGTTCAGCACGGACCCTGTCCAACCTAGCAAGCTCATCGGTGTCCGCTGTGATTAGCATGTTTTGATAACGAAATAGCGGTATGTAGCTGAGCGCATCATGTTCGATGGGATCGGCGGTGATCACCAAATCGAGCTCGCCATCGGCCAGCGCTTGCAGGGCGTCAAAATGAAAACCACTGGCAAAATCGACCTCTACTTCAGGCCAGAGTTGGCGATACTGATCCAGCGCAGGGAACAACCATTGAAAACAGCTGTGGCATTCAATGGCCATATGCAGCCGACCGCCATGGCCCATGCTCCATTGCTTCAACTGCGTTTCAGTTCGTTGCACCAGTGGCAGTACTTGATCGGCAAGCCGCAATAATGACTCACCAGCTTGAGTCAGTTGCAATGGCTTGGTTTTGCGAACAAACACGGCCTGATCGAGCTTGTGTTCCAATTCTTTGAGCTGATGCGACAATGCTGATTGAGTGGTGTGCAGCAGGTTAGCCGCAGCGGCAACCGAGTCGGTTTGTTTGAGCGCTTGAATAGTTTTCAGGTGCTTTATATCGATCATAAGCGGTCAATTTCCTTATCCTTGCCGATTAACTTGCGAAAAATTCATGTTGAACGTGAAAAACATGAGATTGCTTCATGTTAAGTCGTTAGTCAAACTTTAGCCATCTAAACGTCTAACGGAATTTGGGGTTCAACATGGCACTTGCACATAATCTTGGTTTTCCACGAATCGGCGCGCAGCGCCAACTGAAACAATCTCTTGAAGCTTTCTGGCGCGGCGATATTTCACAGACTGAGTTACAGCAAACTGGCGCAGCGTTGCGTCATCAGCACTGGCAATGGCAACAACAAGCGGGGTTAGATTTGCTACCCGTTGGTGACTTCGCTTGGTATGACCATGTCTTGCAACTGGCACAGAGCTTTGGGGTAGTACCTAGCCGTCACCAGTCCATTGAACAACCGTTGGCGCAACTGTTTGCCATGGCGCGCGGTACATCAAATGACACCGGCAATGCCGCCGCCCTAGAGATGACAAAATGGTTCGATACCAACTACCACTATTTAGTCCCTGAGCTAGAAATAGACCAAGGTTTCTCACTGCAATCATCGTCGTTGATCGAGCAAGTGGATGAGGCATTAGAGCAAGGCCTTGATATTAAGCCTGTGGTGGTTGGGCCGGTTACGTTTCTGTGGTTGAGCAAGTGCGTTGGCGAGCAATTTGACAAGCTGGCGTTACTGCCACAGTTACTCAATGCCTATAGCCAATTGCTACAACAGTTAAATCAGCGTCGGTGCGGTTGGGTACAGATTGATGAGCCGGTGTTGTCGCTGGATTTGCCTGAGTCGTGGTTGCACGCCTTGGTGACCAGTTATCAGCAGTTAACTGCGGAGTTTGAAGGGCGAGTGTTAGTTGCTAACTACTTCGGTGGTCTAGCGGATAAGCTCACTTGGCTGAACCAAACCGGCGTAGCGGGTCTTCACATTGATGCCGTGCGGGCGGCCGATGAAGTTCAGGCAATCGCCATTCAATGGCCTGCTGACAAAGTGCTGTCCATCGGTGTTGTTGACGGCCGCAATGTGTGGCGAGCCGATTTATCTGCGGCACTGACACTACTCACTCCGCTACATGAGCAGCGCGGTGACAATCTCTGGATTGCTCCTTCTTGTTCTTTGCTCCATGTGCCAGTGGATAGTGATGTTGAACTTGAATTAGATGATGAATTACGCGGTTGGCTTGCGTTTGCGCGGCAAAAGCTAAGTGAAGTAGTGGCGTTGACGCGAGCGCTAAACGGTTGTCAGTCGTTCACCGATCGGGCGTTATTTACCGATTCCGATCAGATCCAGCGTCAACGTGCACATTCGAGCCGAGTGCTTAATCTGGCTGTGCGTCAGCGTTGTCATTCGGTACTACCCGAGCATCTTCAACGCCAGAGTCGCTTTGGTCAGCGCCAGCTAATTCAAGCCGATGTGCTGAAGTTGCCAAAACTCCCAACGACTACCATAGGTTCATTTCCGCAAACGGCTGCGATTCGGCAAAACCGCGCGGCGCTGAAAAATGGCAAGTTGTCGCAACCGGACTACGATGCCTTTATCGAAGCAGAGATCGCCGATGAGATTAAGCGCCAGCAGCAATTGGATCTGGATGTATTGGTGCATGGTGAACCCGAGCGTAATGACATGGTGGAGTATTTTGGCGAGCATTTACAAGGAGTTGCCGTTAGCCAATATGGCTGGGTTCAGAGTTATGGCTCGCGCTGCGTCAAGCCGCCGTTGGTCTATGGCGATGTTGCCAGACCGCAAGCGATGACTGTTCGTTGGAGCAAGTATGCCCAATCACTCACCGATAAACCGGTGAAAGGCATGCTCACTGGACCGGTTACCTTGTTGAACTGGAGTTTTATTCGCTCCGATTTACCTCGAGCCGAGGTTGCGCAACAGTTGGCTTTGGCTGTTCGAGATGAGGTCGCGGATTTAGAGCAGGCTGGGATTCAGATCATTCAAATTGATGAGCCGGCGTTGCGAGAAGGCTTGCCGTTGCGGCAGCGCGACCAGCAAGATTATTTGCAATGGGCTGTCGGCGCGTTTCGCCTCAGTGCCAATGGTGTTGCCGACAGTACTCAAATTCACACGCACATGTGTTACTGCGAGTTCGAGGATGTCATTGAATCAATTGCAACCCTTGATGCCGATGTGATTTCCATCGAAGCGTCACGCTCAGATATGACGTTACTGAGCAGCTTTATTGATTACGACTATCCAAATGCCATTGGTTTGGGGCTATACGATATTCATTCGCCTAATGTGCCAGAAGTCGCAGCAATGGTGGCCGATTTGCAGCGGGCGAAACAAACTTTCCCTGTTGAGCAAATTTGGGTCAACCCGGATTGTGGTTTGAAAACTCGTGGCTGGCCGGAAACAGAGGCAGCGCTCGCTAATATGGTTGCTGCCGCCAAGCAAAGTCGGACGGCGATTAGCGCCTAGCCGGAGCTGAGTTCAAGTGAGTCCAGTGCTGCTGCAATAGGTCCAGCAGCACTTGAACTTTAGCTGGTACGTGTTGGCGGTGAGGGTAAACGGCATACACGCCTACCGCCGGCAATTGATACTGAGACAGCAGTGGCAAAAGTCGTCCGGTAATCAAGTCATCGGCAATGACGTAATCGGCGATGGCTGATATGCCCAGCCCCTGTTTCGCTAAGGCCACCACGGCAGATACCGAATTGGCTTTAACACTGCTTTCAATCGTCACCGGATGACTCGCTCCTTTGCGATCGGTGAACAGCCACTTCAACGGGCTTTGCAGCAGGGTCAGTGCGATCCACTGATGTTGCGCCAACTCGATTGGCGTTTTAGGGCTACCGTGGTGGGCCAGATAGTTGGGTGAAGCGAACACGCGCATTTTCGCCTCGCCAATTTTACGGGCGACCAAACTCGAATCTTTTAGCCAGCCAACCCGAATCGCCAAATCGATTCCATGTTCCACCATATCAACGATCTGATCGTCTAACTGCAAGTCGATGTTGAGTTTTGGGTACATCGACTTCAATTGCTCAATCACTGGTGCCAATACCACAGTGCCGAAGTCAATGGGGCTAGTGATACGAAGCGTGCCGGTGGGTTGATTTTGATATTGACGCAATTCGGTCATTGCCAGATTGGCCCGTTGCAGTAACTCCAAGCTATGGCGGTAATAGATTTGTCCTGCCTCGGTGAGGCTGAGGCTGCGGGTCGAACGATTGAGTAAACGAACCCCTAATGACTGCTCAAGCTCGCGGATGTGTTTACTGATCACCGATTTGGCGACCCCTAGTTGACGCGCCGCGGCAGAAAAACTCTTCGCCTCGACCACACGGGCAAAGGTGTCGGCTCGTCTAAATTGCTCCATCAATCTGATCCTTTGGTTAAACAGCACAGCGATTCGGCGCCACTGATTTGATGCTTGTTGGCATTGTAAGTTTTATTGTTTCCATTTTGGAAACAGTTAAAGGCATTTTTGCTATCTAGACGACTTTTGGTGCGTCAATAAAATGGACTAAGTCGTGAATAAGCACGGCCACAGAGCCGTTCCAGAGGATCTTAAGATGACCACCAACAATGTTTTGTTTGAAGCTGTTAAATTGAATGACCAACTACAGCTCTCTAATCGCATCATCATGGCACCGCTGACGCGCTCAATGGCTGATGAGAACTTAGCTCCAACTGAGTTAATGGCAGCCTATTACGCTCGTCGTGCTGACGCCGGATTGATCATCTCAGAGGCCATACTGACGGCCCAGGAAGGGCAAGGTTATCCGCGTGGCCCTGGTATTTACACGAAACAGCAGCAACAAGCTTGGCAGCTCGTGACTGAGCGGGTGCATGAGCAAGGCGGCAAGATTTTTGCCCAGCTTTGGCATACGGGCCGGGTATCTCACTCGATATATCACAATGGTCAGGTGCCGATTGCACCATCAGCTGTTGCCCTTGATGGTCGTGTCTTTCAAACCGATGGTTTACGCTATGAAGTGCCGCGCGAAATGACTCAAGCGGATATTAAGCGGGTGGTGCAACAGTTTGCCGATGCCGCTGAACGGTCATTAGAAGCGGGCTTTGATGGCGTCGAAATCCATGGCGCTAATGGCTACCTCATTGATCAGTTTCTGCATTGGTCGAGCAATCAACGCCAAGACCAATATGGTGGCAACGCGGAAAACATGATGCGCTTTTTGTTTGAGGTTCTGGATGCCATCAAGGCCGTGGTGCCAGAGCAGCGCACGGGCCTAAGATTGTTGCCTTATCATGCCGCAGACATATTTATGCACAGTGAACCACGTGATTTGCCGGTGTTTGATTTGGTTTTAAGTGAATTGAATCAACGTCAATTGGCTTACCTTCACAAGGGCATGTACGAAGATGATCCGATTGATGCGTTAAACCAAACCGTCGGCCAGTATATTGCCGAGCGCTATTCGGGCATTCGAATTGCCAGTGGCGGTTACACCAGCGACACTGCTCAGGCTGCAGTGAAGTCAGGAGTGGCCGAACTGGTTTCGTTTGGTCGACCATTCATCACCCATCACGACTTTGTCGCGCGATTAAAGCAGCAACAAACGATTGAACCATACGATAATGATCAACTCGCTGAACTCTTTTAAGGGGCTAGTGATGATGGTACGAAATATCTATCAGCAACCGGCAGAAACGCTTACAGCATTGCACCAGGGAGAAGGTCAGTGCCAACAGCAAGTGATTTTTCGAGCCGAAGATTTTGCCGGTAGTTGGGATTTTGTCATTCGTTTGGTCATGCCGCCGCAATCGTCCATCGGTGAACACCGTCATGACGACAATAAGGAATTGTATTTGATTCTATCTGGCCAGGGTTGCGTTGTGGTTAATGGTGAACAGCGAGATGTATTCGCCGGGGATGTAGTGGTTAATCCGCCGTTCGGAAGCCATGGTTTAGTCAACGATAGTGATGAGCCGCTCGAATTGTTGGTGCTGCAAGCGTCAGTTGGCTAGCCAATCAAGCGTGTTTTGCAGCAACTGTTGCAGCTGGGCTTGTTGCCAACCAGCGGCAAAATGAGTTGGTGTTAGGCCACAGACTTTACCTTTGCCTTGCTGTTTGAACCAACCTGCGGGGTAAGTGCCGTAACTTGATTCGGTCTTTAGCACGATCTCTATTTGGGGATCTGTTATCACTACTTCATAGTGCTCATCCAATAGCGAAAACGCAGTGACGGAATTTGTCAAAGGATGGGCCTGAGTTGTGCGAGTGGTGACATCACAAGGCTCAGGGTGCTGGACAAAAGTCGCGCCCATCAAGTGGCACAAACGCGGATGATGATCATACTCAGCAAGACCTGAATGCAACACCCAAAGCTTGCCTCCTTGCTCAACATAGTCAACCAGCGCTTGTTCGATGACAGGGGTCATCCAAGGTTTATCATCGCTATCCGATAAGTGGTTGGCTTTGGCTAACAGGATGATATCGAACTCCTGCAGCGAGTCGATGCTTGATTGCTCAATGGCATTGCGCCAATCAATGCTGTGGCTATAACAGTCAGCAAATGCGTTCTTCACCAATTGCTGCGGATGCCAGCAATCGCCGGCCAGCGCCAATGTCTTCGGGCTTGTTGATGTCATCAGTGATCGCTCCATGCTGTCAGGATGATAGCTAAATGGCTGTCGGTGCTTATGACGTCGTTGTTGCAGCGAGCATTGACCCGCGACCGTGTTGACGGCACTGCTCAATAGCTCGGCTTAGCAACTCCAGAGCGGTTTTGTCACAAGGAGGTAGCGCTGCATCGCTCACTTGTCGCGGCGTTACTCGCTGTCCCCACTTGATGAAGCCCGCCCCCCAAGTCAGACCGGCACCAAATGCGGCGGTCATGATATTGTCTTGCGGTTTAATGCGGCCGGACTCAAGTGCCTCACATAGAGCGATAGGGATGGTTGCTGCAGAGGTATTGCCGTAGTTTTGGATATTAATCAGCACTTGCTCTTCACTAGCACCAAGACGTTTTGCTAGTGATTCGATGATGCGCAAATTAGCTTGGTGGGGGAGGACAAAGTCGACATCCTCTTTGGTTAAACCGGCGGTTTCCATCACTTGGCTGACGGCTGCTCCCATGCCGGTTACGGCGCGCTTAAAAATCTCCGGGCCAACAAAATTCAAGTCGTAGATTCCCGCTGGCTGAGCAAACCGATCGGCACTGGTGCCGTAATCCGAAATGTAGAGAATTTCGCGCGCTTCGGTATCACTGCCAAGCGTTGATGATAGTAAACCAGCTTGTTGCTCACTGGCGGATACAACTACCGCACCAGCGCCATCGCCAAACAGGACGCAGCTATCGCGTTTGGACCAATCGAGGTAGTGGGTCAGACGCTCTGCGCCAATAACCAGTACGTTGCTGTTCATGCCAGAACGCACCAAGCCGGTGGCCAAATGCAGGGCATACAAAAAGCCAGTGCACGCCGCGTTGATGTCCAATACTGCGGGCTGTTTCATTGCTAGGTTTTTAGCTACTTTGGCTGCTGCTGATGGGATCAGAGTATCGGGACTAGCAGTGGCGAGGATCACCATATCAATGTCATTGGCTTCCAAGCCAGCGGCAGCCAGCGCGTGTTGGGCTGCTACGGTTGCTAGGTCGCTGGTATCAACATGGGCAATGCGGCGCTGCTGAATGCCGGTGCGGCTGGTGATCCACTCATCTGAAGTATCGAGAAAGGTGCTTAGATCGTGATTACTCAAGATTGCTGGCGGTAGGCATTTGCCCCACCCAGTAATTTCAGCGTATGTCATTAGCTACGGCCTATGGAAACTGCGGAAAAAGATGTTGCGTGCAGCTTACATTATTCCTCAGCCAAACTATTTATCCCAGTAGTTTGACTGCTAGATAGCAACTAAAGGTTGTGACCGAGCTTGGAACTTAAGCGAAAAGTCGACAACCAAACAAGCTATCGGCGTTGCTGAAAGCGTTCACGATTTTGCTGTTTTGCTTCGGCACTTTTACTGAGCAAGACATAAACCGCGCCAAGGCCGCCATCGGCCTTTTGGCAGGAATGAAAAGCCATGACTTGTGGTAATTGGCGTAGCCACTGATTAACACAACTCTTGAGTTTTGCTGGCGGATTGCCTTTTAAACCTAAACCATGAACGATGATTGCCGAACGTACCTGCTGTTGTTGGCATTTAGCGATGAATGATACGACCGCTTGTCTTGCCTCGGCCACCGTATGCCGATGCAAATCCAGCTTCATGTGGCTTTGATAGTGGCCTAAACGCAGCTTCTTCAATACGCCGTGTTGGACGCCGGGGCGGTGAAACTCCAGCATGTCGAGCGGATCAACCAATTCAATGGCTTGCTCATCGCTTAGTGGATTATCATCCTTGGCCGACACTGCCATAGCGGCTTGTTGGCGCGCCAAGGCTTGTTGACGGGCCATTTGCCGGTGTTGATCAGGGATGGTGTCAGACGATGTTAAGGGCTTCACGCCGTCTAAAAAATCAGCAAATTGATCGTCATCTTTCATTACAAGCTCTGTCCTACAAAAGCCAGTTGTCAATCTAACTACGTCTTTTACAACGCAGCGGTTTGCTGTGCAGCCACGACGTGGTGAATTTGTTTCACTTCGAAGTCCGACTCTTTGAGAAAATCCAACACGCTGTCATTGGCATGGATATGCATGTCACCAACGACCATCATGTAGGTTTTGCCAGTCGGAAGCAGAACAAGTTGATCGCGCCAATTTTTGTTGCGGTCACGGTTCAGTTTGCTCATAAAATCGGCTTGTTGTTGGCGTTCATCGTACTCCTGATAAAGACTATTCAGACGCGCGGCGTCACCATTGCGCCAAGCCGATTCAACTGCCTGTAACCAGTTTTTGGCGTAACTCAATTCATTGACAAAGTCTTTGTAAAGCAACTCTGGCCCAAGTTCATCCATTGACGCCAGAATCTCAAATTGCTGCTCGAGGGTTTCAAGTCCTCGCATTGGCTTACCGGCACTGGCCGCTAGGGTAGAAAAATGTTGGTCAACGCCTTGATCAGCGGCTAAGCCCATTTTCTGGATGGTGGCCACGGTCAGTTGAATCAAAATCGCCCAATCCCGCATAAAGATCAATTGATGGGCGGGCAAACCAGCATCGGCGATCACCGTTTTAATTTGGTCATAGGTCGCAGAGGTCATGCGATCCTGTAATGGTTTAGGGCTGCTCAACACCCCGAACTTCATCATCGCCGCCTGCAACTGCTGCGGCGTCATTTGATCTGGAGTTAACTCCAGTAGCAATTCATCGGCATCCTGAAACGCCTGTTGGATATGCGAGGCTAATGGGTAAAAATCTTCTCTACCGGCGTGAATACTGCCCAGAAGATAGATTTTAGTGTCTCCCTTTTGTGCTAAATACAGTGCTGGTGAAGCACCATTGCCAGCATGAGCTAAATAGCTTGCCGTTAAACACAGTAATACCGCGAATGAATTATAAAGTTTGCGAATAGCGCTGTTCACCAACATATCGATTAGTCCCGTCCTTGTTTGAAACCTTAGAATAGACGAGCAAGGCGCACTGTTTCAATCACTTGCCTGACTTTGTCTGCATTGATGTTTTGTTGTGTTAGCGCTCTTTTGAATTGGCCTGCTGAGGAGTATGCTTGGGCAAGTTTTTTACTCCCGAAGGAAACCATAATGACAGTGAATGTTGAACTCGCTGCGCAGGAGTTGCTCGCGCGCCGCGTTCCAGGAACCAAAGCCGGTTGCTTAGCTGATGAGCAACAACCGCACTCAATCGATGATGCCCTTGCTATTCAACAAGCCATGTTGGCTGTTAAACCTGCTACCGGCTGGAAGTGTCTATTGCCGCCAGCAGAAGGACAGATCATTGCGGCGCCAATTTTTGCCGATACGGTGCAACGTGGCGATCAAGTTGAGCTATTCGAAGATAATGGCAAAGCCCGCATTGAGCCCGAGATTGCCTTTATCTTGCAGCACGATTTGCCAGCATCCGAGCAAGGTTATAGTGAAGAGCAAGTACATGCCGCAGTTGGCTCTTGCCATATGGCCCTTGAGTTGATGCAGGCACGTTTTGCCGATGATTGCGATGCAAGCTTTTTCGAACGGTTAGCCGATTGCATGGTTAATCAAGGTCTTTTCATTGGCCCCGAGATCGACAAACAAAAAGCTTATGCCGCTGCGACTATTGATTTGACCGTGAGCCAGGCCAGTGGCGAGCAAGGGTTTGCTGGTAAGCATCCCAATCAGTTACCGCAAAATCCATTGGCGTGGTTTATCAACTTCATGACCAAACGCGGCCAATCATTTAAGGCCGGAGAAGCCATCATTACCGGCTCTTATGCCGGCATTGTCGAAGTTGACTTCGACCAGCAAACCACCATCAAGTATGACGGTTTGGGCGAGTACAAAGTGACGTTTAGCGTTAAAGCTTAACGCCAAAACAAGTCCAACAGGTATTGCTTACCAAGTCCGAAACTGGCGCAGATTGTGACGTTTTTGATACACATCTTCTGCATAGGCGTCGATATCTCGCCAGTGGTACGGCATACCGTGATTATCAAAATCTTGCGCTATTTCTTGCGCTAAGGCTTCGATAAAAGCTGGCATGTTGTCGGGATGGCGCTCCACATAACTGAAACGATGCGGCGGGGCGATGAAAAACCATTCGCGCCGGTGGTCAATGCGATGATCTTCCAGTCGAGCGTGGGCGATGGTCTCTGCCCATCGCATATCGGCCACTTGCCAGATGTAAGCCAGTCGAAGTGGCGCGGGTTGCCACCAAACAGCTCTTCGCCACGGCGCACCGGCTCGTTAGAAAAGCCCACTTTGATCAGATTGTCGTCAACGCCATGACGCAGGATATATACAAAGCCTTCCATGTTAATACCTGGAGCTAGTCTAAGCCGGTCACAGAGACCATGTCTCTGCCATGTTGCTTAGAGAAATACAGCGCCTGATCGGCGCGATTAACAAACTCGGTAAATGGTTCGCCAACATAGAGTTCGCTGACCCCAAAACTCGCCGTTACTTTCAGCCCTTCTGGCCAATCTACTGAACGCATACCATTGCGGATTTTGTTGGCTAACATTTCTGCGAACTGCAATTCAGTCTGTGGACAGAAAATAGCAAACTCTTCGCCGCCCCAGCGAACCAGCAAGTCTTGGTGGCGAATGTGTTCATTGCAATATTTGGCGAGCTGAATCAACACGGCATCACCTGCGTCATGGCCATGGTTGTCGTTGATTGCTTTGAAGTGATCAATGTCGAACAGCACCAGCGATAAGCGGTCGTTATGCTGTTCGACCCGCTCGATCCAATTCTGGGCTCTTTCTCGTAACGCGGCGCGGTTATAGAGTCCTGTCAACGCGTCGCGTTGTGACGCTTGTTGATAGGTCTTGGATTGCAATTGCAAAGCATCGTTAATTTGCTGCAGTTGGTCGGTTCGGCGTTGCGACTCATTCAGCTGTAGCTGGGTGCTGCGCCAGTGCATCACAACATACACAAGAGCAGACAAACCCCACATCGCGATAATCAGTAGATACAGTGTTGCGCGGGAAATGATCTTGCCGGAAAACACCGCTTGTTCAAACCTGATTTGATAATCGCCTGGGACACTGGCAGAGCTTGTACTTATTTGCAGCGCCAATACATTGGCCAAATTTACTTCTGTATCAAACAAGTTTTTACCATAGGCATCGAGCCACCATTGAGCGGTTTTAAAAAGATGCAATGGAATGGTGATGTCGTTATTGAAATCTGAAGGGGCGATTTCGACACTGTAGTACTTGCGCATTTCATCGCCCATTTGAATTGAGCTGCTTCTACTCGCGGTTAGGTATATCCGCAAATCGTTGTCAGGTCCGTCAATCGACAATTTCAAGCGAACGTTTTCATAGCTGGTTAGGTCCAGCCCCTTAGTGGCGGTTCCTAGAACGAAATTGAGATTGCAGTAAGGGTACGCATAGCCGGTATTGTCCAAGGTGCATGACAAAGTCAATTGCTCATTCTGTCGGTTGAGCGCCACGCTAGACGTGCCAGCGTTACTAACTGCATCAGAACCAACCTGAATTTCATGGCCACTTTCTGAATTAATGACGAGATGTTTGTTAAACAGTGATGCATAGCCGAGTGCGAGCACCGCCGTCACTACGAGTAACGCCAATGCATGCCAGAGGAAATATTTCATAAAGTGGCCTAATTACGGAAAATTTCTTATTAATATTATTTAAAAGCAATGTATAGCGGCGCTTTCCGGGCGCAATATCGATCCTTGTAACGACTGATTTTTGAGATTACTTTTGTTAACACATCTAGCGTCAGTGTAACCGATTAAGGTGCATCTTATACATGTTTGGCAACGCATAATTTTCACCTCTGTGAGCTAGGTAAAAAATCGGTTCAGAACTTCATTCTCTCAGTCGATGAAACATTTTGTTGCAACTGGTACCGTTCACTCGTTGAAAGATTATTTGTCGGCCCTCTGTCCTCTCGAATAGCTGCCATGAAGCAGACAAATCACTTGGTTTTTGACGAGGAGTAAGCCATGAACAAATTATTCGCTGGGTTGGTGCTGTTGTTCGGTTTGATGACTGGAATTGCATCAGCGCAACCTTTTGACGAGCAAACTTACAAGCAGCTTCAATCTGACAATCAGCTCGTACTGATTGATGTAAAGGCCAGTTGGTGCCCGACCTGTGCCAAACAAGGCAAAATCTTGAAGCGATATTTTGACAACAATCCTGACTCAAAAATTACCTTGTTAGAGGTTGATTTTGATGATCAGAAGCCGTGGGTCACCCACTTCAAAGCACCGCGGCAATCAACTTTGGTGTTGATGCAAGGAGAGCAGCGGTTGTGGTTAAGTGTTGCCGAAACCCGCGAAGACAAGATCGTTGCGGCATTGCAAGCGGCAGAGATGAAGTAATGGAGTTAACCGCAATACCGCTGGCCTTTTTGGCCGGCTTACTGAGTCTGCTGTCGCCGTGTGTGCTGCCGATGATCCCAGCGGTGACCGCCTCATCAATGCAAGCATCAAAAACTGGGGTGATTGCGCTGGCGCTGGGGATTAGCTTGGCTTTTGCATTTGCTGGAACGGTATTAACATTCGCACTGTTGAGTTTCGGTTTATCGACTGAATTGCTGCGTTATTTCTCCATTGCCTTAATGCTAACCATGGGCGCTGTGTTATTGATTCCCGCATTGAACCAGCGCTTGTCATACGGCTTATCATTGTTTGTCGGTCGGTTTGGTCACACTCAGATCAATGGTTCTGGCAATGGCGCTCAGTTTTTAATTGGCGCTTCGTTGGGGCTGGTGTGGTTGCCTTGTGTTGGCCCCACATTGGGCACCGCCATTGCACTGGCCTCAACGGGTGAAAGTTTGCTGATGGCATTTGTCGTGATGTTGACTTTTGGTATTGGTACGGCGATTCCATTGGTGCTGATTGGCTATTTTTCTGGCTTGAAGGTTAACCGCCTTAAAGGTGCCTCAAGCTGGGGAAAAAACTTGTTGGGTGTCACTTTGATTGCTTTAGCATTAATGATCCTGTTTGGCCTCGACCGTCAGCTTGAAATGCTTGCACTGGAAATCTTGCCTGACTGGGTGACATCTATTTAACCATTGTTGCCATACACCAGCAGCGCAGTGGCGCTGCTGGTTTACTTGCTTTGTCATCTCCTTTTGGTGGCCTTTTCTGCTACAATGCCCGGCAATTTTTTCAAGCCCTGTGTCGATCATCCTCTGATGGTTGGTACATTACTCGTAACGTATTCATTTTATGTCTGATTTAGCATTTCTTGAGGAAGTGGCGAAACGACGCACATTTGCGATCATCAGCCACCCTGATGCCGCCCAGCCTTTCAACGCTTAAAACCACCTTTCATTGCACACCACAATCACATCTCTACGTACTGAATTTAAAGGCTTTTTGTCTTTTTCTCGTTTCTTTGCTTTTCAATGATGTTCAAACGTAACCTCGGAAAGTGTGTACAAACTTGAGTACAAATCACCATATTTACCGTTTTTAGCCAAATTCCATGACACAAACCTAGCTGTAGGCCTTGTGGTTACTGGGTTCTGGCCAAAACTTACCTATATTTTTCCTGCTAAAAATCGAGAAATGATGGTAAGACGTTCGCGATTATCTCTAATTGTTTGCCGGTTGAATTGGTTAATGGTTGCTTTCCTGCTGTCCTAAAAGTTCATTTGTATGGACCTGATCTTCTGAACAAATCATGCATCTTTCTGACCATCAACAAGTGATGAATCAGGCGATGATAGCTTTACATTGATTTTCAGGAGAATGCAGATGACAGCAGTAGCGCACCAAGTAACCCCTTTTCTCACGTCTTACGAAGTTATGGCTCGATACCACATTAGCTATACGACGCTCTGGCGAAGAATAAAAGATGGCAGCTTGCCGCAACCTCGTATCAACCGAAATACACGAAACAAGCTTTGGCACATTGAAGACTTGGAGGAGTATGAGAACAGTGAAGGTTGAGCAGGGTTTAAGTGTTAAGGGCAAAGTTCCGCCCTTAACCTCTTAACAATATTATTCGTTAATGTTGTCAGGCTTATCGTGATTTGGATTGTTTCGGGCGTACTCCACACCATTGCGCTTGTAAATGTGCGTGTCTGGATGTTTACCTTCCTTAACTTCACGAACCAGTGTTTTTCGACTTACTTCGCCGCGCCCTGTAATTGTGTAGCTATCATTTCCACCATTTTTACCGCCATTGCCGTTGATACTTGAACCTTTCGCCATTTGGAATCCTCAATAAATTGAATCTAACTGGTTGTGCATTCAAGAACAGCAATGGAACCCAGGGGGTCACTTCCTAAAGCACTACAAAATAAATGTGGTTTCAAACTGAGAAACTCAAGAGTTCAGGCTGAAAAGCGACCAGATTAAACCCTGATGATAGCTATGCGGCTTAAGCCTAGTTTTAAAGCGACCAGTCAAAAAACAACATTGAGAAGGTTTTTGACATGGTCGCAATGAGAAATACCAATCTACTGGTAGCGACAAATCCTTACTGTCCGAAACGCCAGTTGAACGGAAAGCCTGTCGGCTCGATGATGGTTTCTAGTTGTTGATACCAAACGTCGTAAGCATGACGCATTTCATCCAGGTACTGATATTGGTTGTAGATAGCATCCAGCCCTTTTTTGCTGTGGCCAATCATCAACTCGGCAACTTCTTGCGTCGTGATGGCAGACATTCGCGTTCGCATCGTTCTGCGAAGATCATGCATAGACCAGTGTTCCATCTCAATACCAAGCGATCTGCGAGCCCAGATTTTCACATTGTTAGGAATAGTGGTATCAAAGCCATTTGTGGCAAGCTCTTCTTGTCCGTTCGCGGGAAACAAGTAAGTTGATTTGCTCATCTGCATCGCCAGTTCAATCAGCTCAATAGCTGGCTTAATCAATGGCCGCATGATCGGCGCTCCAATTTTCTCACCTTGTTTGCGGATCTCTATGGGCACTGTCCACATTGCAGATTGCAAGTCAAAGTGATGCTTTTCAGCTTGAATGAGTTCGCCCTTGCGCCCTCCCAATAAGAGAAGCAGTTTTATGTAGATGCGATTCTTCTCAGTGATTTTTGACTCATGCAAATAGCGCCAAAGTATCCTGATTTCGTTGTCGTTTAGCACCCGAGTTCGTTTGCCTTTCTTACCGCCGACCTTTTTTGCAGTGATCCCAGCGGCGGCGTTAATTTCCAAAATCTGTTCATCTATCAGCCAGTCATAAAACTTATGCAGCACAGAAACTAGGCGTTCTGTGTTTGAAGGGGACGACTCCGAAACCTCACGAAGACAGTTACGCAATGATAATTCATTGATGTCAGTTAATGGGTACTTGCCAAGTCGGGGTAGCAAATATATTTCACTGCTGCGTTTTTGATAGTGCCACGTTTTCTCCTTTAGCCCTTGCTTACCGGCAGAGTCTATCCAGTCTCGAAAAATCGATTCGAAGCTTTGATTAGCAGAATACTTAGCCCGTTCCTGCTGTAGGTAGAGCTTGGGGTTTCGGCCTTGATCAAGTACTGCCCTTAACCTATCCAGCTCATTCCTGGCTTCAGCAAGCTTCATAAGGGGGTAAGTACCTATGTCTACCCGCTGTTGCTTGCCATCGAACCGATAACGAAACTGAAAAACAATTTTGCCCTTGGGCGATACCCGAGCACTTAGCCCATCTCGGTCGGCTTTTACTACGGTTTCTTTTGCTTCTTTATTTAACCTGGCATCGAGCCAGCTAACTGATAACGCCATGTTATAAGCCCAGCCCTAGTTTTGATTTTAATGATTGTTTACGTGTTTCTGCTTTGGGTTCTGGCGCTGTACTCATAGAAGTAACGTCACCATCTGGTGCAAGGCCATCCACCGGTACAGATGTCGTTAATAGATTGGGTTGGCTCATGTGAATTAACCCAAATGTGGCCAGCATCCTCAGACGCTCAGCACGTTCCCGTGGCGGCGTCTTTTCCAATTCTTTGAGTAGTTCAGGGTGGCTCCCTGGGGGAATGTTGACGACGACTCTCATGATCACGCCCCATAAAACCAGAAGCCTCGGACGTTCGCCAAAACAGACTGTTCCGGCACGATAATCTTGCTTCGTGAAAAAATCTCTTTGGCCGCTTCCTTATAAGCCAAGGCTCCCCCACCGGCGATCAAAACCAAGTCCGCATTGATGCTTTCGTCACGCATGGATTGGCGCATGGCTGTAAGAGCAACAGGCGCTACCTTTTTCATGGCAGCATTTAGATAAGGTGAAATATCGACTTTTTCTCCAAATAGCAGGACCTGTAAGTCGCCGGTTCTCATGGCTTTTTCAAGTCGATCCATACCTACTTTTGCACCGTGATCTTCTGAAATCAGCTTATCGATGGTTTCCAGTAGCACGGACATTGCCTGAAGACTGGTTCCTGATGAGCTGTAGCGAATTTCTCCGGCCTCAAGGGCAACCCAGTCAACAGAAAAAAAGCCGGGATCTATGACGACGACGCGACCTTCTTCAATCAAGCCCAAATCTCCACCTGTTTGAACCAGATCCATATAGGCACCGGCAGGCTGCGGCAGCACTTTGACGTCATGAACGGTGATGCTGCGCTTAGGCGTCACTTGATGGACACCTTTTAAACGCTTCACAAGATCAGATTTACGTTGTGGTTCATGAAACTGGGAAACCGGTAATCCAGTGACAACCAAATCGATGGATTCTGTTTCAGCCATTAACAAGGCGGCATGAAAAAGTGCCTTATAGGTTTTTGTGGTGGGATATTCCGGGTGAAGCTCTCGTTCCCAGCCTTGAAGGCGTCCAGCAGGAACACCAGCGGCCCAACGCTCATTATCGACTGACACATACAAACAAGTTTCATCATCGCCTCCACCGATACGCTCTGGCATACGATCCGCAGGACCGGCACCCGCAGGCAGAATAATGGTTTTCGGTTCACTGCCTGATTGGCCAATTGCCAGCTTCAGGTTTGAGTAACCGATATCTACGCCTAGTACAAACATACTTATCTCCTGTGCACTCAAAGTGCTCTAACGGTTTTCAATCAACCGCACTGGCCACGCTTGGGTATTTCCAAGTGCTCTGGCGGTTCACTCAAATGTCATTATCAGGATTCGGTGCACTGGCGGTGGGCAGAAAGGTGACAAATCCTTTCATCTATCTGCCTATTGCATTTTCGCAAAAGTATGAGAATAGGCTCTGTTTGGCGGCGGATGACCTAGTCAAAAAAATCGAGACGCCAAACGTCGTTTGCATTCTGGCCTGAACTCGCCAAACGGTTTGTATCTTCATGACGATACGTCTTTTTAGGCGTTTTTAAGTGAAATCGGGCTGTATCCCTTGTCAGGTATGGGATTGCGCGAGTTGATTTATATCGAGACGCCAAACAGTGATTGTTACGGCAGTTTTACGTTTGGCGTTTCGATCCAAAAGCCAAACGGATAGTGGTTTTGGCTTTTGGGGTTAATTGGATGGGGAAATTGGTTTGGTAGAAATCGTCAATGAACAATGGAAAGCAGAGGTATCAGATTTACTTCAGCAAGAAACAGACAGGCTAAAAGCGCTGGCACGAGCTGAAGTTGATGACTTTTGGGTTACCCATTACAAGGTTCGTGAGAATGCGCCCTTTAAAGATTGGGGGCTGCTTGGTGTCCGTATCAGAGACTTTAAGTATGGCTTTGGCATAGAGTGGTACATCAACAGCTTTCACGGTCAACGAGGCAAGCGCGTGGTCTTTAGCAAGGGACTGCGTATTTCAAAGACGAAGCTGAGATACGCATTTTTGGACTGCCAAGGTCTAGCCAAAGAATGGGAGTTAGCGCTGGCCATGGAGAAAGAAGAATTCTTCAGTAATATTCGACGCCAGGTTGATAAGCTCAACATGCTGCGTCGCAGAGTGAATGCCTATTGAGTTAACTGCGCTACTTCACTCGCGGCAACTGGTCCCAGCGTGTTGTGTAGGCGGGAGACAAATGCTCTCGCTTCATCGACCAATCTTTCTTCGTACCTTGTCCAGCAAAGAAAACCTTTCCGGCACCGCTTTGATTAATGGTGTCCAATACAGACATTAACTGTTGGCTATTGGAGCGGGTCGATACGTCATCGAATAGTCCTGGTTGAAACATGCCAGGATCGTAAAAGTCAGACAGCATGACGCCCGCTTTGGCATAACGAAAACCATCCTTCCATATCCGCTTGAGTAAGTGATTGGCCAGCTCGATAAAATCCCGCGTATCGCAACTGGGGATCAGCAACTCACCCGATGCGGAATTGCTGTATTGCGGCTCGTTGTCCTTAAAGGGGCTGGTTCGTATAAACACGGTCATCACTTTGGCTTGCTGCTGTTCTTTGCGTAGCTTCTCAGTGGCGCGGGTTGCGTATTCACATACGGCCTCACGTAACAATTCAAATTGCGTTACTTTTGCGCCAAATGAACGGCTACAGACGATTTGCTTCTTAGTTGGCGGGATCTCTTCAAGTTCAATGCACGACTCACCATTGAGCTCTCTGACGGTTCTCTCTAAAACCACCGAGAACTGGTCTCTGATAGCTCTAGGAGAGGCATTGGCTAGGTCTAAGGCTGTGGTGATACCCAACGCATTTAACCGCTTAGAAAGCCGTCTACCAACGCCCCAAACATCATCAACCGGAACTAATGCGAGCAATCGACGTTGCCGATCTGGATTGGTCAGGTCTACAACGCCCTGAGTGGCTGGATACTTTTTGGCGGCATGGTTTGCCAGTTTGGCGAGTGTTTTAGTTGGTGCAATGCCTACACAGACGGTGATCCCAATCCAGTGGCCTATGCGCTCTCGCACTTGTTGTCCGAACTCGACAAGAGATATGGCAGACTCAATACCGGTTAAGTCCAAAAACGCTTCGTCAATGGAGTAAACCTCTACTCGTGGTGCCATCTCCTCCAAAGTGCGCATCACTCGACTGCTTAAATCCGCATACAGCGCATAGTTAGACGAGAATGCCAAAATGCCATGGCGCTGCATTTCAGCTTTGATCTGAAAGACGGGTACGCCCATTTTAATACCGAGTAACTTAGCTTCACGTGACCGTGCAACCACGCAGCCGTCGTTATTGGAAAGCACCACAACCGGCGTATCTTTTAAATCAGGACGAAACAGCTTCTCACAACTGGCGTAAAAGTTGTTGCAGTCCACCAAGGCAAATACAGGCATGGGATAGTCACGACTTACGGCGCATGTTTCGCACCACATTGGTGACCACACCAAATATCTCCAACTCTGTTCCTTCAGGAATATGGATGGGCTCATACGCCGGGTTTCTTGGGATCAGCTTGACGCACGGCCTTAGTTGAAGCTCCTTTACCGTGAGTTCTCCATGGATTCCCGCGATGACAATGTCACCGTGTTCTGCATGGACAGAGCGATCAACTACCAGAATATCATCTGGGTGAATCCCGGCATCAATCATAGAATCACCTTCAACACGCACAAAGAACGTTGCAGCCGGTCGTTTGATGCAAAGCTCGTTAAGGTCGAGCGTTTGCTCAACATAATCCTGCGCTGGTGAGGGAAAACCAGCAGAAACACGTTCCATAAACAATGGAATACGAAGGCGCTTGGCTTTGATGAAGGCAAGTGCGCCGCTACGGCCTATCAGCGAGACACTCATGACGAACCTCGAAAAATCACAATTAATACTGTTTGTTTATACAGTATCTAATGCTATGCTGATTTCTACAAGTAAAATTGTAGGTAAAACTGTAGTTGTTCGAGTAAGACGCTGTGTTGTCGGTGATTTATTTTTTGTGATGAAAAACTAGATGTGGGGATAGCTCACCCTCGTCAAAGCCTGCAAGGCTTGGACAATACTGCTTCTGCCTACTGCTCTTGTTTCTGTTACTGATCCTGTTACTGCTACTGGTTAACACATGGGTCAAGTAACCGTCAAACAAGGCTTGTTGAACCCTTTGCAAAGGGTTTGAAAACAGTTGGTAAAATTCTGCTTCGTATTGAATTTACTGGCTTAAAGCGAAGTCAGGAGCATCATTAAAATGCTCAGTCGAACTCAGTTAAAGCCTTTTTCAACCGTTTGAAAAGGGGTTGGCTAAGCCATACGTAAAGGGTATCGGTAAGGGTTACCTAAACGGTTTAGCTAAGGCTTTCTGAAAGGCTTAGTCAAAGCCTTTCTACATAGGTTCACCCAGTAGAAAGATCAAAAAAACGCTGAGGTATCCAAGGTGCATTTTGTACAACCTGTGGCACAGTGAAATAACCCAAAGCGAACAATAGAATTGAAGAGGAACCATCAATGACAAGAGCCCCTGCGCCATTTCCGATAGAGCGCCTCGCGGATATCCCAGCAAGACCAGAAGATTTTAGATTGCTGGAGCGTATTCCATTAACCCGTGAGCCGCAGTCCTGGCCACTTGAACTTTCTCCTATGGTCGGTGATGAACAGCCAATGGTGCTGCTCGATACAGAGACAACCGGACTGTCTGCCGATGATGAGTCCATTATTGAGCTTGGTATGGTTAAGGTGCTTTACAGTCCCTCGGCTAAGCGGATTGTGTCGATTGTTGATGTGATCAGTTTGTATGAAGATCCCGGCAAGCCAATCCCCGAGCTGATTACAGAGTTAACCGGTATTACCGATGACATGGTGCGAGGCCAGCGCATTGATGATTCACTGGTAGCGAGTTGGTTATCCGATGATCCGCTGGTGGTTGCACACAATGCACAGTTTGATCGTCCTTTCTTTGAAAAGCGGTTTGCTGCATTAGGCCATCTATCTTGGGCCTGTTCAGCCAGTGGCATAGATTGGAAGGCGCTGGGTTTTGAAAGTCGAAAGCTTGAGTACCTGCTGCTTCGCTTAGGTTGGTTTTATGAAGGACACCGAGCCGCAACCGATTGTTTGGCGATGGCCTGGTTGTTCCATTTGTTGCCCGAGACCGTTGCAAACTTGTTGTCTGAAGCAGACAGGCGAACTGTGTTAGTTCGTGCGTTTGGTGCGCCGTTTGACGTAAAGGACTATTTAAAAGAACGTGGTTACCGTTGGCATGACGGCGTTAAAGGTGCCAACAAGCATTGGTGGCGCGAAATCAGCGAAGACGAGTTGCCGCAGGAACAAACTTACCTGGATGATTTGTATCATCGTGGCTCAGAACATGCCCACTATGACTACAAAGATGCCCGTAATCGATTTAAAGCTTTGTAGCTCTCTACAAGGTAAGCCTTGCATATTTGAAAACATCTGGAAAATGGAAAGTGAACTTACGTTATACCCAAACTACTTGGTGTTGCAGCTAGGCGGCAAGTGAGCGAATGCCCATGAGCATAGATCTTCTATGTGATTGGGGTGAGCGAATGCAGGTAACACCGCTGCGGCTGCAAGTAGGCAGGGTATATAACCAACAAGAGGAATCTTTCCATGTACCAAGACACCTACATTGAATACTGGGGCGAAATCTTCATCTCTGCCCGCATCATTGAATTTGGCATCACGTTCGAGCGCTTTCTTAAAGATCCATGGAAGCATTTGATGTCCTGTGGCCAAGAGTCTGCCCCAGACGCGATCGCTGAAGGGATGTTGCCATTGCTACCATCCCAGGCGGAAGTTGCTAGGCGCATTCGGGAAAGTGAGCAACGAGCCCAGATGTCTACAGAGTCGGACAAAGGGGTATCTCATCGTGGCAACATCGTGGTGCCATTGGTTCGGGTAGCGCATTGATAGCGGCTATCAGCAATGGCATGAAACAATGTCTTCACGCCCATACCTGAGCGGCAATTGCAATCTAGATCAAAAAGTTGCCGCTTAGCCTTCCCTACAAAATAATTTGTGATAGGATGATACCTAATAAAATTAATTAGGTTGAAGCCTATTCAGTGTTTTATGGCTATCTGTCCAGCTTCAACCGGTAGAGATTGCTAAGTCATTGCGGATAAAGAGCAGCATTGAGTGACACTATTCAATGTGATTAAGCGATGTCTGACCGTACTTTATAAACAGAGTTTTAAGAATCTGGTTGAATTGGATAAACAAGACGCATGACAAATGATGGTCTGAAACAAACGGTAGTGGCGAAGCCAGATAGGCTTTCGCAGATCGCGCAGTTGCCACAAGCAACCAGGGATCGCATTGCCCATATCGATTTCACCTTGTTGTTTAAGGGAGAAGCGGTACGGGCAGACTTAGTAGATCGGTTCAGCATTGCCGCCGCACAAGCAACGAAAGACTTCACCATGTACCGAGAGCTTGCACCAGGCAACATTGAGTATGACCAAAAGCTCAAGTTGCATAAGCGCGGTGAAGCTTTTGAGCCCTTGTTCGACTATGACGTTGTGAGAACGCTGGCGACGATTAGCCAAGGGTACGGAGATGGCTTCACTGGCAAGGTAAAACCACCACTGGCTTGTGAAGCGCCTTATCACCTTAACAAGCCGAGTTTATCGATAGTAGCGAAAGTCACCGAGGCCATTCACAAAGGCAAAGCCTTGCGTATCACCTATGTGTCGTTATCGAGCGGTGAAACCACGCGTGAAATTGTGCCGCATACGCTGGTGGACAATGGCCTGCGTTGGCATGTTCGTGGTTTTGACCGCAAGCATGGTGAGTTCCGTGACTTTGTACTGACCCGAATTAAAGCAGCGGCTGTGCTTGAAGATTCCACTTTGTCTGAAACGGAACTCGAAACCCAAGACCGGCAATGGAATCGCTTTGTAGAACTAGAGTTAGTGCCGCACCCACGCATAGAGCACAGCGAAGCGATAGAGCTGGACTATGGCATGACGGGTGGCGTTCTAAAGGTTGAGATTAGGGCTGCAACCGCTGGGTATTTGCTTCGCCAATGGCATGTGGATTGTTCCAAAGCACACAGCCTTCAAGGCACTGAATACCAACTTTGGTTAAAGAATACTCCGACACTCTACGGGGTCGGAAATTTGAATTTAGCTCCAGGGTTTAACGAATGATGTTCGACGACAGTGAATATTGCATAACCCATAAACGAATTATGACGAATTAAAAGCAGGAATTAACAAATGACAAGTTTACAACAACGTGCCGAACTTCAACGCCAAATATGGGCGATTGCCAACGATGTAAGAGGCTCAGTGGATGGTTGGGATTTTAAACAATATGTACTGGGTACGCTGTTCTACCGTTTTATCAGTGAAAACTTTGTCAACTACATCACAGGCGGCGATGAGAGCGTTAATTATGCTGCCATGTCTGACGATGATGAAAACATCAAGTTTGCTAAAGAAGATGCCATTAAAACCAAAGGCTATTTTCTTTACCCTAGCCAGTTGTTTAGCAATGTAGCGGCTAATGCACACAAAAACGAAAATTTAAATACGGATTTGGCAGCAATTTTTGCTGCAATAGAAAACTCAGCCAATGGCTATGATTCAGAAAAAGACATCAAGGGCTTGTTTGCGGATTTTGATACCACCAGTAATCGTCTGGGTAATACGGTAGAGGCAAAAAACAAACGCCTGTCAGCCGTGTTAAAAGGCGTGGCAGGTTTAACCTTCGGTAATTTTGAAGACAACCAAATTGATTTATTTGGTGATGCCTATGAGTTCCTGATTTCAAACTATGCCGCCAATGCGGGTAAATCCGGTGGCGAATTTTTCACCCCCCAGCACGTTTCAAAATTGATCGCGCAGCTGGCCATGCACGGCCAAACCAGTGTGAATAAAATCTATGACCCTGCGGCGGGTTCGGGCTCGTTGCTGTTACAAGCTAAAAAGCACTTTGATGCGCATATCATTGAAGATGGTTTTTTTGGTCAAGAGCTCAACCACACTACCTACAACTTGGCGCGTATGAATATGTTTTTGCACAACATTAACTACGACAAGTTTAATATACAGTTGGGTGATACCTTAACCGAACCACACTTTTTAGATGACAAACCGTTTGATGCCATTGTCTCTAACCCCCCTTATTCGGTGAAATGGATTGGTAGCGACGACCCAACCCTAATCAACGATGACCGCTTTGCGCCCGCTGGCGTATTGGCACCCAAATCAAAAGCCGACTTTGCCTTTGTGCTGCATGCACTGAGTTACCTATCAAGCAAAGGTCGTGCAGCCATTGTTTGCTTCCCCGGTATTTTTTACCGTGGTGGTGCTGAGCAAAAAATTCGTCAATATCTGGTTGATAACAACTACGTTGAAACCGTGATTTCACTGGCACCAAACCTGTTCTTTGGCACCACCATTGCGGTGAATATTTTGGTGTTGTCGAAACACAAAACTGACACCACCACCCAGTTTATTGATGCCAGTGGCGAAGCTTATTTCAAAAAAGAAACCAACAACAACGTGCTGACTGAGCAGCACATTGAAGACATCATGAAAGTGTTTGCCAGCAAAGAGAACGTGGATCACTTTGCTAAATCGGTTGATTTGGACGTCATAGCAGGCAATAGCTACAACCTTTCGGTAAGCAGTTATGTGGAAGCGAAAGACAACCGCGAGCTAGTGAATATTACAGAGCTTAATGCCGAACTTAAAACCACCGTTGCTAAAATTGATGCGCTTCGCAGTGATATTGACGCCATTGTAGCGGAAATTGAAGGTGAGGAGGTTGAAGCATGAGTCACTTGAACTATTTAGAGAAGCTATTAGAAGGCGTGGGTACTGAATGGCAAGCTTTAGGTGATTTAGTAACATTACGCCGAGGGAGAGTTATGTCAAAAGGGTTCCTGTCTGAAAATACAGGAATATTCCCTGTTTATAGCTCTCAAACAGCAAATGATGGAATGATTGGCTCAATCGACACTTACGATTTTGATGGTGAATATATTAGTTGGACCACCGATGGCGCTAATGCGGGCACTATATTTTATCGTAAAGGGAAATTTTCAATTACAAATGTTTGTGGTCTCATGAAGATCATAGATGAAAACCTTTTAAACTATAAGTACTTGTATTATTGGTTGACAACTGAAGCTAAAAAGTACGTTTACTCAGGTATGGGTAATCCGAAGCTAATGAGTCATCAGGTTGAAAAAATTGCAGTCCCCATTCCATGCCCAGATAACCCAGAAAAATCGCTGGCAATACAAGCTGAAATTGTACGCATTCTGGATGCATTTACCGCCATGACCGCCGAGCTGACCGCCGAGCTTAACCTACGGAAAAAACAATACAACTACTACCGCGACCAGTTGCTAAGTTTTGACCTGTCTGCCGATCAGGCAGGAGAGGGTGAAGTTGAGTGGAAGACGTTGGGTGATGTTACTAAAAAATGGTATTCAGGTGGAACACCTAAGGCCGGCAATCCAGAATTTTACGAATACGGTGATATACCATGGCTTAGAACTCAGGAAGTAAAGTTTGCTGATATTTTCGACACAGATGTAAAAGTAACTCCAGCTGCTTTGCAAAACTCATCAGCCAAATGGATACCTGAAAATTGCGTGATAATTGCTATTTCTGGAGCAACTGCTGGTAGATCTGGAGTAAATAAGATTCCTCTAACAACTAATCAGCACTGTGGATGTTTGGAAATCGACGATAAAAAAGCTCTATACAGATACGTCTTTCATTGGGTTAGTTTCAATTATGAAAACATAAAAGCTCTAGGACAAGGTGCAAGAGGAGATCTAAATTCGACAATCATTAAGAACTTTAAGTTACCTGTTCCTTATGCAAATGATCCTGCGAAATCATTGGCCGAGCAGGCGCGAATTGTAGCGATATTGGATAAATTCGATACCTTAACAACTTCGCTGCAAGAAGGTCTCCCCCGCGAAATTGAGTTACGCCAAAAGCAATACGAGTATTATCGTGATCTGTTGTTGAGCTTCCCGAAATCTCATTCAGATGAGGCAGCTTAATGAGTAAAACGCTAACGGAAATAGCAGAGTTGTTGCAAGCGTCCGATAAAAAGGTGCAGTTGATCTATGCCTTTAATGGCACGGGTAAAACGCGTTTGTCGCGTGAATTTAAAGAGATCATCGCGCCAAAGGAAGATGGACTTGATGATCTTGATGGTGCAGAGCAAGCGCCACTGTCGCGTCATAAGATTTTGTATTACAACGCGTTTACGGAAGACCTGTTTTACTGGGATAACGATTTAGATGCTGATGCAGAGCCGAAGTTAAAAATCCAACCTAATACGTTTACCGATTGGATATTAAAAGTGCAAGGTCAAGAGCCTAATATCACCAGGTTGTTTCAGCGTTATAGCAACGAGAAGTTGACGCCTCATTTTAATGAAGACTTTACTCAAGTAACGTTTTCATTTGAGCGAGGTAATGCGGAAAGAGCACAGCATGTAAAAATATCTAAGGGCGAAGAAAGTAATTTTGTCTGGAGTATTTTTCATGGGCTTCTAGAGCAAGTTGTTAGGGTTATGAATAATCCTGATGAAGAGGATGATGAGAGCTTCAATCAGCTAGAATATGTGTTCATTGATGATCCCGTCAGCTCATTAGATGAAAACCATTTAATTGAACTTGCAGTTAATTTGGCGGAACTAATCAAGTTAAGCAAATCTGAGAAGCTTAAATTTATCATATCGACACATAATCCGCTATTTTACAATGTGTTACACAATGAGCTTAATTCGAAAATCTGTTACTTATTGCAACGATTTGAAGATGGGACTTTTGATCTAAAAGAAAAAAAAGGTGGCGCGAATACCAGTTTTTCATATCACTTGTATATCAAGCAATTGATTGAACAAGCTATCACTAAAAATGAAATACAGCGTTTTCACTTCAATTTGCTGCGCAACCTTTATGAGAAAGTCGCAGCATTTTTGGGGTACGCAGATTGGACAGCGTTATTACCCGAAAGCCGCGAGCTATACGCCAAACGAGTGATGCACTTTTATAGTCATCGTTCATTATCAAACGAAGAAGTTGCAGAACCTACCGAACCTGAGAAGCAGATTGTTAAGTTTCTACTTGAACATCTATTAAATAATTATGGTTTTAAACTGCAAGGAGCACAGAATGACTAATACAACAAAGCCGATTGCAGAATCAAATAATTTTATTGTCTTAGACAAATACACAAAGCAAACGCAGGTAAGTGAAAGCTACCAGAGCGAAGGTGATTTAGAACGTGAGCTGATTCAGGACCTAAGCAACCAAGGCTATGAGTATTTACCTACGCTAACGACGCCAGACGCCATGCTGGCGAATGTGCGCAAGCAGCTACAAGCCCTCAACAAGGTCCAGTTTAACGATGCCGAGTGGACTCGCTTTTGCGAGCAATACCTAAACACACCCAGCGACAATATTCTTGATAAAACCCGCAAGGTGCACAGTGACTATATCTTCGATTTTGTCTTTGATGATGGCCATATAGAAAATATATACCTGTTCGACAAGAAGACCATTGCTCGTAACAAAGTGCAGGTCATTAAGCAGTTTGAGCAAACGGGAAGTCATGCTAACCGTTATGATGTGACGATTTTGGTCAATGGTTTGCCTTTGGTGCAAATTGAACTGAAAAAGCGTGGTGTGGCTATCCGTGAGGCATTTAATCAAATTCATAGGTACAGCAAAGAGAGCTTTAATGCAGAGAACTCGTTGTACAAGTTCTTGCAGCTGTTTGTGATCTCTAATGGCACCGACACGCGCTATTTTGCCAACACGACCAAGCGCGACAAAAACAGCTTCGATTTTACGATGAACTGGGCGAAGTCAGACAATACGCTGATCAAGGATTTAAAAGACTTTACCGCCACTTTTTTCCAGAAAGAGACCTTACTTGAAGTGATCTTGCGTTACTCGGTATTTGATGTCAGCAATACCTTACTTGTAATGCGCCCCTACCAGATTGCGGCCACTGAGCGCATTTTATGGAAGATAAAGAGCGCGTTTAACGCTAAGAACTGGAGCAACACCGAGAGCGGTGGATACATTTGGCACACCACAGGCTCAGGAAAAACACTCACTAGCTTTAAAGCGGCACGTTTGGCCACCGATTTAGACTGTATAGATAAAGTCTTTTTTGTGGTGGACCGAAAAGACCTCGACTATCAGACGATGAAAGAGTATCAGCGCTTCTCACCTGATAGTGTGAACGGTTCAGACAGTACCGCAGGGCTTAAGAGTAATCTGGATAAAGACGATAACAAGATTGTTGTTACCACCATCCAAAAGCTCAACAACTTAATCAAAAGCGAAAGTGATTTAGCGATATACAACAAGCAAGTGGTTTTTATTTTTGATGAGTGTCATCGAAGCCAGTTCGGTGAAGCGCAGAAAAACCTGAAGAAGAAATTCAAAAAGTACTACCAGTTTGGCTTTACCGGTACGCCAATTTTCCCTGAAAACGCCTTGGGCGCAGAAACCACGGGCAGCGTGTTTGGCCAGCAGTTGCACACGTATGTGATCACTGATGCCATTCGTGATGAAAAAGTACTCAAGTTCAAAGTGGACTATAACGATGTTCGTCCGCAATTTAAGCGCATTGAGACTGAGCAGGATGATAAGAAGCTTAGTGCGGCGGAGAACAAGAAAGCATTCTTACATCCAATGCGCATTCGTGAAATCTCGCAGTATATTCTGAGTCATTTTAACCAGAAAACGCATCGAGCCTATTCTGGCGCTAAAGGGTTTAACGCCATGTTTGCGGTCAGTAGTGTTGATGCGGCTAAAGCCTACTATGAAACCTTTAAAACATTGCAGACCGAGGCTGAGAATGACCCTACGAGTAAGCCTTTACGCATTGCAACTATCTTCTCATTTGCAGCCAATGAAGAGCAGGACGCCATTGGTGATATTTTAGATGAGAGTTTTGAAGTAAGTGCCATGAACAGCAGCGCGAAAGAGTTTTTGAGCGCCGCGATTACGGATTACAACGCCATGTTTAAATCTAACTATGGCGTGGACAGTAATGGCTTTCAGAACTACTACCGTGACCTTGCCCAGCGCGTGAAGAATCAAGAGATAGATCTGCTCATAGTGGTCGGTATGTTTTTAACGGGCTTTGATGCGCCTACGCTTAACACCTTGTTTGTTGATAAGAATTTGCGCTATCACGGCTTGATGCAGGCATTTTCTCGCACTAATCGCATTTATGATGCAACGAAGACCTTTGGCAATATTGTTACCTTCCGGGACTTAGAGCAGGCAACCATTGATGCTATCACCTTGTTTGGTGACAAAAACACCAAAAACGTGGTGTTGGAGAAGAGCTACAAAGAATACATGGAAGGCTTTAACGATATTGCTACTGGCCAAGCGCGTCGAGGTTTTGTTGATATAGTAAAAGAGCTGCAAGAACGCTTTCCAAACCCAGAAAATATTGAAAAAGAACAAGATAAAAAAGAGTTTGCCAAGCTGTTTGGTGAATACCTAAAAGCAGAAAATATTTTACAAAACTACGATGAATTTGCTGGCTTGAAAGCACTGCAAAGCCTAGATACCAGTGATGAACAAGCTGTTGAAGAGTTCAAATCAAAGTACTATCTGGACGATGTTGACATCGAGGCAATGCAAACCATCGATATGCCGAGCGAACGTGCTATTCAAGATTATCGCTCTACCTATAACGATACCCGCGACTGGTTGCGACGCGATAAAGAAGGTCAGGACAAAGATAAGTCAACGGTAGACTGGGACGACGTGGTCTTTGAAATTGATTTGCTTAAATCCCAAGAAATAAACCTCGATTACATTCTTGAATTGATTTTTGATCACAATAAGAAGAACAAGAGCAAAGAAGGCTTGATTGAAGAAGTCCGCCGTATGATCCGCGGTAGCCTTGGCAATAGAGCGAAAGAAAGCTTGGTGGTTGATTTTATTAACCAGACAAACCTAGATGAGATCAATGACAAAGCCAGCATTATCGACGCTTTCTTCAAATTCGCCCAGGCGGAGCAGAAGCGCGAAGCCGATGCCATTATTGCCTCTGAAAAGCTCAATATCGATGCTGCCAAACGCTATATTGCGTCATCACTTAAACGTGAGTACGCCTCTGAAAATGGCACTGCACTTAATGAGGCGCTGCCCAAACTTAGCCCATTGAACCCACAGTACCGAACCCAGAAGCAAACGGTGTTTCAGAAAATTGCCGCTTTTGTTGAAAAATTCAAAGGTGTGGGTGGGCAGATATAAGTGTTATTACGTGCTGTTCAGGAACGAGGTCAAATAGCGCAAGTGTCTGAAATTTATTAATTTCTAGGCTGGTTATCTTTTACGTGGAAGGTGAATTAAAAAATGGAAAATGAAAACATAGTAAGGTTTTTGTCATCAGACATAAAAAGGAACACCGCGTCTTCGAAGAGAGAGCCAATCGAAATTGATCTTTCTAATGATGACTTAGATGACGAGCTGGCCACATTTTTTCGTTTTATCAATAAAGTTTTAGATACTGATAACTTAGTCATACTGGCTGGTTCAGGCACGTCTTTAACATTTAATAAGCTTTCTCAGCAGAACAAAGCGCCTATCGCTCCAAGTATGTGGCACCTTTGGGACTATTGTAAAAAAGCAGATGAGAATCTTTTTCAATTGGTTTTGAAGGCAACAAATTATGATGCTCTTCAAAAACATCGTGAAGAAAATGGAGATGCAAAGCCTGACATTGAACTATTATTGTCTCTTTGCGATTCCTCTTTAGCCGTTGGAAACCTTTCAAATCAAAGAAATAATCAAGTAAGTAAGTTCCTTGAGCAAGCCAAAAACATAATTTTAGCTAAAACTACCTTTACTGAATCGATCCCTGAATCAGACTGGGTTAGTCATGATAAATTTATGCGTGCAGTAGGTAGAAGGAGTGCTCAGCAACAACGACTTAAACTTTTCACGACTAATTATGACTTGGCTTTTGAGCACGCTGCATCAAATACTGGGTTTGTTGTTATTGATGGTTTTGAGTTTTCTAACCCCTCTTTTTTTAATCCTATGTGGTTCAAGTATGACATAGTGAACCGTGGGCACTCCAAGAGTAGTGAAGGCGCATACATATCCAATGTGGTTCAGCTATACAAGATGCATGGCTCTGTGGACTGGAGAAAATTTAACGGCAGAGTTAGAAAGCTAGGTGCTGATAGCAAAATTGGTGAACCTGTTTTTATCTATCCAAGCAGTAGCAAATATCAGACATCTTATGATTCTCCTTACTTAGATATGATGACTTCTTTTTTAGAAGTAGTTAAACAACCCAAAACGGCTGTATTGTGCCTAGGTTTTGGTTTTAATGATAAGCATATAAATAATGCGCTAACTATGGCGCTTAGGACTAACCCTGAGTTTATGCTGATGGTTGCAACGAAAGACCCATTCAGTGTAACGGGTTCATTTAATAATGAGATTAGAAATCTGCTAATGGCAGCTATTGACCATGGGGATGGCAGAATCGCGATAATGGATTCAACGTTTAAACAGTTTTCTAGTCTGCTACCTGAGCGAAGATCAACAACTCCCGAGGATGAACTTTTCAAAGCATTTGAGAAAATCACAGCGAGTATTAAATAAGGGAGACTATTCATGGAACGGAAAAACTGGTTTTCCCCGTACGATCCAACAAGACGGATTGGTAGCGTCATTAGCGTATCTGCAACCGAGCTTATCATTAACTTATCTAAAGCGGGATCTGGTGAGCCCAGTTGGTCATTCGGAAATCGAATAGCCGCTGGAGAAGTAAATGAATTTGTATTCATCGACATAGGTGAAACAGCGATACTTGGGCGCTTAGTGAAAGTGTGGATTGAGGGCGGAGAGAGATTAAGTGTTGACGGTTTGGCTGATAAACCATCCGAAAATCATCCAATTGGACTTGTTCAATTATTGGTGAGTTTGAACCCAGCTAATGGTCGTAACTACAAAGGAATTAAGCAGCATCCGAGATTAGGTAGCCAAATATATTCAGCTCACCCGTATCTGGTATCAATAATCGCTGAAGGTAAACAAGATGAGGAGCCTGGCCAAATCCATTTACCGTTAGCCTCACTTCCGCATGATGAATCCGTAACTGTTCACGTTACCCCAGAAAAATTATTTTCACGCCATTGCGCTATTTTAGGAGCAACAGGTGGCGGGAAAAGTTACTCGATGACAAACATCATCGAGCAAGTGATTAAGGCCGGAGGCAAAGCAATTATTATTGACCCTACGGGGGAATATGAGTCACTTGGCTGTGACAGTTACTATGTTGGGAATCATGCAAAAGCAACTCCATTTAATCAGTTAACTTTTCCACATTGGCAGTTTACAGACTCAGATATTAGAGCCTTTTTAAGGCCTTCAGCGCAAAGCCAAGCGCCTAAACTGGAGGCTGCTATCGAGAGTCAAAGGCTTGTTTCACACTATTATCAGAATAACTCTTTTGGATTGGGTATTACTTCAGAGTATTTGCTGAATAAGTCAGGACAGCTAAAAGCGACTTATAAATCTGCTCTCGTACAAATGAATAGCCATAATCAGGCTTCACCATGGTCATTTGCACTTACAGCAGAACAAATTGAGTGTGAGTGTGTATATCCAACAGCAAATTATGGGAAAGACCCCAGTAAGTGGGGAGATAGGTCTGAGGCTGACGTTGGTCATTGTCTCAATCTAATTTCTCGTATGAAAGCTTACGCTAGTAATACAAATTTAAAATGGATGATTGATGCTGCTGGTGAGCTAAAAACGTTGCCTGACTTGATTGATGAATTCTGCTCATCAAACCAAAATAACAACGTAATTAGACTGGATTTGTCGGCAGTTCCATTTGAAGCAAACTCAAGAGAAATACTTGTTAATGCCATTGGTAGAAAGTTGTTATCTGTAGCCAGGCAAGGTGCAATAAATCATGGTGCACCTCTATTAGTATTTATTGATGAAGCTCATCAATTTCTCAATAAGCGAATTGGTGAAGAAACGAACAGGTTTGAGTTGGATGCCTTTGGTAATATTGCTAAAGAAGGTAGAAAGTATGGTTTAAATACCATCATTGCTACTCAGCGCCCACGTGACATTCCTGAAGATGTTTTAAGTCAGATAGGTACACTTATTGTGCATAGGTTGACCAATCAGCTGGACCAAGAAATTGTAAAAAAGGCTGTTGGCGCTATTGATCAACGTTCAGCATCTTTTCTCCCTGTCTTGGGTCAAGGAGAAGCGTTGTTGTTAGGAGTCGATTTCCCATTTCCTATGACTGTGAAAATGAAACGTCCTGCAAATGCGCCAACTTCGAAAAGCGCTGGCTTTTCTAAAAGTTGGAAACCTTTGCAAAATTAGTTTCAATTAAGACAAAACTGCTTCGCCACTTCCTAGTCAAATAGATGCGGTTCTTTTACATCTAATTCACCGCCGGTGAGTTTATGAACCTCCACACTATCGTGTCGGAGGTTCACAATGTTCAAAAACCTATTTTTTCAAACCAAAGCACTACCAGAGCGGTCATATCAACTCGATGCAGAAATCCCACGCTACCCGCCATTCCTGAAGGGGTTGCCAGCTGCATCACCTGAAGATTTGCAGTCCACACAAGACGAGCTAATTGCCAAACTACGCCAGGTACTTGGCTTTAATCAGCGTGATTTTCAAAGGCTAATCCAGCCCTGCATTGATCATCTGGCTGCTTATGTTCACTTGTTGCCAGCTTCTGAGCATCATCATCACAGTGGTGCGGGTGGTTTATTACGTCATTCGTTGGAAGTTGCTTTTTGGGCGGCACAAGCTGCTGAAGGGATCATCTTTGTTGCCAGTGGCACCCCGGTTGAGAAAAAAGAGCTAGAGCCAAGGTGGCGTGTTGCGGCGGCATTAGGCGGTTTGTTCCACGATATTGGTAAGCCCGTTTCAGACCTGTCTATCACAGACGAAGATGGACGCTATCAGTGGAACCCTTTTTTAGAAACCTTATCTCAGTGGACCACTAATAACAGCATTGAACGCTATTTCATTCGTTGGCGTGACGGACGGTGCAAGCGGCACGAGCAATTTTCAATTCTGGTTTTAAACCGGGTGATGACACCAGAGTTGCTCGCCTGGTTAACCCAGCCAGGCCCTGAGATTTTGCAAGCCATGCTGGAGGCAATTGGCAATACCGATCCCGAGCATGTCCTGTCTAAATTGGTTATTGAAGCTGACCAAACCAGTGTCCAGCGAGACCTGAAAGCTCAACGAATTTCCGTTGACGACAATGCCCTTGGTGTCCCAGTCGAACGCTATCTACTTGATGCCATGAGGCGATTGCTTGCCAGTTCGCAATGGCTGGTCAATCAGCGAGATGCCAGAGTCTGGGTACGAAAATCCAATCAATCAACCCATCTTTACTTGGTTTGGAAAAGCGCGGCTAAGGACATCATTGAGTTATTGGCCAAAGACAAGATACCTGGCATCCCAAGAGATGCCGATACCCTTGCGGACATCCTCATTGAGCGAGGATTGGCCACTAAATCCGCCTCAAATGAGCGATATGAAAGCCTTGCCCCTGAAGTGCTGATCAAAGACGACAAGCCAATCTGGTTAGGCATGCTGCATATAGTTGAGGCCGATTTATTGTTCAGCTCGAATGTACCAAGTGGTGTGACACTGTTTAGTAAACCTGAGTGGGAAGCAACACAGCAAACACAAGCAGAGCCACAGAGTCGTTCCTGTGAGCAGCCAGGCTTGTCTGAAGCGTCATCATCAATCGAACATAGCAGTTCGGCTGAGTCGCTATCGACAAAATCGTCCGAACAAGATGATGAACTTCGTCATGCCAGTGATGTTAGTAACCCCCAGGCAACTGAAAATGCTCCAGGTGATGAATGCGAAAAGCCTAACAATTCATATGATGGCGCTATCTCAAATAACGTAAACCAGCACGATACAGAAGCATTGAATCTCCCTGAATCTTTGGCGTGGCTCCCAGAGGCCAGCAGTGCGTTGGTTATGGTTGGTGAACAGATACTGATCCGCTATCCCGATGCCGTAAGACCTTGGTGTGCCCCCCGAAAACTGCTTGCTGAACTCAGTCGATTAGATTGGCTTGAACTAGATCCGGCAAACCCGACGCGTAAAGCCAGAACTGTGACTACAAATGATGGAGTTCAGGAGCAAGGATTACTGCTGAAAGTATCGATTTCTAAAGGGCTAACTGCACAGATTGACCTCTCCAAACAAGATGCAGAACCGGCGGCAGCAATTCAGAACGAAGAGGCTTCACAGCGTCCGAGTCGAACTGAGACAACCAGTCCCCAAGCAAAAGAGCTCGCCACAAGAGCGGAGCGTAAGCAAAAGCCGATTGCGCCCAATGCGAACTCAAGTACAGACCTCAAACACGCGCAGCGGCAACAGATGGTTAATTTTGTGAAAGATTTGCCCATCTTACTGACCGATGGCGATTACCCAGACGTGGATCATAGTGCCGATGGTATTCGCGTCACGATTCAAACCTTACGCCAAGTCGCCAATGAGCATGGCATTCCAGCCGGACAGCTGCTTCGGGGGATCTCGGCCAGTGACCAATGCCAGTTTGATGAGGGGGAAACGGTTCTGTTTACCGCTCACGCTGAACGTTAATCCATTTGAAATTAATCGGATTGCAAACGGTTATTTTGCGGAGCATGAATGAAAGAAAACGCATACGAGATGCCCTGGCGCACGAACTATGAAGCCATGGCAGCAGCAGGTTGGCTGGTTGGGGCAACTGGGGCAATTGCCGCAGAAATGCTGACTGAGCTACCACCTGAGCCATTTTGGTGGATGACAGGGATTTCCTCGGGCATGGCGTTGTATCGCCTGCCTGAGGCTTACCGTCTTTATAAGTTGCAGAAGGGGCTAAAAGGCAAACCTTTGGCTTTTATGGCGCTTTCGCATTTGCAAAAAGTGATGGCAAAACATCCTGATGAATTGTGGTTAGGGTATGGCTTTGAGTGGGACCAACGTCATGCCCAACGCGCTTATGAAATCCTAAAGCGGGATAAGCAAACCTTGCTTAACCAAGGTCACGGCAAACAAATGGGTTCGACCTGGATTCATGGTGTCGAGCCCAAAGAAGAAGATGTGTACCAGCCAGTTGGTCACACCGAGGGGCATACCTTAATTGTCGGAACGACCGGTGCGGGAAAAACCCGATGCTTTGATGCGATGATCACTCAGGCCATTTTGCGTAATGAAGCCGTGATTATTATTGACCCTAAGGGAGACAAGGAACTTAAGGATAATGCGCAGCGAGCCTGTATTGCCGCCGGTAGTCCTGAGCGCTTTGTGTATTTTCATCCGGGTTTTCCTGAGCATTCAGTACGTCTTAATCCCTTGAGGAACTTTAACCGGGGTACTGAAATTGCCAGCCGTATTGCGGCACTAATCCCATCTGAAACCGGTGCTGATCCATTTAAAGCCTTTGGCCAAATGGCACTGAATAACATCGTGCAAGGTTTGTTGCTTACTTCACAGCGTCCTGATCTGAAAACGCTGAGACGATTCTTGGAAGGTGGCCCAGAAGGCTTGGTAGTAAAAGCCGTCACAGCCTGGGGGGAGCAGGTGTATCCGAACTTTAGTGTGGAGATCAAGCGCTTTACCGAAAAGGCCAATACCTTGGCTAAACAAGCCATGGCGATGCTGCTTTTCTACTACGAACGCATTCAGCCCGTTGCCGCCAATACCGATTTGGAAGGCCTTTTGAGTATGTTTGAGCATGACAGAACCCACTATTCCAAGATGGTGGCCTCATTGATGCCGGTGCTCAATATGCTCACATCAAGTGAACTAGGCCCATTGCTATCACCGATTGCAAATGATGTAGATGACACCCGGTTAATTACGGATTCTGGCCGTATTATCAACAATGCCCAAGTGGCGTATATCGGCTTGGATTCATTGACTGACGCCATGGTTGGCAGCGCCATCGGTTCGTTGCTTTTATCCGATCTCACCGCCGTGGCCGGTGACCGCTATAACTATGGTGTTGATAATCGTCCCGTAAATATCTTCATCGATGAGGCGGCTGAAGTCGTCAACGATCCCTTCATTCAACTGCTCAACAAAGGCCGTGGCGCAAAAATGCGTTGTGTGATTGCTACTCAGACATTTGCTGACTTTGCAGCTCGTACAGGCAGTGAAGCTAAGGCTCGCCAGGTGTTAGGTAACATCAACAACTTGATAGCCCTTCGGGTGATGGACGCCGAAACGCAGCAGTACATTACCGACAATCTGCCTAAGACTCGGTTGCAGTACATCATGCAAACTCAAGGTATGTCGTCCAACTCGGACAGCCCCGCATTGTTTACCGGCAATCATGGCGAACGCTTGATGGAAGAAGAAGGCGATATGTTTCCACCGCAGTTATTAGGCCAGCTCCCAAACCTAGAATACATCGCCAAGCTTTCAGGTGGCCGCGTGATCAAAGGCCGCATTCCTATTTTAACCAGCTCTACACAGGCAGCATAAGGAGTCTGTATGCATCATTCTGTCTGTCTGAAAATGACAACACTTACCAGTAAAGAAATGCTCGCTCAGTGGCAGCAACATAACCCTCAGTTCAAGGAAACCTTAAGACTACTTGAAACCGACTGGCCTCATGCGTTGGCCTCGGTGTATTGCTTGGCGGACTATTTAACGGATGCGTTCACCTTAGATGGCCATTCCATCTTTGATTTGTGCCTTTGTAATGGCTTGGGCAGTTATGAAGAAGTTAGTTGTGATGATGACAGTGTACGCCTTTGGCATTTCATTGAGGCACTGACCTGGACTGCCGCCAGTGCTTTAACGGGGATTCGCCTGCGTGATCCTGACCATTTCGAGTGGGCCGCCGTGGATGGTGTGTATTTCCACTCCTGGATTCGTAATCGTCCAAATCGAATGGCGTATTTGGCTGAAGGACGCATCGAGGTGCGTTATGTCAGTGGTCATACGACGACAAAGCGGCTTCAACAAGTGATTAAAGCCCGGATTATGACGCCAACCGTTGCAGCCATGCTGGCCCGAGTAGAAGAGGATGTTTGGCATGAGCAAGCATAAGTCGGTTTGGCTGCTGTGTCTGGCACTGATGCTGGAGATTATTGCCATTGGCGTATTAGTGCCCGGTGATTGGACTGGCCGGGTTATTAGTAAAGAGAAGCAGATGATCCAAAATCAATTGGGCGCACAAACAAGCTATTGGATTGGTCAAACTAGCCATGGCTGGTATCAGTCATGGATTGTGGATACGCAGATGGAGCAATCTGTGCGAGATTTTCTAATCCCCACTGAAGAACAGCGACTTCGTTCTAAAGGGATGGAGAACATGGGAGGCTTTTGGTTTGTCTGGGTAGAAGACCGTATTCAGGCATTTTTTGATGTGTTGTACCAGGTGTTCACTCGATTTGCTTTGCTGATGGTCTGGTTGCCCTTTGCGCTTATTCTCATGTTACCGGCGCTGTGGGACGGCTTGATGACCTGGAAAATTAAGAAGACAACCTTTGATTTTTCGAGCCCTATCATTCACCGCTACAGCATGATTATCCTGGGCTCAGGCGTCATTTTGCTGTTTATGGGATTGTTCGCCCCGCTGGCTATTCCACCGGTGGTACTACCGTCGATGATCATCGGCTTGGCGTTGATGGCGGGGTTGGCGTTAAGTCACTTGCAGAAGAAGATATGAGGCCAGTTAGGCCTCATCTTGTAGAGCTAAAACCTTACGCCTACTGCATTGCCATTCTCGTCTTCCGCTGGCAAATGATAAGTATCAATAAGGTGACCTTGAAGCCAAATATATTGCGGCATCCAAAACGAGTACTGTCGTATAAGAGCCAATACTTCTTTCAGCGGTTTGTTTGCATGAGGCTCGGCAAGACGAAAGTACATGAATGAGCAATAATCTCGAAAATACTCATGAAGCTCTGAATCCGATAGCGTTTCTTTTAGCGGCCTGTTTTGTTCGTCGTCCTCATCAGGGGAATTGGCATAAATTTCGAATAGCTGCTTTTCAGTAAGCATTTCCAAGAAGTGGTCTTCAATTAAAACCCCATCACTGGTATCGACATCCATACCATCTTTGACATCAAAAGCCATGACACATCCTGAAGATAATGCCACTTCTGATGGTTTCAGTGCGTCATTAGCTTGTACAACCTGATGCCAATGATTAAAACCAGCAGATACTGCAATTTCATCGAGTGCTTGAGTGTGTGGAATAGATTTTTCACGTTTAAGCTTTCGTGCTTTTTGCTTTAAACGTTCAACCGTGGCAGAGGAAATGATTTTAGTAATTTGCATTGAGTTTCTCCTATTAGCGAATACGGTGCCCACTGCCGAGGTCGCAGAAAAAACCTAAGCAAAAAATAAATTTGATATGCATGTCGTCCCGTCCGGGTTTGCTAAAGTGGGCAGCTGGTCTCGACACGACCAATACCCCATCATATCAACCGCATCAAAAAGATCAATTGTTAGTATTGTCTGAGTAGAACCCTTAAAACCTTCAAGAATTCGGCATCTAGCTGACCACTGAACCTGCCAATCCCAAGGCATCCTTCACTTCTCAATTCAAACAACGAGGAGTGACTATGGAACCTGTAAATATTCCATCCTATATCGATGACCCGCCGCACTTCCTGCTTTGGAGTGCCGATGAGATGGCTCCCATTCTGTTGGGGCTAGTGATCGGCATTTTTACCGGTAATGCTTTGGTTTTATGCCTGTTGGGGTTGGTGACAACCAAGCTCTATCGGCGTTTTCGTGATGGTCGCCCAGATGGTTTTATTCTTCACGCCATCTACTGGGCTGGGCTGTTGCCAACCAAAGCCAAGACGATCCCTAACCCATTTATCAGGAGCTATCTGCCGTGAAGTTCGACGTGTTTTTAAAATCATGGCAAGGCACGCAATTAGAGAACCGATGGCAGCGGTTCCTGATTGCAGTGCTGGTGCTATCTAATTTGCTGCTTGCGGTAGCGGCATTTTCTCGCAATACCGTGGTAGCTATTCAACCACCAACCTTGTCTGAAACGGCTGAAGTGTCACGAAACCAAGCCACTCAACCTTACCTTGAATCCTGGGGACTCTACCTGGCTGAGCTTATGGGCAACGTGACGCCGGGTAATGTGTCTTTCATCCGGGTTGCCATTGAGCCGCTACTTTCTCCAGCGGTGTACCAGCAAGTAGTCGATGCACTGGAGATTCAGGCAAGACAAATCCGCGAAGACCGAGTCACGCTCAAATTCCAACCCAGACAAGTAGAGTATGAGTATGAAACCGGCCATGTCTTTGTGACCGGTTATTCCTTGGTCTCTGGACCATCTGGAGATGAACAGCGCCAAACTCGCACCTATGAGTTTGACATCGATATTGAGCAATACCGTCCAAAGCTCAGTTGGATGGATACGTATGAGGGGCAAGCTAGAACGAAGCGCGTTCGTGAAAAGTTGACCCAAGAGCAAAACCGGAGGGTGAATGATGCGAACCAAAATTAGTCGATGGGTGACACCAAGCTTAATCGCAATGAGCTTGAGTGGCGTCCTGTTATCTCAAGCGTCGTATGCAGACGTGGAATTGCCGATTGTGCCAGCCAGTGTGATGAAGCAGCCCGCTACAGCAAATCCACCTGTTCAAAGCAATACGGTTTCAAAGGATGTGCCAACAACGTTACAGATGACACCGGGGGTTAATGAACTGATCCCTGTAGCACTTGGTCATCTGAATCGGATTGTGACGCCGTTTGAATCGCCTCAGGTGAGAACAACCAGTGATGCTCAGACGCAAATCAAGGGGAATGTTGTATATGTGGCCACGGACAAAGAATCACCGGTTTCACTTTACATCACTCCGCCTGGTCAGGAAGCGCCCGCATTATCAGTCACCTTAGTACCCCGTCGTATTCCACCGCGTGAAATCACCTTAGCTATTGATGGTCAGCAGTGGCCTATTAAGGGCGTAGTGAACCGAAAAGCCGCCACTTGGGAAACGGCTCAGCCATACGTCGATAGCTTACGTGATTTACTCAGACGCCTTGCACTAAATGAGTTACCACAAGGCTATGACATTCGTTTGGCCTCTCAGAGTGATACCAGCCTGAAATGTTTTCAGCCGGGCTTAAAGTTTGGTTTTAAGCAGGGGCAAATTGTGACGGGGCATTACTTCACCGTCTTTGTAGGACTGGTTGAAAGCTTTGCCGATGAGCCGATAGAAGCCAGTGAGATAGCCTGCAACGCACCAGATATAGTGGCAAGCGCCTACTGGCCTCGCAATATCTTGTTGCCGGGTGAAAAGACTGAGTTGTATGTGGTTGTTCGCAATCATCGTGAAGAAGCGGTGGAAAGTCAGCGACCTTCGCTTCTTGTGGGAGGTGAATAACGATGAAAGCACAATGGGAACAAATGAGCCCGAACATGAAGCGGGGTCTATCGGTTGCTGGTATTGCTGGTGGTCTGATCCTTATGGTGATGGTGTTTTCACCTAATCCTGATGATGGCTCAAGCAGTCGGAACCGGCAGGAAACGATCCGGCACATTCTTACGGATACCAATACTCGTGATGTTGGGGTCGATAGTTTGGCTGCGAACGTAAAATTACTCAGTGAGCGCAATGAACAGTTACGTCGTGAAGTTGAGCGCTTGCGTCGTGACGTCGATTCAGGACGGCTAAGCCCAGGTTCGCCTTCTATTCCAAGTGAGGTCAATGCGGAGTTGGCCCGCCTTAGAGCGGAACTTGATGATGTTCGCGCTGGAGGTGATGCAGCAGTTGAAGGCACAAATAGTCGTTTTGAAGTGCCTTTATCTGCCATGGAATTGCCTAAAGAAGAAAAGCCACTGCCGTCTAACCCAGACGACTATTTTGCCAATGCGCCGCTGCCAGATCCGCTCTATCAGCAGCCAGCCAGTGGCCAAGGTTCACGAGCACGGGATGTTCCATTGCCGCCAATCACGATTCGTATGATTGAGTCTGAAGTGGTTGCTGAACCAGAGGTTGTTGTGCAAGAAGCGCCGCCTTTGTATTTACCGGCGGGCAGCATCATCTCAGGTACTTTGATCACAGGTTTGGATGCACCTACTCACGAGTCCGCAAGACGCGAACCTTTTCCTGCATTGCTGAGGATTCAAAAGGAAGCCATTTTACCCAACCGATTTAGAGCGGATATCAAAGAGTGTTTCTTGATCGCCGCAGGTTACGGTGATTTAAGCTCTGAGCGTGCTTATTTGCGAGGCGAGACCATTTCATGTGTGAGAGAAGATGGTGGCGTCATTGAAACACGACTGGATTCTTATGCTGTGGGTGAAGACGGCAAAGCCGGTATTCGTGGCCGATTAGTGTCGAAACAAGGCCAACTGGTGGCCAAATCAATGATGGCCGGGTTCCTTCAGGGGTTGGCTGGCGCATTTGATGTAAATCCTGTTCCGACGATTCAGACGGGTAATGCCGGTGATACCCAGCTGTACCAGCAAGTCATGAGCCAAGAAGCATTACAAGGTGCTGCGATTAAAGGCACCGGTAAAGCATTGGATCGAGTGGCCAAGTTCTATTTGGACATGGCTGAAAATATGTTCCCAGTCATAGAGGTAGACGCTGCAAGGAAAATTGAAGTCATAGTCACTCGTGGTGCCTCGTTGTCGTTGGCCACTTCGCAAGGGGGAGGTGCAAGAAGATGAAAAAATCCTGCATGTTGCTAACCGATCGAAGTCCGTTTCAGACAATAAGATGTGTATCCAGAGGAGAGTTAACCATGACGACATCAATGCAGAACAACCCAAAGCACCAGTCAAAACAGTGGTCTAAAGCTGGATTACTTTTATTGGCAGTCGGCTCAACCTTATTGTCTGGCTGTAGTTCATTGGGTCTCGGGAGTAGTGAATATGGATGCCCAGGTATGCCTGACGGTGTGCGCTGTTTATCCGCTCGTGAAGTCTATGAGCTGACCAGTAATGGCGCTGCACCCAAGACGATTGATGCTGTGGCGACTCGAATTGGTTCTCCCTCTGGGTATTCACAATCTGATTTAGAGACAGGACTGCTGAGCCATCCAGCATTACCTGAGACGCAGCAATCTGCACCTATTCGCATTCCTTCAAGGGTAATGCGGATTTGGATTGCGCCTTGGGAGGATGATCGTGGGGATCTGAATTTATCCAGCTACGTGTTTACCGAAATTGAACCGCGCCGGTGGGATATTGGGGTGTCAGCACCTCGAACGGTTTCGCCAGTGCTACGTCCACTTCAGACTCAAAGCGATTCAGCCTCAGCGGGAGTTGATGGTAAGCGCGATAACTTGAGTATCTACGGAGAAACTAACGAATGACAAATGCAGTTCGCACCATTCAAACTCATCGCCTAATGACCATTGGTGCGCTTGGTTTAATGGCGTTAATGATTTCGGAGCCCTCATTTGCGGGCACCGGTGGTGATGCTTTCACTGATGTGTGGGATACCCTAAAAGATTGGACCCAAGGTACTTTGGGACGGATCGTAGCGGGAGCCATGGTTCTGGTGGGTATTGTGGGCGGTATCGCTCGCCAAAGCTTGATGGCTTTTGCCTTGGGCATTGGTGGCGGTATGGGTCTCTACAATACGCCAACAGTCGTTGAAAGTGTTATGTCTGCAACCTTACCTGTTGTTGCTAGCACTCAAGAAGTCATTGGCACAACAGTTCCAGCAATCAGCGCCGTTTTACTGGGCACCTGAATGTGAGCCACAGTAGGCAGTTCACTTAAGGTAATCAAACGAGGTCTACACAACATCGGGTTATTGGTGATGTTGTGTAGACCTTTTCATTTTAACAACGCCGCATTAGCGGGCTTGGTTTACGGTATTTGGTATATTAATACCTAAAGTGTTAAAATCACTGTCACAATAAACTATATGGTTTATACTGTTCGTGATATTCATACTTTGGGTGTTAAAATGTCATCTAAAATAAACTGGCTTGTTGCTCATACTTCTCCTGGTGCGCTAGTACTTCAGCAATGGCTGACTGAAAACGGCGTGAGCTACTCGTTGGCTCAAAAGTACGCGCAGAACGGTTGGCTAAAGAAGCTTAGTTCTGGTGTGTACTATCGTCCAAATGCGGAGGGCGATATAAAGCCAACTTGGGTTGATGCCATTCAAGCATTAGATGTGCAATTGGGCGTTTCAGTTCATTTGGCTGGATTGAGCAGCTTAACTCACCAAGGACTGAGTCACTATTTACAGCTGAACAAAGAGCAAGTTTGGATTTGCGTTAAAAACAAGTCGTCCTTACCGAAATGGTTTCGTGAATTCCCTTATCAGAATTGGTTTTACTGTGGAAACCATAAGCTTGAAGTGAATCCCGAGAAAGATTTGAAAAGGATCACGGTTAAAGAGAAAGAACTCACTGTCAGCTGTGCAGAACTTGCTGCCTATGAAGTGGTAGACGCGATTGGAAAGCTGATTTCATTTGAGCATGTCGCAGAATTATTTCAGGGTTTAGTCAATCTTAGTCCTAGAAAAGTACAAGATATTCTTGAACGAAGCAGCTCTGTTCAGGCAAACCGAATATTTCTATTTCTGGGTCGATACTACGATCACCAGTGGGTCAATCGCATAGATGAAACAAGAATTGAGTTGGGTGCAGGAAAGCGGCAGGTTGTCGAAAAAGGACGTTTTGATGAGCGATATCAAATCACAGTGCCAGAGATATTAAGCGTCAAAAAAGGTGAACAACATAATGGATAAAGATAGCCCATATTACAAACAGGTTTCCTTGCTCATAAGAATGCTGCCTGTGGTAGCAACAGAGACGGTTTTTGCACTTAAAGGTGGCACCGCCATTAATTTATTTGTGAGAGATTTTCCTCGGTTATCTGTAGATATTGATCTTGCTTATCTTCCACTTGAACCAAGAGATGAGGCTTTGATTAATGTCAGGGCTGCATTGCAGCGCATTACAGACAGAATCAATACTCAACCAGATATCAGAGCGGCATTTCAGGATAATAAAGCTGATGAACTGAGAATAGTTGTATCAAGTCCGGTTGCGACGATCAAAATTGAAGTGTCGCCCGTCGCCAGAGGTACATTGCATAGTGCAGAAATAATGCCAGTTCAAGAGTCTGTTGAAGACGAGTTTGGTTATGCTGAGATTCAGGTAGTCAGTCTTCCCGATCTGTATGGTGGGAAATTGTGTGCTGCAATGGATCGCCAACATCCTCGCGACTTATTTGATGTGCGTATGTTACTTGGCAGTGAAGGGATTTCGAGAGAGATTTTGGTGGGTTTTTTAACCTATACATTAAGTCACCCTCGGCCTATCAATGAAGTCATGTCGCCAAACTGGCAGCCTCTGAATGAGAAGTTTCAGGCAGAATTTGACGGAATGACTTTTGAAAAAGTTGAATGCGAAGACTTAGCCTCTGTTAGGCCCATGATGTTAATTGAACTGCAAAAACATTTCACAGAAAGGGATCATGCTTTCCTTATGTCATTCAAAAGAGGGCAACCTGACTGGGCTTTGTTTGACTATCCTAATGCAGCGGACTTGCCAGCGATTCGTTGGAAGTTGCAGAACATTAAAAAATTGGCAAAGAATCAAACAAAACATCAAGAGCAATTAGATAAATTGAAGCAAGTGCTTGATGATTGGCTTGTTAACGCAAACGCTGAGTAATTCGTTTATAACAAACCTCAACGAGCTATAAGCCCCCTAGTTAGATTGCGATTTCTTCAATCTATCTAACCGAGTCCACATAGGACAACTGCATAGACTGGAGCCTCGATTTACATTAACGAGGACTCCTCATGCGAAAACTATCTCCAATCATTCTGGCGCTTGCGCTGTCTCCTTTGGTTCAAGCTGAACCTGTGTCTGAAGTGTCGCCCGTTGGCAAAATTGACGGCATGGTTTCTTTACCTGTCACGGGTATGAAAGCGGTCGAAAGCAATGGCCGCATTGTTTTCATGTCAGACAGTGGCCGGTTCGTCATTGATGGCACGCTCTATGATGCCTGGTCCAAAAAGCCGCTTACCAGCCTTGAAGAAATTCGTGAAGCGGGGAACACGCTGGACTTAAGTCGTCTTGGCTTAAAAATGGATGATTTGAACCCACTGACGCTGGGCGAAGGCAAAAAGAAAGTGGTGGTCTTTGTTGACCCCCGGTGCCCGCATTGCCATGAGCTTTTGAAACAAGCCTTACCGTTAACCAAAGAATACACCTTCCAAATACTCCCTGTACCAGTGCTTGGTCCTGATTCAGAGCGTCAGGTTCGCCAGCTTGGCTGTGCGCGTGACAAGAAAGCGGCCACCGATGCATTGCTCAATGGCCGGATTGGTAACCTAGAACAGGATGATGCCTGCAACTTAGAGCCAATGCAGCGTACCTTGGTGACGGCTCAAATCCTGAGCATTCAAGGTGTGCCTTTCATCGTCGCCAATGATGGTCGCATCAGTCGAGGCCGTCCTTATGATCTTTCTGCTTGGTTGGAGGGGCGTTAATGAAAGCCTCTCTGTATTCAGGGCAACGCGCTTCAGAGCTCTTGCCAGTATTGGCCTATTCAGACGATGAGCAACTGTTTTTCATGGAAGACCAGAGTGTTGGCTTTGGTTTTCTATGTGACCCATTGCCGGGTGGTGATGAGTCTGTTGCAGACAGGGTTAATGTTCTACTTAACAACGACTGGCCAAAAGACACTTTGCTACAATTTGGCCTGTACGCCTCGCCTGATATTCAAACCGACCTTCAACGCATGATGGGCTTACGGCATCGTCAATCCGATCCATTGCTCAGGGCGTCGATACGCAAACGTGCGGATTTCCTCGATGGGGGCACGGTTCAACCGATAGAAGAATCGACCCAGACTCAGGTACGCAACTTTCAACTGATCGTCACCTGCAAATTGCCTTTGGAAAGTCCTATACCGACGGAGCGTGAGTTGAGTCGAGCATCCGCGCTTCGGGCTTCTTTCTCGCAAGCGCTGGCAACGGTTGGTTTTCGCGTCACGGAGATGACTGACCGAAATTGGCTCGCAGCATTAAGTGCGCAGCTTAACTGGGGAAAAGATGCTTCCTGGCGCAATCCATCACCAATCCGCAGTGAGGCTGATAAACCACTTCGAGAGCAAGTGTTGGATTATGACCGAGCTATCAAGGTGGATAGCCAAGGTCTAATGTTGGGTGATTACCGAGTTAAAACCTTATCGTTTAAGCGCTTGCCTGAGCGGATTTGGTTTGGTCATGCCGCAAGTTTTGCGGGCGATATGATGACGGGCAGTCGCGGTTTACGCGGAAGCTTTTTGCTGAATGTCACCATTCACTTTCCTTCAGCTGAGGCGATGCGATCTCGTCTAGAGACGAAGCGTCAATGGGCGGTTAATCAGGCCTATGGGCCGATGCTCAAGTTTGTGCCGGTGCTTGCAGCCAAGAAAAAGGGGTTCGATGTTCTTTTTGAAGCCTTGCAAGAAGGTGATCGTCCTATTCGGGCAAATATGACCTTAACGCTGTTCTCACCAACGGAAGAGGCGTCCATCAGCTCTGTTTCAAATGCTCGAACCTATTTCAAAGAGCTCGGATTTGAGCTGATGGAAGACAAGTACTTCTGTTTGCCCATTTTCCTGAATGCCTTGCCATTTGGTGCTGACCGCCAGGCGATGAACGACTTGTTTCGATTCAAGACCATGGCGACACGGCATGTCATCCCTCTGTTGCCTTTGTTTGCGGATTGGAAAGGCACTGGCACGCCGGTGATTAACTTTGTTTCCCGTAATGGTCAGATCATGAGTGTGTCCCTTTATGACTCGGGCAGTAATTACAACTGTTGCATCGCGGCGCAATCGGGGTCGGGTAAGTCATTCCTAGTGAACGAAATCATCTCCTCCTACTTATCAGAAGGCGGGCAATGCTGGGTGATTGATGTTGGCCGGTCTTATGAAAAGCTGTGTGAAGTCTATGACGGTGAGTTCTTACAGTTCGGGCGGGACAGTGGCATTTGCTTAAATCCGTTTGAAATCGTTGAGGACTATGACGAAGAAGCGGATGTACTGGTTGGGTTATTGGCCGCAATGGCCGCACCTACGCAGTCATTAACCGATTTTCAGATGGCCAACCTAAAACGTCAGACCCGTGAACTGTGGGAGAAAAAAGGTCGTGCGATGTTAGTTGATGATGTGGCAGAGGCTTTAAAAAATCACGAAGACCGACGTGTGCAAGACGTGGGTGAGCAGCTCTATCCGTTTACGACACAGGGCGAATATGGCCGTTTCTTTAATGGTCACAACAATATTCGCTTCAAAAACCGTTTCACTGTTTTGGAGTTAGAAGAGCTCAAGGGGCGCAAGCACCTACAACAAGTGGTGTTGCTTCAGCTTATCTACCAAATCCAACAAGAGATGTACTTAGGTGAGCGGGATCGTCGCAAGATTGTGTTTATCGACGAAGCCTGGGATCTGCTGACTCAAGGTGATGTCGGTAAGTTCATCGAGACGGGTTACCGGCGATTTCGAAAATATGGCGGCAGTGCTGTAACGGTAACGCAGTCGGTCAACGATTTGTATGACAGCCCTACAGGTAAAGCCATCGCTGAAAACTCGGCCAATATGTACCTGCTTGGCCAAAAAGCTGAAACCATCAACGCACTCAAAAAAGAAGGCCGCTTGCCACTAGGTGAAGGCGGTTATGAGTACCTGAAAACCGTTCATACCGTCACTGGTGTCTATTCCGAAATTTTCTTTATTACCGAAATGGGCACCGGGATTGGCCGCCTCATCGTCGATCCGTTTCACAAGCTGTTGTACTCGTCCCGTGCAGAAGATGTAAACGCGATTAAACAGTTAACGCGCAAAGGCCTTTCTGTTGCTGATGCCATCTCTCAGTTGTTGAAGGAGCGAGGCTATGAATAAAACCACGCTTTGGCCATTTATGGCCTCTATTACTTTGTCTATTGCAGGCAGCGGTTTAATGACCAGCTGGCTCTTAATGAAAACACTCGAACCCATCCACAGCCAGTTGGCTTTAAGTACGCCCATTGCAGTCGTAGATTTTGGGGCGGCGGTGTTGTCACTGGGCCCCAATGCCAGCGAACAAGACATCGAATCCAGGTTGCTTCAGACCAATCAGCAAATTGAAAAGTTAAAAAAAGCCGGTTTTATCGTGCTGGATGCCCAAGCGGTGGTGGGTGCTGATGATTCCGTATTTGTGCCAGTAGGCTCAAAGGAGGTGTCTCATGCAGATACTCCGTAAAAGAATGCCTTGGCGGCCATACCTCATCCGGTTGACTGTTCTTGCGTTAATCATGGCCTTGGTAGGCACCTACGCCATGATGCGCTACCGAATAGGTATTGATACCCAGCAAGAGCGCTGCCTGCCTGATACCACGGTGTATCTGATTGACCTATGGAATAAAGAGCCCGTTAAGGATGGTTTGTATGCCTTCCACTCAAAAGGACTCGCTCCGTTATATAACGACGGTACTCGGATGCTGAAACGCCTAACAGGGATGCCTGGGGATGAAGTCAATGTGACGCCTGAGCATGTGCTGGTGAACGGTGCTGAAGTCTCTACCGGCATGGCATTAGCCCAGCGTCTTGGTGTGGCCGAATCACAATTTAGCCGCTCATTGACGCTGCAAGAAAACGAATATTGGTTTTCCGGCGAGGCTGCAACGAGTTTCGACTCCCGCTATTGGAATGCCGTTAAGCGCGAGCAGATTGTCGGTCGCGCTTGGCCGCTTTGGTAGGAGGTAGATGATGCAAAGACTATGTCTCTTATTTTTGTTGGTTGCTCCATTGTCTTGGGTTCAAGTGTCCTGGGCACAAGAGCCTTTTCTGTTGTCTGACGAAGACAAAAAGATCGTCGAAATGAGCCGCAGCATTTTACAAAGTGCTGTGGATGGTTCATCTGAATTTATTGAGCCTTTTGCACCGGTTGAACAACCTGTGTCGCTCAAACACAGCGATGAATGGTTGATATTTGCGTCGTCCTCACTGGGGGATTCCTCACTGAAGCAGCTATTTAAAGAGGCCAGTGCTACCGGCGCTATTGTGTTGTTTCGGGGAATTCCTGAAGGAAAGACCTTGGGGGCGGCTATCCGTGATTGGCATATGCTGATGACGGGGCTTGATCCTGTTCCTCAGGTTCGAATTGATCCGAAAGCCTTTGTGCACTGGCGGGTGACTAGCGTGCCTGCCATTTTCCGCATAGAAGATGACAAGGTGACTGCAAGTGCACTAGGGGTTTACAGCAAGGACTGGTTGCAGCGTCAAATTGAAACAGGCAATACCGGTTCATTGGGTCAACGCGGTCCAATTCATTCGATTTTAGAACCGGATTTGATGCAAGTGGCGATGCAGCGTTTACAGTCGCTTGACCTGGGCGCGTTAAAGAAAAAAGCCATTGAGCGCTTCTGGTCTCGCCAAACATTTACTGAGTTACCCAAAGCCACGCAGTATCGGATAAGAACAGTTGATCCAACCATCGTCATGCAGCGGCCACTATTGGATGCCAATGGCCGAACATTGATCCCAGCAGGAACGCGTATTAACCCGCTCAAAGCCTTGCCATTTACTCAGCAGCTCGTGGTGTTTAATGCGTCGAACGCTGAAGAAGTGGACGCAGTAGCGCATTGGCTTGAGACGCAAGATAGGACACTGCGCCGCATTACGCTTATCACTACGCAGCTCGACCGTGCCCAAGGCTGGAATCGCCTCAATGCGCTCGAAAAGACATTGAACAGTCCGGTTTACCTTCTCAATGCCTCGCTAAAGCAGCGCTTTGATTTGCAAGTCACCCCTTCGTTTGTTCAAGCAAAGGGACTCGCGTTTGAAATAGAAGAAATTCCAGCAAAGGAGCTTGTTCATGCAAAAGCTCAATAATACGAATCGTCTGTTGCGGACTCTCGTTGTCATGTTTGTCCTAAGCGCATCTATTCCTGCAAAAGCCGAATTGACCTGCCCAGACGCTGGGTTATTGTCCGGCAAGTTGCTGACGGATGTTTGCTGGTCATGCATTTTTCCTATCCGGGTTGCCGGTCTTCCTCTTGGCTCTGGCAATGTCCCAAGCGGCGCATCAAACAAGTCATTTTGCTTATGTGAAGACAACTTAGGCGTGCCAAGGCCAGGTATTGTTACCAGCATGTGGGAGCCAGCGCGTTTGATTGAACTGGTCAGAACGCCAGGTTGTTCGCCTTCCCTGGGAGGGATTCGTTTACCGTTAGGTGATAGACGATTGCAAGGTGGTCATGGTGAAGGTGAATACGATACCGGTGATCTTGCGTTCTACCATTACCATTATTACGCCTTTCCGCTTTTGGTCATGCTCGATTTGTTCATGGATGGCAATTGCAATGCCGATGGTTACATGGACTTTGACTTGATGTATTTGTCCGAATTGGACCCAACATGGCTGAACGATGAACTGGCCTTTTTTACTCAGCCTGAAGCTGCTGCCGTTGCCAATCCATTGGCTATTTCGGCTTGTACCGCTGACGCTGCTTCATCAACGCTTGGTAAACCCATCGACCAGTTGTTTTGGTGTGCTGGCAGTTGGGGCCATCTCTATCCCTTATCTGGCCACACCTTAGCCTTTGGCTCATTAGCAGAAAACACCAGCCATTTAGCGGCGCGTGCAATCGCGGCTCAACACAGACGTGGTCTTGCAAGGCGAACAATGGGGAACAGTGCGCTATGTCGACCTGTTATCGAACCCATGCTACCGAAATCCCAATACAAGATGAGTATGTTCTTCCCTGTACCAGAAACTGAAAGTGCGCATGTCATCGGTGAAAGCACCATGAAATGGGGAGAGTGGCGAACGATCCCCGGTGCCGGAGAAGATGCGCTCTACATTTTGTGGCGCTGGCAAGACTGCTGTAACTCGGGAGGTTAACCATGAAACCAACACTTTTTACCCGAGTTTTAGCGGGTGTTTTATCAATCACTATGGCGTGCTTGCCCTTACATGGTGTGGCCGCTGATGTGCAGCGCCAATCCGGCTTAAGCGGACAACAAGAAGGAAAGCAATTGCTGCAAAACTGGGCGATGCCCGCACTCAATGGCAATACATTGTCGGTGCCGAATGGCAGTGGTAATGAGACGATTAACTTGCAAGAGCTTTTCCCTGGTATGGATCAGGGCTCATTGGATGTCTTAACGGGCGTTTATGGCTCTGATGCCAGTATGAATCAATTGGGGACGCAGCGCCAAGAGAGCATGGCATCCGAAAATGGCGCTACGGGTGAGGCGTTTCGCTCGCTACAGCAAATCAAAGACAGGTCTCGGCCAGATATGGTCAATGATCCGCTTTGGGCATTAACCGATGCGGTTCAAACTGACCCAAATCTATTGACGCAAAGCTTCCCAGGCTGTGAGTCTCAAGGTGAAGGCAGCCCAAACTACCAGCAATGTGACAGGCTCAATACAGCGGTTAACAGCTGCACTATCACTCACGATTACACGGCAGGTATCATTGAGCATGTTTCAGGGCCGATGAACCTTCGCTCTTGTGGTGAAGGGTGTCTTGAAGTTTGGATAGGACGAATTGGTGACAACTACTGGAGTGGTCGTTGTAAAGTGTTCGAACAGGCCATCACACTCAAAGTCGTGAATCCCGATGCGATTACCTCAGCCGTACTTGAGTACGCCAAATGGGATGACTACATGCAAGTGTGGCTTGGTGATCAGAAAGTCTGGTCTGGGCCGAACAATAACTTTCCACCAGAAACGGCAGGTCGCTGCGAGCTTAGTACCAGTTGGGAGCGCAATCCAAATACCGATCTCACTGCCAGGCTAAAAGCGGTAGAACCAGGTTTAGAAGTGCCGGTAAAAATTCGCGTATCGGTTACGGGTAGTGGTGAGGGGTATGCACGCATCAAGGTGCGCTTTGATCCAACCAAGGTGGTGATGAATGATAGTTGGTCGCCGCAATCCTGTATCGAACAAGCAGCTGATATTCCGACGAAGTTTTCAGACTACAGCATTCAATGCACGGATCAGCCGTCTTCAACCAACGGATGTACGGTGGTCAATGGTGTTTCAGTTTGTGAATCCTACTTTGCCCCAAGCCCTGTGGCTGGCATATCGCCTTTGTGTCGGCGTGTACAAGTGAGTGTGGATGACGAAAGCTATAAGGGGATTGAAAATCAGGCCTGCCATGTGCTTGAAGCGAACCCTTCCTGTGGCTTCATGTCGTCAGAATGTGCCGAGACCAATGATAAAGGTGAATGCATTCGTTTTACCGATACCTATGACTGTGGATTGCAAACCAGCGATCCAAAGTGCGTGGTATCCAATCTTATGCCGAGTAGTTTTGAAGCCTGTGAGCCTACTCAGACGATTACGCCATTTACTGAAACCAAGCATGTACCGGATTACCAGGTGTGCGAGAAGATCAGCACGCTTACTCAGTGTCAGTTAGAGCGACGTGTATCCGCTGAAACCCATCAACAAAGCTGGTCCATTGAGCGTGGTTGCTTTAGCTCCGAAACGCTCAGTTTTGTTCCACAGCACAGCAGTACTATGCAAACTGGAAGCGCTACGCTGAGGATTTTTGATAATCAAAATACTGAGATAAAAATCACCGAGTCGCCATCCAAGGCAAATGGCTGGAAAACGACACTCTCATTGACGGGCAATAAGGAGACGGTGACTGAGACGAAACCGTCCATTAAATACCCTGAAATGACCTGTCCAAAAGGAACCTTGGTTGGCTCATTATGTAAAGTCGTCAATGGTTCGATTATTTCGTGGCATGAACCCCAGGAGGTCACTCGTTCCAGATGCGATTCCGGCTGGAACAAAGTCGATTTCGACACTTGCAGCCGAGAAGTTCAGAAGTGTTTGGCTCCTGCGAAACTGAGCGCTTCATTGGGCTTCTCCGGCAAATACTTAGAGCAGGACGTTGTTCATCAATCAAGTGATCCAGGCATAGACCAATGCTTGATGCAAACGGATCAGTTTACAGCCGTGCAGTGGCAGTGTTTGGATACGGGCACAAAACGAATCGACGGGTTAACGGTTGGTAGTGGCGAGTTGGCCAATCTTGGAAGCCTTTATCCGGCGGTTGTTTCGTCTCCTGCTCATTTAACCAGTCGCGGCAGTTCTGATGGACTGGGGCTCTCATGTTGGAGGGCAAGAGCGACCTACAATGCTTCGACTGCTCATCCAGAGTTCAACATGGGCAGCTCAGATAGCTGGGTAGATGCCAATGGTAATACACAAACCATCGTCAATAACGGACAAAACACGACCACCAATACGTGTGCCGCGCTAGAGAAAAAACCTGCCTGCCAGTATGTCAGAACCGAATGCACTGAAGGCGGGGCTGGTCATGAAGGCTTCTGTTATATCCAAAGTTTGGTGTATGACTGCGGACAAAGCGTTGAAGTGCAAAATGCACGAATGGAAACTCAATACAACTGTGAGGGGCCAGTTCGCTGTATGGGCACAGATTGTTTAGAGCCAGAGTCAATCAAGCAGGCTAACTTTGCAGAAGCCGCTGCGATGCTTAATGCGGCGCAGTTTATGACTAATGATATGTCATGTACGGGAGCTGATGGCCAAGATAACGTTGAGTGTACGGTCTTTAAAGGTAATGCTGGCCAGTGCAAAAAAGCCGTTGGAGGCATAGTAGATTGTTGTGAAAAGCCAAGTGGCGTGTCGTTATCGGATTACATCACAATGATTGTGGCAGTTAACAAGCTTGATACGGCAGTCATGGCCATGAATCCGTCTTCTGCAATCTATGGTTCGTGGAATACGCTTAGGGAACCGATAACGAGTACTTGGAGTGCGGTTAAAGAGCCTTTTGTGTCTGCATGGGACTCTCTCATGGGGGCTGGGCCATCAACGGCTGCTGGCGCGGGAGCGGAGCAAGCTGCGACTGGCTTCATGCAGGTATTGACCAACAAAACGGCTGAGTGGGTAGGCTCTACCTTTGGTTCGGGGGCGCAATCGGCACTGTTTAGTAACGTTGGTGGCGCTGTTGGAGCCGATGGTGTTGTTTCGGGTGGTAACTTCGCGCTGGGTGGCGCTGCTGGCGCGGTTCTGAGTACGGTTATGACGGCCTACATGATTTATTCAGTCACCATGATCCTCATTCAGCTTATCTGGAAATGTGAGCAGAGTGAGTTTGAAATGAACGCCAAGCGGGTATTGAAGAGTTGCCACTATGTAGGCTCTTACTGCAAGTCTAAGTTCTTAGGTGCCTGTGTTGAAAAACGGCAGTCATATTGCTGCTTTACTTCGCCACTTTCACGGATCATTCAAGAACAAGTACGTCCTCAATTGGGCCTTGGTTGGGGCAGTGCGAAGTCACCAAACTGTGAAGGTTTGACCGCGAGTCAGTTAAACCAGGTAGATTGGAGCCAAGTCAATCTGGATGAATGGATAGGTATCTTGTCGATAACAGGCAACCTACCCGAAGTACCGTCACTGGATCTGGAACGACTCACAGGCTCAGGAAGTACGCTAAACGTTGATGGAAACCGTCAAAGTGCCGCAGATAGAGCCATTGAAAGGCTAAACGGAATGGATGCTCAGAAATTACGCCAGGAGGCGACGGAAGAAATTTCGGGGAATAATTGAGCGTCCTCTTAGAAGGCTTTGTACTGTAAAGCCTTCTAAGCAATGATGGCAATCACAACGTTGTTCGCCCAAATCCAGATTAAGCTGATGGTATTCTTGTCTAGCTACGTTGAACCAATAGCTATCTGAATTTGGTCCATAATGGTATCATCAGAAGGTGAAACCTTTTTGTTGTAGTTAGGATTTTTGAACTTTGTAGTTTCAGCGTAACATAAGCACTATGATCAAACTGGACAAAGCCTCTTTATGGTAAAGCTGATAGAGGATAAATCGAGGAATCGAGTTCTGAGCTTGTAAAAAGTGATATGGGAATCAGACTTTTATAATAACAAAATATTGGATTGGTAAAATGGGGAAGCAAGCAAGAAATTACTCGCCACTTACGATAAAGAAGCTCTATGCCTTATCTGGGAATGAATGCTCATTTCCAGGTTGTTCAAAGCAAATGGTGAGCCAAAGTAATGCTAAGAACTCTAATATTTGTCATATTGAAGCTGCTAATCCAGATGGGCAACGCTATAGAGAAGATATGACGGATAAAGAAAGGGCTGACTATGAAAATCTGATTTTACTTTGCGTAGATCATCACACTGAGACAGATGATGTGCATAAGTATACTGTGGCAACGTTAAAAAAGATGAAAGATGAACATGAAGCAAAAATTGCTTCTAGAAATCTTGGTCGTTCTCCTTCCATGTTGAAAGTTGCTATCAATAAAATATCAGAAATTGGACTAAGTGGCTTAAAAGATACGGATGCTTCCAAAAGTTTTAATATAACGACTAAGTTAGACTATAACGGCGTAACCAACAAGCGCAGATTAATTAACGACTTAAAGGTTTACTATCATAAGTTGAATACGCTTTATGATGAATTAGATCGCGCAGGATCTTTGAGAAAAGAGAATTTGTTAGACAACATTCGACATATCTATTTAGATGTGTCTGGACGATATATAGGTCAAAGTGATGATTATATGCCCATTATAAGGCAGCATTCAGATTCTATTTTTGAAGAGGTCTTTAATGAATTGCTTCAACTTGTTGATTTTGGAGATGTAAGTTTAGAGGAACTTTCACCAGCTTTAAGAGTTGTTATGGTTGATGCATTTATGAGATGCAAAATTTTAGAAGAACCGATTTAAATAAGGGCCAGAGTTAGATGATTATTAGTAAGAGTACCAACCCAGACAATGATTTATATGTGATTGGTGCGCATATTATTGATATTCTTCAATCTACGGGTGAAAATTCGATCGATTATTTTGAGCTTCATCAAAAACTTAAGGTTCATGTTGATGTTTCAATGCAGATATTTTCTCTTTCGGTAAGCTGGCTTTTTTTGTTAGGTGTTGTAGATAAAAATGACGATGGAGCAATAAAAAAATGTTTTTAGATTCATTAATCGTCAAAAATGGTGAGCAGACAATTAGAGAAATTAAGTTCCACAAAGGTATTAATTTGATTGTGGATTATACTGCGCCTAACTCAAAAAAAACAGACTCAGGAAACAGTGTTGGAAAAACTACGGTTTTGAGATTGATAGATTTCTGTTTGGATGGTAGTGCAAAAAATATATACAGTGACCCAGAGTTCAAAGATTCTAATGAAAAAATCAAGGGTTTTCTAACTCAGCAGAATATTTGCATAAATTTAAATCTGATTGAAGATATTGATAATTCTGATTCAAGAAGAATTTCGATATGTCGAAATTTTTTGCAGCGTTCAAAGAAGATTCAAACAATAAATGGAGAGAAGTATTCAAACGATGAATTTTCTTCAAAATTAAAAAGCCTTATATTTAAAACTGTTTCTGAGAAACCTACTTTTAAACAGTTGAAATCCAAAAATATTAGGGACGAGAAGAATAAGCTTGTAAACACTATTCGCGTGCTCAGTCCATATGATACAGATGTTGCCTACGAAACCCTTCATCTATTTTGGTTTGGCATAGACATCAATCAAGACAAAGATGAGTTGGTGCGTAAGCAAAACTTAGAAAATAGGCTGCAAGCGCGTCTGAAAAAGGAAAGTACGCTTTCTCAAGTCAAGCAAACACTTCTAATAGTAGATAGTGAAATTGAAAGACTTACAGTCAAGAAGGATAATTTTAATCTAAATCCCAATTATGAAAGTCAGTTAGATGAACTAAACGCTGCAAAACAGCATGTTAATGCTCTTAGCGAAAATATTTCTCGTTTAGAATTAAGGAAAGAGCTTATTCTTGAAAGCATCGATGACTTAAATAGAGGATTTTCGAGAGCAAGTGCTGAACACATAAAAAAAATGTATGAAAAAGCGAAGTCGTTGATTCCTAATCTCCAAAAAAGTTTTGAAGAAACGCTTGAATTTCATAATAATATGATTAAAGAAAAAATTGACTTTATAAGCCAGGATTTAAAGCAGCTGGATGAGGAGCTGTTTGCAGATAAGAAAAGTCTTACATATTATTTGCTTGAAGAAGAACGACTCTCTAAAGAGCTTAAAAAGTCGGGAGCTGTGGAAGAGCTTCAAGATATAATCAGTGAATTGAATGGTTTTTATGAGCAAAAAGGAAAATTAACTGAACAGAGATCAGTATGGGAGAAAAGTAATAAGGAGCTTGAGGAGATTGAGAAATCTTTAGTAAAAATGTCTAATGAAATTGAATCGAAAGACATGTTGATTCAAGAAAAAATTGCTGATTTCAATAAGATTTTTTCAAAATTTTCTAGCAAACTAGATGGTGTACATTCCTTGCTGAGTGCCGAGCCTGACAATGGTATTTATAAGTTTTCAATATCTAATATTGAGGGTAATCCTGGAACAGGCACAAAGAAAAGTCAGATGGCATCTTTTGATTTGGCATATATAGCCTTTGCTGATGAAAACAAAATCCCTTGCTTGCACTTTGTACTTCAAGACCAAATTGAGAACGTGCATGCAAATCAGATAACTAACTTGTTCACTGACTTAGTGAATCAAGTTAACTGCCAATATGTTCTACCTGTGTTAAGAGACAAGCTACCAAATGATATTGATATTACGCATTTGGAAGTGCTTTCACTATCAAGCAAGGACAAGTTTTTCAAGTTGTCGTGATATCCTCAATGAAGAAACTAATCTGGTTCAGTGGAGTGCAAATTCAACTTCGAAGAGCCCCTTCGAAAGGGGCTGGTTGATGGGAGCCTAGTTGGCTAGTTGGCGGGGGTATCTGTTTCCTCTTCAGTGATATCGTCATCGGTTGAAGGCACCGCTTGTTCAACTTCTGCTTCTTTACCCTTAGCTTGGGCTGATTTTCGTGCTCGAATTTCGATATCAATAATGCGCCGAGCCAGTTTGATAATGCGCTGTTGCCATGCGTAGTTGCCATCAACACGTTGCTTGTTGCTAAGCACGCTAGATAACCAGAGTGTGTCCATTGAGATCATCAACGCATCGAGTTTGCGCACTAAGCCAACAAACTGGCCAACCTGAGGTGAGCTGATTTTGGCGTTGAAGGTAATCGGGTCGGTGTAGTCAGGTACTTCATCGATACCGTTGGACTCCATCAGTTTGTCCAAACGAGCTTGTTCGTTGTCTACCGCCTTAGCGCAATCCTCGATCAACTGGCTAATGATCTGTTCCACTTCATCAATTTCGTTCTCATCGCCAATGATGCGTAGGATGACATCGATTCCGTAAAGCGCACTGACCGTTCGTCTAAAGACACGGTCAACGACACGTTGCGCCTGTAAGCTATTAATTGTGAATGATTGTTCAAAGATGGGTTTTGAGTAATTGGGTTTTGCTTGGGCCATAAGTTTGCTCCTGATATGACAATAATCAGTCCCTAGCCTAATCCTCTGTGAGGTAATGGCCTTTCAGCTAGGTGGAAGAATTGAGCATCTTTCTGACTATCCTGTCTGGATAAGACGGTTACACTGACTATCAAATATTGCTGATCTGTTTCAGTGATATCTGCGCCTGAGAGCATGAGCTCAAAGGAAGCCCACCGCTGAGTTTTCTCAGTGGCACTAAGAGGTAGCTAGCCTCCTTAAACAAATAGCCTGCATGTTTTTACATGCTCAACCATGCGTTCCTTACGGTTCGCCTTTTCACCACCCAACTGGGGGAGTTCTCCCCAGTTGGGGGTGACTCCTTCACAACCAAATTAAGGAGTCACCAATGGAATATATCTTCGGATTTATTATCCAAATCGCAGGCATTATGTTGCTTGCAAAACTGAGCTGGTCGCTTTTGCGATTGCTTGCTCGTCAAAGCGTGCGCCCGTTTCGATTTGTACTTACTCAAATCAAGCGATTGCTCACACCAACACCAAAACGTCGTCCAATGGTAGTGCCTAAAGCTCCTGGTATGCCCCGTTTGACATCTGCGTTTTACAAAGAGCCACATCAGTACGACATGGCTTTACTCGAAATACCAACCTATCTGCGTCGTCAGTCTTCTTTGCCCAGCCGGGTAGAAGCAACTGTGTGCACAGAGTTCAACTAAGACGAGGAGAACATCATGAAAAACCAAGTAACACTCATAGGCTACGTTGGCTCTGAGCCAGAGACGCGAGCCTATCCATCAGGTGATTTGGTGACCAGCATTTCACTGGCCACTTCTGAGAAATGGCGCGACCGTCAATCCAATGAGCTCAAAGAGCATACGGAATGGCATCGGGTTGTTTTTCGAGATCGTGGTGGATTTAAGTTAGGGCTAAGAGCAAAAGATTTGATCCAAAAAGGAGCGAAGCTTTTTGTTCAAGGGCCTCAGCGCACGCGATCATGGGAGAAAGATGGCACTAAGCATCGATTGACCGAAGTGGACGCGGACGAGTTTCTGCTTCTTGATAGTGTGAACAGAGCATCTGAGCCATCACCGGCGGATGATGCAGGCTCCCAAACTAATTGGGCACAAACTTATCCTGAACCAGATTTTTAACCGAGCGAAAACGCTTTAACCCAGCCGGGAGTACTTTCCCGTCAGGGTCAGACTCCCACTTTGATTGTCGGAGTCCACAATGGAAAAACCAAAGCTAATCCAACGCTTTGCTGAGCGCTTTAGTGTCGATCCAAACAAGTTGTTCGATACCCTAAAAGCAACAGCATTCAAGCAACGTGACGGTAGTGCACCGACCAATGAGCAGATGATGGCGCTCTTGGTGGTTGCAGATCAGTACGGCTTGAACCCTTTCACCAAAGAGATTTTTGCGTTCCCTGATAAACAAGCTGGAATTATTCCAGTGGTAGGTGTCGATGGATGGTCTCGCATCATCAATCAACACGACCAGTTTGATGGCATGGAGTTCAAGACTTCAGAAACCAAAGTCTCACTGGATGGCGCGAAAGAATGCCCGGAATGGATGGAATGCATTATCTATCGGCGCGACCGTTCGCACCCAGTCAAAATCACTGAGTACCTGGATGAAGTCTATCGACCGCCTTTTGAAGGTAACGGCAAAAATGGCCCTTACCGTGTGGATGGTCCATGGCAGACGCACACTAAGCGAATGCTAAGGCATAAATCCATGATCCAGTGTTCCCGCATTGCGTTTGGCTTTGTGGGAATTTTCGATCAAGACGAAGCGGAGCGAATTATCGAAGGCCAAGCAACACACGTTGTTGAGCCGTCTGTGATTCCACCCGAGCAAGTTGATGATCGAACCCGAGGGCTTGTTTACAAGCTTATCGAGCGGGCGGAAGCTTCAAACGCTTGGAATAGTGCATTGGAATATGCCAATGAACATTTTCAAGGTGTTGAACTGACGTTTGCGAAACAAGAAATATTTAATGCACAGCAACAAGCAGCCAAAGCGCTCACACAGCCTTTAGCTTCTTAGCGCCACGCATTCATTTTACGAACCCTGGCGGGATTATTCTCCCGTCAGGGGGAAGGTCTCGTCTTTTTTTTGGAGATCTTCCATGACTAAATCAGCCTCACTTTTTCGCTTGGTATTGGTTGTTGCCCTTGTCATAGGTTCGATTCAAGCCGGTATAGCGGCAATTGATTCGGTTCAAGCAAGTGTTGTTCAGCACCAAACAGCGTTAGCACAAGCTGCAAAGTAACCACTTAACCCTGAAGGGGAGTTCTCTCCTTCGGGGGAGTCTCCCCTCAAAGGAGGCAATATGAAGGTTATCGACCTATCACAACGTACTCCTGCATGGCACCAGTGGCGCATTGCAGGGGTTACGGCATCTGAAGCCCCAATTATTATGGGGCGTTCACCCTACAAAACACCTTGGCGATTATGGGCAGAAAAAACTGGATTCGTATTACCGGAAGACCTGTCGAATAATCCTAATGTGCTTCGCGGTATACGGTTGGAGCCTCAAGCAAGGCGAGCATTTGAGAATGCACATAATGACTTTCTTCTGCCGTTATGTGCAGAAGCCGATCATAACGCAATCTTTCGAGCCAGCTTTGATGGCATCAACGATGCGGGAGAACCCGTTGAACTGAAATGTCCTTGCCAGTCAGTTTTTGAGGATGTGCAAGCTCACAGAGAACAAAGCGAGGCGTACCAGTTGTATTGGGTGCAGGTACAGCATCAAATACTGGTCGCCAATAGCACGCGTGGTTGGTTGGTTTTCTATTTTGAGGATCAACTGATTGAGTTTGAAATACAACGAGACGCGGCCTTCTTAACTGAGTTGCAAGAAACAGCGCTTCAGTTTTGGGAGTTAGTACAGACCAAAAAAGAACCGTCAAAATGCCCAGAGCAAGATTGTTTTGTTCCCAAGGGTGAAGCTCAATACCGCTGGACATCGTTGTCTCGCCAGTATTGCTCAGCACATGCCGAAGTGGTCCGACTGGAAAATCACATCAAATCTTTGAAAGAAGAAATGCGAGACGCTCAGTCGAAATTGGTCGCTATGATGGGTAACTACGCTCATGCCGATTATGCTGGGGTCAAACTCAGCCGCTACATGATGGCGGGTACGGTGGACTATAAGCAATTGGCCACCGATAAATTAGGCGAGCTGGACGATCAGGTTTTAGCTGCTTACCGAAAAGCGCCACAAGAGCGGTTGCGTATCAGCACCAATAAGCCAGAGCAGCCCGTTGAAACACCAATCAAAATCAGCCTTGAGCAAGAGATCTTGGTTCTGCCAGGTGACTCGCCGAGCTCATTTTACTTTTAACGTTCACTTGGAGCCGATTTCGGCTCCTTTCTCATGCACTTACATCGAGTGCATCAGAAAGCAGTTTCACTCGTAGCCAATGCTGGGTACGAATGATAGAGCGAGCTGAACTCTTACATACACAGCCATACCACAATCAACACACCACCCGACGGGGACTTCATTCCCTGTTGGGGCATGGGGCCTCGTCAAAACTGATGAGGTTTACCATGACTGAACAATCCCCATTTTTGGTTCAAGTGAATCAAGCGTTTAATGTCCCGGCTCCTGATGCTTTCGTTCTGGAAGGATTTAGTGCCGACACTACCCACCCAAACATTCCCGTTCGCAAGGACGAGTATGTTTTTAGAAAAGAAGACTTACGTGACGTATTGGCGTTTTTGTCTAACCCAGACGGTGACGGTTTGTATATTACAGGCCCCACTGGATGCGGTAAGACCTCGCTAATTTGCCAAGTTGCTTCTCGATTGAATTGGCCTGTTCAGCAAATTACTGCGCACGGTCGATTGGAGTTGTCCGATCTTATCGGTCACCACACGCTGGTTAATGGCAACATGACCTTTGTGTATGGACCGCTAGCACTGGCTGTAAAGCATGGCCATTTGCTGATCATTAATGAAATGGATCTTGCTGAGCCTGCTGAACTGGCTGGGCTCAATGACATTTTGGAAGGTGCCCCGTTGGTCATCGCACAAAATGGCGGTGAGATCATCATGCCACATAACAAGTTTCGTTTTATCGCAACCGGCAACAGTGCGGGCAGCGGTGATCAAACGGGCTTGTATCAAGGTGTGCTTCAACAGAATTTGGCTTTTCTTGATCGCTTTAGAATCATCGAAGCGACCTATGCAGAGCCTTCTGTAGAGGAAGCCATTTTGGAGAACGTTGCGCCGGGCTTGCCAGAAGTCTTTCGCCAAAAAATGGTGAAGGTGGCTGGTGACATTCGTCGTCTTTTTATTGGGGGCGCGGATGGCGGTGCGGAGCTTAGTATCACCATGTCCACTCGGACCTTGGTGCGCTGGGCAAAGTTAACACTTGCTTTTAAAGGTGCTCCTAACGCAGTTGAGTATGCACTGGTTCGGTCTTTGACGGCTCGTGCTGAGTTGGAGCAACGAGAAGCCATTCACCGTATTGCTGCTGATGTATTCGGTGATCACTGGGAGGATTGATGATGGAAAAGTGCTTTGCTCTTTACCGTTACAGTCATTCTGATGGGACAGCCAAAGAATGGGCCATTTATGTTGGATCAGATAACCAGGAGATTGAAGTTCGGTTTGGAAAAGCCGGTCAATTGTCGCAGCAGCGATTGATTGATTCGACTGATCCTAACGCTGAAGCAGACCGACGAATCAATGAGAAAATCAACAAGGGTTATCGATTGGTTGGACAAGTCGGCATTGATCATCAAGGGAGGCCATTTGAACTCTCAAATGCGCTAGATAGCGTCGCGTGCGCCAATAACGTCAGTTGGGAGTTTCGTACTCGCAAGGACGTCAATGGCCAAATCTCGCTGGCGCAAAAAGCGTTGTTCGATATGGCAAAGCTGCTTGAAGCCTATGGCTTGGCTGTCATTGATGATAACCAGGTCAGGATTGGAGAATGGTCATTAGGGTTTTGCAAAAGCGGATTACCTAGTACCAATCGAATCAGCATGGTGTCAGGTGAAGGCGCTGGCATTGTTAACACTGATGATGGCCCGTGGCCATTGTTGCTGTTACTGGCCTTTAAGCGTCAATTACCAGCATTGTGTTCGCTCACAGTAGCGAGTCCTGAAGGGATAGAAGTATCCGACCAACTGAAGTTGGAAAAAGATGTATTGCGGTTGCTAGGCAGTGATTTAGAGCGGGTTCGCCCGATAGCTGAAGCACTGGACTTAATGCCTGTGAAAATCGATCTCAACCATTCGTCGCCTGATTCGCAAAATTACTATTTTTGATAGTGATGTTGCCATTAGCGCGTCAACTACTACCACCCAAACGGGGGCCATTGCTCCTGTTGGGAGTGGTGCGTCCCCCTCTCGCATGAGGATGCACTATGAGTATTCAAACCCTCGACAAACTCTTGATTTGTCACATCGACTGTTCCATCTGGAGCGGTAGAAAAAAACTAAGGCCTGAAGATTTCAGACTAGCCAATGGCAGCCAACTTCCACCGAAGGATGTTGCCAGCTTAGGGAGTAAAAAAATTTGCGACCCTGAGGCATTGGCGAACTTTGAAAGGCTTAAGAAAGAAGCGCAACGCTTGTGTGAGCAAGTCGGTGTGCGGTTTTTAGGTGGCTATGCCGTCCCTGAAGACCGAATTGATCAGATTGTTCCAGAGCTTGACCGGATCGGTCAGGAGTTTGCGCAGTGCAAGCAGTTGTTCTTGGACAACTATGATCAGGTGACGTTTGACTGGGTTGCAAAACACCCGGAATTTGCAGATGCAATCCGGCGTGCGCTGTCACCCATCGAAGACGTGGAACAACGGCTTCAGTTCGATTATGCCATCTATCGAATGCAACCGGCTGAACAAGCTGGTGGCTTAGATGACAAGGTCAATGGCATGGGACACACCCTCTTTAGGGAGGTGGCTCGTGATGCTAATGAACTGTTTGAGCGTTCCGTTGCAGGAAAGAATCAAATCAGTCAGCGTGCCCTTAATCCTCTTAAGCGGTTAAGAGACAAGTTGGATGGTTTGTCATTCCTGGATCATCGAGTTCAGCCGATGGTTGAAGCGATGGACAATTTATTTGTTCGTCTGCCGAAGACTGGCCCTGTGACAGACAATCTCTATCACGAACTGATGGCGACCATTTTAATTTTGTCTGATCCAGACAAGATGAGAATGCACGGTGAAGGTCAATTGGATATCAGACAACTGATGCCCAAACCTGAACCTAAACCCGCACAGCCAGTATCTGCTCAGGCAGATAACTTACGTGCAATACCACAACCAACCGTCAGACCAAACCTTGGTTCGACTGTACCAAACTCATTTTATTTCTAACGTCCTTGAGGGCATGTTGCCCTGAAGGGCGCATGTCCTCTGAACTATGTAAGAGGAAATTATGCAATCAACCATCCATAACCCCAGCCAACTGAACCAGTTTGAAGCACATTTTCGTGGTGTGACTGATGCGGTTGAAAGTGAATCGATACCAGAAGTGGCGTGTTGTCGAACGTTAGTACAACGGTCGTACTCAACACATAGTGTCGTGATCCCCAAGAACCCTGTTTTGATCGCAGATGCGGACGCACAAGGAGCTTGGGTAACGGCCATGGTATTTGTTCCAAACATGGCATTGCAGCAAACCGCTTTTGAGCGGGCCTGGCTGCAATATCAACACGAGGTGTCTACTCAGTTACAAGACCAGTACGGTCTGACATTGGATGACATCCTGAGTTTAGACCAGCTTAAAACGTCATTTGAGCAGCACGAGAGTCCAGCTCAATTGGTGGCTTGGTTAGGTCAAAAATACGATCTGGATAAGCTAAAAGCACAGGTTTAAACACTTACATTCCCAGCGGGGAAACGCTCCCGCTGAGGGAGTATTCCCCCTAATGATTAGGAGACTCCCATGAATCATCCATTAAAAAACGCACTGCCAATCGTTGCCGCCGCTTATGGCGAAAAGTTTGGTGTGAAGGTGCTTATTCAAGGACAAGATGCGTTTACCGATGGTGAGCGGATTGTGATTCCAACAGCAAACCCAGACGACCCACACTATCAACAGATAGCTTGGGGTTATCTGGCTCATGAAGCGGCGCATATTCGGCATACCAATTTTGACATGGTGCAGAAGGCGTCGTCCAAGCCGATCCGTAAGGCACTTCTCAATATCATTGAGGACGTTCGCATTGAAAACGAATTGGCAAAGGATTACCCCGGAACCCGGCGCAGTATTTCGCAAGTGATTGAGTACATGGTGGACACACAGCAAATGTGTGTACCTGAACAGCTTGAGCCTGCATCTAACTTGCAAGCATGGTTGTTGTTCCGCTTGAGATGCCATTTTCTCGGTCAGAAAGCACTGACGCCTTTGTATCAAGTTGTTGATGAAAGAGTCAGACAACTCTTTCCTGCCGCAGCGATGAGCCGGTTAAGCGCCATGCTGACAGCAGTGCCTAGCTTAGGCTCTACAGGTGAAGTGCTGAAACTTGTCGATGCCATCGTTGCCATGTTGGAAGAAGAATCTCGTCCACCACAGGATGAGTCGGATGCTGATAACGGTAATGACATTGGACAAGATGCGAGTAATGACAGCAATAACAGTAGTGACAGTCAAACCCCGGAAGCAGACTCGTCTGCAATGGGGGATGCTGCTCAAACGGGGGATTCAGATAACTCTGATCAAGCTGACAATTTGCGACAAGCCTTAGAGGCCAGTGCCGCTCAGTTTGAACCCGATACCTTTGCCCAAGTGGCAGAAGTGTTGTCGGAACAAGCTGAAGGACATCAGGGTGTCACTCCACTCAGTTTGCCCCAAGCAGAGCACGCTATGTTGGGTGATGAGGCCATCTTGACCTTATCGGCGTCTGAGTCCGCTCAAATTCGAGCCCGACTTAGGGGCATGGTTCAGTCCAGTCAGGACAATCGGAATCATGCCAAAAGGCACGGTCTTCGAGTTGCAACCCATCGTCTTGCCGCTTCACAAGCAGGTGAGTCGAGATTGTTTATTCAAAGGCAACCTCGCATTGCGCCTAATGCTGCTGTGCACTTGCTGGTCGATATATCGGGTTCAATGGGTAAACCCATTGGCGAAGGTAATCGAAAGTACTTTCATGTTGCCAATGAAGCCGCTTTGGCTTTGGCCATGGCACTGGAAGGCATACCGGGTGTTGTACCTGCGGTCAGTTATTTTCCTGGTATTCATCAGGAAGTTTCTATCGCGTTATTGCCCAAGCAATCGGTTCGACATCGGGCCGCCTGTTTTGACCAAAAACCACGAGGTTGTACGCCTATGGCACAAGCAATGTGGTTTGCGGCAAACAGTTTGTTAGCACAAAAACAGAAGCGAAAGCTAATGATAGTACTAACCGATGGTGACCCAGATGATTGGGCTGCTACGCATGACATTGTTGACCGGTGCAGACGAAGTAGCTTTGAGCTGCTGGGGATAGGGATTCAAACACGCAGTGTTGAGAAATTCTTTCCTCAAAGCATTGTGATTAATGACGTCAAAGATCTAAAGCGTGAGTTATTCGAAGTAACACAACAACTGTTAATTCAGTAACCACATAAACTTTACCACCCTGCGGGGACGATTCCGTCCCCGTCAGGGCATGGGTTCGTCTCCGCTTTTTTTTGGAGACTCCTATGAAAAACAAAAAGTTCTTAGCTGGCGAAGAAGCCGGTACTTACATCGTTCCTGAGCAAGTGACTGAAGCAGATATCTTAGATATGGCGCTCAAGCTTGCCCGTGGTCGATTGAGTAAAGGTCGCAAAATTGAACAGCCATCATCGGCGTTCTCATACCTGCAAACACTGATGCACGAGTATGAGCACGAGGTTTTTGGTGTGCTGTTTCTTGATACAAAGCATCGCGTCATTCGATTTGAAGAGCTGTTCAAAGGCACTTTAGATGCGGCGAGCGTGTATCCAAGGGAAGTAACAAAACGAGCGCTAGAACTTAATGCGGCAGCAGTGATACTGGTTCATAACCATCCATCGGGTGATCCTGAACCGAGTGAAGCTGATAAACGCATTACTCATCGACTTCGTGACGCCTTGTCACTTGTTGATATTCGAACGCTTGACCATGTTGTGGTCGCATCCGAGGGCTGTGTTTCGCTTGCCGAACGCGGTTATCTTTGATGAATGGGCGCATTGCCCATTCTCCTCCATCACAAAAGCAGTCCCATCAACACACATCATCACAGCTCGAATTTCTATTTGAGTTTGATGATGCCCCAGTCACTTGGTCTGACACGGAAATCTGGCAGTTACGCGAAGGCATTCTATTGGATGCGATCCGTGTATTGCTGGATGGTCGCGTCAGTACTCGGTTGCGCAAGGATGTGTTGTCGTGGATTCAAAATGACGAATTAGCGCCATTTTGCTTTCGTGTTTGCGCAATGGCTGCGGTTGTCGATCCTGATGTGCTTCGTGATTCCATCATGTGGCTATTAAGACGACATGGTATCCAGCTTGACTAACGTTCCTGCATTAACCAAACGGCTGAATGCAGGACCCAAGCTGACTTTTACCACCTGCGGTAGGAGTCGGCTTTTTACTTAAGGAGGTTATATGGCGATACCTTTACAGATTGAAACAGTGAGGCCATATCTTAATGGTCAATGGCTTCAGGTATTGGCGGCATTGGTGCCAGAACTTGATGCCGCTATTGCTCGAAAAGGCCGTCATGTGGCTTGCCCTGTTCATGGCGGTCGTGATGGCTTTAGGCTGTTCAAAGATGCTGAATATACCGGAGGTGGCGTTTGTAACACCTGCGGTATCTTTCATGATGGTTTTGAACTGTTGTCTTGGATCAATGGATGGAACTTTGCTCAGTCTATTGAGGCAATCGGCCAGGTTCTTGGTATTCAACCCGGACAAATACAAGCGCCTACTCGGCCAATACCGAGTAACGCTGTTGATTGGAAGGCTAAAAAGCAGGAAGAGGACAAAGCGATTATCTATCGCTTGAATCAAACCTGGGGAGAAACGTTTTCTCTTGCAGATACTCGTGCGCAACCAGTTTGGAACTACTTGCATCGTCGTGGCATTGTGACGCGGCTTCGTCCTGAATGGGATTCGGTGCTGAGGTTTCATCCAAGCTTGCCTTACCATGATGAAGATGGTCTGTTTATCGATAGCTACCCAGCGCTGCTAGGTAAAATCGTTACTCAGCAAGGGCGTTCGGCCACGTTTCATCGGATCTACCTAAGTGAAGATGGATTCAAAGCGCCGGTTGAAAAGCCTAAAAAGATGATGCCGATACCAAGTGACAGAACAATCACAGGTGGTGCCATTCCGATAGGTGAGCCTGGTGAAGTACTAGGTGTTTCTGAAGGTATAGAAACGGCCCTAGCGGTAACCAGAGCAACGGGGCAAACATGTTGGTCGGTTGTGAATGCAACGCTACTGGCTAGGTTTGAACCACCAAGTAATGTGAAAATGCTGTACATCTGGGCAGACCACGATCTCTCTGAGACCGGCCTGAATGCAGCGAATGAACTCAAGAAAAAAGCCTGGCAAAAAGGCATTCTGTCACAAGTCTTGATCCCTCCGATACCAACGTCACTCGGCGTGAAAAGTTGGGATTGGAATGATGTGCTGAATGTTTACGGTGCCATGGGCTTCCCGAAAGTTCATATCTGATCCAAGGGGCTTCGGCCCCTTTTTTTGCGCCTTGCATATTTGAAAAAACATGGAGAATGAAAAAAAGATAACCAATAGGAGAAACAAACATGATGGTATTAACCCTGTTAACAAAGCAGATTGATGGTGAGTTTACGGTTTACTGGAAGACCGGCCTTCGAAGAGGTGGTGAGCTAAAGGTCGATTTAGGTGAGCAATACGACATGCTACCTGAGCAGCAAAAGCCAATTGCAGCTGAGCTTTATGCTATTCATCACCTACTGTCAGTGAAAGAGGTGATGGGGAGTAACCGAAGCGGTAATGGGCTTCAAATCCGGGTCAGTAAAGGAGCTATCAAAAAGTTACAGAAACAACGCTCAACTCAGCATTCACTTTACATCTTGACTAGGTTCTTGCTCACCCGTTACCAAGAAGCACAGATATCGGTAGAGAAGAGGGACGATTGGCTCTCACATTCCTTCGAAGAATACAGCGTCGATAATGCTACAGTGAGAGAAATCGATGAGGTCATCAACGTTCCGAACATTGGACCTGTCGTGGTGACTCGTCATGCACTGGAACGGTTTGTGGAACGGCTTTCAGACGGTGCTCCTAAGCATCCTTGGAAGGCTTTGTGCGCCAAATTGTGTAGCACAGAATTGGCAAAATCATTATTGCCAGAATATATAGCTTCAAACAAAGCCAAAAAATACTTCGTACAGGCTGAGTTTTGGTGTCATGGCAGCTCTGGTATGCACTTTGTTATGGTGCCATCAGCTAACGTACTTACGTTAGTAACAGTGTTTAATAGATAGTCAGAAACACACACGATTCCTTCATCTATCTGGCCAATCGCTCTTATGGGGATCTTTAGCATGTAGCTCTATGAAATTTTCTGGAGCTGACAATGAGAACCCCCTTGTTACCTTGGTTCATCCTATGGGTGACCATCCCAATCATTATTTTCTTTCTATTCATCTTGCCCGCCCATGCCAGTGATGGGCCATTCTATCAGCGTGGTCAGGAAGGCTGGTTTTGGTATCAGGTCATTCCTGAACCTGAGCAGCCTGATGAGCTGATAGAGCCGGAAGCTGGTGTCGTGGAGTCCAGTCAGAGCGAACTAAAGCCCTTCAGTGCCGCCTGGTTTCGTGAGCACATGCAATCGTTTATGGACAAGGCAATTGATGAGCCAACGAGTGAGAATGTCAGAGCCTATCTTTATCTTCAGCGCGTCATGATGGATAAGGGCTCACTATTTGCTGATGTTAGTCAGCAGGTGGTCATGGGCGATCCTGTTTTGGATGAAATCAGTCGCAGACCCTTGGCGACCTACGCTGCTAATCGGATGGACCGAGAAGCTGGCGCTCAACGGGATGTTGCTTTAGGTGAAGTAGCAAAGCGAGCAGGCTTGTTCTTTTTCTATCGTTCGGATTGCCCTTACTGCCACGCTCAAGCGCCTATCATCGAATCAATGGCTTTAAACTACGGTTTCGAGGTATTTGCTATTGCTGTCGATGGCTTGCCTTTACCGGGTGGAGAGTTTCCCAATTTCAAAGTCGATTCAGGACAAGCACAATCATTGTCCGTTACGACTGTCCCTGCCGTGTTCTTAGTTGATCCACCTAATGTCATCACTCCCATTGGCCAAGGTGCAATGAGCCTTGATGAGCTCAATAATCGAATTATTCTCGCAGCCCATCAAGCCGGTTGGATTGACGATCAAACTTACTATGCCACCAGACCTGTTCAACCCGGCGTGTCACTCGCGATGTCAGCCCAAGAGCTTAACGAAAAGATATTACAGGACCCTGAGTTCCTTGTTCGCTATCTGCGTGCACAAGGAGGGTTATAACGATGAAAAAAGTATTCCGAGTATCGCTAATCGCCTGTGCGATTGGTTTTTCATCTATGAGCCAAGCAAGCTTGCAACAGGAGATGAACCAGTTGTTTGGTTCAATGACCAACACCACTGCGCCTGGTGTATTCGAGAGTCAACGGCGTGGTGTGATATCTGGCGGAAGCGTTGTTGTTCGTAACAGGATCATGAACGAGAACCTCGTCTCTATGGTGCCTCCGTCATTCCAAGCCGGTTGTGGCGGCATTGATATGTTCGCTGGAAGTTTGTCATTTGTTAATGCAGATCAGTTTGTTCAATTACTTCGTTCTGTTGCTGCAAACGCCAAGGGATACGCATTCCAATTGGCGCTCAGTGCTATGTGTGAGAAATGCTCTCAGCACATGGAGACACTGCAAAAGAAAATCCAGCAGTTGAACGAGTATTTCGGCAATTCCTGTCAAATGGCTCAGGGAGTCGTGAACGATACCCTGGCTGCTTTTGGTAAAAAGGGGCAAACAGAAGCCAGCATGTTGAGCTCACTTAAAGGGGCTGGAGACGTTTTTACCAGTTGGAGTGAATCCAATGGTAAGAACCCATATGAGAACGCTTCGAGTGTCGCGGCATCTGATGTGAACAAAACGATTAAAGGTAATTTGGTTTGGCGAGCATTGAAACGTCACTCGGCATCAAGCTGGTTTGCATCGGGGGATGACCGTTTCCTTGAAGCGGTTATGTCGGTGACTGGTTCGATCATTGTTGGTGATCTTGCTAATGCCGCTGATGGCCAAGGTAAAGCCCCAAAACTGACCAGGCTGAATGGCAATAAAGTGACTATTGAGCATCTAATTCATGGCGGTAACGTCGCTATGTACCGATGTGACACAGTGACGCAAGACGGTTGTCTGAACCCAACAATCACTAACGTGACTCTTACCGGGTTATCAACTCAGGTAGAAAATTTACTTCTTGGTACAGGTTCTAGTAACGGCATTATTTTTAAGTTTGCTCGAAATACAGGGGCTGCTAGCACCACCGAAAAGGCTTTTATGACCTCGGCTCCTGCCAGCATTGGGGGCATGATTCGAACTCTTTCTGCATTAAATGAAGGGGCCGCTAGATCGTTTGCTTCAAGAGCGGCACCATTTATTGCTGTTGAGATGGCCCGAGCATTGGTTGAAGACATGCTCAATGCAGCTAGAAGTACCTCCGGTGTGGAAGATCATGCCTATGCGAAGTTATTAACGGAAGACCTTGAACGTGCACGTCGCCAAATCAATGAGGAGTACGCCGCGTTGCAGCGAAGATACGGCTCAGAGCAAGAGTTGCTGGCACATTTTAACCAGGTGATTCAGACCATTCGCAAACAGCGTTATTACACCGTTAAATCTACGGCGCTGGGGGAATAGGTCATGTGGGAAATCTATTCCATCGGGGATTCGGCTTTTTTAGAGCAGGTCCTGAACGCTGTCGCGATGATCACTGGTACAGGCGATTTTACTTCAATGGTTCGGATTGGCTTGCTCATTGGGGTATTGATGGTCTCTGTTCAGGCCTTAATGCAAGGTGGTCGAGGGATTAACTTTCAACATGTTTTAGTCTCATGGCTAGTCTTTGCAACCATGTTTGGGCCCAGTACCCGAGTGAGCATTGAGGATGCGTACACGGGACAAGTTCGAGTGGTTGATAATGTGCCCATCGGTGTTGCTGCCGCAGGCAGTACGATTTCGACTGTTGGCTTTCAAGTCACGCGATTGTTTGAAACGGCGTTCTCAACTCCCGCCATGACGGAATACGGCTTTGCATCCAGTTTACAGTCACTGATTAAAGTGAGAAAACAGGTGATGGATCGCTCTGGTTTGGGTGATGCAAATCGTGTCGCCGGTTCGGACATCGAGCAATCGTGGTTTAACTACATCAAAGAGTGCACCTTGATTGGTATCGACATTGGCCAAAAGAACCTCGATCAGGTGCTGAGTGATCCTAACCCGATGACTGCGATTAGGTTTGATTCGCGCATTTATGGCACTCGAATCATGCTCAGTGGTAGCAGTAGCGATCTGGACTGCACCGATGCCTATAGCCAACTGAAACTCATGACAGAATCAACCTTCATTCCAAGGCTTAAACAGGTTCTGTCAGCCTCATTGGGGACTTCGTCAGCAACGGACACTGATGACGTGATCCGAAATGCACTGAATAACCTTGGTTTGGCTTCAGTAAACACCCAAGAGTACATGACCGCGTCGGTGCTTTTGCCTATTTATGAGCAAAGCGTGACGGGCAAATATATGGATGATCAAGCTTTCACCGCAGCCGTTATGGTTAATCAAGCGATTGAGCAGCGCAATACGCAATGGGCGGCGGAGCAGACCCTGTTCCAAAGTATCGTTCGTCCGATGATGACGTTTTTTGAGGGGTTCATTTACGCCATCACCCCTTTGATGGCCTTTGTGATAGCCCTTGGCCAAATCGGGATGCGAATGGCCGGGAAGTACTTGTTAATCCTGCTTTGGATTCAACTTTGGATGCCTGTCATGGCCATCATTAACCTGTATATTCATTTAACCGTTGCTGGGAAAATGTCGTCGCTTGATGCCTTTGCAGGTACAGAAGTGCCATCTTTTGCTGGGATGATGCAGATGGATTCAGTGCTGCAAACCTGGATAGCTACTGGCGGCATGTTGGCGTCGAGTGTTCCGGCGATTTCGCTCATGCTCGTGTATGGCTCAGCAATAACCGCTACCCACTTGGCTGGACGTCTTCAAAACGGTGATGCCATTGATGAAAAGATGGCAAGTCCAGATGTCGCGAAAAATGCCCCGGTAATGCAATCACAGTCAATGTTCCAAAATTCAGCCCTCACTGGTTCTGCTATGACCGGCGCGTCAAACCTACTAAGCAGTTTCTCTGTCGGAAACGCAGTGGGTTCAATGGTCGGCTCTGCAAAAGAATCCATGACTCAGGCAACTCAAGCCTTTAGTCGTCAGGTTGGCAATACCATGAGTCGAACCTTTGGTGAAAAGCTAAGTTACGACAACCTTTCTTCGGTTGGACGTCAGATCGGCTCATCTAACTCAGCATCTAGCGCCGTTGTTAATCAGGTTACTGATGACCTGCAAACTCGGTATGGTTTTGGCGACGATAAAAAAGATGCTGTACGTGGCTTGGTATCTGGCGTGTTATCGGGAGGCTTAAGGGTCGGTGGCGATGGAACCATTACAAATCCCGGTGAGAAAGAAGTTGCTGACAAGGGTTTTCTTGGAAGGCTTCTTGGTACTGGCGGCAATGATTCTCCACAGGGCAACTTGCCAGGAGTGGATAAGCCAGACTCATCTCGTGTACCAAAACTATCAAGGGTACGAGCAGGCTTGGATTTAGGTGGTAACTTTAGTGGCCAAGTTGAGTCATCAGAGGGCAGTTCTCGATCTACGACCGCAAATACGCTCACTGGGGAGATGCAAAGCTTGGCATCAAGTAATTCACGACGTGCTGAGTTTCGCGATGCGATGGTTAAGGACCTTTCAGATTCAAGACGCTCTGGCGTTGAGATGTCGTTGTCTAATCAAGACTATCATTCACTTCAGAGTTCAGCACAAGACGTTATCACGGCATCAAACCGCTTTAGTGAGCTTGATCAGGCCAGCTACAGTCTATCAGGACAAAGGAACACGGATGGTGCGACGTTAACTCGATTAGCAGCGGATAATCCTGAAGTCATGGATTATTTAGGTCGCTATATGAACCAGCATGTTGAAGCAGGTAACCGATTACGTGAAAACCTTCCAATGTATCAGCGCTTGCTACCTGATGATAATCAGGCGTATGTGGCCGCAGCTATGGAGTCTTTAACCTATAGCAACTCCTCGACGCCCGCTGAACGAGACAATGACTATCAAGCAGCAATGACTGTTATGGCCATGGCTACCGGAGCCGATTTACGATCTATTCAGCCACGCTCTAATGAAGGCTTGTCATCAACTGCACCTACTTTTGGTGGCACTCAAAGCCAAGTTGAATCCGGTGTTCTGGGAGGCTATGAGGATGCTGCAACAGTTCAAACGCAGTTCAATTCGGCTCAATCTGCTTACCAAACCAATCTTTCTGGTGTAGATGGACAGCTGAATGCGCATCAGCAACAAGCCCAGCAGGCCGTAGCTTCTGACACAAGTACCTATCAATCTGGACTAAACAGTGAAGCTGGCTCTCAGTGGCGATCTCGCATTATGGCTGATGATAGCGGAGTCTCTGGTGCTGAAATGTTCTTCAACAGCGCCAGGGCTATTGGTGATTTCAGTGGCAAGCATACTGATGCAGCACTGCATACCTTGAATCATTTTGGCGAAGACTATGAGAGTTACAAGGAGCAAGCCCTTGCAGAACCTGGCTCACGAGGTTTCTTGCACAATGCAACGGTGGCCAGCAAATCAACATGGGATGGGTTAAAAGCAGCCGTTGACGCCGGAACCTCTTTGGAAAATCCTTTGACGGCGTTTAATGATGCATACAGTGGATCGAGTTCGCAGTATGCCTCCGAAGTTAACTGGGGCACTAAGTCTGAAGCCATGTTGGCTGGGGCATTCGGTGCGGCAGTTAACAATCGATACGGTGAGTTCTTAGAACAGTACGCCGATGATTTTAAACAGGAAGCATACAGCGAAGGGCAGAGAATGGGATTGACCCCGATTCAAAGTCAAGTGTTCGCTCAAGCTTTCAATGAAGGTTTGGCGGGGCGCGTATTCAACTCTGAAGACTCATCGAGTTGGTCGCCTGAAATGCTAGGTCTAAGGGAGCAAATGCTAAATGAGTATCGTCAAAAGGATGAGAGTGACGCTTACATTCCTGACAGTGTGTCCGAAGAAGATAAAGCATTTGTGGATAAGCAGATAGCGGTGATCTCAAATGCATCCCTTGCGGGAGATTATGCTCAGAACAACTTGATTGATATTAGGGCCTATAACCAGGCATCAGGAAGGAACTGAAAATAGAAGGTAGCCAGCTTGTGGTTGGCTGGCTATTTTTTTGGCTTTTTGGGATACCTTGGATAAAAGCCATCAAAAAACGAATGGAGCTTATACCAATACCATTTTTCTTCAATGCTCAAAGTTCTACCCGAATCTTTAACTTGGTTACTCAAGAATCTAATTCCAGTACAAATAGCTAAGAAAAAGAGTCCCAAACCAACAATTGTCCAACTCGCTTGCCAATATGCGATTGCTACAAGCATAGTGATTATGGCTATAAGTCCGATGGGATTACAGGTCGCTTTGAATCCCAAGTAGCTGAAAAAAAAGACGGTGCAGAACAGAAATGGCAAAGCCGCTAACTTGGCAGATGTCGTTAATATTTCTGATGGAAAAAAATGAGCCGCAGCCAAAGTCGCCAGAAAAAGCCCCAGTGATATAAACCAGCAGCGTGCTGGTAAAGATTTAAGTAAGTTTGTCATCTTCTTAGTACTCTCAAAGTGCACGGGCGGTGCACAATCAAATCATGCATCAGCATGTTAGTTCTCAAAAAGTGCTCTAGTGGTTTGCTCGGCCATAATCTCACACACAGGGCATTTAAGCTGAATGCGCTGTTGTGATACCGTCAAATACAGACTGCCGCATCGACACCGGTGTAAGGATGCAAGCTGTGATCTTAAATCACGAGCTAGAACCCAACCTTCATTGATGGTTAGTTTTTTCCAGGGGATCTCAGCTGGAAGATCTGCTTCTTCTCTTGCAACCAAGTACGCATCGTAAGCCTTCATCAAAGCATCGATATTTAATTGCTTGTAGACATTATCACCACCAATATTGACATAAAGCGCCATCAGCAGAGAGCCTTCAACTAATGCTCTTCTGCTTTTAACGATGGCATCAGATTCTGGCAATTGACCAGGACAAGGTGACTTGCCGGTCACTTCTTTGTGGAGCCTTCTGATAATGTGGATTGGCAAACCTGTATCGAGCGCGATAATGGTTGTTCTAAATCCGTATTTAATAAGCAGCGAGGCTCGGGTAAACAGCTCACTTTTGGACAGGTTATCAATCATGCATCCCCCTTGTTGTTTAGGGTTGATAATAAATAAGCGATTCTTGGGATACCTGTGCCTTTGCTCTTCACCATCTCAATCAGTTGGCTTTGGTTACCCCTTGGTTGAAACAGCATGAATGATGAAGTCGCCACTCGTTGCAGGTCGTCAACACCAGCATTAATCAGTGCATCCACCACGTCGCGTGTAAGTCCAAAGCGCAAGACCGCCTCTTGCGGATCAATTCGCGCTAATTCTCGTGCTGCGTGTAGGTACGCCAAATTTAATTGATAGAAGTCTTGTTGATTGGTTGTCATTGACGGACCTCCAGTTCATGTAAAATATTGCGATAGATAGAAAGCACTCTTTGCCCATACCAGCGTGCACGCTCTTCGTTCCAGCTGTGATAGCGGCCTATGCCAAGCTCTAAATCGTTTGGTGAAGACTTGATTGCTTCGGCCAAAATACTGGAGCCGACAGTTAGGTTGGTGATGGGGTCTAGCAGTTCTGCTGCTGAACTCACCCGATGTCCGTGCCAATGCAAATTGATTTGCATTAGGCCAATATCGAGCTGGTATTTTTCACTCTCTTGCAGTGCTTGGTTTAACAGTTGCTCTGCTTCTGTCTTAGATTTGGCGTAGGTTGCATTTGAACCATTGCGAATTGCGTATGGCCATGGGCTGGTCATGTTGAGACCACGATGTGAGGCGGACTCAGCCAAGGCAACGGCGTAGAGCATGACTGGATCAATACCAACGCTTTGTGCTGCTTTTTCCCACTGATAGCCCGGAAAAGCATAGACTGAAGTGCTTGCGGACATGGCTATCGCTAGGGCAATGGTTTTTGCTTTAATCGTTTTCATTTTTGTCCTCTAATTGATTTCCGAGAAGCGCCTGAATGGCTTTCGGGCTTATTCTTTTTAAAGGCACTGCGCTAAAGTCGGCGATGCCTCTCGTATAAACTTGTGCCGCTTTTGACCAGTCGCCCACGGCAACAGGCGCTTGCATATCAAATCCTTTTTGCTGGTTCTGATGGTCTGCAATACCCTGTAATAGCCTTGGGTATTCACCCACTTCGTCCCGCAGCAAGTAAGCCTGGTAGCGTGTTAAAAACTCTTTTTGCTTAAAGGGGTATTCCCTGTCATCTACCTTGCAGAGTTCAACCCATCCCCCCATGTCTGAAATAACGCGGTGAATAAGCGCATCGTCAAACATCACGGATGTCCAAGCGCCAACCTGACGAACAGCCTTGTCAACTTTGTTCCAAGCAACCATGGCTCTTGAACCCGAGTTGCCATCGATATGCTTGATGACGTCAGCGGGCTTTGGAAAAAATTGCCCAGTATCCGGTGATTGAATATGCCGAGTCAGACCGATTCGCACTTCTTCAATGCTATAAGCACGAAGGGCTTCAAATGCGATGGATAGCAATTGTGGTGATACGCTTTTGCCATACATGGCCCAAGCTGCTCCCCAAACTTCAGCAAACTCGCGTTTATCAACCTCCTGCACTTGAACGAACCTCCCGAATACCTGGTCCGGCCCAGCTTTCAGCAATGCGGCGATTGCTTTCTTCAATGTTCAATTGGTGATTGCTGCCCTTTAGGCTCGTCGATGATTGCTGTACTTCATCAATGCGAACGTACTCGTCTTCCCATTGCCGGTTTAAAAGCCAGTTATGTGGCATAGGGGTCTTAGTCCGATCTTGATACTGCAATCGGTTGTCTCGTTGCTCTTTCCAGCGTGTTAGCACTTCCAAGGCGAGTTCATGGTCTTCATTGAGGCCCATGCGAAGCCATTCTTCTTTGGCTTTCGCTTTTTTTTCTTTGCGTATTTGTACATCCCAGAAGTCTTCAAACTGTATGTGGCCAACAGTTTTAATTGTTGGTTTATTGCTTCTCTCAGAGTCATCCGACCGTTGAGAGTCCCTTACCGGGTTGCCATCAGGCATAAACAATGATGAAAATTCTTCTGGTAGCCGAGCTTGAAAAGCGGCAAGAGATTTCAAAAGCGATGCCATACCAACGAAGTCGGCAGGTACATCTTTAAGCAACCGAAAGGCGGCCTTACCTTGGTTCGGGTTTTCGATTGGGTTGTGCTTCAGAAAGCTCCGAATCAAAGTCCAACCGGATTCCTCGCAACGAATGAGGAAATGATCTTGTTCTAACTCATTTAGAGCCTTGGCAACCTGTTGCTCATCCCAGTTCAAGTCAGAAGCAACGTAACCAATCGGCAATCGAAAGCAGCCAAGCAAATTACAATGTGGGCATGTAAGCAAATACAGTCCTAGCAACTTCGCTGAGTCACTCCAGGACAAAACGTTTTGCTTTAGCCAAAAGCGGGTATAGACCTTGCCATAATCACGCATGGAGGAACTCGCTTTTGTGTTTACGTAAAATGCTGACCATTATTTGCCCTTAATCCTACTGGTTACTGGCTTTCAGCTCGCTTGGGCATTCGGGATAGATGTCCGGTCTTAACTGGGATCGGGTTACCTGTCCTTGCGTAGCTTGTTCGATGGGTAAAACGAATTCAGCGGGAACACGCCCTGATTTATTCAACCAAAACCAGACGTTTTGCTGTTTTGAGTTGATGGCTCGTGCTAATGCTGATTGCCCGCCGACCAAGTCAATGGCACGGCGGAGATGTTTTTGTGTCGTGTTGAACACTTCCATACCGTCTCCTGTTACAATAATAACTGTTACAAGATTGAATGTTACAGTTTAAACTGTAGTTAAGTCAACAGTTAAAATTGTTGAAAGGCTACAGTTTTATTTGTAGAATACGGGCTTATGAAAACTTTATCCGAACGACTAAACCATGCCTTGCAGCTTACTGGGGTGACTCAGTCTGAGTTGGCTCGTCGCATTGGTATCAAACAGCAGTCGATCAGCCAGATTTGCTCTGGTAAATCGGCTAGGTCTCGTTACACCATGCAGATCGCGGAGGCGCTTCGCGTGAATGCTCATTGGCTCGCCACAGGTGATGGCGAGATTGGCTTGGGGGTCGGTAATGTAGAAGTCGGGCCTGATATTAAGGGAAGAATTCCTCTCATTAACTGGGTTCAGGCCGGTGATTGGACTGAAATAGCGGAGGGATTTGCCCATGAAGATGCTGAGGAGTGGCGTGAAGTCACTGGGAAAGCACATGAGGGTTGTTTCGCACTTCGCGTAAAAGGCGACAGTATGGAAAATCCAAGCGGAAAAAAATCCATACCTGAGGGAGCAGTGATCGTTGTTGATCCTGAGTTACCTTACTCTTCAGGTTCATTGGTTGTTGCGCGTTTGGATGATTCGAAAGAAGCAACCTTTAAGCAGTTGGTTATTGATGGTGAACAGAAGTATCTAAAACCTTTGAACCCGCAATACCCGGCAATACCGATCAACGGCAACTGCACCATCATCGGTGTAGTACGACAAGCTATCATCGATTTCTGGTAGCGAAGGAATTTGTGGTTTAGCCACAGTTGTTCATGAGCTGAAGAAGCAACGATTGCAAACAGCTACAACTGAGCATTGGCGCACGCTGAGAGTAAATGGTAACCGATTAGATAACCATTGATTGTTTATAAAGTCAAGATCAGCGAAAATAGCGGCCAATTACGATTAACACGACGGATTTGACAAGCGAAGAACTGAAAAGAGAGTACTTCCAAAAGTGTGTACAAATCCGTGTACAAACTAAAAGAATTTATACATGGCAAACCAAGATTTTCTTAATGAAATCAATAAGCGAAGGACCTTTGCTATCATCTCTCACCCTGACGCCGGTAAGACCACGATTACCGAAAAAGTGTTGTTGTACGGAAACCTGATCCAAAAGGCCGGAACGGTGAAAGGACGCGGCTCCGGGCAACATGCCAAATCCGACTGGATGGAAATGGAAAAAGAGCGGGGCATTTCGGTCACGACTTCGGTAATGCAGTTCCCATATGGTGATGCCTTGGTCAACTTGCTCGATACACCGGGTCACGAAGACTTCTCGGAAGATACTTATCGTACCCTGACTGCGGTGGATTCTTGCTTGATGGTGATCGATGCTGCCAAAGGTGTTGAGGACCGGACCCGCAAGTTGATGGAAGTGACACGTTTGCGCGATACGCCGATTGTGACTTTCATGAACAAGCTCGACCGTGACATTCGCGACCCGATGGAGTTGCTCGATGAAGTTGAGAATGAACTCAACATCATGTGCGCGCCGATTACTTGGCCGATCGGTTGTGGTAAAGAGTTCAAAGGTGTTTATCACCTGTTGCGCGATGAAGTGATTCTTTACTCCAGTGGTCACGGCCACACCATTCAAGACTTAGAAATCGTCAAAGGCCTCGATAACCCTGAACTTGATGACAAGATCGGCGATGGTTTAGCTGAACTCTTGCGCGAGGAGTTGGAGCTGGTGGTTGGTGCCTCAAATGAATTCGATCAGGAGTTGTTCGATTCGGGTGAGCTGACGCCAGTGTTCTTCGGTACTGCATTGGGTAACTTTGGTGTCGACCACATGCTTGATGGCTTGACCGAGTGGGCACCAACGCCGCAGCCGCGTCAGACCGACGAGCGACAAGTGGAAGCCAGCGAAGAGAAGTTCTCTGGCTTTGTCTTTAAAATCCAGGCCAACATGGATCCAAAGCACCGTGACCGTATTGCCTTTATGCGCATTTGCTCAGGCAAATACAGCAAAGGCATGAAGATGCGCCATGTCCGAATTGGTAAAGATGTCAGCATTTCTGATGCCGTGACCTTCTTAGCTGGTGACCGTAGCCATGCCGATGAAGCCTACCCTGGCGACATTATTGGCCTACACAACCACGGTACGATTCAGATTGGTGATACCTTCTCGCAAGGCGAAGCCTTTAAGTTTACCGGTATTCCGAACTTTGCGCCGGAGATGTTCCGCCGTATTCGTTTGAAAGATCCGCTCAAGCAAAAGCAATTGCTCAAAGGTTTGGTTCAGCTTTCAGAAGAGGGCGCGGTGCAGGTCTTCCGGCCGATTGATAGCAACGACTTGATTGTTGGTGCGGTCGGTGTGCTGCAGTTTGACGTCGTTGTTGCGCGACTGAAAACTGAATATAAAGTTGATGCGATCTATGAGTCGGTGAGCGTTGCGACGGCTCGGTGGGTTACTTGTGATGACGCCAAGAAGTTGGATGAATTCCAACGCAAAGTGTCGACTAACTTAGCGCTCGATGGCGGCGACAATCTGACTTACATTGCGCCGACCATGGTCAACTTGAATTTGGCGATGGAACGCTACCCAGATATTCAATTCCACAAAACCCGCGAACACTAAGCTCCTCTGTGGCTGCCTGATACTTCAATGTCAGCGCAGCCAATAAGTAGCACCATTCGGTGACGCTCAAGTCCATCCTTGGAGCGCTCTACAGCCAGCTTCCATGCTGGCTGAAGCACCTCACACCGCTACTTATTAACTGCTTCAGCAGATTTAGCTGCGCCGAATTTTACTCTTAGCGGGCTAGCAATTTCTGGCGAAGGCCTTCTGCAGCATGGATGCTGCAGCAGAGCCTACATGGAAGTATTTACGGCGTGTCTGAGTCAGAGGTTGGTGGCCCGCGTAGCTAGAGGTGCTATCATGGATGATTTCACGGCGTCACGCGCAATGAACTTTCACTTCGGCTTAGGGCTCTGCTAGCTGAATGGCACAGCAGCTAATAAGCAGCGCCATTCGGTGACGCTCAAGTCCATCCTTGGAGCGCTCTACAGCCAGCTTCCATGCTGGCTGAAGCACCTCACTCCGCTACTTATTAACTGCCTTAACGAGCTATTGAGAGCTGCTACTGACGGCGATAGACTTCGACCGATAGCGCAGGCTGCAGCAAGCTGGTTGTGCCGCTGCTAGCTGCGGTAATCGAGCCGCTGGTCGCAGGATACACTTCCTGCCATTCACTATCGCTATCCAAGTTCAGCGCAATGGATTGTGAACTCGAGCTGTAGTTCAGCACCACCAACAGCTCCTCATCGCCTTCGGTACGAGTGAAGCTCAATACCGAATTTGAGTTGCTCGACAGTAGCGACAAGTCGCCGGTTTGCAAGGCTGGTTCAGCATTGCGAAGTGCAATCATCTGCTTGTAGAAGTTGAGTAGTGAGTTGGCATCAGCTTGTTGAGCTTCAACATTGTAATCAGCAACGTTGTTGGCTAAGTCTCGGTATGGTGAGCTTTCAGTAAAGCCGCCAGTGCGGTTGTCACCGGTCCAGCTCATCGGGGCTCGCAGATCCCAATCATTGCCCTGACCATTGTGATTCATGCCGATTTCTTCACCGTAATAAATAAACGGAATGCCCGGCAAGGTTAGCAAACTAGCCACCGCCATTTTGTAGCGTGATTCATTGCCATTGAATTGTTCCATCAGTCGGGCGCCGGCAAATCGGTCATGGTTTGCCAGTACCAATGCTGTGTTATGGAGATTTGGCTGATTGAGGTAGCCGTTAAGGGCTGGGTCTAGCCTGCCTGTTCGTGCGGTATTAACCAACGCATAGTTCAAGCCAAAGCCAAAGGCCGATCCGCAGACATCATCACTTGCCATTTCAAACGAATGACTTGGAGATTCACAGACCATATAGCGGTTTTGGTATTGGCCAACGTTGTCCTGAATTTGCTTCAGAATCGAGAAGGTTTCTGGGTGGCCTTCTAATTGACCATCGTCACCTTCGACCAAATGAGACACAGCATCAAAACGAAAACCATCAACTCCGAGGTTGAGCCAATAGCGCTGTGAATTGTAGTGATAATCGAGCACATCGGGGTTTTGTAAATTAAAGTCTGGCATTTGATCCCAGAAAATCCCGAAGTAATATGCGCCATTGCGGCTATGCCAAGTATCTCCCGATCCCCAGGGTTGTGGCCAATAGACGTAGTCATCGCGCCACATGTACCAATCACGCTTATCTTCAATGCTGTCGACTGAGTCCAAGAACAATGGGTTTTGTGCCGCACTGTGGTTAATCACATAGTCGATGATGACACCGATACCACGGGCATGGGCTTCATCTAAAAAGCGCTTAAAGCTTGCAGCATCGCCATAGTCTTGTTCATAGCCGCGATAGTCAGTGACCGCATAGCCATGGTCACGATCCTGGCTGCTCATGGTTGGCATCAGCCAAATACCTTTGACCCCCAACGATTCGATGTAATCGAGCTTTGCCGTCAAACCGTCAAAGTCGCCATAGCCATCACCATTGCTATCGAAATAGGAGCGCACGAAGATTTCTAGAAATACCCCTTTTCGATACCAATCGGCAGGCAACCCCGTATCGTTATCTTCAAAAGCCACAGCGCTCATATCGAGGCTGTCACTTTTTGGGGTTGTAGGATTAGCTGGCGAGGAGCTTGAGCCGCCCCCGCCGCAAGCGGAAATTAAGGCAGCCGAAACCGCCAAAGCAACTGCGGGCAGTCGCCATGTTGTGTTATTACCTAGCATTTTTGTTACCACGTTATTTTTGTTTATATGAACAACAGTCTTTGTGCTGTTGTTTCTAGCCGTGGTTATGATTACTTAGTTGAAGCGTTTTATCTATTGAGGGGGTCACAGACGGGCGATTGCGATTACTTGCCAATGCGGCCTTCGTCGAGTCGCAGGGTGTAGTGATCGAATTGGCTGATTCGGCTAAATCCGCAGCTTTCGTATAGGCTTTTGCCGGCGTCATTATCGGCAGCAATAGCAAGTTTGAGGGCTAATGCGTTGCTTTGGCCACCAAACTCAACAACCTTATCTAACAAGGCTTTGGCATAGCCACTGGCTCGGTAGGTTGGATCAATGAAGACATCGTTGAGGATCCACACTCGGCGCATCGACACGGAAGAATAGGTGGGATAAAGCTGAGCGAAGCCTGCAGGCTGGTTTGAGCTACTCATGACCAGGAAAATGACCGACTCTTCATTCCATAGGCGATCGCGAATAAACCGCTTAGCGGTTGAGAGATCGCCATGTTGGCCATAAAATTGTCTATATTTGTCAAATAGTTCGCCTAGATCATCGATGTGACTGAGATCGGCTCTGACTATTTTCATACAACAAACTCCTGTGACGTCGCGCACATTTTGCGCGTATTACTGCCATGAATCAAGTCCTTAAACAGAATGCTCTGCTGCAGTTGTTTGACAGCCACTGCCATTTCGATTTTCCAGCGTTCGATCATGATCGGGTGCAAGTGCTACAGCAATGTCGCCAGTCTGGAGTGGCGAGTATGCTGATTCCCGCGGTGCATAGCGGCAGCTGGCAACAGGTGATTGAGTTGTCTCAGAGAGATGATTTAGTCTGCGCGTTGGGCCTCCATCCATATTGGACCGAGCGTCATCAAGACACCGATATTAAGCTGCTTGCTAATCAAGTTGAGCGACTCATGGCTGGGTCCAATAATCCTCTAGTTGCCATTGGTGAATGCGGGTTAGATGCGATTGCGGCACCACATCTAATGAGCAAGCAAATTGATTTACTGATTGCACAGTTGGCATTAGCCAAACAGTTTGAGTTACCGGTGGTACTGCATGTCCGAAAAGCGCACTCAGAGCTACAACAACTACTGAAACAGTTTTCTGGCCTCAGAGGCGTTGTCCATGCTTTTTCAGGCAGTGTTGAACTTGGTCAAAGTTATATTCGATTGGGGATGAAGCTAGGAATTGGTGGCACCATCACTTACCCTCGCGCCAACAAAACCCGGCAAGCGGTTAGTCAACTGCCGCTGGAATCTTTGTTGTTGGAAACCGATGCGCCAGATATGCCAATGCAGGGGCGACAAGGTCAGCGTAACTCCCCGCTTTACTTACCCACGGTGCTCGAACAATTGACCGATTTGAGGCCTGAGTCGATGGTAGTGATTGCTGATCGTTTGTGGCGCAATAGTCAGGAATTGTTTGGCCGCATCAGTTAACGTTATGCCAGCAAGCTGTGACGATGAACGCCAAATTCAGCGAGTAGCGACCAAAGACTTTCCGGATCAGCATAGTCTTCTAAGGTGTGACAAACGCCCAGCGAGCGTAAATTTTCGGTTTCTGCACCAACGCCAATAAAGTGGTAACCCAGTTCTCGCGAGCAGCGCACATCCCAACTACCATCGCCAATGTAGATGACACTATCAAAGCGATTGATGCCATAACATTGCGCCGCTCTTTTCTCGGCGAGTTGCATTATTTGTTGACGACTGTGAGCATCAGAAGCTGTCGCCATTGGAATGCCATCAACCACTACGCCACTGTGTTCTAATTTGATCAGAGCGCTATCGCGCCAACAACCGGTGGCGATGGCCAATGCAATGCCTGCCTGTTTCAGTTGTTGCAACATGACGGGTGCGCCAGTAAGTGGCGCGAATAAGCTCGGATCATTTGCTTGCATGGTCCGCAAACGAATAGCGAAGTGGCATTCAGCTTCGGTTGCCAAGGTCAGTGGTAGTTGATTGTTGCTGAGGATTTCTTCTGTCACCGCGGAGTCGGTCACATGGGTGTAGTTTTGCCAGTCAGTGTCGACATCCAATCCGGTGATGTGTTTCATGGTGGCGGCATAGCATGCCTGATCGTATTGACATGAGCGAGTCAGGGTTCCATCAACATCAAACATGACTAAATGCATGGTATAACTTCCTGGCAGTTGAAAATTCAACAAGCCCTAGACTATCGATTTTGACGTTGAAGACAAGCGTGAAGGATGAAAATTGCTATGACCAAGGGCAACGAGGAAATACAGTGAAAATATGGGTAGATGCCGACGCCTGCCCGGGCGTGATCAAAGAAGTGTTGTTTCGTGCCGCAGAGAGAACCGCAACTGAAACCACCTTAGTTGCCAATCATTCGATGCGGGTGCCTGCTACCAAGTGGGTCCGACTAGTACAGGTGGCCAGTGGTCATGATGTCGCCGACCATGAGATTGTCAGGCGCTCAGAAACTGGTGATCTAGTAATCACTGCCGATATTCCACTGGCAGCAGAGCTTATCGACAAAGGCGTGAAAGTGCTGAATCCAAGAGGCGAGTGGTATAGCGAAGCCAATGTCAAAGCGCGCTTAAACATTCGCGATTTTATGGACACAATGCGGGCTTCTGGAGTGGCAACTGGTGGGCCACCGCCAATCTCGCAGACCGAAAGGCGAGACTTTGCTAATCACCTTGACCGTTGGTTAGCGCAGAATAAGCGCATCACCTAGATGAACATGGGTTGATATCTACAGCGTTTGCTAACATGATTGAAAACACTCATAAAATCTTGATGTTGCATGTAACTTGAGCTGGGATGGGCGGCGATGAAACCGATCTACTTGGTTGATTGGGGCGATACCTTGATGACCGATTTACCGGGCATGGTTGGTAAAATGTGCGATTGGCCTCGGGTTGAGGTGATCGAAGGAGCAGAACTGGCGCTAAAGTTTTTGTCCGAGCGAGGCGACGTCTACATTGCCTCTGGGGCGAAAGAATCGACGCCCGCAGATATCCGTCAGGTATTTGAGCGAGCAAACTTGGCGCACTTTATCGCAGGTTACTTTTGCCCAGTCGATGTTGGCCTGCAAAAGGGCTCACCGGCTTTTTTGCTGCGTATTATGATTCGGCTCAAATGCCCGCCAGACATGATTACAGTGATTGGTGATAGCCTCAGGCGGGATGTACAGCCGGCAACAGTGATTGGCATGAAAGCCATCTGGTTCCGCCGTAACCGAATGGAGCCAGCGCCAGCAGATGTGCTCACTATCGACCGCTTGGAACAGCTTACTCAGCTTTACTAGGGCTGGGTACTGATTGCTATCGATTGATTCATGGGAGAAAATATCTAGCACTCCAAATTGTTGCAACAGCCAACCCGGAACTCAGATTGAACAAAGCCATTCGCCAACAGTTTCCAGCACTTCATCAACGAATCAACGGCCAACCGCTTGCCTACCTTGATAGTGCCGCAACATGCCAAAAACCTGCGCCAGTCGTCGCAACAATCCAGCAGTTCTATCGTCGCGATAATGCCAATGTGCATCGCGCTGGATACACGATTGCGGCGCGAGCAACTGAGCAATTTGAGCAAGCGCGGGCCACCGTTGCTAACTATTTTGGCATGCCGGCAAAGAATCTGGTTTGGACCAGAGGATGTACTGAGGCAATTAACTTGGTTGCTTTCAGCTGGGCTATTCACCACGTCAATGCTGGCGACTTAGTGCTTGTCAGTGGCCTCGAGCATCATGCCAACTTAATTCCTTGGCAGCAGGTGTGTCGTACCAAAAGCGCTGAGTTAGCGATCATTCCAGTGCTGGCCAACGGCGAATTGGATCAACAAGTGTTTCAGCAGCAATTACGGCGCCGACCGAAATTGGTGGCACTCACTCATGTCTCTAACGTGTTGGGCACCATTAACCCAGTTGCTGAAATGGTCGCTTTGGCTCATCAGTATGAAGCTCGTGTGTTGATTGATGGGGCTCAGGCTGCCGCTCATTTGACTCTCGATGTCGCCAAATTAGCCGCCGACTTCTATACCTTCTCTGGCCATAAAATGTATGGCCCGACCGGGATTGGCGGGGTGTTGATGAGCGATGAAATGCTTGCTCAATGTCAGCCTTGGCAAACGGGCGGCGAAATGGTGGCCGAGGTTAGCTATCAAACAGCAAGCTGGGCTGAGCCACCTTATTGTTTTGAAGCCGGCACACCAAATATCGCTGGAGCGATTGGCCTAGCCAGTGCTATCTCATTTTTGCAACAACTACCCGACGGCTGGCAACAACACGAAGCCGAGTTACTCAGCTATGCCAAGCAGCGCCTGGCGGCTATTGATGGCATCAGCTTGATTGGAGAGCCTGATGAACAAGTGGCTGTGCAGTCGTTCATTAGCACCAAAATTCATCCACAAGATCTGGCCCAGTACCTTGACCAATATGGCGTTGCTGTTCGCCTTGGTAAGCACTGCGCGCACCCATTGTTGAGCGCGCTTGGAGTGGCAGCGACATTGCGATTGTCGCTGGCCTGTTATTCCAATCGGCAAGATATTGATCAGCTGGTCGCGGCGATTGAAGCAGCTCACCAAGACGATGTCGATATTACCTCGCTGGCCGAGGCTGAGCGTTGCGATCTGGATTCAGCAAAAGTCGAAGTGGCCGAAGCTAAAAATTGGCAACAAACACTCACTGCGTTAATCACCCTAGGCAAAGCGTTGCCATTATCACTACGAGCTAAGCGGCAACCCCAATATCTGGTCCGTGGCTGTGAGAGTGCAACTTGGCTCGAGGTCAGGCAAACGGAAGCCGGTTGGCAATGCCTTGTCGACAGCGAGGCCAATGTTGTCCGCGGTATTCTGCATTTGCTAGCGATGGACTTTAATCAGCAAGCAGTTAGCGAGCAGCAATGTTTCGATGCCGAAGGCTGGCTAGCGCAGCAAGGGTTTCACAAACAGTTATCAATGACTCGGCAAAGTGGCGTTGCTGCTGCTTTGTTGCAGCTCCAGCGCCAACTAGTGCAGTAGTCGCTACAGTTCGGTTTGTTGGCGTTGACGCTTGGCTAATAGCTTGTCAATGCCGCGAGCCGCAGCCATTAGGCCAAAGGTGGCTGTAACCATGGTTGCGGCACCGAATCCAGCACTGCAATCCAAGCGGATGCTGCCATCTTCACTACTGCTGTTTTTGGTTGCGCACACGCTGCCATCGGCTTGTGGATAAACCAATTGCTCGGTTGAGTAAATGCACTCAACACCGAACTTGCGTTTGGGGTTCTTGGTGAAGTTGTGCTCACGGCGCAGTTGATTGCGGATCTTGGCAAGTAATGGGTCGTGAGTGGTTTTAGCCAGATCGCCACTCGTGATTTGTCGAGGATCGGTTTGCCCGCCAGCACCACCAGAGACGATCAGTGGTATTTTGTTTCGTTTACAGTGAGCAATAAGAGCGGTTTTCGCCGCAATTGAGTCAATGGCGTCAACGACCAGATCTAAACCATCATGGAGCAAGTCGCGCTGGTTGTCGGAACTGACGAACTCGGCGATTGGATTGACCAAACAGCTAGGATTAATCGACAGGATACGCTCTGCCATGGCATCCACTTTGACCATACCTTGGGTTTGATCGAGTGCGTGAATTTGACGGTTGGTATTGCTAATGCAAATGTCGTCCATGTCGATCAGAGTGATTTGGCCGATTCCGGAGCGCGCTAATGCTTCTGCAGCCCAACTGCCAACGCCGCCAATGCCAATGACACACACATGTGCCAGGCTTAGCCAGTCAAGTTGCTGTTGACCATATAGTCTGCCAATTCCACCAAATCGTTGGGCATTATCCGGGGTTATCATGCTGTCTCGCCTTGCCAAAAATCGCTGGCTATTATACGGAGTAGAGGGCAGTGACCCAAACAATCCGTTTTTACCTTTAAATTCGGCTAGTTGCATTTATTATTGATAGGGTTCGAAACAACTTTTGAGGAGAGTAGCGATGTCGGAGTTCGATGCCTTGGCACGCAAGGTCGTAGGTTTGATGGATTTGACCGCTTTAAATGACACCGACACAGACGCAACGGTGGTTGAATTGTGTCAGCGGGCAAAGTCGCCAGTCGGCTTAACAGCCGCCGTGTGCGTTTGGCCTCAATTTGTCCACATCGCAAAGCATGCGCTGGCAGTCAATGATGCCAGTGCCATCAAAGTGGCAACTGTAGTGAACTTTCCCCATGGCCATAATGACATTGCCCAAGCCGTTGCTGAGACTCAGGCAGCAATGGCTGCCGGTGCTGATGAAATTGATCTGGTTTACCCTTACCAAGATGCCGTTCAGGGCAATTTTGAAATTGGCCGGGAGATGGTTGAGGCCGTCAAAGCAGCGTGTGGTTCAAAAGCGCAATTGAAGGTCATTCTCGAAACTGGCGAATTAAAGAAACCAGAATTGATCCGCCAGGTGTGTCAGCAAGTGATTACGGCTGGCGCTGATTTTGTCAAAACAAGTACCGGTAAAGTTGCAGTGAACGCGACATTGGAAGCAGCGCGTATTATGTTGGAACAAATTCGCCACAGTGGTGGCAAGTGCGGTTTCAAAGCAGCGGGTGGTATTCGAACGTTGGAGCAAGCTGATGCTTACTTGGAGCTTGCCGAGCAGATTTGTGGTCGCAGTTGGGTGGTGAATTCGCATTTTCGCTTCGGTGCATCGGGCCTGTTGGATGATGTCCTGCGCCACTGCGGTGACTCGAACATTCATAGCATCCCGTCTGGCTATTGATCATGGCTGATGAGCAAGATTGATTTGTCAGTCATGTAGTCATGTCACCCTGTGCTTGTGAGATATATCTCACAGCGATGTGCGATTTACCATAGTGTTACTACATGATTTTTCTGTTGGTTTTATTTTAATTTATTGAATAAAAAGATTTATTTTTTTGTTGCGGGTTGTTGGTTGGTATTTTCTGCATTTTTTTTTCATATCGCGACATTGTCCTTTTTCATCATCGGCGTAGATTAATAAGCGTTGGCAGGATGCTGACACAAGGAACTAAGACTAGGATGGTCTGCAGGATGCAAAAGGAAGTTGATGGCATCAGGAAGATGCTTTGAAAGGACTCTGGACACGTACAAGGAGTACGAGGAACGTTCAAGGAAGAGCGAAGCAAAGGAATGTGTAAGGGATTTCTACAGCAAACGGAAACTTGCACAATGCTACTCGGCCCCGAACCTTTGAGGTTCGGGGCCTTTCTTTTTTTTGCCCCGACTGAAAATTTACTTTGCTCGTCATAAAAGCGACAACAAAAATCACTATTAGCTTCACCGAACTATCAAGAACTTGTCACTTTCTCCCCTTAGTTTGAGCGTTTAAGACTGGCTGAAGCCAGCATTCCTTTAAACGCTGGAGAGAATTATGAGCAAGGAAATTTTTAATCCAACTCGTTTTAACAAAAGCAAAAATCCCGATTTTGACCATGTTCTTGAAGCCCACCTATCGCGCCGTGGTGTACTCAAGGGGGGCTTAGGTCTCAGTGCCATGGCAACCTTTGGTGCATTTGGTCTTGCAGGTTGTGGTTCGAGCAACAACTCTGGAAGCAGTGCGGCAGCCGTATCAAAGGCTAGTCTTGGTTTTGATTCAATTGCTGGCTCAAAAACGGATGCTGTTAGCGTTCCGCCTGGATACACAGCTCAGGTGCTTGCGCCTTGGGGACAGCCGATCACTGCAGAAGGTTCAGCGTGGCAAGCAGATGGCACCAACAATGCCACCGACCAAGCCAATGCCATGGGTATGCATCATGACGGTTTGCATTTCTTTCCGTTGAATGACGAAGGCACCGATGGTCTGCTGTGTGTGAATCACGAATACATTGACCAAAATGCGTTGCATCCAAATGGCAGCGACAAAGATGCAGATGGCATTCGCAGCAGTGTTGATCAAGTCCGCAAAGAAATTAATGCCCATGGTGTTGCGGTGGTAAGGATCCAATTGCAAGGTGGTCAGTGGCAAACCGTTGATAATGACCCACTCAATCGTCGCTACACTGGTGCGACGACAATGGATATCTCAGGGCCGTTGGCCAACTCGAGCATGTTGGAAACACCGTTTTCGCCAGATGGTAGCCAAGCTCGCGGCACCCTCAATAACTGCGGCAATGGTTATACCCCATGGGGCACGTATCTGACTTGTGAAGAGAATTGGCCGGGTTACTTCATTAATAAAGGGGCGACAACAGCTGATCAAGACCGTATTGGCATCGATACATCAGGTACCACGCGATATGGCTGGGAAACAGTCGCGGGCTCAGATGAAGAATTGGTCGATGAATTTACTCGCTTTGACGTCACGCCAACGGGAAATAGTGCCTCAGAAGACTATCGTAACGAAGCCAATGGCCATGGCTATATCGTTGAAATTGACCCATACACGGCTAACTCTCGAGCGGTAAAACGCACTGCACTGGGCCGTTTCCGTCACGAAGGTTGCACTTTTGGCAAACTAGCCGAAGGTCAACCAATCGTCTTCTATTCGGGCCATGACTCACGCTTTGAATACATGTACAAGTTTGTATCTGATGCACTTTGGGACCCGGCTGATGCGGAAACCACAGATCGCATGGCGATGGGTGATAAATACATGGATGCCGGAACGCTGTACGTTGCTCGTTTTGATGCCGATGGTGTTGGCTCTTGGTTGCCGCTGACTCTGGATAGCATGACCACTGACGGTGGTGTGCTTGCCGATCATTTTGCCACTTTAGCAGACATCATCCTCAACACCGCCGGCGCAGCTGACTTGGTTGGCGCAACACCAATGGATCGCCCGGAATGGTGCGCGGTTGACCCATTCACTGGCTCGGTGTATCTGACTCTCACTAACAATACTCGCCGTGATGAAACCACGGGTACTAATCCGGCCAACCCTCGACTCAACAATAAGTTTGGTCATGTCATCCGCTGGGATGAGGGCGAAGCGCACACTGAGTTCACTTGGGATATTTTTGTCTTTGGTTCCGATGCGGCGGGTGACGCCAATACCAACTTGTCTGGATTAAATGAGTTTAACCAGTTTGCTAGCCCAGATGGCTTGGCATTCGATCAACGCGGCATTATGTGGATTCAGACTGACAATGGCGCTGATGAAGTTGAGAACTACACCAACGATCAAATGTTGGCAGTAGTACCTTCTCAACTAACCGACGCCGATGGCAACCTTGATGTTATCAATGCCGACAACCAGGCCCAATTGCGTCGCTTCTTTGTTGGCCCAAATGGCTGTGAGGTCACAGGTTTCACCATCACGCCAGACTACACCACGATGTTTGTGTCAATTCAGCATCCAGGAAACTGGCCCTACAGCAGCAATGCCGCAGAGCAAACTCCTGCTGGGATGAGTCTGCGGCCACGAGCGTCTGTAGTTGCTATTCGCAAATCAGACGGCGGTGAATTGGGTGTTTAAACACCAATAATTCTCTCGATAAGGCGGTCAGCATTTGGCTGCCTTATCGGTTTGTGTACATCTTTTTATTTCCGCATCAAGGATAAGTTATGGCAGGAGTTAGTGTCTGGCAGCTGGCGATAATCGCCGTCATTGTTGCTTTGCTGTTCGGGACCAAGCGTCTTCGTGGTTTTGGTGGCGATTTGGGATCAGCCATTAAGGGCTTCAAACAAGCCGCAGCCGAAGAACCCAAAACAGGTGCCACAGAGCTTGGTGATGATGAACAGTCTCGTCTTACTGGTAATTCAACAGCCAATAGTTAGGAGACAGCCATGGTCGACATGGGTTTTTGGGAACTAGCGCTGATTTCTATCGTCGGGATAATTGTCGTTGGCCCTCATCGGCTACCCGCAACCATTCGCTCGTTGCTTGCTCAATACCGAAGTGCAAAACAATGGCTTGGTGACTTCGTCGCTAAGCTGGAGGACGAGTTGTCGCTTGGTGAAATAGCGCAACAGTTGCCGAAGCAGCGATTAGCTAAAGGGCCGAGAGTTCGAAAGCGAGTAAATGGGAGTGATTGACCGAGAACATATCGCTCCTGCACTTGCTACTCTAGTCACCCGTTACAAGTGCTACCGATAGCTTCATATTGTTTTTGCAATTTCGACGATAGGCTCCCTTTCCATATCAAGCAACCTGACAAGTCAAAGCTGTTCTCCATTTGCCTTTAGGATAATTAGACACCGTTCTGTTGTCGCGCGGTGTATAGCGTCTCATCTTGCCGCCAAATCTCAAGTTAAGTGACCCGCAAGATTCATGTTAAGAATGCATAGAGATTTGCCATTTGCTTGTGAGATATATCTCACAAGCATGTGCGTAAAACTATACTTGAGCTGCATAATATTTGTTCGGAGTTTTTATTATTTATATATTTAACAATTGGTTATATTGTTCTTTGATTTATTTCAATTTAGTGTCTTGTAAATCAATTGTTTCAGAGCGATTGCTCACAAATAGCAATGCTGTATCTTTAATCCCCGTTGGCAGGACGCTAACCGGGATGCGGGCTTAGGATAGCCAGCAGGACGCAAGGAACAAGATGGCTCAGGATTGAGCTTTGAACGGACTCTGGACGATCTTGGATTGATCAGGAAAGATTCACGGAAGAACATCGCAAAGGAATGTAAGAGGGAACGACTCGCAAACAGGAACTTGCAAACGATGTAAATAGCCCCGGCACGAATGTGTCGGGGCTTTCTTTTTTCTAGCAACTCACCGTTCGAACATGACTATTTACTACTTGGAAATGACTCAGCCTGAATCACTGCGGCCCAAGTTGGCGCCATCTGAAGATGCCCAAGTGACGGAATGCCAACAGCAGCAGTTCGAGCTCAATCGTTTTTTTTACCAATACGTTGGCTCGGCTTGGCAGTGGTTTGATAAAGCGCAGTGGAGCGACCAACAATGGCGAGATTATGCTCATAGAGCACAACTACGGTTATTCATGTTGACTTGGAAGGGGTCTCCTGCCGGCTATTTTGAGCTTGAAAAGCAAGCCGATGATAGCGTCCAAATCGCTTACTTTGGCGTTGCTCCAGGCTTTTTGGATTTGAAGTTAGGTGGTTATCTACTGACTCAAGCGATTGAGCAAGCTTGGCAATGGCAAGCAACGCGAGTGTGGGTTCATACTTGTGATTTGGATCACCCTCATGCGCTGTCGAATTATCAAGCTCGCGGCATGATGGTTTATAAAACCGAGCAAGATTAATCCGGCGGCTATCAGTCCTTTGCTGGTTCCGATGGCTTTGGTTCTGGTGGTGCAGGTGCGGTGTAAATGCGCTCCTGACTGCGTAAACGGGTTGCTGCCCGAATGCCTCGGCGAATACTGCCTGAAAAAAGAAACCCAGCCAACGCTGCTAAGATCAGCGCCAGTCGCATTTGATCATCGAGCTGTCTGATTTGTCCTCGCGTATCATGCTGCAGGGCTGCATAGGACAAGGTCAATTGCATGAAACCAACGACCTCACCTTCATCGTAGATTGACGTTACCCGGCTGCTTAATTGTTCTGCTTGATCAGCAGTTGTTAGCTCCGGTAGCCGTTCTCTTAACGATACGTAATCGTCGTTGGTGGCCAGTAGCAGGCCTTGGTGATCATAAACAGCAACATCATAGATAGCGGGGTTTTGCACCAGCACATTGGCCATTTCGGCCAGCGCAGTATCGTCCTGATTGCGCATGGCTGGTAACGTCGCGGCGGCACTTTGTTCGACAATGGCCCTTGTCAGGCTGCGTGATTGTGACATCAGCATGTCGTGTCGGCCAAGTTGGTAAACTTGCATAATCTGAAACACAACCAACAGTAAGCCAATCGCCAACAGCAGCTGAATGAAGCGGCTGCGGCGTCTTGGTGACAAACGAATGGTCGAATGAGGCATAGTGTCCAAATCTTAAAGGTTTACGCACATAGTTAAGCCTACTACCATATCGCCACTGAATAAAACATCTTCTGTGGAGTTAGCTTTTGAACTTCTGTTATCAGCTTGAAATCGATGCGGCCGAACAAACTCAATCGGCCTCCCTTTGTGAGATTATCGAGCAATACCAACCTTGCGCAGTGACTGCCTGTGATGGCGCTCAACTCACCATCGTAAGCCAAACTGAGCAACAAGGCGCATCGCAATCTGCTACTGATCTGGCCCAAGAGCGTTGTCGATTAGTGATTCAAGGGCTAATCAATGTGCAAGATCTTAGCGATATTTTGGCGTTGCTACCGGTCGCGACAGTGCGCACTGATTGGGTCGCTAGTCTTTATCAACCTGAGAGTATGGGAGCTCTAGTGCTTGGCCTAGCCGCCGTGCCAGATGACTTGCAACGGCTGACAGATTTAGCCGCCGACAAGGCGTGGGAATGCAACCTATTGACTCAGGCGCCAACCGTTCAACACCCAGGGTTGCTATTGATGGATATGGATTCCACGGCGATCGAGATTGAGTGCATTGACGAGATCGCCAAGTTGGCGGGAGTTGGTGAACAGGTCGCGGAGGTCACCGAATTGGCGATGCAAGGCAAGCTTGATTTTGCCGAAAGCCTTCGCGCACGTGTTGCTACCTTGACTGATGCTGACGAGGTTATTTTGGCGCGGGTTCGTGAGCAATTGCCGATGTCTCCTGGGCTGCCGGAACTAGTGACTGCATTGCGTCAAAAAAATTGGCGCGTGGCCATCGCATCTGGCGGCTTTACCTATTTTGCCGATTATCTGAAAGAGACGTTGCCACTGGATGCGGCGGTGTCAAATGTACTGGAAATTAATGACGGCAAACTAACCGGTAAAGTACTTGGTGGTATTGTTGATGCCCAACGTAAGGCGGACACCTTAATCGAGTTAGCCGAACAGTTTGATATTCAACCATCACAAACCGTTGCTGCCGGTGATGGTGCCAACGATTTAGTGATGATGGATGCCGCAGCCTTGGGGGTTGCTTATCACGCTAAGCCGGTCGTTGCAGCCAAAGCGACTACAGCCCTTAAGTTTCATGGTCTTGAAGGCATTTATTATTTATTAGCAAGCGCCACTAGCTAACTGTTTAACTGGCTTCTTTGGCATTTGGGGCAGACTGATGCAGGCCTGCCCGAATCAACATCTCATCAGTAATATCGATGATTTCGCCAATGCCCATGATGGAAGCCAACTCTTTCTCAAGCGCCTGTGCCTTATGTGTGGCGTAATCGCTGATGTAATGTAGTTCCTTGTTAATCGACATCATATCCGGATTGCCATAGCGCGATAGCGTCAGTCGTAGCGCAAATAAGTCAGATTTTTTCTTCGCGGCTTCGATGAATGCTCGAATCTGCTCAGGTTCGGTATTGTTCATGACATACAAACAATCAATTTGGTTGACATCGCCTTTGTAGTTTCTGACTGCCGCAACCAAACATTCCACATAGCAAATACCGCCCCCCTCTTGCAGCACTCGCAAGGGCCGCAAGATGGTTTGATTAAAGCGCTCGCCACGCTGCAAAAATGTCAGGTTGACGCCGTCTGAAAACTTGGCTTCGGTTTGGCCGAATAACTGCTGCAGAAAACTCACTAGGCCATTATCGTCGTTGCTGCTGGCGATGTGGCTGATATCGATCTTCTTGTCAACTCGGCTAATAAACATGGTCGGATGCGGTAGTGTTGGGACCAGCATATTGCGCAAACTACTGACATACTCAGGCAGAGCTAAGTTTTCTGCCGCTCGTTTGAGTTTCTTATCATTGGTCTTTAACAACTGCTTGAGAAATGGCACCACGGTTGGATGCACTGTATCCGAGTTGATACGCATGCTAATTAAGGTTTGCGATTGATTCATCGCTACCACTCGATAAGGCACTTCCATTAACTTCACTTTGCTGTTGAGCTTTTGCAATTGCGGAAGCGATATCGAAATTGGGTCACCAACGGCCAACGGCAATGGTTTCTTGAGCTGCACTTGCAGACCTTTACCTGACAGGTTCAAGGTTGTTCCGGTTGCTGCCCGCTCGGCGATTTTGGCATTGATCGGTGTGCGGTATAGGTATCTGACTTCACTGCGTTGATGACGAAATTCAAATGCCTCTTCATGGATGGTCATTTTACCAGTGGCGATCTGAAAGCGTTTTAGATCATTCGGGTTTTGATCCGATGCGCTGTAATTGCTGCGGTAGCAATGAGTGCCGGTGCGACTGGTAACATCAAATAGATAGATCACTCCCTTAAGGGGCTTGAGTCTCGCTCTGGTGGCACGGTCGATTGGCTGATGCTTGTATTCTGGTAGATCATCGGGCAGTGATAATGGTCGCTCCGCATCATCTACCGACAAGGTATGAATCGATGCCGAGAATACCCGCCAGCTGTCTCGGTGGCTTGCGAAGCCAAAAAACAAATCGAGTAGACCTTCTTTGACCAACTGCTGGTGGCTGGCGACATAGTAATGCAATTTGCCACCGGACAGATGATTGAAACAATAAAACAGCGTGGCTTGGCCGTTGCGGGCATTGGCGGCCATTTCACGGAGTCGTGCCGGGGTAAATACATCGCCGAGCCAGACATTGCCATCGAGGCCTCGCCAGAAATCGAAAATGGCACTGTTGGCTTCGCTGCGCAGTGCGACTTGCGGTTCAAGGCCATTGTCGCCAAGCCCTATAAGAACTGGAACCGCTGACATTTGACGGAAATAGGCATCCTCAAAACCTCGGGCTCTTACGGACTCGACGGATGCATCGGTATCGACGGTGAGGCGTTTATGTTGGGCCTCAAAGTAGCGTTGAATTCGCTCACTCAATAGGGCGTCATTGTCGACACGCTGTAATCGAAGCCACTTGTACAAATTGTTTTGCTTGTGAATGCCCAGCAGCCGATAGGTTGCTTGCCAATGATCACTTTCATGATCATCGCGAGCGCGCATGAAGCTCAAATCAATACTAATTTGTGCGTTTTCAATCAAATAAATGTGCGCATCTACTCGCAGTTTCATCCCCTGTATGGAGAAATCCGAGATCGAGGCTTCGATTTCGCGATCAGCTGGCAGTGTGGCGGTTACCTTGGCGGAAAGAATGAGTCGTTCCGACTGACGTTTGACAGATTTGCCGAGATGTAACAGCGGGAGGTTATACATCGCACTGACGACGCTTTGTTGGTCATCGGTTTGTTCGTCAGCGACAGCCGACATCTGCATTTTCGAAGCGGCACGCAGCGCTTTGTCTTTGTCAATTACCGCTTCGTAAACTCCCATGGTGTAACGCCCAAATATCTTCATCTGGGCATCGAACACCGCTTGGGTTGCAGAATCAAGGTAGTGGGTAATGCTACCAGCTTGAACTTCACGGCAGGATTCGCCGGCACGACTTCGAACGTCCAGCACTCGAATGCAAGGCTCGGCAAGTCGCTTTAGCTCCATTTTGATGAAAAACTGCTTCTTCGTTGGCTCAGAACGGAGAAATCGAGCGAGTAAATCCTCAAAGTCTGGATCTTTGACTAAGGGTTTGAGCTGCTCAATCAGAGGGCGGTAATCTTCAATATTCATCCAGCAAAGCCCTGCTTGGGTGCAGGTGTCAATTAATTGTTGTGCATCGATTAGTTAAGCACTTAGTATGCCAGCATCATAGCGGAGATAACATATGGCGAAAACCAAGACGGCTTACGTTTGTACTGAATGTGGCGCGGATTTTCCTCGATGGCAAGGCCAATGTAGCGAGTGCAACGAATGGAATACTATTTCGGAAGTCCGTTTAGGCTCGACAAAAAGTAAAGCCAGTTCAACAGGTAGACAGGGCTACGCCGGTGCAACGGCTGCCAAAGTTCAAACCCTAGCAGAGATTGATCTTCAGCAGGTTCCACGGTTTACCAGTGGTTTCAATGAACTTGACCGGGTACTTGGCGGTGGGGTGGTGCCGGGTTCGGCGATTCTGATAGGCGGTAGCCCTGGCGCCGGTAAGAGTACCTTGCTGCTACAAGTGATGTGTTATCTAGCGAATCAACGTAACGCTTTATATGTGACGGGCGAGGAATCGCTCCAACAGGTAGCAATGCGGGCGACGCGTTTGGGGTTACCGAGTGATAAGTTGCGCATGTTGGCTGAAACCAATGTCGCTGATATCTGTGCGCTGGCTGAAACCGAAAAACCAGACATTATGGTCATTGATTCGATCCAAGTGATGCACTTAGACGACATTCAATCGGCGCCAGGCAGCGTATCGCAGGTGCGAGAGTCGGCCGCTTACTTGACCCGTTTTGCGAAACAAACTGGAATCGCCATTGTGATGGTTGGCCATGTGACCAAAGACGGCTCTTTGGCTGGCCCGAAAGTACTTGAGCACTGTATCGATTGCGCCATTATGCTCGATGGCTCTGCCGATAGTCGATATCGAACATTGCGTGGCACTAAAAACCGATTTGGCGCCGTTAATGAGCTTGGTGTTTTCGCGATGACCGGGCAAGGATTGAAAGAGGTTTCCAATCCTTCGGCGATTTTCTTGTCACGAGCAGAAGAACAGTCAGCTGGCAGTGTGGTGATGGTGGTCTGGGAGGGAACAAGGCCACTGCTAGTTGAAATTCAGGCGCTTGCCGATAGTTCGCAATTGGCAAACCCAAGACGAGTGTCGGTTGGTTTAGAGCAAAATCGGCTGTCAATGCTGTTAGCTGTCATGCACCGGCATGGTGGCCTGCAAATGGCTGACCAAGATGTCTTTGTCAATGTCGTTGGTGGCGTCCGAGTGGCTGAAACTGGAGCTGATTTAGCGTTGTTGCTGGCTTTGGTTTCCAGCTTCCGAGACCGCATTATCCCCCATGATTGGGTGGTATTCGGAGAGGTTGGCTTATCGGGAGAAATTCGCCCCATAGCCAATGGCATTGAGCGCATTCAAGAAGCGGCCAAGCATGGCTTCAAAAAAGCAATTGTGCCTCTTGCCAATGCCCCGAAACAGTCCGTTTCGGGGATTGATGTGGTTGCCGTGAGAAATTTGTCAGAAGCGCTTGAACAAATATAAATGGCTCAATGGTTATGCCCATGATCGGCGTGATCATCGCCATCTGAGATCGGCGGTATCAAGAAGTCATCATCATGAGTGTCGGGTAACGGAGGATTTTTGTAAACCACCCCCTTTCCGTCGACAGTCGTTAATGTGTAGGTGCCATCTGCCGTGGCAATGGAGCCGAATGTGCCGTTTGGTCCTTGGGTTACAATCACTGGATAACTTTGGTTACCGTCGATAGTTTTTCCTTGCCAAGAATAATCACCGTTTTCGTGGAGAGTCTCGGCTGTCACTTCAACAGTAATCACTTCTCCCGCCTCGCTTAGCGGCAGTTCAATCACATCACCGATACTGATTTCGCTCTCCATTGCTGGTGTTATGGTGACCAGTTGAAAGCTGGGTGCTGCAGCAATTTCATCTGGAATGGCGATGTCATAATTATCGTGAGCCTGCCAAGGCTGAGTGTCAGTATCTAGGTTCTGCTCTGATACTTCGAGTACGGCTGTGTCTTGCGGATCGATAAGTTGAATTGGTTTCACCGTCTCCGCGGGCGCGAGTGGTGCCAGTGGCTTAAAGTTACCGTCAGGTGATTTTGTGCTTGTTTGCGCGGCGGTGGCATTAGACTCAGAGCCTGCAGCTGGCAGATCATCTCCGGTCATTAGGTAACTAACCGCAAAGCCTACAGCCAAAACGATTGGCAAAACCAAGAAAACTGCGCGTTTCATAGGGCATCCTCAAACAAAAAGGCTGAGAGCGAACTCTCAGCCAATCATGTTTCATGACTCAAAATACAATAGCAAAATTAGGCTTTTGAGTTGATGTAGTTCTGTTTGGCATTTTCAACCACTACCTTCTGGTCAACGACTGCCGCTTTAGCCGTATTAAAAGCTGTGACCGCCGCATTGTATGCGTTGAGTGCCGCTTGATACGCTGGCGTCACCGCATTCAGTTGTTGAGCAGTGTCGTTAACCACTTGAGTTGCGGTGTTATACGCATCAGTATGTTTTTGTACTTTAGCCAACAATTTTTGTTGATAGCTAAGGCTTTCACCTGATGAAGCATTGTATTGGGCTGTTGCAACGTTGACTTTATCCAGATATTTCTGCTGTTTGTTAAGCGCAGATTGATATGCTTTCAACGCAGTTTTATAGACTAAATGAGCTTCTTTATACGGCGTTTTGGCAGCCAGCAATTCCTGTTTCTTTTGATCTTTGACTAATTTCAACGCCGCCAAGGTTTCTTTTTCTTGGATGAAAATTTGCTTGAGTTGTTCAGGTGAGCCGGCTGGAGGGGGAGTGCCACCACCATTATCTGAGCCACCGCCTGACGTCGCTGCGGTATAGGCTGCAATTTGTGGCGCCACTACTTTCAGCGCAGCAACGGCATCAGCAGCTCCCGCTTGATTCTTTGGTATGCCACATGGAGAGCCATAGCAGTCCAAGTCTGGATTTGAGAAGTTGTAGGCTTTGCGAGTGTCGTTGCCAAACACCCACGCATATCCCATGATGGTCGCGAAGTCGTTGGTTTTACCATGACCCCAAGCCCATGAGTATGTACCACCTCTAGCATCTTGCAGCGATGAGTGGGTCAACCCCATGTTGTGGCCCAACTCATGTGACGTCACCCAGTCTGCACAAGGACCATCGAGGCCAACGACACTCATGGCTGTTTCACGCCAAACCTTGTTGCTAAAATCGCCGTTGGTGCCATTACCACCAACCCAAGCGATGCCACAGACGCCATTATGAGCGCTCTTGTATGGACGCATGAGTACGACCATGTCCGCCCCATGTTGGTCACGCAAGCTATCAACTGAACTAAAAGCACTACCTCGATTACACTCATTGTGAGTCTGAAAACGAGTCAAGTCGCAGGACAATTCTTCGAGTGCAGTTTGCGGGTGGTTGTTGTCGGTATAGCTAATTTTTTGGCTGTGGACTAGACGCAATTGCAAGTTCAAAGCGCTATCGCTATAGACCTGGTTAGATACACTAATGACTTGATTGATACGTGAGTCTACGCTAGCACCATAACGCGAAGTGATACCGTCGGTGTAGAGCACCATTACATCGACTGTGGTTGCTAAAGCAGAAGAAGAAAAAGCAATTGTTGCAGCGATGGCACAAGAACAGATTTGTGCCAGTTTAGTTTTTGATTTGCCCATGACGGGTGCTCCTAAACTTTACGTAGCAACCTTTCCATGGTTATCCAAAATTGGCGCGCGTCCATTAAAGCTAGGTATAGGTATTCGAATTCTTTTCGAATGTGACTGCAATGTTAAAGAGATGTTTTGTTGAAAGCAACTCAAGATAACAGCTCTCCAATGCTCGCTGTATAAGCTCTAAGTGAGTTAATCGTCTGTTTTTTCACCAGCTAACTCGGCGGTCTGGCGACACATAATCAACAAATAAATGATTAAAAGTGTGATTTTTGTCACTTTTTTGGCATGAGCCCGCTGCTGGTTGCTTACCGCCAAGACCGGCTCTGCGCGCAAGAGTTAGATAACGGTCACTAATCAACTTCGTTGTGGATGAAACCCTCAACAGCTTTCGAGTAGACTTTCAGCTCCTTTCGCCTACTTGGCAAAACTACGGGTAGTTGCAGTATTTATGTATATCTATGTCGCAAGACAACCCATTGTTGATGCTGACCGCAATTTGGTCGGTTACGAGCTGTTGTTCAGAGATAGCTTGAACAATGTTTTTCCTCGTATCAATGCTCACGAGGCAACATCCAAGTTGGTTGCAGGAAGTCATCTCCACCTCGGCTTTGAAGAACTCATTGGCGATGCGCCAGCCTTCATTAACTTTCCCGAGTTGTCGCTCCTCGTTCGTGTGCCTGAATTACTGCCGAAAGAGCGAGTCGTGATCGAACTGCTTGAGGATATTGAGCCGGGTCCAGAACTCGTCAGTATTTGTCAAAAACTAAAGCAACTTGGCTACCGAATCGCACTAGATGACTTTGCATACCAGGACGCTTGGCGCTCAGTGCTGCCCTTTGTCGATATGATTAAAGTCGATATTCAGGCCAGTACGCCGAAGCAGATTCTGGCAATTAAAAAGCTAAAACTCGATTTTGATATCGAGCTGCTCGCTGAGAAGGTGGAAACGCCAGAAGAATACGAGAAGATGCGGCAAATGGGATTTCAGTATTTCCAAGGCTATTTCTTTAGCCGGCCGGAAATCATCCAGCGTCGTGGTTTAAACCCTTCACAAACCAACTTGGTTGAACTTTTGGCGAAGTTAGCGCAGCCAGAATGCGATTTTTCCGAATTGAATACCATTATTCAACGCGATGTGTCGTTGACCTATAAGTTGCTGCGGTTTGTGAACTCCTCATTCTTTGCCCACCCTTCGGATATATCCTCGATTAAGCAAGCGCTGGTGTATTTAGGGGAAACTGAACTGCGCAAGTTCTTGGCGCTTATTGCCGCAGCTAATTTGGCTCAGGACAAGCCCGATGAGTTGCTGCGCTTATCCATTACTCGCGCACGTTTTTGCGAGCTACTGACGTCCAAACAAGAGCAAAATCATGCGCCTGCGGCGTTCTTGGCGGGGCTGTTTTCGTTACTTGATGCGATATTGGATCAACCGATTGATGTGATTATGGAAAAGATTCCGGTCTCAGAACACATCAAGGATGCAGTGATCCATCGGCGAGGAGTCATTGCGCCGTACCTGAATTTGGCTTTGGATTATGAGCGAGCGATCTGGGAGAGCATCCCGGCAATGTCGGATCGTTTGGGGTTAGCGGATGAATCGCTTCCTGCGTTTTATCAGGAAGCGATTGGTTGGAGCAATGCCTTACTTGGCTCGACTACTGAAAGTAAAGACGTCAGCTAGCTTTAACGCCGCCATAACCGCCGTAGGCTCAGTCCAGCGAGTGCAAGCAAACTCAACAAGCCGGTACTGCCGCCGCCACCAGAGCTACCGCCATCACTACCATTACCACCACTTGTTGGTGGTTTGGTGGTTGCTGGTGGTAGCAAATCGAGATTGGTATCTTCATTGGGATCAATGACGGTAATCGACTCGATGATGACGTAATGCTCGTCGGTGAGCGGCTCATCGCTGGCTGGCTCTGATTGCAACGGCAACGCGTTCAGTGGTGAGCCCGCATTGTAAACTGGTAGATCGGCAATGGCGTCGATCACTTCCATTCCGTCACCCATGACGATACCAAACACGGTGAAACCGTCATTTTGGTTGTCCAGATTTGCCGCGTTGTTGCTCAGATTAAAGAACCATTGCGACGTTGCACTGTTGGGATCGGAACCAAGCTTAGCCATGGCGATGGTGCCACGTACATTAGACAGCTCAGGCTCGTTATCAACGGCAGGATCTTGCTCGACCACTTCGAGCATGCCCGACTCAGAGTTATATGAATAGCCACCGGATTGAACGACAAAGCCGGGTACGGAGCGATGAACGATGATATTGGAGTAAGCTTCACGCTCGACATACTGCAAAAAGTTATCAACCGTTTTCGGTGTGGTGTTGTCGAACAGGTTAATATCAAAATCGCCTTGCGAAGTTTTGACATGAACGACAGTGGCATTGGCGATTGGCGCTGCAAGGCTACAGCATATTGCTGCAGGGAGGAGCAATTTCGAAAGTGTATTAGGCAACATAAATACTTCTACTACTTGTTACGTTGTTTGAAGGTTGCAGCGGGCCGACGAAGCCCGAGCGGCTGGCGATTATGGCACAGTTAGATGACCGTTCGGGACTGATCTTGGCGTTAATTGAAGTACAGCACAAAAAAAGAGTGTTTTGTTAACAGTTTGTTTTAGCTTTGTGCCGCGGGATGAATCAACTCCGGTGCTGCGACTACATCTGTTGCCAGGTTTCGGTACCAGCTAAGTTGTTTCGGCGGGATGTAACCGGCAACCGATTCAAGTTCCGACAATTTACATCCCTGCTCAGTAATGAAACAGAGGTAACTGTGCCGCACTGTATCCAGCGACAGTTGATTAGCTTGTTGTAGCTGGATGTCTTCCGCGGCGATTGACAGCATGGCATCGATATCCGCGAGATCCATTTCGCCATCTTGATGCTGAGGCCACAACGGAGCCTGTGGTGTGAGATTCAAGGTGTTAATCAGCTGTATCAGTTGTGACGGTAGTTTCAGAGACCGTTGAAAACGGCCAGATATGTGGAGCATTTGTTGTTCGAGGTCGAACTGCTCTTCATTAATCGCAAGCAACTCAGTTGGTGCTACGCCACTCAATAGCAGCGCTATGGCGATTTTGGCATCTTGAGGCGCCTGAGCTTGTAACGCGACCAATTCCTCAGTCATTAACTGCCGAGGCATACCCGCAGCAGGGGCAATGGTCGCAGCAGGCGTGCGCTGACTTATGGCTTGTGGTTGGGGGGCTTCTGTAAGGCGTTGGTGCGGCGGCTGATGCTCAAGTTGCTGATTCATGGAACTGCCGAGCGCGGCGCTGGCTGGAGCATTCTGAACGATGGTGTAATTTGCCGTAGTGGGCCCGGTTGGCCGCTTTACCGAAACAAGGGCAAGTACCTGCAAACTAATCAGGGCACCGAGCACTGCTGCAATCAACACAAACAATGAGTGGAGCCAGTAATTTGGACCAATAGGAAAAGTTGGTGCCGACGGATATTCCAATACATCAACTCTGGGCACATCAGATTGCACAACTTCCAAGTCAATGAGTTTGGCTTTGTGTGCTCTAATCTGATTCTCTAGCAGGACTAATTCCTCATTCATAATTCGATAGTCGGCAAGTCGTTCCTTGGCCGCCATCGTTTCTGCTCGGAGTTGTTCCCGTTGTGCTGTAAGCGCTGTTACTTTGCCTTTGGCATCGACTAGGCTTTGTTTGGTATCGGCCTCGTACAATGCAGCACTATTACTGGTTAAATTGGCAAGTTGCTGTTTTTGCTCTTCCAGTTTGCGAGTTTTTTTAACGATGTCTGGATCGAGCGCCATGTACTTATCGGTGAAACGCTCACTCAGTTCAGCAAGCTGCTGTTCGATAGTCAATATACTAGCGCGCAATCGTTGCGCTTGTTGTTTGGCATCAGGGCTGGCGATTGGAGAGCCTTGTTGTTTGGCCTGTTCAATGGCTTTTAACTGCGCTGCAGCTTCAATCTGTTGCTTCTCGGCTTCATTCAATGCTTTAGTGACATTTTTCATTTTATTCAGCGCGCGATTTTCATCTTGCTGAATCGAACTGACATCATGCTCAGCACTAAAGGTCGCTAGAGTTTGTCTGCGATCGGCCAATCGTGCTTCTAAATCAGCTAGTTTGTCGTTGGTCTGGTGTTGATTCTTGTTTGAGCTTTGGCCTTGCTGTTGTTGATATTCTTGCAGATAAAGCGCAAGCCAAGCGTCCATTACTGGCAAGGTAAGCTGCGGATCGTGATCGCGTACATACAGAGTAAGCATACGCTGAGAAGGTTCGCCGTCACTACTCAGCATTGCTGACAGTCGCTCACCATCGATGCTAAAGCCGGAGTCATTAAGGGTATGTAGTAGTGAATTTTGCAGACCTTCACTCTGAAGTTTGCGTTCACTGACAGCGAATGCTCGCTCAGCCATGGCTTCAGGAGCCACTGTTCCTATGTCCGGAAAAGTCAGTTGGACCAATGCTGAGCTTTGATAAATCGGCGAACGAATCCAAACCGCGATCAAACCGACAATCAGAATGGAAAAGAAACTACCAAACAGTACTCGCTTGCGGGTGTTGGCATCCGCCTGAGCTTGCTGCTGTTGTTGGAGGTTTGACGATGCTGCGGTGACATCGATTTCCGGTCCGAAAGCCATTCGATTCAGTCCTTTTCCTTACTGCCCTGGAGTTTGGCACGAGTCCTTGATGACGAATGTAACAGCTCAATAAAAAAGAGGCTAGCGTAGCGCTAGAACCATGAGGCTTTGTGCGTTGCCCCCGCGCTTAGCGGGGGAGTAGATAAGCTCGATTATCCGACGTTGACGAAAGGTTGGCGTGTATTGGCGTCACCATCGAGGTTGCGCATCAATAAGCCATGGCTGACGTCGATTTCTTCCGGTACTGGCAGATAAACGGTATAGCCATTGCCTGGCGCCACTTCCATGGATTCGCCTTTACCATTTTCGATGTGATCCAGGGTAAAGCTTAGGTTACCTTTTGGTGTCATCAATTCGACGTGATGACCTTTATCGAAGCGGTTTTTCACCTCTACCTCGACCAAGCCATTGGCCATGCGCCCCTTAATTTCACCGACAAACTGCTGACTGGTGCTCACTGAATAGCCGTAGTCATAGTTTTGGTAAGAATCGTGAGTGTGGCGACGCAAAAAGCCTTCGGTGTAACCTCGGTGTGCCAAGTGTTCCAACGATGCCAGCAAGTTGGGATCAAACGGCTTACCGGCAACTGCATCATCAATGGCTTTGCGGTATACCTGAGCAGTACGAGCACAGTAATAAAACGACTTGGTGCGACCTTCAATTTTTAACGAATGAACACCCATCTTTGTTAGACGCTCAACGTGCTCGACAGCACGCAGGTCTTTTGAGTTCATGATGTAAGTGCCATGCTCGTCCTCGAATGCTGGCATGTATTCGCCTGGGCGATTGCCTTCTTGCAGCAGATACATCTTGTCGGTCGGTAGCCCTTCGCCTAATGTCGCTGGCGCTTTGGCCAATTCGCTCTCAATATGCTGTTGCGCATTAGGGTCGATGGCGACGACATCACCGACTTCGTTCTCAGTTGCTTCATGGGCGTCATATTTCCAACGACAGGCGTTGGTACAAGTGCCCTGATTCGGATCGCGCTTGTTGATATATCCCGACAGCAAACAACGGCCAGAATAAGCCATGCACAAGGCACCGTGAACGAACACTTCAAGTTCCATTTCAGGGACACGCTGACGGATCTCTTCAATTTCGTCGAGCGATAACTCGCGCGACAAAATGGTGCGGGTGATTCCCATCTGTTGCCAGAATTTCACCGTCGCCCAATTGACCGCATTGGCCTGTACTGACAAATGAATTGGCATGTCTGGAAAATGCTCTCTAACCATAGAAATCAACCCCGGATCAGCCATGATCAGTGCATCGGGCTTCATATCAATGACAGGTTGGAGGTCTTTAATAAAAGTACGTAACTTTGTGTTATGCGGGGAAATATTGTTGACCACGTATAACTTTTTGCCGAGAGAGTGCGCTTCATCAATACCTTTTTTAAGGTTTTCATGATTGAATTCGTTATTCCGAACCCGCAGACTGTAGCGAGGCTGGCCTGCGTAAACGGCGTCAGCGCCGTACGCGAATGCGTAGCGCATGTTTTTTAGGGTACCGGCAGGTGATAGCAATTCTGGGCTAAACATGTGGCCTCACTTTTGACAATGATGAACTATAGTAAACGGCGCGCGATTTTACGTCTGTAGCCGTCACCATGCAAATTTGCTGATAGTTTAACCAGTCCAAATGGCCGACTAATTTGTGTTTTGACGATGGATTTAGCTATCAGTCAGCTTTTTGAATAAAACGAAAACAATAACTTAAGGGACTTATGTCTACTGAAAGTGCTTTGCTCGGAATACTCACCGAGAAAATTAGACAAGATGCCTTAGTGCTTCCTACGCTGCCAGAAGTGGCCGTTAAAATTCGTGATGTGGCAGATGACCCTGCCAGTACACTCCATGATATTGCTCGCGTGGTGTCCACCGATACCGCTCTATCTGCTCGGATTATCCGAGTGGCTAGCACTGCCTACAACAGCCGCTCTGCAAATATTGATTCAGTCTCGACAGCGGTTTTCCGAATTGGTTTGCGTGCGATTAAGAATGTCGCTATTGCGATGGCACTTGAGCAGTTGTTTATTTCCAATAACCAAACGGTGAAAAACTGTTTGCGCAAAATATGGCACCAGAGCATTTCGGTGTCATGCGCGGCGGTGGCGTTGTCAGAAGAATACCTGAACACCCATAAACGCTCCGCAATTTCTCGTGACCGATTGGCGCTGGCAGGTTTACTCCATGAAATTGGCGCCTTGCCGATTTTGACCGAGATTGAAGTTCAAGCGCCCGATATGATTTCGGCCGCTTTCTTGGACAACGCCATTGAACAGCTAAGTTGTACGGTTGGGGTTCATATCGTCCGTCATTGGAACCTTGGTGAAGATTTTGCTCGAGTAGTGTGGCAATGGCGCAATCAGAGCTTCCAAAGTGATGACGTTGAGTACTTGGATTTTATCCGTCTTGGTCACCTGTATATGCAATACAGTGAGCAGCAAGTTGATGTCAAAGATGAGTTGGAATATTACGTTGATAAAGGTGTGATCAGCTCTACCGATGTGTTTTTGTGTCCAGAGTTTATCAACAAGCTGGCGCAAGAGCGGACGCTTTACGAATAAGCTGTGATACCCGCCGCATTGAAGCGGCGGGTGTCAATTTAACGTTGTTCTGGCAGTAATTCTCCGCCCATGGCATTGAGCAGGGCTTTAATTAACACCCGAATTTCACCGCACATCAGGCTGAAATCAGCATCCAGTCGAGCGAGTGGGTCTTCGTCACCGACCTCATCATTCTCATCTGTTACCAGCTCAGTGAATTTCAAGCGCTTGATGGTTAAGTCATCTTGGACAATGAGCTCCGCTCGCTCATCCAGCATTAACGACAACTTCACTACTTGCTTGCCTGCTTCTAAATGAACCTTGATTTCGTCGCCATCGAGAGCTTGGCGTTTAAAGCGGACAACTGCACCATCATCACCAATTTCAGACAACTCCGCTTCGTCGGTGATGGTAAATGGGGCAGGGCAGGTGCCGTTTTCTAGCCATTGAGTCATCACGTACGCCGGCGCTTGCATTACCTCAACTGGTAAAACCGGGAGGGTGCCAAGGCTCTTGCGAAGCAAGGCTAATAGCTCCTCTGCTTTATTGTGGCTGGCAGCATCAACGACCAATAACCCTTCTTTCTTATCAATGAAAGCTGATGTGCTGGCGAAACGGCTAAATGCTCGCGGCAACAAGGTAGTAATGACTTCGTCTTTGAGCTGTTGCTTTTCTTTGTTGCTGACTTTTCGTTGTTCTGCGTCGGCGATCTGAGAGGCTTTTTCTTCTACTTCTTCTTTGACAACTGCTGCTGGAATGATTTTCTCTTCTTTGCGAGCAGTGACCCAGAAGCAGTCATTGGCAACGTGCAGCAGCGCATCGTGATGCTGACCAAAAGGTGAAGTCCAGCCATATTGGCTGATGTCTTGAGAACCACATGGGTGAAATGCAAATTCACTAAGAGCTTGCTCGAATTTTTCATCAGAGAGCTCGAACGGTTTGGTGAAACGGTAAAAAATCAGGTTCTTAAACCACATGAGGTGTCTTCGCTTATTGCCAAAAAAGGGGACGATATTGAGCCACAAAGTCGATTGAGGAACAAGCGTTGCCGCAAGGATAATGCGGCAACGCTAGCTAACGTACTAGCGAATATAAGGATTCTGTCGTTGCTCCTGACCGACCGTGGTGGTTGGGCCATGACCCGGCAACAAGGTGGTGTCGGCTGGCAATGAAAGAATTTGTTGCTGAATCGACTCTATTAATGTGGCGTGGTCGCCTTTGGGAAAATCGGTTCGGCCAATAGAATTTTTGAAAATGACATCACCGACAATGGCTAGCTGATTGTCATGATCAACAAAAATGACATGGCCCGGAGTGTGTCCAGGGCAATGACGTACTTCCAATACTCGTTTGCCTACGGTGATTTGATCGCCTTGTTGGAGCCATCGCGTTGGGGTAAACCCGTCGACTTTGGGAAAACGAAACATTTGACTCTGCTGCGGTAACGCATCAATCCAGAATTTGTCTTCTTGGTGTGGACCTTCAATATCGCAGGTTAAATCTGCAGCCAGTTTGGCCGTGGCACCAGCGTGATCGATGTGGGCATGAGTAAGTAGAATTTTGCTCACTTTGAGTTGCCGTTGTTCGACTGCGGCGATGATTTGCTCCATGTCGCCACCAGGGTCAACGATGGCCGCTTCCTTGCTTTGTTCACACCAAAGTAAGGTGCAATTTTGCATGAAGTCAGTAACGGGAATAATCTGATAGTTCATAAGGTATGGCAGCTAAATGGTAACAATGTGTGGTCGCAGCTTAACAAAAATAGGGCTGCTCTGTAGACTAATACCAATCCATGTAGACATTTGCTCCACTCAGAGCGAAGTCAGAGTCGCTAGTTTCAGGCATTTTAAGTTAGGAATATTTATTCTATTTCAACTTGAAATAACGCAAAAATAGCAGTTCTGACACGCTCCCTTCGGGCTTTAAGAAAAAGCAGTCACTCATCGTCATCGAACTTACTACGTAGAATCACTACGCTGTAAATCCGCTTTCTTGATTGACTGCTTTTTCGTAACGCTGAGAGGGTAAATGTCTCCATGGATTGGTACAATCAGGTCAATATTAAAGGAATCAAGGAATGATTAAAGTACAAGGTTTGTCGAAGCGATTTAGGGTCGACAAAAAGGCTAACGTGCCCACTAACCGACTTAATGGAAAATGGTTTCAGGCACTTTCAGATATCAGTTTTGAAGCTCAAGCTGGCGAAGTGATTGGTTTACTTGGCGCCAATGGGGCTGGCAAAACAACTACGCTTCGATTGCTCAGTGGCATCCTGAAAGCAGATCAAGGTACGGTCGAAACCGATTTGGCTGATGTTGATTCTGACTCTCAAGGCTATCGCCGCCAGCTTGGTTTCTTGAGCGGTAGCAAAGGGCTTTATGAGCGCTTAACTGTCCGAGAAAACCTTAATTTCTTCGCTCGCAGTTATGGCCTTGCTTCAGAGCAAGTGCGACAACAAATCGAATTACTCTCCGAACAACTAAAACTTGAACAGTTTCTTGATCGCAAAGTGTCGGAGTTATCCACTGGCATGCGACAGCGCGCTGCTATTGCTCGAGCGCTGGTACACGATCCGCAATTAGTGATTTTCGATGAGCCAACCACTGGGCTTGATATCGTTGCCACCGAGCAGGTACTGAGCTGTATTGAACAACAGAAGCAGGCAGGAAAAACAGTGTTGTTTGCAACGCACCACATGGATGAAGTGCAGTTGCTATGTGACCGGATTGTTGTCATTCACGAAGGTAAGCGCTGTTTCTTTGGTTCTTGTCCTGAGTTTCTTGAGTATTTTCAGGCCGATTCACTCAATCTGGCATTGCGTCATTGCTTGCAACAAGGAGGAGCAGCCTAATGTGGCATCTGTATCAAAAGGAACTACTGGAGTTAACCCGTGATCGGCGAGTCATGATGACCATGATTCTGACGCCGCTGCTCATTATGCCAATCATTATGGCGATCAGCATGGGGGTTACAGCCTCTGTGGCTACAGCTAAACAACAAGAAACCATTCGCTATGACGTTCGCGGTGAATTTTCCGATTATTCTGTTGTTGCCGCATTGAACAAACAGCAAGGTTTATCTCGAACAACACTGGCGAGAGATGTCAGCCCTCAGCAAGCGTTAGCCGAAGGACAAGTTGACTTGGTGCTTGAAGTACAAGGAGTGATGCCAAACGCCACCTGGATCCTGCATTACAACGGTGCCGAGGTGTTTTCACGCTCGACTCGACTGATTAATACAGTGAAAGCGGAACTTGCTCGGCAATGGCAGACGACTCAACTGTTGAGTCAGGGGTTGGATGAATCACAGCAACAACGGTGGCTGAATCCTATTACCCTTGAGAAACAGTCAATTGCCGATGAGCGTGAAACCATTGGTGAGGCTGTTGGCGGATTCTTACCCTACCTCATGTTAATTATTGCTCTGTCTGGGGCGATTTATCCGGCAGTCGATATTGGCGCAGGTGAGAAAGAGCGCGGTACGCTCGAAACCTTGCTGATGTTGCCGCTGTCGACCACTGAAATCGTGTTGGCAAAAATTGCATTGGTCTCAACCACCGCGTTTATCACTGCTTCACTAATGCTTCTCAGTATGGCGGGTTGGGGCGCAGCGGCAGCATTCGGTTTGAACATCGACGTGGTCAAAGAAGCAATGCAAAGTTTTCATTTCCATGACTTTATTTTAATTCTGTTGTCTGTGATCCCTGCATGTATCATGTTTGGAGCTTTAATGATGGCGATCTCTTTTTATGCGCGTAGCTTTAAAGAAGCGCAAACCTACATGGGATTTGCCTTTACCCTGCCATTTTTACCGCTACTACTGGCCTCGCTGCCCGGTATTGAAATGAATTTCTGGTGGGCCATGGTGCCGCTCTCCAATGTGGCTTTGGCGATTAAGGAATTAGCCAAAGGAACCTTAGCGTGGGGCTACTTGCTGCTGATCTGGGCCAATGCTGGCTTTGTCGCTTGGCTTCTGACTCGACTTGCTGTCCGTTGGTGTCAGCGTGAGCAAGTGCTATTTCGTTAAAATCTAGGCCAGAGCACATTTGTTGATTGCTTGTTGTTTGTGCTCTGGCTGTACCTTTTATCAATTATTGCTGCCCGACAAATAGCAAAAGTCCCTGTTAACCATAAGCTTATGCAAGCTGTCAGAAGTCGACGTGATGTCAACAAAGGAGTCGTTTATCGTTGTTGACGACTCGTCGCTGTGTATTGAAATAAAAATGTCACATTGTTCTGACACCATTTGCGCCAAGTTAGAGATTCGATTTGTATCTCTTCTTCTTTTTTGACGAAACAATATACGAGTAATGTGCGATGAATCTGATCAAATCCTCTGCGGCCTTGGCCGTTGCGGCTACTTTGGCTGCGCCTGCGTTTGCCCTTGAGCCAATTACTGTCTACGGCAAAATCAACACTTCACTCCAGAGTTCTGATGACAAAGGCACTGATGGCAGCGAAGCTGAATTGAAATCCAATGCGTCACGCTTTGGTGTCAAAGGCGGTATGGCTGTTAACGATTCGCTGGATGTTATCTACACCTTGGAATTTCAAGTGAACATCGCTGATTCCGAAGGCGATAACATTGATGCGCGTAACCAGTGGATCGGCTTGCAAGGCGATTTTGGCCAGGTACTTGTGGGTCGCAACGACACTATGTTGAAACAATCTCAGGGTAAAGTGGACCTGTTTAGCGATCTGGAAGGTGACGTTAAAGCCTTGTTCGAAGGCGAAAATCGTCTTGACCAAACGGTGACTTACAAATCGCCAAAGTTCAATAACTTCCAGTTTGGCGTCACCTACGTGACTGAAAACTCAAACAAGCAAAAAGATGAAACTGGCTTCTCCACTGCGCTGATGTACGGTGATTCAAAACTGAAGAAAACACCGATTTATGCCTCTGTTGCCTACGACAGTGAAGTGGATGCACACGATGTCATTCGCGCCACAGTTCAGGGTAAGTTAGGTAACTTCGTGTTGGGCGCAATGATCCAAAACGAAGAGCCTGTTGATGGTAGTGACGATTACACTGGCTACATGGTCAGCGCGGCTTACAAGATGGATGCTTGGACCTTTAAAGCGCAATATCAAACCATGGAAGAGGCGAGTGCCGATCCAACCTCAATCAGCATTGGCGCAGATTACAAGTTGGCTAAACCAACTAAGTTGTATGCCTTTGCAACGCTGCGTGACCTAGATAAAGATGTGACGAACGATGGCGGTAAGACCATTGACGAAGAAACCTATGTTGGTTTGGGTATTGAACACAAGTTCTAAAGCTTAAAACAACGGCCGTTTATTCGGCGGAAAGACAAGCGGAGCCTAGGCTCCGCTTTTTTGTATTCGCTTGATACTTATCAATGGCAACAGGGATTTAGTCGATAAACTGTGGCCACATTTAACAAAAGCGAAACATAATTATGAAACAACTTTGCAGCGCTCTGATGCTTGTCAGCCCTCTTGCGATGGCTGCGCCAGCGGATCTTGACCCAACGGTATATGGCAAAATTAACGTTACTGTCCAAAACACCGATGAAGCCGGTGATTCCACAACCGAGGTGAAAAGTCATCACTCTCGTTTTGGTTTGAAAGGTGTCGCACCAATTAATGATGATTTGTCTGCGGTTTATCTACTTGAGTTTAAAGTTAACATTGATGAAGACTCTGACAATATCAAAGCTCGCAACCAGTATGTTGGCTTGCGTAGTCAAAAGATGGGTGAATTGCTATTAGGTCGCAAAGACAGCGCCTTCAAGACGTCGCAAGGAAAAGTTGACCGTTTCGGAGATATCAATGGTGATATCGCTGGTTTGTTTGCCAGTGAAGACCGAGTTGAAGAAAGCGTTCATTACACCTCTCCAAAGTTTGGTAAAGCGCGCTTTGCTGCAACATATGTGCTTGAAGGCAACTCCAAGCAATCTGATGCATCGGATAACGGTGCTAGCTCAGACGCTTTCTCTTTAGCGGTAAGTTACGGTGATTCGAAGTGGAAAAACGGCAATTGGTACGCATCTGCGTCATATAACAGTGAAGTCTTTGGCATCACCAGCTACCGTGTGACTGCATATGGCCAGTGGAACAATATCCAACTTGGCGCGATGTTCCAGGATTCTGAGTCAGACCGCGACGACAAAGAAGGCAAAGATGGTGACGGCTACTTAGTAAATGCCGGCTATAAGTACAATGATTGGTTGTTCAAAGTTCAGTATCAAGATACCGACATGGCGTTGAACAAGAAGTCATCTGCCGGTGAAGCCATCAACCTAGGGGTTGACTACAAACTGGCTAAAAGCACCACGCTTTACGCGTTTGGTACTTCATTTGATCTTGAAGACAAAGAAAACGATGACGAATACGTGGGCGTAGGCATTATCCACTTATTCTAATTGAATCGCTGCTGTTCGCAGCTCTGCGTTCATCTAAGCCTTGCTAAGTGATCTTGGTAAGGCTTTATTTTTGCCTAACGTTTGACGGTACCAAGGCAAAAAAATGGCTGCCAAACGCGATTGCCGTCCATGATCGGACGTTGTAAATAGCCAATTGACTCACTAGTTTCATGGTGATTAAGAAAATCTGTAACAATTGTCATAAAAGTGACATTGTTCAACCGAATAATACGCGTTGGATTATAGACTGCAGTCAATTTAGACTGCGCTCAATTGCTGAGGCTGAGTGACGTATTATGGCTAGACGAGTGCTAGTAGTTGAAGATGAAGCACCTATCAGGGAGATGCTGACATTTGTTCTGGATCAGCATGGTTATCAAGCCGTTGAAGCGGAAGATTTTGATGAGGCGCTTCAACAGTTAACCGAGCCATATCCTGATTTAGTTCTGTTGGATTGGATGTTGCCGGGTGGCAGTGGCATCCAGTTGGCGAAAAAATTGAAAAAAGACGAGTTCACTCGTCAAATTCCAATCATCATGTTGACCGCTCGTGGTGAAGAAGAAGATAAAATCCGTGGTTTAGAAGTGGGCGCTGATGATTACGTCACTAAACCATTCTCGCCGCGGGAACTGATGGCACGTATTAAAGCAGTGATCCGCCGAGTCAATCCTACCGGTCTCGATGAGCAGGTTGAAATTCAGGGACTCCGGCTTGATCCGGTGAGTCATCGTGTCACCTGTGGTGATGATGCGCTTGAGATGGGGCCGACTGAATTCAAGTTGCTGCACTTCTTTATGACTCACCCTGAGCGCGTCTACAGTCGCGAACAATTGCTCGATCAGGTGTGGGGCACCAATATTTATGTTGAAGATCGGACCGTAGACGTTCATATTCGTCGCTTACGCAAAGCGATTGAAACTAACGGTCACGACAAAATGATTCAAACAGTGCGTGGCGCAGGGTACCGTTTTTCAGCTCGCATCTAATTATCATTGGATAGCTAATGAGAGAACGCTCAATTGGTTGGGGAACACTCACCACCGTCATATTGATGTTGGCGGTGGCCGGGATCTTCGGCCTGCTGTTTGACGCGCCGCTATTGTTTGCCGGTGTTTGCGCTTTGGCATTGCTGTTTTGGCATTATCGCCACATGAAGCAATTATCCGTGTATCTTTGGCGAGATAAGCGTTTTGCTCCGCCAGCCGGATCCGGCTCCTGGGGAGTGATTTACGATGGCCTTTATCGCTTGCAACAGCGTAATCGTCGTCGCCGCAAAGATTTGGCTCGTCTGCTCAAGCGGTTTCGGCGCGGTGCCGAAGCGCTTCCAGATGGCGCTGTGGTGATCCAAAAAGATCGCTCCATTGTTTGGTCTAATCAGCTTGCTCAACGGTTATTGGGACTACGCTGGCCTGAAGACGCGGGCCAACGCATCGACAACCTAATCCGTAACCCTGAATTCATCGAATACATCAATGCAACTGATGGTCCGGATCTGATGGTGTTTCCATCACCAGCGGAGCCGATGCGAATGATCGAATTCCGTCGCATGCCCTATGACAAGAAACAAATCCTGCTGGTGGTTCGTGACGTCACCCAATGGTTGCGATTGGAGCAAATGCGGCGCGACTTTGTCGCCAATGTCAGTCACGAGCTGAGGACCCCGTTGACCGTTGTCCAGGGCTACATTGAAATGCTGCAAGACCCACAATCAATGCCTCCGGAAATGTGGCAAAAAGCACAGTCAATGATGCTTGAGCAAACTCACCGAATGGACTCGTTAGTTTCTCAGCTGTTAACGCTGTCAAAAATCGAAGCGAACGATCGCCCAGATACCAGCCACGAAATCGATGTTCCTGGCTTGCTATCGACTATTGCCGAGGAGGCAAAAACGCTGGCGGAAGAACGAAATCTATCGATTCAGCTATTTGTTGAGTCTGGCTTGATGATGAAAGGTGATCTGATGCAAATGCGCAGCGCCTTTTCTAATTTGATCTTCAACGCGGTGCACTACACTCCCGACGGTGGTCATATTAAGATCCATTGGCAGCGCTGTGCGACTGGTGCTGAATTTGCTGTCCGTGATGATGGTGATGGCATTGCCGCAGAACACTTGGCGCGGCTAACCGAGCGCTTCTATCGGGTCGACAGGGCGCGATCGCGTAAAACTGGTGGGTCGGGTCTCGGTCTTGCTATTGTCAAACATGCCTTGAGCCATCATCAATCCAGTTTGAATATCGAGTCGGAATTGACCTTCGGTTCGACCTTTAGTTTTATCATTCCAACATCACTAATCTATATAAAATAAACACTTAGCTGTTATCTTTTACTGAAATAAAAATGTCATAAAAGGTTAATCTAACTGTCATGGCAGGGCGCAATACTGAGCGCGTTTTTTTTGAAATGGATTATTTCCAGACGGAGTCCCTATGAAACTCAAACAAGTTGCTGCAACTATTGGCCTGACTGCCGCTGCAGTATTTTCTGCCAACGTTGTTGCTTTGGATAAAGACCTTCCTGACTACAAGCAGGTGAGTGGTATTTCTGGCAAGATCTCATCAACTGGTTCTGACACATTGGCAAACATGATGTCTCTGTGGACTCAAGAATTCCGTGATGATTTCTACCCAAGCGTTACTGTGGAAGTAACTGCTGCTGGTTCATCTACTGCGCCACCAGCTCTCGAAAAGGGCACTTCTAACTTTGGCCCAATGAGCCGTAAGATGAAAGCTGGCGAGATTGAAGCGTTCGACAAGAAGTATGGTTACAAGCCAACTCCTGTTCGCGTGGCAATCGACGCCTTGGCAGTATTCATCAACAAAGACAACCCAATTGATGGCCTGACCATTAAGCAAGTTGACGCGATCTTCTCAAGCACTGGCAAGTGTGGTGGTGAAGCAATCAAAAACTGGGGCGACCTAGGCTTGACTGGTGACTGGAGCTCTCGTGACTTCCAACTCTATGGTCGTAACTCGGTATCAGGCACTTATGGTTACTTCAAGAAGAAGGGCCTGTGTAAAGGTGACTTCAAATCTTCTGTCAACGAGCAGCCTGGTTCTGCATCAGTTGTTCAGTCGGTTTCTGCCTCACTGAACGCTATTGGTTACTCAGGTATTGGTTACCTGACTTCTGGTGTTAAAGCCGTGCCGTTGTCGAAAAAAGGTGGTCCATTCGTTCCTGCGACTATGGAAAAAGCTTTGACTGGTGAGTACCCACTGTCTCGTTACTTGTACGTCTACGTCAACAAGCATCCAAATCGTCCATTGGCTCCGTTAGAAGCTGAGTTCGTTCGCTATATGTTGTCTAAGCAGGGCCAAACTGTTGTAGAGAAAGACGGCTACATCCCAGTACCAGCGAAAGTTGCAAATGCTGACCTGAAAAAGTTGGGTCTGCTGTAATCCTCAAATGGGATTGCAAAGTGAACTTGAAAAACCGGCTTCGGCCGGTTTTTTTTTGCCTGTTAGACGCTAACAGCAGAGATCACAAGTCAGATGATCACAGGACGTACCTGTCTGACCAATTTGAACTCATTTGATTTCGATCAAATAGGTCGACTGGTGTAACAAAAGCCCCTTTTCTATGGTGAATGTAGTCATACTAAAAAATAAAAGGACGCATCTTATGACCACACCACCTCAAGAGTTAGTAACGCACCTCACTCGACTAGCCGAAATCTTTGCGGTTTTGCGCCGTAAACGGCAACAGTTTGTTTCACCCCAACAAGCATTGCCAAATCTCGAGCTAGCGCACCAGTGTAGTCAAATCGCAAGGATATTCACGGCATTGGAGTCGACCAATGAGGCGCGCATTGATGGCGCTCTCGACAAGCTTGAAACCACCTACTTTAATCTTGGCAAGCTTGGCTTAGCAGCAGGGCTTCGCTCAGCAAGGCATAATTTTCATCGCCACTTGGCAGAACAGCACACTTATGCCGCTTGACTATTCGCCCTAGTCACTCAGCGGACGTGCGGCCAAGCCGCCGTTGGCTTGCATCGAAGCCAATGTAGAAATCTTAGCTCTAAGCCTGATCTCACCTATGCAGTGAGTTCAGGCTTGCGTTGGGTGTTCGACTAATTGTGGTGAATTTGGTGAGTTGAACGCTAGCTTGTTCTAATACCCTTACTTTTTATCAATTTATTGTCATAATATAGCCCCAAAAAGCAAAGGTGTACTCGTTGGTGGATGTTATCTAACTGAATCTAAATTGTTAATGTGTTGTTTTATTATCATTTGTTTATCAGTTAATTACGTTTTTTTCTGATGATTTATTTTTTTCTACTTGTGATCTAAATATGCTTTTTCGCACTATTGTTAGTGAACCCGCATGATAGGAGAATAAATCTGATGTTTTCCAATCCACCACCTTCACTGATCCATGATGTGTCGAAGTTAGCGAAGCTGTTTGCCAACCTACGTAGCAGTAAACAACGCTTTGTTAGCCCTAAAGAAGCAATTCCAAATTTACAGTTGGCCCACAATTGCTCTCAAATTGAACTGATCTCATCGCGTCTTCGTGGTATTGCGCCACGAGTGATACAAGCGGCTTGTCAGCGTTTGGAAGATTCATATGATCATCCGGGGCAGGGCAAAATGCGGGGGGCGCTCAGGGCTCTAAAGCATCACTTGAAGCGCCGCAGCTTGCTTGAGCCGACGCGCTAGTTTGGGTTGTTTATCGACACTGAAGCTCTGCCATGGAGCTTCAGTACTTTGCTTCGATCACTCGAATATCAACTTGAAGCCGGCCAGTTCCAGCAGCTGAGCTTCCCTATCTAAGTCGACGTATAGCAACTGCTGATTAGTCAAGGTGTCGGGGGCAAACGTAAGTGTCATGGTTTTGCCATCAACCGTCACTGACTGAGGCTGCTCATAGCCTTTGCGACCCAAGTTTAACAATACCGCGATTCGCAATATCCGTATTAGTCGAATCAAGGTCTTGTCTTTGAACAGTTCTTCAATTGGCAGAAGTTGGTTCAATTGCAATTTTTTTCGATGGAACCGTACTAAGTTGGCCAATACCAGTTGTTCATCGCGGTTGAAGCCAGCTAAATCGCTGTTTTCAATGATGTAAGCGGAGTGGCGCTGAATGGCTGAGGAGTTGATATCTAAACCCACTTCGTGCAGGTAAGCTGCATGACGAATCAAACTTAGCGATGAATGCGGCAAAGCCCAAGGTTTCTGCAATTGTTGCCACAACCAAATGGCTATTTCAGCCACCCGTTGCGCTTGAATGCCATCGACATTGTAGCGAGCCATCAGACTCTCTCGCGCACGGCGCCGGACATCACTGTGTTCCATACCGCCATGCATTTCATAGAGTACGCCCTCACGCAAAGCAGCAGCTGAATATCGAATCTCGTTAATCTGAAATGCTGACACAATGGCAGCCATGACAGCTAGGCCACCGGCTAGTACCTGAAATCGCTCTTCTGATATGCCTTTAATTTCGATATCAGTTTGCTTTTCAATCAACAGTTTTTGCAGGTCTTTTAGGCTGTCCGCAGTGATTGCGCTATGGCCCATTTCCTGAGCGCAAGCAGCAAGAGCTGATGCTGTGCCTGATGTCGCCAGTACTCGGCCCCAACCAACACGGCAAAAGCTGTCAATGACTGGCTCCAAACGTTGTTGGGCCGACAAGATGGCTTTTTTGAATGCTTGTTTAGTGATGCCGTTAGCGAAATATTTTTTGGTAAAGCTGACACAACCCATGGTGCGACTGGTCAGTCGCAGCACTTGGTGATTCTGTCCCAATGCTAATTCGGTGCTGCCGCCACCAATATCAATGACCAAGGTTTTGTCTTCAGTCATCTCTGCGTTAGCTACCGCTTTGTAAATCAAACGAGCTTCTTCGTGGCCAGAAATCACTTCCACTGGGTGTGATAGCACTTCTTCAGCCTTGGCCAGAAAATCTCGTGCATTGGTTGCTTTACGCAGCGTGTGGGTCGCGACGATGCGAACGTTTGCGGTATCGAATGGCTGCAGCCTTTCATTAAAACGACTGAGGGATTCAAGACCGCGTTGAAAGCCCGCTTGGTCAAGCTGGTTATTGTCATCAAGCCCGGCAGCAAGCCGGACTTTTTCTTTGTGGCGGGTGAGAATTTGTAAATTACCCTCAACGATACGGGCAATCACCATATGAAAGCTGTTAGAGCCGAGGTCGAGTGCGACCAGCACATTGTCTGAATTTGTTACGTCGGTTGAATTACTTTCCACGTCCTTTTGACTTCTCTTCATATGCTTTTAAGTAATCGTGAGTGACGATCTGTGAGCGAATTTTCTTTTTGTTGCCTCTAGGTTTATAAGGGTTTGTTTGCTCAATGTCGATAACTCGCGCTTTGGTACGATCACTCCATTGCAATTCGAGGATATCTAGAATCAGCTTTTTCATTTTGTCATCGTAAACCGGCACACCCACTTCGACCCTGTTTTCAATATTGCGGGTCATCCAATCCGCCGACGAAATGAAGGTCTCGTGCTCGCCATTGGCGCGAAAGCTAAACACCCGCGGATGTTCGAGAAACCGGTCGACAATGCTGATCGCTTGGATATTGTCGCTGTAACCTGGAAGCCCTGGCACCAAACTACACATACCACGGACGATAATGCGGATCTTGACCCCGGCATTGCTAGCGGCATAGAGTCGGTTGACGATTCCGACATCGACTAAGTTGTTTACTTTGATAAAGATCTCAGCCTTCTTACCTTGCTGGGCATAGTCAATTTCTTGGTCAATTAAGCGATACAAGCGGCGGCGAGTATCGTTCGGACTGACCACCAAATGCTTAAAGCGATAACGCTTATAAGCATGCTGAATGAAGTCGAATACATTGTGTACTTCGTCATTGATCTCAGCATGTTTGGTGAACAGGCTGAAGTCAGTATAAATTCGAGCGGTTTTCTCGTGAAAGTTGCCAGTACCAATGTGGCAATAATTGACGTCCTCGCCGTCTTCTGTGCGGGTGATCTGGCATAACTTGGTGTGACATTTCAACGCTGGGACGCCAAACTCAACTTTAATGCCAGCCTCAGTGAGGGTTCTGGCCCAATCAATATTGGCCTCCTCATCGAACCGTGCTCGGAGTTCAACCACTACCGTGACTCGTTTGCCATTCTCGGCCGCATCAATCAGTGATTTAATGACCTGACTGTTTTTTGCGACCCGGTAAATACTAATCTTGATGGCCTTCACTGTTGGGTCAAAGGCGCCTTGGCGAAGGAATTCGGTGAAGTAGCGAAACTTATGATATGGGTAGTAGAGCAGAATATCGCCTTCGCTAATGGCTTCAAAGGCGGTGGTATGGCGGTCGAAATGAGCACTATCCAATGCTCTTAGTTTGGGGTTTTCTAAGTAGGCGCGGCCAACATTTGGAAAGCCTATAAAGTCGCGAAAGTTATGGTATCGGCCGCCTGGAATCACCGAATCATAGGATGAAATACCTAATTTGTACTTGATAAACTCGACCATGGCGGTGGGCATTTCGCGATCATGAACGAAGCGCACCGGTTTGCCGGTGAGACGCTGCTTCAACCCGCCGGACATTTGCTCGAGAATCGACTGATCGACATCTTCACTTAAATCAAAGTCGGCATCTCGAGTCATTTTGATCGAAAAAGCCTGTGCCTCATCGTACTCGAAAAAGCCCTGGAAAATGTCATCGAGACAATAGCGGATCATGTTGTCCAGCAAGATCATGCTTTTCTTCTTGCGGCCCTTTTCATCGGGCAAATTGACAAACCGTGATACCCGATCGGAAGGTACCTCAATTAAGGCATAGCGGATGCTATCGGCTGACTTCAGTTCAACCACCAAATAGGTCAAGTCGTCTTTTAGCACTCGAGTGAGATCGACTTTCTCGCTAACGATAATCGGCGCCACATGAGGCAATACATTGTCTCGGAAGTATTTGCGTAGCCAGCGGCCGTGCGCGTCGGAAACTTGCTCTTCGTTGATCAAAAAGATGTTGTGGCGCGCTAAACCGATGATGATATCCATGTAAGCTTCATCAAACCCTTGATTCAGCTTGAGTACCTTTTCTTGGATCGCGGTCATCAGCTTTTTGGTTTTTTCACTCTTTGGACCCGCGCCTTCAATAAGAATGCGGCGCCTCACATTGGCGACCCGAACGCGGAAGAACTCATCAAGATTATTGGAGAAAATCCCCAAGAAGCGCACGCGCTCAATGATAGGAACTGTTTTGTCGGCCGCCTCCTGCAACACTCGCTCATTAAATGATAACCAGCTTAATTCCTTTTCTACGTGCAGTTTGGGGTGGCTCATACTGTCCTCAATGAGTGAAAGTTTGTCGACCGTATGTTACGGCCTTAATCCGAAAAGTGATGTGACACTTTTATGTCAGAACGAGTTCTAGACGATGTCTTGGTCGATCATTAAATCATCTGATAGTGCTTCAAGGGCTGCCCACACATCCTCTGCTGTCAGTTGCTCTGGCAATGCCGCATTGATTCTGGCGTGGAATAAATTGCCTCCGAAATGGGCGGCGGACTCACATTCGGTTTCAAGGAGCAAAACATTGATGTTAAGTTTTGCCAAACAAGAAGAGACTTGTTGAACGATACCGGGCCTATCGTTGGCAGTAACGACAAATTCCAGCGTTGACTGTTCGGGTTGCGGTTGAGTCGAACCATCGGCAACGTGAATGGTTAAGTTGCTGAGCAGTTGAAGTTGTTCGGTTAATCCCGCCAATTGTTGTTCGGGAAGGCTGGCTTCAACAATACCAGCAAACTGTCCAGCCATAAGACTCATACTTGAGCCCAACCAGTTTCCGTGATGGTCAATAAGGCATGTTGATACCTCATCAACAATACCAGAACGATCAGGGCCAATAATGGAAATAACGATGGTTTTCATCAATATTGCTCCGCTGCTATCTATCGAACATAAGCTTTATTCGGCATTTGAGGGATGCCGGAGTGGCGGCAAAGTAAACATTTCGCCACAGTCTGCAAGCCGGAGAGCTTGTCACTCATTCCAGTCTAATAGATTTGGTAATAAAATCAGCATGATTTAGCGCTCATTTTGATTTGCACAGGCGCTAGATGAATAAACTTTGGTTACAAAGCACTTTGTAACAAATCTGTCATATTGCAAAAATATAATCGCCCCAGCTTTATTCACTTTGAGGTTCAAAATGGCCGACTCCGCTCATAACTTGTTAGCGGCCAGTCGTGTGCGCCTATTGAAAGATCGTATCGCCCGCTACGGTGTAACCGCTGGCGGTGTTATGGTTTTGGTGGCACTACTGCTGATCTTCTTTTATCTACTTTACGTTGTGTTCCCTGTTTTTCGTCCGGTGACGATGGAACAGCACGACACATATGCCGTTCCTGGCATTGGTGAAACTCTGGCTCTAGGCATAGAAGAGCAGAACGAAATTGGTTTTCGTTTGACCTCTGAGGCGTCAGTGGTGTTCTTTGCTGCTCGTCAGGCCAATAAAGGTTTCAACCCTGGCGATATCATTAGCACCGAACAACTCTCCGGTTTAGACGGTGAACTCAATGTCACTATGTCGACGCCTTCGAGCCAAACCTATGCGATTGCTGATGAGCAAGGCAAAGCGTTAGTGGTTCGTCCAGATTTTCGTGTCACCTTCCCAAATGATGTGCGCCAATTGACGCCATTTGTCAGCTATCCGCTTGGCGAGGAACCATTGCAGGTGGACCAGCAAGGAAAGGCGCTCAAGTACTTTGTCTTTGAACGTGGCGAAACGGAAGCAACATTCGCCGCAGTGACCGTCGATAACCGTCTGATTGTCACTCGTTTGATTGGTGAAGAAGATTTCATGACCGAGGAAATTGAGTGGCAAGCCGAGTATTACGCGGTTAACACCCAAGCGCGAGAAATCGATCAGTTGCGAGTGACGCCAGACCATCGAATGATGTTTGTGCGCCACGCCAATTTGGTTGATATCTACGATATCAGTCAGCCAGACTCGGGCATCAGCCGTTTGCAAACCCTTGATTTCGGTAACAAGAAGCTTACTTCGATGGATCTGTTGTCAGGTGCGTCGTCGGTCATGATCGCCGAACAAGGCGGCATTATCAGCCAGTGGTTCCAAGTGCAAACTGAGCAAGGTCGCGAGTTTACCCGTATTCGAGATTTTGATGCTGGTGGGGACGTCAGCGTAATGACGTCAGAGTTCTTCCGTCGCGGCTTCATGGCGGGTACGGAAGATGGTCAATTGTCGCTGTTTCATTCCACGGGTGATACTCGTCTTGTCACTAAACAGCTCGCTGAAGATAGCATCGACCAGATTGTCTTTTCGCCTCGTGCCGACTCCGCTTTACTGCAGGAAGCTGGCCAAATTAGTTATATCGAAATATATAACCCGCACCCAGAAGTCACCTGGAGTGCGTTGTGGCAAGAGGTATGGTACGAGGGTTACAAAGAGCCTGACTATATCTGGCAGTCGACCTCTGGTAGTGATGACTTTGAAGCGAAGATGTCATTAGTGCCTATTTCCTTCGGTACCATCAAAGCGGCGTTCTACGCGATGTTGTTTGCGGTGCCGCTGGCATTAGCTGGCGCGATTTATACAGCGTACTTCATGGCACCTGAAATGCGTACTTACGTCAAGCCAACCGTTGAAATCATGGAAGCGCTGCCGACAGTGATCCTAGGTTTCCTCGCTGGCCTGTGGTTGGCGCCATTAATTGAAGGCAACTTGCCTGGCGTCATGACATTACTGATTGTTTTGCCGGCCGGATTCTTGGCTGCCGCATGGGGCTTCCACAAATTGCCGAAAAACATCAAACAACGGATGCCGGAAGGCTGGGATGCCGCGTTGCTGATCCCGGTTGTGGTGTTCCTTGGCTGGTTCAGTTTTGCCATCAGTCCAACACTGGAGCTGTGGCTAATGGGCGGTGATGCACGTGGTTATATCACCAACGAAATGGGCATCAGTTTTGACCAGCGCAACTCATTGGTTGTTGGTATCGCCATGGGCTTCGCGGTTATCCCGACAATTTTCTCCATTGCTGAAGACGCTGTGTTTAGCGTCCCTCGCCACTTATCGAATGGTTCGCTGGCGCTAGGCGCAACGCCTTGGCAAACGCTGACTCGAGTCGTGTTGCTAACTGCAAGCCCAGGTATTTTCTCTGCGGTGATGATGGGTCTTGGTCGCGCCGTGGGTGAAACCATGATCGTGTTGATGGCAACGGGTAATACGCCATTGATGGACTGGAGTATCTTCCAGGGCATGCGGACGCTGTCGGCCAATATTGCGGTTGAAATGCCGGAATCTGAAGTGGGTAGCTCGCACTATCGAGTGCTGTTCTTATCAGCCTTTGTACTCTTTATTGTGACCTTTGTGTTCAACACCATTTCTGAATTTGTCCGCCAGCGTCTGCGTGACAAATACAGCAATATGTAAGCTGAGCGAGACGGAGAATTATTAGATGAAAACTTGGTTTAAGTCTGGCTCACCTTGGGTATGGATGACAGCTGGTACTGTCAGTATCAGTTTGGTTGCTGTATTAGGCTTATTGCTGCTCATTGCTTGGCGTGGTTTGGTTTATTTCTGGCCTGCGTCTGTCTATCAATTTGAAGTGCGTGATCAGTTCGGTAATGTCAGTACCGTTGTGGGTGAAATTCACGATAGAGAACAGGTGCCAGTATCACAGCTGCGAGAAGCCGGCCGCGATATTCAAGGTGCCCCTACTGATTTGGTGACGCGCTACTTGGTGAAAACCGGTAACCGTGAATTCGTCGACTTGGATTTCCGCTGGATCCTTGAAACGGATATCATCGAGCGCACCAAACCCGCCAACATCGCTCGTGTTGAGCGCACTAAAAACGGCAACTTCTACGGCGAAGTGTTGCAAGTTTTGGAAGGCCAACAGCCCGTTGCTGGCGATGTGGCTGAAGTGTTGCAACAGCGCATTGATCGCGTCGGCGAGCTAACCGACGGCATGGCTGATATTCAGCACGGTGATATTGGCGGCATTAACTACAAGCTGGAAAAAATCCGTTTGCGTGAACGTGGTGATGAACTGCGTGATCGACTGACCCAAGAGCGGATTGATGACTACAACGCGCAGCGTGAAGCCCTTCGCACTGAGTACCTTGGCTATGAGAAAGAGCTGTTTGCTCTGCGTGAAGAAACTGAGCGCGATACTGTCGTTATCAAAGATATGCGTGGTGAGTCAGTCCACATCTCAATGAAGTATGTGTTGGATGTCATTTACCCTAACGACATGAGCGTGTTTGCCAAAGCCGGTCACTGGTTCGTGGAAGTGGGTAAATTCATCAGCAGTGAGCCGCGTGAAGCAAACACTGAAGGCGGGGTGTTCCCAGCGATCTTTGGTACCGTCTTCATGGTGATGCTGATGGCAGTGGTGGTGACACCATTTGGTGTGGTCGCTGCGATCTACTTGCACGAATATGCGGGTAAAAATGCCCTCACCAAGATTATTCGTACCGCGGTAATCAACCTAGCTGGTGTGCCATCGATTGTTTACGGCGTATTTGGCTTGGGCTTCTTTGTTTACGTCATGGGTGGCAGCATCGACCAATTGTTCTACCCGGAAGCGCTACCATCGCCAACATTCGGTACCCCCGGTATGATGTGGTCGGCATTGACGCTGGCAATTTTGACCCTACCAGTGGTCATCGTATCGACCGAAGAAGGTCTATCGCGAATCCCTTCGACTGTGCGTCAGGGCAGTTTGGCGTTGGGCGCGACTAAGGCTGAAACTCTGTGGCGTATCGTATTGCCGATGGCATCGCCTGCAATTATGACCGGTTTGATTCTGGCGGTTGCTCGTGCTGCTGGTGAAGTTGCGCCGCTGATGTTGGTTGGGGTGGTGAAAATGGCGCCGACCCTGCCGGTTGATGGTAACTTCCCGTTTATTCACTTAGACCGTAAGTTTATGCACTTGGGCTTCCACATCTATGATGTTGGTTTCCAAAGCCCCAATGTTGAAGCGGCTCGCCCCCTTGTTTACGCCACCTCATTCTTGTTGGTGACCGTTATTGTGGGCTTGAACATTACCGCTATTGGCATTCGCAATCACTTGCGTGAAAAATACCGCTCGCTTGAGCACTAAGAACAGTATTTGATTAGAGGACATCTCCTGATGATCACAGTAACACCAACTGGCTCAACAGCGACCCGCGACTTATCGGCGTTGACCGATGCTGAAACTGCGTTGGAAATTAAAAATCTAGATTTGTACTACGGTAGTAAGCAGGCGTTGTACAACGTCAGCATGAAGATCCCAAAAAACCAAGTGACGGCCTTCATTGGCCCATCTGGTTGCGGCAAATCAACATTGTTGCGCTGCATTAATCGTATGAATGATTTAGTGGATATTTGCCGTATTGAAGGCGAGATCTTGCTCCATGGCCAAAACATTTACGACCGTAAGGTCGATGTTGCATCGCTGCGCCGTGGCGTTGGCATGGTATTCCAGCGACCTAATCCGTTCCCAAAGAGCATCTATGAGAACGTGGTTTATGGTCTGCGCCTTCAGGGTATCAAAGATCGCCGGGTACTCGATGAAGCGGTAGAACGCTCGTTGCGTGGTGCTGCGCTGTGGGATGAAGTAAAAGACCGTCTTAACGACAATGCTTTTGGTTTATCTGGCGGTCAGCAGCAACGTTTAGTGATTGCCCGCGCCATTGCGATTGAGCCAGAAGTGTTGTTGTTGGATGAACCAACATCGGCATTGGATCCAATCTCAACACTGACCATTGAAGAGCTGATCAATGATTTGAAAAAGCAATTCACGGTTGTCATCGTGACCCACAACATGCAGCAGGCTGCTCGTGTATCTGACCAAACAGCCTTTATGTATATGGGAGAAATGGTCGAATACTCAGACACCAATACGCTGTTCACCACGCCAGCGAAGAAGAAAACAGAAGACTATATTACTGGTCGTTACGGTTAAGCATTGTCATTGCTTTGCAGAATAGAGGAATTACCGTGGATACAGGTCATTTAAACAAACACATTTCTGGCCAATTTAACGAAGAGCTGGAAAATGTTCGTAGCCAGATTCTGGCGATGGGCGGTTTGGTCGAACAGCAATTGATGGATGTATTGGCTGCCGCTCGTGACAAGGACAATGATTTAGCCCATGAAGTTATTAACAATGACGTCAAGGTCAATAACTTCGAAATGGAAATCGATCAGGAATGCACTCGGATTATTGCTAAGCGTCAACCGACTGCAAGCGATTTACGCCTGATGATGACTATTGTCAAAACCATTACCGATTTAGAACGTATCGGCGACTTGGCTGAATCAATCGCTAAGGCGTTGCTTCGCAACGATAGCAAAGCGCCCGACGTGGTGAAGTTCAACCTTGAAGCAATGGGTGAGCAAATTGTCAAAATGCTGCGTGAGGTCCTTGATGCATTTGCTCGAATGGATGTTAAAGCGGCATGGAAAGTTCATTTGCATGACAAGAAGATTGACTCCTTGCATGAAGGAATCGTCCGCCAATCATTGACTTACATGATGGGGGATTCTCGCTCAATTCCAGAAATGTTGGATTTGATGTCGATTAGCCGCTCGTTAGAGCGCGTCGGTGATCACTGTACAAACATTGCTGAGTACGTGGTTTACAATGTCACGGGTAAGGATATTCGCCATACGTCGGCGGCCGATATCGAAGCGATTATTGACGACCAATAGGCAGTTGTTTATGTCGGAAAAACCCTGCAATGCAGGGCTTTTTTGTCGCCAAATTTCAATCAAAAAACATCAGGGACTATGGTTTGATCACTATGAGGTGCTCTGACGTAGCCACTTTTATCGATCTTCGGTAGCTTAATGGTGTCGTATTTGATCTTTTTGTATGGGATTTGCTGAATAAAGTGGCTGATGCAATTGAGCCGGAGTCGGCGTTTATCGTCCGACTGCACCACGAACCAAGGTGATTGCTTGGTGTCTGTGTATTTAAACATGTCGTCCTTGGCGGCGGAGTATTCTGCCCATTTTGCTCGTGATTCAAGATCCATTGGCGAGAACTTCCAGCGCTTGATTGGGTTTTTGATTCGCTCTTGAAAGCGCTTCTCTTGTTCCTCATCAGAAACCGAGAACCAATACTTGATCAGGACAATGCCACTGCGGGTCAACATGCGTTCAAATTCTGGACATGAACGCATGAACTCATCGTATTCTTCATCGGAGCAAAAGCCCATGACTCGTTCTACTCCAGCTCTGTTGTACCAAGAACGGTCAAACAATACGATTTCGCCTGCCGCAGGCAGATGCTGGACATAGCGTTGGAAATACCACTGCGAACGTTCGCGTTCGGTTGGTACACCCAGAGCGACGACACGACAAACCCGTGGGTTGAGTTTTTCGGTGATGCGCTTGATAGTGCCGCCTTTACCGGAAGCGTCTCGTCCCTCGAAGATCACCGCGACTTTCAATCCTTGTGTTTTCACCCATTCTTGCAAATGAACCAGTTCAACTTGTAATCGCGCTAGCTCGTCTTCGTATTTTTTCTTGTCCAACTTGGGGAGCTGCTTTTGCTTCTTATCGCCTTCCATTTGCTACCTCTTTGCGCCAATAAAAACTTGTTTATTCACTATAGCCTTAAGCTGAAAGTAGTGAGAACTCTTGTCATCATGCTGTCGGGAGCGGCAAAAAAAAACTTCTTTTGTAAAATTTCACATGTGTAAATGCGCAAAATCTAAACTGTAATTGGTGTTTTAGAGTTAAAGCTCAAAAAATGATTAGTTTCGCTCTGAAAATCTTTTATGCCAACAAATCTAGAGACTTATTCTATTAACCCGGCTCAGCTATGAACCTCTTTCGTGCCAAAGCATTGTTTGAATAGCTTTCTGAGTAAGACAATTCGTGTAGTAAAATTACGTAAATAAATTTAATTTCGATCAAATGCTTGTCAGACCGAAACCTACCATTTATAACCAAAATAACTCGTTAATGAGGTGGATTACTCACTTGATTTAATTCTATGTGAGTGAAAATAAATAAAAAAATTCATCTTAAAAAGTTTTTCTGAGTGATTTTTATTCGACTAATGGCTAATGGAAAGAACTCAAAAACTAAACGAGATTGTAGTTGCAAGATTACAAATGTTTTGACGCGACGCTAAATACAAACTGCCTGAACGCCCAAGCAAGAGGCGTGTATAAAACCGAGAAGAGGACGCACCATGTCTTTAACACGTGAACAACAAATAGCTGCGATTGAACAAGACTGGCTCACCAACCCACGCTGGAAGGGCGTGACGCGAACGTACAGCGCTGAAGATGTGGTTAACTTGCGCGGTTCGTTTGTGCCAAGAAATGACTTGGCTCAGCGCGGAGCAGATAAGCTTTGGCAACTGATCAACGGCGATGCCAAAAAAGGCTATGTCAACTGCTTGGGAGCTTTGACTGGCGGTCAAGCCGTACAGCAAGCCAAAGCAGGGATCGAAGCCATCTATTTATCAGGGTGGCAAGTTGCTGCCGATGCCAATCTAGCGTCGAGCATGTACCCAGACCAGTCACTTTATCCTGCCAATTCAGTACCAGCGGTCGTTGAGCGGATTAACAACTCGTTTGCTCGAGCCGATCAGATTCAATGGTCTAATGGCCAAAACCCAGAAACTGGCATTGATTACTTCCTCCCGATCGTTGCCGATGCAGAAGCCGGGTTTGGCGGGGTTCTCAATGCCTATGAATTGATGAAAAACATGGTCAATGCCGGTGCTGCTGGCGTGCACTTTGAAGATCAGCTGGCGTCGGTGAAAAAGTGCGGCCACATGGGTGGTAAGGTATTGGTGCCAACCAAAGAGGCCGTGCAAAAACTCATTTCAGCTCGACTTGCCGCTGATGTCGCTGGAACGACAACCTTAGTTATCGCAAGAACCGATGCCAATGCGGCGGACTTGTTGACCTCTGACTCTGACCCCTATGATCAGGAGTTTATTACCGGTGAACGCACCAGCGAAGGTTTCTATCGAGTGACGCCAGGCATTGATCAAGCTATCTCGCGGGGCCTAGCATATGCACCCTACGCCGATATGGTGTGGTGTGAGACTGCAACGCCGTGTTTGCAAGAGGCGAAGAAATTTGCTGAAGCGATTAAAGCGAAATACCCCGACCAAATCCTAGCTTACAACTGCTCGCCGTCATTCAACTGGCGGAAAAATTTGGATGACACCACCATTGCCAAATTCCAGCAAGAGTTGTCGGATATGGGGTACAAGTACCAATTCATTACACTAGCTGGCATTCACAACATGTGGTTTAACATGTTTGAGTTAGCGCATGCGTATGCGCAAGGTGAAGGTATGCGCCATTATGTTGAAATGGTACAAGAGCCCGAGTTCGCTGCAGCCAATAAGGGGTATACCTTCGTGGCCCACCAGCAAGAAGTGGGGACCGGCTACTTTGACAAGGTCACTAACATAATTCAGGGCGGCCAGTCGTCGGTGACGGCGCTTACTGGCAGCACTGAAGAGGCTCAGTTTAGCTGAGCCATCGCGTTCTGGTGATTGCAGCTAGGTGCTTTGCTATTGCTGCAATCAACGGATCACCTCGTGCACTTTGGGTGACCATACGGTCACCCTTTTTTGTTAGTTGGCTGTTTGACAATCCAACCAGGTTGTCAGCTGTGTCATCAATTCAGGGTAGTCTTGAGTGATTGCTCGTTCTAGCTCTGGTCGGCAATACTGCAAACAAAGTGCACCGATGTCTGCTAAATCGACTTGCCGTTTAAGGCGCAAACTGATTCTGTTTAGCGCGTATAACACCTGTTCTTCACTCTGGTAATGACAGAGCCAATTGCCTTCGCTCATCGCCGCTCTCACCTTTTCGTAGCGGGGAGCCATGTGTGGCAGCGGTGTGAGTTGCTGGTAGATGCAGTGGGCAAATGTAGTGAGTGGCGTCGAACAAAATTCGCTCCAGTGCTGACTCAGTTTATGATCAAGCAGCATGTCGGTAACAATGCCCAGGTAACGGCGCTGGCCTTGTTTAAACTTTGGACGTATTGATGCTAAATACGGCATTCGATCGCTGTAGGCATCGACTTTTCGATGCAACAAAATGCCCAATTGCACGTCAGGTGAGAAGTGCAGGTACTGGTTACCACGGACAAAGTCACCCAGCAAAGCGCCCGTTATGCTGGTTTGAGTTGCACTGGCAATATGAAAGTGGGCAAGAAAATTCAATCGATGGTCATATTGGTTGCGGCCGATGATTAATCATACTGCTATGGCAACCAGAATAAAGCCAAAAAAAAGCCCGCTACTTTTGAGCGGGCAAACCAGAAAAGGCTTCAATAACGTGATTCAGCGAATCAATTGGGGGGAAAAGGCGCGTCGGCGAGGTGGTCACCAACGTCGCACATTTACTTGTTGTAAGCGAAGTTGTATCGCTTAGTAGCAGGTGCCAAAGTTGTTGGCTCTTCAGCTGCAGAAATCTGGTCGCCGGAGAGCACTTTGCTGAAAATATCAATCAAAGGTTGCATGGTTTGTGTCCTCCAAAGAACTGTGTTCTCGTTTCGTTGATGGGAATAATAGTGTGACATTCATCACGCGTCAAACTTTTTTTGTAATTAAATTACTTAAAATTGTGAGGTGGGGGCTTTAAACGCAAAAAAGAGTGATGCTATTCACTCTTTTTTGGTTGTTTTTGTTGGAATTTTACGGTTAGAGCTCGTCGATGGGGTCTGGCACAACATTTTCTGCCATTGTCATTAACTGGATGGCAACCTCCACAAAATCGGAGCCGGTCACCATGCCAACTAGCTTGCCATTGTCGACCACGGGCAAGCAGCCAAAGCGCTGTCGCTTAAGCAGGCGTGCGGCTTGAACAACACCTGTTTTGGAGCTGATGGTATAAGGATGATCTGTCATAATGGATGATACAGGCGCAGAGTCTTGCTCGTTGGCATCCATCCCTCCGTGGCTAAGCACATCACGTTGACTAATGATTCCGAGTAGTTGTTGATCAGAGTCGACGACGGGAATATGGCGAATCGGGTGCTCCGACATAAGGTGTTTTGCGTTAGATAGCAAAGCGTCGGGGCCTAGGGTAAATAACTCGGTGTTCATGATTTCATCAACCTGCATTGTCATGAGCTTTCTCCTAGTTGACCGTTACACCTCAAGACTATGACTCCGCACAGAGGCAAAGTTTGATTTACTGCAATAAAGCTTCCGATACTCCGGTCAAACCAGGAGCAATAGTAAGATGTGTAAAGGCGATCAAAAAATGAATCTCAGCATGACTTTAAAAGCGGCATGTCTATCTGTTTGCTTTTCTTTTGGCGCCTCGGCTCAGCAGCCATTAGACACGACGACCAAGATTATCGGTGGTGAGGCTGCTGATATTGGTCCTTATGGGTGGATGGCTTCAGTACAATTCATTGGCAATGATGGTCAGTTTATCGATCAATCCCAACACTTCTGCGGCGGCTTGCAAATCAATGACGACTGGGTGTTAACCGCTGCCCATTGCCTTACCTCGTTTGGTTTGGCTCCCGCAGATCTTGCTGTGGCAGTAGGAGTTGAGCAGCTTAATGCTGTGAATCGTTCGAATCTAAAACGCGTCGAGCAGTTCATCGTGCATCCGCAATACGATGAACAGAGCAATGACAATGACGTTGCTCTCATCAAGTTACTGCAATCAAATCCGTTAGCAGAGTATCCAGAGTTGGCGACTGCTGCTGAGACATCTGGGTTGGTAAATGGCGACGATTTGCTAGTCCTGGGGTGGGGCGATACCGAGGACGAAGAGTCTCCAGTCAACCAGTTGATGCAAGCTTTGGTGGCTTATGTTGCTCCTCAACAATGTCGAAATGAATTTAACCGCACAGGAGTCAGTGTCACAGACAACATGCTCTGTGCCGGCGGCAACAATAGCGCAGATACTTGTTTTGGCGACAGTGGAGGACCACTACTAAACCAAGATAACCATGTTTTTGGCATTACTAGTTGGGGCATTGAATGCGCCGGGCGTTTTCCTTCTGGCTATGCGCGAGTAGCCAGTTTTTTGCCATGGATTGATGAAACAACGGCGGGTCTTGTGACGACAACGCCATTGTATTTTGGCTTGCTGCCAATTGGCCAGTCGACAATACAAACGGTACTGATTACCAATCAGTCGACGGTCACGCCCATTGATATTGGTTCAGCTAGCGTGGCAGGTAACTCCTATTCCATTATTACTGACGATTGCTCAAATCAAACATTGCCAGCGCAGCAGCAGTGCGCACTAGAAATCGAGTTTGAAGCACGTAGCCTTAACTCCACTGCCGGAGTGATTAACTTTGCAACGTCCAGAGAGCCGATTGAAATTGATTTGGTGGCTGATGTCGCCGCTGAGGTGAATTTTGGTAGTGAAGCAGTGCCATCTTCTTTGGCGACCTTCGCTTTTGGCCAAAGCCAATTCGAGCAACAAGGCGCCGAGTTACTCGCATCTCTGGCAGCGGTTGCTCAAGATGAAACAGATTTATTGATTCAGTTTGCTGAAGCGGGGCAGGTATCGTTTGACGTTTCTTTCAGCAACGACGAAGGCCAAAGCCTTTGGATTAGCGAACTTGATGGCGATGTTATTGCTATTTTTTCTTCTCCAAACGGCAACTTCGACTACCAAGTCTCTGCTGGTGATACCTTGCTCATCAACTACACGGTTACCGAAGTAGGAACCGCCACTATTAGTGAAATTGAATTTGAACCAGAGCAACAGCCGCCTGCCGATGTATGTTGTACTAACGATGTCATTACCCCATCAGGAGGCGGCGGAGGATTTGGCGAGTTTGCCATCATGGCGTTAGTCGGTTTGTTGGTCGCGCGGCGTTACCGGATCAGGCGGTAAAAGCCGCTTCAGTTGGGTAATTACTTGATCCCTTACCTGTGGCACTCTAGACTAGCCGCCGCTTAAATTCCGCCCATTGACCAAGACAACACCGGAGCATCGGATGAAAGTCGCTGATTTCTCGTTTGAATTACCTGACGAGTTAATTGCCCGTTATCCTCAACCAGATCGCAGTAGTAGCCGATTGCTGTGCCTTGATGGCAACTCCGGTGAGCTTCAGCATCGCCAGTTCACCGACATTATCGATCATGTTAACCCCGGTGACTTGTTGATTTTCAATGATACTCGAGTGATCCCTGCGCGAGCATTTGGCCGCAAGGTCACTGGTGCCAAACTGGAAGTTTTGGTTGAGCGAATCATCTCGCCACAACAAGCCCTTGCTCACGTCCGTTGCAGCAAAGCGCCAAAACCCGGCACAGTGATCATCCTCGAAGACAAAGTAGAGGTGGCAGTTACCGGGCGCCAAGATGCCTTGTTCGAACTTGAGCTAAGCGAGCATCAAAGTTGGCTCGATGTGCTTGAAGACATTGGACACATGCCGCTTCCGCCATATATCGACCGACCAGATGAAGATTCCGATCGCGAGCGCTACCAAACGGTTTATAACGACAAACCAGGAGCCGTAGCCGCACCGACTGCAGGTCTGCACTTTACCGATGAGTTGATGGCAGCAATCAAAGCGAAAGGGGCAGACATTGGGTTTGTTACTTTGCATGTTGGCGCCGGCACATTCCAGCCTGTGCGGGTGGATGATGTCAAAGACCATGTGATGCATGCAGAATGGGCCGATGTACCGCAAGCTACGGTGGATAGAATCAATCAAACGAAAGCTGCTGGTGGTCGCGTTATTGCGGTGGGAACCACTTCGGTACGCTCACTAGAGTCAGCAGCAAAGGCTTCAGGAGTGGGCAACCAGCTGCAATCGTTTTGTCAGGACACTAGCATCTTTATCTATCCTGGCTATCAGTTCCAGTTGGTTGATGCCATGGTGACCAATTTTCACCTGCCGCAATCGACCTTGATCATGTTGATTAGTGCCTTTGCTGGGTATGATCATGTGATGGCGGCATACAAGGCCGCAGTCGAACAGCAATACCGCTTTTTTAGTTACGGCGATGCCATGTTCATCACGCGTAACGAGCACTTATAGTGGTAACTAGTAAGTTACTACTTACTTCTCTATAAACAACGAGTCAGCACCGGACTGTTTTTCCGGTTAGCGAGGACCTATGAAATACGAACTCATCAATACCGATGGTAAAGCCCGTCGTGGCCGCTTGCATTTTGAGCGTGGCACGGTTGAGACCCCTGCTTTTATGCCGGTAGGCACCTACGGCACAGTGAAGGGCATGACCCCAGAAGAAGTGGCAGGAACAGGAGCAGAAATCCTCCTCGGCAACACCTTCCACCTTTGGCTTCGCCCGGGCATGGAGATCATGGAAATGCATGGCGATTTGCATGATTTCATGAACTGGCAGGGTCCTATTTTGACTGATTCCGGTGGATTCCAGGTATTCAGCTTGGGTGCCCTACGCAAGATCACTGAGGAAGGTGTCAGCTTTAGTTCACCAGTTAATGGTGACAAGATCTTCCTGACTCCAGAAGAATCGATGGAAGTACAAACCTCACTTGGCTCAGACATCGTTATGATCTTCGATGAGTGTACGCCGTATCCAGCGACCTTTGATGAAGCCAAAACGTCGATGGAAATGTCGCTGCGTTGGGCTGAGCGGTGCCGGACTCACTTCGATAAAATTGAAAATCCTAATGCCTTATTTGGCATTATTCAGGGTGGCATGTACGAACCGCTTCGTGAAGTGTCATTGAAAGGCCTGACCGACATTGGTTTTGATGGTTATGCCATTGGTGGTCTGTCGGTTGGCGAGCCGAAAGAAGACATGATCCGCATTTTGGATCACACTACCCCCTTGATCCCCGAAGATAAGCCCCGATATCTGATGGGAGTCGGCAAACCTGAAGACTTGGTTGAAGGCGTGCGTCGCGGCGTTGATATGTTTGATTGCGTGATGCCGACCCGAAATGCGCGCAATGGCCATTTGTTTGTCACCGATGGCGTGGTAAAAATCCGCAACGCCAAGCACAAGACAGATACCGGACCACTTGATCCAGAGTGCGATTGCTACACCTGTAAGAATTACAGTCGAGCGTATTTGCATCACTTAGACAAGTGTAATGAGATCTTGGGAGCTCGTTTGAACACCATCCACAACTTACGTTTTTACCAACGAGTGATGGAAGGTTTGCGGGCTGCGATAGAGCAGGGTAAATTATCCGACTTTGTAACCGATTTTTATGCTCGCCGGGGGCTTCCAGTGCCACCTCTCGAGCAACAAAACACAACTGACTAACTGTTAAGGAAGTATTCATGAGTCTGTTTATTGCAGATGCCTGGGCTGATTCAGGTGCACAAGCGCAAGGCGGTGGCTTTGAGTTGATTTTCATGCTGGTAATGTTCGCCGTGATTTTCTATTTCATGGTGTATCGCCCGCAAGCTAAGCGCGTGAAAGATCACAAAGCTTTGGTTAGCGCGCTGAAAAAAGGCGATGAAGTTCTGACCAATGGTGGTCTGGTTGGCAAAATTGCCAAGGTAAGTGATGACAAAGATTTTGTTGTCATCAGCTTGGCCGAAGGCCTAGATGTTACTGCTCAAAAAGCAGCTATTTCAGCGGTGCTGCCGAAAGGCACAATGAAGTCACTGTAATAAACTCGGCAGGAGCCGATTGTGTTAAATACAAATCCTATTTGGAAAGTGCTGATGGTGATCCTTGTGGTCGCCATTTGCGCACTTTATGCTTCACCAAACTTATATGGTGAGGATCCCGCTGTACAGATCTCTGCTGCCCGCGGTGCGACCGTTGAAGCGCAGACCCTAGACACAGTGAAACAAGCCCTTGAGGCCGAAGGCGTTGAATACAAGCGCTTGACCCTTGAGAACAATCAAATTGAATTACGCCTGCTTAATTCAGATCAACAGCTACCTGTTCGTGAATTGGTTGCCAATGCCCTCGGTGACCGCTTTGTCGTGGCGTTGAACCTCGCGCCAGCGACGCCTGAGTGGCTCGAAAGTCTCGGCGCTAGCCCAATGAAGCTAGGACTCGACTTACGTGGCGGTGTTCACTTTCTGATGGAAGTGGATATGGGCGCTGCGATTGCCAAGACCGAAGAGCAAATGGTGCAGGATTTTCGCTCCGATTTGCGCGAGGAAGGGGTGCGCTACAAAGGCATCCGTCAACGTTCGCAAGGTGGCGTAGAGCTGCGTTTTCGTGATGAAGCTGGCCGCGATGAAGGTACCCGTGCCCTCGAGCGTAAGTATCCAGACTTAGTCTTCACTGATACCGATAGTGACACCGACACCATAGTTACCATGAGTGAGCAGAAGCTGAAAGAAACGCGTGATTACGCTGTTCAGCAGAACATCACTATTATCCGTAACCGGGTTAACGAGTTAGGTGTTGCCGAGCCTTTGGTACAACGCCAAGGTGCTGACCGTATTGTGGTTGAATTGCCAGGGGTTCAAGACACTGCTCGCGCCAAAGAAATCTTAGGTGCTACGGCGACTCTCGAATTCCGCATGCAAGATACCAAGGGCGATGTCGCCGCTGCTGTCGGTGGCCGCTCGATTCCTGGTAGTCGATTATTTACCGACCGCGATGGCCGTCCGGTACTTCTGAAGAATCGGGTGATCCTGACCGGTGACCATATCGTTGGTGCGCAGTCTGGCTTTGATGAGTATTCGCGCCCACAGGTAAACATTTCACTGGATGGCAAAGGCGGCAATAAGATGGCTGCGGCCACCAAAGATGCCATTGGCCAACCGATGGCAACGGTATTCATCGAATACAAGCCTACCGGCAAACGTGATGCCGATGGCCGCCCAATCTTCGATAAGCAAGAAGAAGTGGTGAACGTTGCGACAATTCAAGCTCGCCTCGGACGCAGTTTCCGGATTACTGGTATCGACTCTCAAGCAGAAGCGCACAACTTGGCGTTGGTACTGCGTGCCGGTGCCTTGATTGCACCAATTCAGATTGTTGAAGAGCGTACTGTTGGTCCAAGCATGGGGGCGGAGAACATTGAACGAGGTCTAACCTCGATCATTTATGGCCTTGCCGCCACCATTGCATTCATGCTGTTCTACTATCGTGGTTTTGGCTTGGTTGCCAACGTTGCGTTGGTAATGAACTTGGTACTGATCGTTGGTGTTATGTCGATGCTGCCGGGGGCGACGTTATCGCTGCCAGGTATCGCCGGTATCGTTTTAACCATTGGTACAGCAGTCGATGCTAACGTGCTTATCTTTGAACGAATACGTGAAGAATTGAGGGCTGGGCGCTCGGTACAACAGTCGATTCATATGGGTTATTCCAATGCCTTATCATCGATTGCCGATGCCAACATTACCACCTTTATCACGGCGGTTATCTTGTTCTCTATCGGTAGTGGCCCAGTGAAAGGCTTTGCTTTGACACTGGCTATTGGTCTTGCGACCTCAATGTTTACCGCGATCGTTGGTACGCGTTTGGTCGTTAACTCAGTTTGGGGCGGTCGCCGTCTCGATAAGCTGCCGATTTAAGGAGCCGACAATGTTTCAAATCTTAAAACTCGACAGCGATATCAACTTCATGCGTTGGCGCGGTCCTGCCGGCATTTTATCGGCTATTTTGGTCATTGTGTCATTAGCTCTAGTTGGTGTTCGTGGCTTGAACATGGGGCTTGATTTTACCGGCGGTACATTGGTTGAACTTGAGTTCTCTAAATCTGTCGTTGCCTCTGATATCCGCGGCGTATTGGAAACTGAAGGCTTTGAGTCGGCAACGGTTCAGGCTTACGGCTCTAGTCGTGATATGTTGGTGCGTTTGCCTCCGATTGAACAAGCTTCTGCGGAAACCCTAAACAACAAGATTACCGACGTACTGAAAACTCAGCTTGACGACCAAGTGATTATCAAGCGTACGGAGTTTGTTGGTCCTGTAGTGGGTCAGGAGTTGATGGAATCAGCTCTGCTGGCGATGGTTGTCGCACTCATCAGTATTCTGATTTATGTCGCCTTTCGTTTCGAGTGGCGCTTGGGTGCAGGTGCTGTGGCGGCTTTGTTCCATGATGTGTCGTTGATCTTCGGTTTCTATGCCCTGACTCAGTTGGAGTTTAACCTGACCACCGTGGCTGGTGTACTCTCGGTCATTGGTTACTCGCTTAACGACACCATCGTGGTATTTGACCGCATTCGGGAAAATTTCCGCAAAGTGCGTAAATTGGGTGAGATTGCGATTACTAATGCATCATTGACCCAAACCCTAAGCCGTACCCTGATTACCTCGTTGACTACCCTCGTCGTGCTGTTTGCCTTGTATTTTGCTGGTGGTGAGTTGCTAGCGACATTCTCGGCATCTTTGATCGTTGGTGTTGTGGTCGGTAGCTACTCGTCGATTTACATTGCTACCACAACGGCGTTGGCTCTTGGTCTCACTCGTGAATCTCTGATTCCAGAGGAAATCGAGAAAGAAGGTGCTGATCAGCAAGCCATGCTGTAACGACTGAGTTACTAGCTCTTACACAAGCGGCCCTGATGGCCGCTTTTTTTATGAGCAATCCTCTGACATAAATTATTACATTGGTCTTTTGAGCTTGGAGTCGTTTGCTTACGTTTTACCTTTGGCTAGCAACCAAACTGGAGACCAAGCATGACTTTATTATCAAGTATCTTTGCAGTATCCCTTTTGGCCACTCCCACCGATGTTGAAGTATTTCGAGTGACCAACTATTACCCGCAACAGCTCGAACTACAATCTTCTGAGTATGCCCAACAAGCTCGCATATTGGTCAAGTATGAAGTGGGGCGTGATGTTCGAGAAGCCAAACAGCGAGTGCTGGAACAGGCTCAGCAACAACCCAACTGACCAGTGAATTCGGCGCTCAAGTGCGCGGTGTTGTTACTAGGTACACAACTTTGTTATTGCAGTAGGGGTGTTGATGTAGAAGGGTAACAATTGATGTCGATTATCAGCTTACGACATATTTGCTTACCACCTCGATAGGAACAGCAATCAGAGTTCGGCTTTACTTAGCTGCGGCAAACAACGCTGGAGAGCGACCATGATTATTTCTGCATCTATTGTTATTTCTGCATTGGCATCCCAACCGGTTGATGTGCCGGTGTATACCGTCAATTATCTACATCAACAACAAACAATCGAGTTACCCCGATATCTGCGACAGGCCCATCAAGCAATACATTACGACGTGGTGATGGATGTCCATCAAGCGAGGTTGCGCGTTATTGAATCCGCCGAGCAATTATCCAAGGTTGGTTAATTGCGTCAATGCAGCTGTTGGTTTGGCAGTAATTGTTGAACGAATTGTGGTCAGCCGCTGGATACAAAAAAGGCCCTAGCGAGAGCTAGGGCCTTTTCTATTCGATATCAATAGCGACCATTTAGCGCTTTAGCGCCTCGCCTAAGTGAGGTTGCATGGTCTTCACCAAACGTTGAGTGACACGAGGGTTAGCTGCCACAACGTTGCCGCTTTTCAGGTGGTTGTGACCACCGACGAAGTCACAAACGATGCCGCCAGCTTCGCGAACAATCAATTCGCCTGCTGCGATGTCCCATGGCTTAAGGCCAATTTCCCAGAACCCATCGACGCGGCCAGCTGCGACATAAGCTAAGTCCAGTGCTGCCGAACCGGCGCGGCGCATGTCGCCAACATGCTCGAACAAGTCAGCAAAAATCGCGGTATAAGCTGGCAGGTGGTGTTTCGCCTTGAATGGGAAACCGGTGGCCAGCAGAGTGCCGTTCAAATCAGGTTTGTTTGTTACACGAATACGATAACCGTTCAGCTGGGCGCCTGCGCCACGGCTCGCGGTAAACAGTTCGTCACGGATTGGATCATAGATAACCGCCTGGTCGAGACGATCTTTGTGTTTCAGTGCAATTGAAATTGCAAAGTGAGGTACACCACGCATGAAGTTGGTGGTGCCATCGAGTGGGTCAATTATCCATTGGAAGTCACTTTTCTCTGCGCCACTAATGCCGCTTTCTTCGGCTACGATGCTGTGATCAGGATACGCATTTAATAGCGTTTCGATAATAACTTGTTCGGCATCCTTATCGATGTTGGTGACAAAATCATTGGCACTTTTAGTTTCCGCTTCGACACGGTCCAGTCGTTCGTAACCTTGCAGGATCACTTTTCCTGCCGCTCGTGCTGCACGCACGGCGATATTCAGCATTGGATGCATTCCACTACCACTCGATGTTTTGTTAAAGAACTAGGTCGGCGGCGGAGTATACACGTGGTTGTAGGCTTATTCCAGCTTAAATTTTGACCAGTTTAAATTGGTGCTTTCGTCATTATCAAAAGATCTCAACAAGGTCTAGGATCTCCATCTATAAAACAATGATCTGGCGTGATAAACTTCGTGCCCGCAAAAATTCCAGGTGCATTTCAATCATGTTGGATCAAGTTCGCATTGTGTTGGTCGGCACGACTCATTCCGGCAACATCGGCTCAGCTGCCCGAGCGATGAAAACCATGGGGCTTAAACATTTGTACCTCGTTGATCCTCAGGCAATGCCTGATGGTAAGTCGGTTGCGTTGGCCGCTGGCGCCGTGGATGTGCTTGAAAACGTAACTATTTGCGATTCGCTGCAACAAGCTATCGCTGACTGCGGTCTAGTCGTAGGGACGAGTGCCCGAAATCGCACCTTTAGCTGGCCGATGTTGGACCCTCGCGAATGTGGTGAAAAGGTGATTGCCGAGGCGCCTAACTACCCGGTAGCGATTGTCTTCGGTCGCGAAGCTCATGGTTTGAGTAATGATGAGTTACAGCAGTGTCATTTTCATGTGTGTATTCCGGCAAATCCGGACTATAGCTCGTTGAATTTGGCTGCCGCCGTCCAAACCTTATGTTATGAGGTGCGAATGGCCTGGTTAAGCCATCAGCAACATGAGAGTGAACAAACGGAGTATCCGCTAGCCGAGCAATTGGAAGGGTTTTATCAGCACTTGGAACAGACCCTGCGCCAAACCGGATTCATTATTCCACAGCATCCAGGTGCTGTAATGACAAAGCTAAGGCGACTGTTTAACCGCGCGCGGCCAGAGGTAACAGAGCTAAATATTTTGCGAGGCATGCTGAGTTCAGTGCAAAAACCTGGACGTAAGAAGCATGCATCACATCAGGAAGACGCGCAGCAAGCGAGTGATGTTGACAACAACGACAAGGAATAAGGAGAACAACTCAAATGTTTAGGCACATGAGAGAAGACATTCGTTGTGTGTTTGGGCGCGATCCAGCAGCCCGCAATACATGGGAAGTGCTCACTTGTTACCCTGGGCTTCACGCTCTTTGGCTTCATCGTTTGGCAAATTGGTTTTGGCGTCATCGGATGAAATGGCTAGGCCGTTTTGTGTCGTCCTTTTCGCGATGGATGACAGGAATCGAAATTCACCCTGGAGCCACCATTGGTCGGCGTTTTTTTATTGACCATGGGATGGGCATTGTGATTGGTGAAACGGCTGAGATCGGTGATGATGTGACGCTATACCACGGTGTTACGTTAGGTGGTACCAGTTGGGATGCAGGAAAACGTCATCCGACATTAAAAAATGGCGTAGTGATCGGCGCCGGCGCTAAGGTGTTAGGGCCTTTCACTGTCCATGAGAATGCCCGAATTGGATCCAATGCTGTGGTGGTCAAGGAAGTACCCGCTGGAGCTACCGTAGTGGGGATCCCCGGGCGAATCGTGAAGGCACAGACTAGCACCGACGAAAAACGAGAACATCGTGATGCATTAGCCAAGAAATATGGCTTTAACTCCTATGCGGTGTCACCCGATAATCCAGACCCGGTTGCTCAAGCCATTGGCCAGTTAGTTGACCATATTCATCTGATGGATGCCAAAGTCAATGACATGTGCGGTGCAATTAATGACCTCGGTGGCGACGTTTGCAAAGAAATTCCAGAGCTCGACGTGATTGATTTAGCCGAGGCAGAAAAGGAAGCAGCGCAGGCTCGGCAGCGAGAGCGTGAAGCATTTGATCCAGGAATTTAGCTTGCCGGTTGATCCGGTCGAATAAAACTTGAGTAAATTAGTATGATATTTACTTGACTGTTTTACTCGGGTATGTGACCATTCCCGGCACTGCTGAGAGAGACCGGACATTATAATGCGTTTAACATCAAAAGGCCGCTATGCGGTAACAGCCATGCTTGATGTGGCTCTGCACTCTGAAGATGGCCCTGTGCCATTGGCCGATATTTCAGAACGTCAGGACATCTCATTGTCCTATCTGGAGCAGCTTTTTTCTCGCTTGCGTAAGCAAGGGCTAGTTTCCAGTGTCCGTGGCCCCGGCGGCGGATATCGTCTCGGCAAGGAAGCAGCTGATATTTCCGTCAATATGGTGATCGCAGCAGTCGATGAGTCGATTGATGCAACGCGTTGTCAAGGCAAAGGCGACTGCCAGAGCGGTAATCGTTGCTTAACCCATTCGTTGTGGCTGGGTCTCAGCGAACGCATAGAGAACTTCCTAGCTAGTATTTCGCTGGCTGATTTGATGCAAGAGCACGACGTTCAAGGCGTGACCGAGCGTCAAGATACTCAACTGAACAATAATAAGATTAATATTCCCCTCCACATGGTGGGTTGATAGCCGTACGCGGCGCAGACGAGATTTATACGGAGTAATTCATGAAGCTTCCGATTTACTTGGATTATTCAGCAACCACCCCTGTTGACCCTCGGGTTGCTGAAAAAATGATGCAATACATGACCACCGATGGTGTGTTTGGTAACCCAGCTTCGCGCTCTCACAAGTTCGGCTGGCAAGCGGAAGAAGCGGTTGATATCGCCCGTAACCAAATCGCCGACTTGATCAATGCTGATCCACGAGAAATCGTCTTTACATCCGGCGCGACCGAATCGAACAACCTTGCTATCAAAGGTGCAGCCCACTTCTATCAGAAGAAAGGCAAGCACCTAATCACCTGCAAAACCGAGCACAAAGCTGTTTTAGATACCTTCCGTCAACTCGAACGAGAAGGTTTCGAAGTGACTTACCTTGAGCCTGAGAGCAATGGCTTGATTGACCTGGCCAAGCTTCGGGATGCCCTTCGTGAAGACACCATCGTTGTTAGCATCATGCATGTCAACAACGAGATCGGCGTGATTCAAGACATTACCGCTATTGGCGAGCTATGCCGCGAGAACAAAGTATTGTTCCACGTTGATGCAGCGCAAAGCGTCGGTAAGGTGCCGATCGACATGGTCGAGCAAAAGATCGACATGATGAGTTTTTCTGCTCACAAGTGTTATGGCCCAAAAGGCATTGGTGCTTTGTATGTGCGCCGCAAACCGCGGATCCGTTTGGAAGCACAAATGCACGGCGGTGGCCATGAACGTGGGATGCGCTCTGGCACTTTGCCGACTCATCAGATTGTTGGTATGGGTGAAGCCTTCCGCTTAGCAAAAGAGGAAATGGCGCAAGAGAACGAACGCGTACTAGCGCTACGTCAACGCCTGTGGGATGGCATCAAGGACATGGAGGAAGTCTATGTCAACGGTGACCTAGAACAGCGCGTAGCGGGCAACCTCAATGTCAGCTTTGCTTTCGTTGAAGGTGAGTCACTGATTATGGCATTGAAAGATCTCGCCGTGTCGTCCGGCTCCGCTTGTACATCAGCTAGCCTCGAACCATCGTATGTGTTGCGTGCCCTAGGGCTCAACGATGAGCTTGCGCATAGCTCAATTCGTTTCAGCATTGGCCGTTTCACTACCCAAGAAGAAGTGGATTACACCGTCAACTTGCTGCAAAACGCGATTGGCAAATTACGTGAAATGTCGCCGTTGTGGGAAATGTTTAAAGACGGCGTCGATTTGAATAAAGTCGAATGGACTCACCATTAATTGCGGACGGACAAAGTAGGAGTAAATAGATATGGCTTACAGTGAAAAAGTAATCGACCACTACGAGAATCCTCGCAACGTTGGCTCGTTTGAAAAAGATGATCCACAAGTTGCTACCGGTATGGTCGGTGCACCCGCTTGTGGTGACGTGATGAAGCTTCAACTTAAGATTGATGATGATGGCGTAATTGAAGATGCCAAATTCAAAACCTATGGCTGTGGTAGCGCCATCGCTTCGTCATCGCTAGTAACTGAGTGGGTGAAAGGCAAGACCCTCGATGAAGCGGCAACAATCAAGAACACTGAAATTGCCGAGGAGTTGGCATTGCCACCAGTTAAGATCCACTGTTCAATTTTGGCAGAAGATGCCATTAAAGCAGCGATTGAAGACTATAAAAGCAAGCAACCCGCTTAATCTCAGGAGACATAAGGCATGGCAGTAACAATGACTGACGCAGCAGCCGATCGAGTCAGTGCATTTTTATCAAATCGAGGTAAAGGTGTGGGCCTTCGCCTCGGGGTTCGAACGACTGGTTGTAGTGGCCTTGCCTATGTCCTGGAGTTTGTTGATGAACTGGAAGATGGCGATGAAGTATTCGAGACCCATGGCCTGAAAGTCATCATTGATGGCAAAAGCCTGGTATACCTCAACGGCACTGAGCTTGATTTCGTCAAAGAAGGATTGAATGAAGGCTTCCAGTTCAACAATCCAAATGTAAAAGACGAGTGTGGCTGCGGCGAGAGCTTTACCGTATAGCTTTTTTTGAGCCTTGTTAACGCGCACTGATCATTATGGACAATTACTTTCAACTGTTTGGTTTGGGCGAGCGCTATAGCCTTGACCAAGCAGAGCTAACCAGTACCTTCCGAAACCTGCAAAAATCGGTTCATCCGGATCAATTCGTCAGCCAAGGTGAGCAAGCTCAACGCTTAGCGGTGCAAAAGTCAGCACAAATTAACGACGCTTACCAAACGCTTAAAACGCCGTTGCGCCGCGCTCAATACATGCTCGAATTAGCTGGTATCGATTTGAAGTCCGAGCAACACACCTTGCGCGATCCAAGCTTTTTGATGCAACAAATGGAATGGCGAGAGCAACTGGAAGAACTGAAGCAGGCCGAAGATATCGACGGCTTGGAGCAATTCTCTGATACCATTGCAGCGGCTCAGCGGCAGCTAACTCAGCAAATCGCGCAAGCGCTTGACGCTGGCCAACATCGCCAAGATGCTCCGAAGTGGGCCAATGAAGTGCGCAAGTTATCGTTTATGGATAAGCTGACCGCCGAGATAGCTCAGGCTGAAGACGCACTCGACTACTAATTTTTAGTTTCAATACAGTTAGGCTAATTACATGGCATTGCTGCAGATCGCAGAGCCCGGACAAAGCGCGGCTCCGCACCAAACCAAACGTGCTGTAGGCATTGATTTGGGTACCACTCACTCTCTTGTTGCTACAGTACGTAGCGGTCGAGCGGAAACACTGGTTGATAGTGATGGCCATGCCATCTTGCCATCCGTGGTGAGCTATCAAACTGACGCTATTCTCACCGGTTACCAAGCGATCGCTAAAAGCGAAATTGATCCGGTCAATACGATTGTTTCGGTGAAGCGCTTTATGGGCCGCTCACTGGCCGATATAGAAGCGCGACAACAGAGCTTTCCTTATCAGTTTTGTGAAACTGACAACGGTCTCGTCGCATTTGATACACCGCAAGGTAAAGTCAATGCCATAGAAACTTCCTCGCACTTGCTCACAACCCTTCGTGAGCGCGCCGAGCAATCGCTTGGCGGGGACATTGATGGCGCGGTGATCACTGTGCCTGCCTACTTTGACGACGCCCAACGCCAGGCAACTAAAGATGCCGCGCAGTTGGCCGGGTTGAAGGTTTTACGGTTGATTAACGAACCGACAGCAGCCGCTGTTGCCTATGGTCTCGATAGTGGCGATGAAGGCGTTATCGTGGTCTATGATCTCGGTGGCGGTACGTTCGATGTGTCGGTGCTGCGATTACAAAAAGGCATATTTGAAGTACTCGCTACGGGGGGCGACTCGGCCTTGGGAGGCGATGATTTTGATCAACTACTGGTTGATGATTTTATTGCCCACACAGGACTGACCAACGAGCAACTTTCACAAGCCGATTTGCGCCATTTGGCCAATAGTGCCCGCAGTGTGAAAGAACAACTCAGCGAACATGCTGCTGTCGCTGTGACCCTAAAGTTGTCGTCTGGCGATTATCAACTTGATGTTGCTCGTCAACATTTTGAGGGCCTTATCGATAAATTGGTCCGTAAAACATTGCTAGCCAGCAAACGAGCACTGAAAGATGCCGATATCAGCGCTGACGAGGTGCTACAAGTCGTGATGGTTGGTGGTTCCACTCGGGTACCAAAAGTCCGAACCGATGTCGCCGAATTGTTTGGTAAAGAGCCGTTAACTAGCATTGATCCTGATAAAGTCGTTGCCATGGGGGCTGCGTTGCAGGCCGACGTGTTAGTTGGCAACAAGAATGCCGATGAAATGCTTTTGTTGGATGTTATTCCGCTGTCGCTCGGTTTAGAGACCATGGGTGGCTTGGTGGAAAAAGTAATTCCCCGCAACAGCACTATTCCGGTGGCGAAGGCACAGGAGTTTACCACCTTTAAAGATGGCCAGACTGCAATGATGATTCATGTCCTTCAGGGCGAGCGTGAACTGGTTGACGATTGTCGTTCACTGGCACGATTCACTTTGCGCGATATTCCGCCGCTGGCCGCCGGAGCCGCCCACATTCGAGTGACATTCCAAGTTGATGCTGATGGCCTACTGAGTGTGTCGGCGATGGAAAAATCGACCGGTGTATCGGCATCGATTGACGTCAAGCCATCATATGGCTTGAGTGAAGATGAAATTACTCAAATGATTAAATCGTCGATCACCCACGCCAAACAAGATATGACGGCTCGGATGTTGGCCGAGCAGCGTGTTGAAGCCGATCGCGTGATTGAGGCTCTCGATGTTGCAATTGCCGCTGATGGCGATACATTGCTCAGTTGTGATGAACGTGATGCTTTGCTGAATGGTATCTCCGAACTGAAAGATGTTGCCCAAGGGCAAGATGATAAGGCGATTGAATTAGCGATTGAACGCGTCAATCAGTTATCTGAAGTATTTGCGGCACGCCGGATGGATGTGTCGATTCGGTCGGCATTGGCGGGCCATAAAGTGGATGAGGTTTAAAATGCCAAAAATCGTATTTCTACCCCACGAAGAACTTTGCCCTGAGGGCTTGGTGGTTGATGCCGCAGCTGGAGATACTGTCCTTGATGTGGCACTTCGCAACGACATCGATATTGAGCACGCTTGTGAAAAATCGTGCGCCTGCACAACTTGTCATGTGGTGATCCGCGAGGGCTTTGATTCACTGGAAGAAAGTGACGAGTTGGAAGACGACATGCTAGACAAAGCTTGGGGGCTCGAACCTGAATCTCGGCTTGGTTGTCAGGCTCAAGTCGCTGATGAAGATTTAGTTGTTGAAATTCCCAAGTACACCTTGAACATGGTGTCTGAACAGCACTAGGAGCATAGCTATGGCGTTGAAATGGACCGATTCGCTAGAGATTGCATTAGAACTGATTGATGCTCATCCAGATGTTGACCCAACGCAAGTGAGATTTACCGATCTGATGCAGTGGGTAGTCGAGCTGGATGAGTTTGATGATGACCCCGCGCATTGCGGAGAACGCATCCTGGAAGCGATTCAACAACACTGGATCGATGAAGCAGATTAAAGAAACGGCCGATAGGCCGTTTTTTTTCGCCTTTCGACTTATATTCGCACCGCTCTTCGCTTTATGATGGTTGCGTCACATCTGGTATTTTTTTAACGCTGTTCATTCAGCCTGTTCGATGCGTATAATGCGCCGCGATAATTAAACCTGTGACAACAACAGGAACCTTTGTATTCTTCCCTCAAGGAGAGCTGAAAGATGGCGATTCAACGCACCTTTTCAATCATCAAGCCCGATGCCGTCGCTAAAAACCTGATTGGCGCTATTTACAACCGTTTCGAGTCTGCTGGCTTGACCATTGTTGCTTCAAAAATGATTCACATGAGTCAAGAGCAAGCTGAAGGCTTCTATGCTGAGCACAAAGAGCGTCCGTTCTTTGCAAGCTTGGTTGAGTTCATGACTTCTGGCCCTGTCATGGTTCAAGTGCTGGAAGGCGAAAATGCGGTGCTAGCAAACCGTGAAATTATGGGCGCAACCAACCCTGCAGAAGCTGCTCGTGGCACTATTCGTTCTTGTTTTGCTACTGAAGTTAGCGAAAATGCAGTTCATGGTTCAGACGCGGTCGAATCAGCTGCCCGTGAAATCGCATATTTCTTCTCTGATGATGAAATTTGCCCACGTACTCGTTAATTCGAATGTGGCAACAAAAAGCCCCGCGGAGCGGGGCTTTTTTGATCGTGAGCTAGCGCTCTGACGATTACATCATTGACTGTTGGTAGTTCGCCAGACCAATGCGTTTGATTAATCCCAGTTGTTGCTCTAACCAGTAAGCATGATCTTGTTCGGTATCTTCTAACAGCGTTTGCAAGATATTGCGGGTTTGATAGTCACGTTCCTGTTCGCAGATTGCTATCACGTCACGCAGTGCTTCGGCGACGTCATACTCGAGATCCAAATCGCCTTGCAGCATGGATTCAACATCGGCACCAATCCGCAAGTCGTCGCGCTTGGTCATACATGGCGTGCCTTCTAAAAACAGAATGCGCTCAATAAGCAATTTGGCATGGCCTTTCTCATCATCAAATTCGTGTGAGATTCGCTCGTATAGTTTCGTCAGCCCCCAATCAGCGTACATTTCTGAGTGTATGAAGTACTGATCCATTGCGGCTAGCTCGGCAGCCAGCAATCGGTTCAAAGAGTCGATAACTTGTTGATTACCTTTCATTGCAATTCTCCTCTGGCTGCAGTTTATAGTTGCGCCTGTAAATAGTTTTCGGTGCCAAGTTCTTTGAGTTGATGCTGTTGTGTCTCAATCCAGTCTACGTATTCTTCTTCGTACTCTAAAATTTCCTCAAGTAGCTGACGTGACACGTAATCAGCCTTCTGCTCACACAGCGCAATTGCTTCGCGAAGGATTGGCAGTTGTTCAACTTCAAAAGCCATATCGCAATCGAGCATTTCTTCAGGATGCTCGCCGATACGCAAATGTCCGAGTTGTTGTAGATTTGGTAACCCTTCTAAAAACAGAATGCGCTCGATTAGCTCATCGGCTTGCTTCATGTCTTTGATGGATTTTTTATATGCTTTGTCATTCAGCTTGGAAAAACCCCAGTTTTTGAACATGCGGGCATGGAGGAAAAACTGGTTGATAGAGGTTAGCTCGCTGGTAAGGACTCGGTTGAGTGCCTGAATGACTTCTTTGTCGCCTAACATGTTGCCTCCAATAGCTATTGGTATTGCTTTCAGTTGCTTCAATTTATAAGCCAGAGCTTAGTTCAAAAATTGATGTAGAACAATAAAAACCTTTTATTTTTCATGTGCTTGCAAATGATAATGGTTGTTGTTATTAGTCGCAACAATGGCCGATAACAACAACTCTTTATAATTCTTGTAGTTAACGCTTTGACATTAGAGTGACGCGATAACTTACCGCCATTCGAAGACTTTATGAGATGTCGAGGGTTTTAATATTCTATACTTGGCTAGTGCTGGGCGTTGAACGATGCTTGCTGTCGCTATCTGCCAGCGAATACTAAAGCAATCTTTGTCTGGTCAGATCTCGTAGAAACGTTTAGTCTTCAACGTCATAGTAGTTTTAAAGTCGAGGTGGTGGAATGAATTTGCGATTATCAACCCTGTTGTTCGCTTTGATTATGGTCGTCAGTGGTTGCGCCAGTAAACCAAACATTGAATCAGACTTCACCGAAGAGTTTACCTTTACCTTCCTCAAAACCTATTATTTGATTCCCGCCAATGCCCAAACCTATGACGGTCAAGCTGGAACTAGCTTAGAAGAACAACGGGTCGAAAAAGCCATTAATGATGCACTGCAAATGCGTGGCATGACAGCTGTTGCGCGTGACAAAGCCGATATCTTGGTGAGCTATCATTTGACCAGCAAGGATCGCACGCGGATCCGAAGTTATCACAATAATTTCAACTACTATGGCCGCTACTACCACCGCTATTGGGGGGCTGGTTGGGGCAATGATATCGATGTCGATCAGTTTACCGAAGGGCAGTTGCTCATTGATTTAGTTGATCCAGAGGCCAATCGCGTGGTGTTTCGCAGTGTTGGTAAAAAACGGGTCAGACGATCTACGGTAGATGAGAAGATCGAAGCCGCAAATCGTTATGTTCAAGCCATGTTTGCCGAAGTGCCGGGCTGGTAGTAATTAGCCTGGTTGAGCTCGGACGACTATTAAGGCCACAATCCGATAAGCTGATAGCAGATTGTTCTCCATAATTTGCAGTAATAGGACGCAGTGATGTTTGTTCGTGAAGATACCGATGACAAAACATTTTTTTCTCGCTATGACAAGGCACATCCGTTGTCGAGCCATGTGGAGCGGCCCTTTGAATTAGACGGCATGACCTGGTTGACCATTGAACACTATTTTCAGGCCATGAAATTCTCTGATGAAGAACTGCGGCAACGCATTAATCAAGCTGCATCAGCAGAGCAGGCTGCGAAGATAGGCTCAAAGTGGTATCGACGTCCGCGAGCTGATTGGAAGAAAATTCAAACTGTGGTCATGACCCGGGCTGTTTATGTGTCAGCCAAAACTTACCCCGAGGTGGCGCAAGCACTGCTCGAATCGCTAGGCCAAACTTTGATCGAAAACGATGCGTACGATTATTTTTGGGGATGTGGTAGAGATAAACGCGGCGAGAATCAATACGGGCAAGTACTGATGAAGGTGCGCGAAAAACTAATTGAAGAGCAACCTAGCTCTTAACATCTTGGCCCACATATGCGTGGTTAGGAATAGGGTTAGGTTACCGATAACAGTCATAGCTCACGCAACGATACTTTTCCTCCCTAGGAAGCTTGTGCCAGCACACAGTTACGCTTGTTGATTGGTGAGAAAACTAAGTCAGTGTGGTTCAATCGAGGCAATGATGTTCGCGTAACTTGCCCATACGTTGGGCTGATAAGGGCGTCCGTTTGATTGTTTTGTTCTCTCGCGTCTTGCTGTGTTGTTCGTTACTACTGGTGCTTGCTCTTCCTGCTGCGTTGGCACAACAACCTGTTCGCATTACTCTGCTGTCGCCGGGGGCTGCGGATGACCCCTTTTGGAGTGAATTAGAAGGTGCGATGCAGGTTGCCGCAAGGCAGTTTGAATTTGACTTCAAGATAGAACGACTCAGTCACAAAGAGCATAACCGCTTTTCGGTCTTGTCCCGCTACCAAGAAATAATTGAAGGCCCGAATAAACCCGATTATTTCATTAGTTTCTTTCAGCGCGGTATCGAGCAAAACTCACTGGAAATGTTCGAGAAAAATCGCGTTCACTTCATTTCCATCAACACCGGTTTGCCTAGTGATTACGCCGAACAATTTGGCAAGCCTGGCGAGCGCTATCAATATTGGTTAAGTCATGTCTCGCCAGATGATTATTTGGCTGGCAAGCAGTTAATGCATTCGCTTGTCCAACAAGCATCGCAGAAAACCCCTGACAAAGACGTATTGACGGCTCTCGCCTTTGGTGGTCCAACCCATAGCCAAGTCGGTCGTCAACGCCTGTTAGGAATGAGGGCTGCGTTGGCTGAGATTAATAGTGAAGGTGAGAAAGTTGCGCTGTTGCAACGGGTCTTTTCTGACTGGCGAGGTGAAGAGCTAGTACAAAAAGCGCAAGCTTTGTTTAAGCGCCACTCATACCCCGACGTGCTTTGGGTGCCATCCGATGGCACTGCGATTGACTTGCTTGCCATTATGCCGGAACAGGCCAAACGCCATACCACCGTGGGCAGCTTTGATTGGAGTGATTTGGGAATTGCTAAGATTCAACAAGGCCAGCTATATGCATCGATTGGTGGTCACTTTTTAGATGGTGTGTGGGCACTGGTGATCGCATTCGACCATGCCAACCGGGGAGAGTTGGCAATGAGTGAAACCGTGTTTAACACCAAGATGAACATTATCACTATGGATAATTTGCTGGACTATCAACAGTGGTTGGCAAATAAAGATTGGTTGAAGGCCGATTACAGGCGCTTTACCAAAACCCATAACTCGTTTGTTCGCGCCAATGGCTATGACTTCAATCTAGTGCCAGGAGACTAGCTGATAGAAGCCAAAGCAAACTATTTTTTGCTCGCCAATGCCCGGCCGCCATCCAAATCAATACAACTGCCTGTCAGGTAGGTATTACTGAGGATATAGTTGACCGTGTCAATCACGACGTTAGCGCCGGGTTCTATAGCCATCAGCGATTTTGTTTTGGCCTTTTGCCGATATGCCTCATCGTCGTCTTCATTAAACATGATCAAACCAGGAGCGATGCTATTAACCTTCACGGTCGGAGCTAACAATGCTGCGAAGGACTTGGTCATGTTATGCAATGCAGCCTTGCTGGCCGCATAGGCGATGTGCTTTTTGCTCCCGGTTTTCTCGACGTAGTCGGTCATGTGAATAATATCGCCACAGCCATTGCTGCCGAGTAGCTCCGCCAATGCCAAGTTCAGTTGATACGGCACCATGGCGTGGATCTGCATCATTTGTGTCATCGTGTCTTGTGGCGAGACATTGACCGATTCTGGTTGCCAGTCAGAAGCATTATGGATCAGCGCACGAATAGAGTTGCAGCAAAGCTTCACGGCCGCAATAAATTGATTGATGCCTGTTTGGCTTGAGAAGTCTGCTTGTATGCAAGTAATACCGAGCTGTTGCAGCTCCTCGAGAGATGCCTTATCGCGTCGGTAACTAATGACCACCGAGTGCCCTCTTGCAGCTAAATCCTTCGCCACAGCCATCCCCACTCGCTGAGCGCCGCCGGTAATAATGATCGCATTGGTCAGAGGATCTGTGCTGGGGGTGGAATTGCTCATACTTAGTTGTCCTTAAACAGGCGCTTTTGGCGACATGCTATACACTTAGGAGTGATTATAATTGCTGGATTCAAACAGTTAACGATCAGAATACAAAGACTGATCAATCTTAAATGCTGTCATTTGCGTACATCCAAACATAAAACGAAAACGAGAACAAAGGATGATGATGTCGCCACAAGCCAACGCGGTCAGACAAGCGCTTGTCGATGCAGGATTGGAAACTCCCCTGCGAGACAACGGCCTAAATCGCGATCAAAAGTACCAGAAAATAATGGAAAGCATGACGGACGTAGTCAGTGCCCTCGGCCTTGATTTGCAAGATGATAGTCTGGCAGAAACACCACATCGCATTGCCAAAATGTACGTAGACGAAATCTTTTGCGGATTGGATTACGGTAATTTCCCCAAAATCACTCAGATCGATAACAAAATGGGCTGTGACGAGATGGTCAAGGTTCGTGATATAGCGGTTACGTCAACCTGTGAGCACCATTTCATCACCATCGACGGCTCGGCAACGGTGGCTTACATTCCGCGAAATAGTGTTATCGGTTTATCGAAAATTAACCGCATCGTCCGTTTTTTCGCACAGAGACCACAAGTTCAAGAACGATTAACCAGGCAAGTATTGATCGCGTTGCAAACCTTGTTAAATACCCAAGATGTAGCCGTGAGTATTCGAGCGACTCACTACTGTGTTAAGTCCAGAGGTGTGATGGATTCGAATTCATCAACAGAAACAACGGCTTTGGGAGGCGTTTTCAAGAGCAGCTCGAAAACCAGAGCGGAATTCCTAGCGTGACCCGCATGGGGGGAAGCGAAGAACTGGCATTAGCGTGCTAAAATTTGTACAATTCCGCGCCCCAAAATCGGGGGTCGTTGTAGAAGGGCAAACGCGTGTCAGAAAAAATCAACTTATTGGACCTTAGTCGTCAGCAAATGCGCGAGTTTTTCGCCGAAATGGGCGAGAAGCCGTTTCGTGCCGATCAAGTGATGAAGTGGATTTATCACTACGGCTACGACGACTTTGAGCAAATGACCAATATCAACAAGGTACTGCGCCAAAAGTTGACGGATTGCGCTGAAATCAAAGCTCCCGAAGTCGCGACTGAACAACGTAGCTCTGATGGAACCATCAAATGGGCCTTAACAGTTGCCGGTGGCCAAGAGGTTGAGACCGTCTACATCCCCGAAGAAGGACGGGCAACGCTGTGCGTGTCTTCACAAGTTGGCTGTGCTTTAGAGTGCACGTTTTGCTCGACTGCGCAGCAGGGCTTTAATCGCAACCTTTCTGTTGCAGAGATCATCGGCCAAGTTTGGCGAGCGGCTAAAATCATTGGCCCGGCGGCACTAAATGACGACCGTCCGATCACCAACGTGGTGATGATGGGCATGGGTGAGCCGTTACTCAATGTGAAGAACGTCGTGCCTGCGATGGAATTGATGATGGATGACTTTGGCTTTGGTTTGTCTAAGCGCCGCGTTACGTTGAGTACATCGGGTGTGGTTCCTGCATTAGACAAGTTGGCCGACCAAATCGATGTGGCGTTGGCGATATCCTTGCACGCACCAACAGACCAGTTACGAGATGAGATCGTACCGATCAACAAAAAGTACAACATCGAAGCATTCTTAGGTTCGGTGCGTAATTACTTGAGTAAGTCAAATGCCAATCAAGGCAAAGTTACCGTTGAATATGTCATGCTTGACCATGTCAACGACAGCATGGAACAGGCTCATGAACTAGCGCGGGTGATGAAGAATACACCATGTAAAATCAACCTCATTCCATGGAACCCATTCCCCCAAGCTCCCTACGGTCGCTCATCAAATTCTCGTATTGACCGATTTGCCAAGGTGTTGATGGAGCACGGCTTTACCGTGATTGTCCGCAAGACTCGAGGTGACGATATTGATGCCGCTTGCGGTCAGTTAGCTGGCGATGTTGTTGACCGCACCAAGCGTACTCTGAAAAAACGGATGCAAGGCGAATCTATTTCGGTCAAAATGGCGTAATTCCCTGTAACGTACGTGATTTTTCATGCGCTATTTTCTGCTGCTGTTATCCGTCTTGAGTGTCGCTGGTTGCGTCACTGAGACCCGCGTTGCTGGCTCCAATAAACAAGTTGTTGAACAACAAGCTGATCCCGTCGAAGCGGCTCGGACACGAGTCGCCCTTGGTCTTCGTTATTTACAAAATGGCGATCCTGCTCAGGCTAAATATAATCTGACCAAAGCTAAAGAACATGCGCCGCAGCTACCCGAGGTACACTCAGCTTTAGCCTACTACTACCAACGCGTTAGTGAACCGCAGCTTGCTGAGGAGGCATACCGAGATGCTTTGCGTTATGGTGCTAATGACGGCTCTGTGATGAACAACTATGGCGTGTTTCTTTGCCAGCAAGGGCGATATGAAAAAGCCATTAAACAATTTTCTGCTGCGGTTCGCGAACCCACTTATATCCGAGTCGCAGATGCATATGAAAATGCTGGCCTTTGTGCGTTGGGGCAATCGAAGCCAGAAGATGCTCGCGACTTTTTTGATAAGGTGTTGAGCTACGATGCCTCGCGGCCTAGAACCTTGCTGGGATTGTCGGACTCCTATTTGCAACTTGGTTTGATTGATTCGGCAGATTTCTATTTTCAGCGTTACCTCAATCGAAATTCGCTCGATGTCGATAGTACGGTTCTTGGCTATCGATTGGCAGTAAAGCAGAACAATCGGCAAGACATTCAAAAGTATCGGCTGATACTGCAGTCGCGCTATCCACAAGCCTATGATGCGTTGATCCGAGTCCCAGAGGCATCGAATCAAGTCTCTGAGCAAGTGAGAACAGAAAAAGCCGCTAAGCCAGAGGTAGCGAGCAAAGCGACGGCTGCCGAGACGGCTATTACCATTTATAAGATTCAAGTGGCAGCCAGCGTAGAGCCCCTATCGGCGACTTATTTGCAAGGTCGCCTAATTGATAAGAACCTCAACGTTGTTGAATTTGAACACGATGGCTGGTTCAAGTACTTTGCTGGCGAGTATGCCACTGTAGAGGCTGCTGAAAAGGCAAAAGCCCTAGTAAAACCTAAAAAAGCATTCATCGTTGGCATCGCCAATGGTCAAATTGTGTATAGCAAGTATTAATAGAGAACATCGGATTTTTATCTATGGCAGACGACAATCACACAATGCCTGAGCCAAAAACTGCCGGCCAATTATTGCAGGAAGCTCGGAAGCAGGCGCAAATTCCAGTAGCAGAGGTCGCTACGCGGTTGAACTTGCGACCGACAGTGATCGAAGCATTGGAAGCTGATGATAACGACAATCTGCCTTCTAGTACCTTTGTTCGAGGCTATCTTGGTAGCTATGCACGGTTGCTGGGAATTGCTGAGAGTGAGGTCCTGCAAGCCTATCAAGGTCGTGTAGAGCAGGCTCAGATGCAGAGTTTTTCAAATCGTACCTCCACAGAGCGGTCTGATAGTCGGGTGATGTGGTTGACCTACTTGATTGTTTTGGTGCTGATTGGTTTTTTGGTGGTTTGGTGGTGGCAAAAACAGCAAAACGGACAATTGAACTTGAACCCGCAAACAACAACCGAAGTTCAACCCGCTGACACGACTAATCAGAGCGATGATGACGTCGGTCACCCAGACATTAGTGCCGCGCTTGAGAGCGATATTGCCGAACAACCTCAACAGTCCACTTTGCCTACGGAGCCTGCAACAATAGTCAGTGCGCCACAAGATGAACTAACCGTTGCAGAGCCGTCTGCTGAATTGCCTGAGACGGCTAATGAGGTTGAGGCTTCTGTTGAAGCCGATGTTGATAGCGCCGGCGCAGTTGCAATACTTGATGAAGTTGAGCGCTCCTTGGTGGAGCAGCAGGTTGAAGCTGTATCGGTTGAGCAAGTGGAGCAGGCTCAAGTTCGCTTTATGTTATCGAAAGATTGCTGGATGCGTGTTGAAGACGCGACCGGTGAAGTCGTTGTTGAGGGAGTAAAAACTTCAGCGCGAGCTGTCGAGTTCTCTGGTGTGCCACCATTTCACGCAATATTTGGCGTGCCCGATGCTGTGACGATAGAATATCAAGGTGAAGCTTATCCGTTTAAGGTGGACAATCCGCTTAAAACATTGCGTTTAACATTCCCGGCAGAGTAATCAGATGATTGATAATCCTATTAAACGTCGCCAATCAACTCGCATTATGGTTGGCAATGTGCCAATTGGCGATGGTGCACCGATTTCTGTTCAGTCCATGACCAATACTTTGACCAATGATGTAGAAGCAACGGTCGCACAAATTAAAGCATTGGAAAGTGTTGGCGCAGATATCGTGAGGGTATCCGTACCGACCATGGATGCCGCGGAGGCGTTCAAGCTGATTAAACAGCAAACTAACATTCCACTGGTGGCCGACATCCATTTCGACTATCGCATTGCGCTAAAAGTTGCTGAATATGGCGTCGATTGTTTGCGCATCAATCCTGGCAATATTGGTCGTGAAGATCGGGTAAGAGCGGTCGTTGATGCCGCTCGAGATCGTAATATTCCGATCCGAATTGGGGTCAATGGTGGTTCGCTAGAGCGTGATTTGCAGGAAAAGTATGGCGAGCCAACGCCTGAAGCTTTGGTGGAATCGGCAATGCGCCATGTCGACTATCTCGACAAACTCAATTTCGACCAGTTCAAAGTCAGTGTTAAAGCGTCTGACGTGTTTTTAGCGGTCGATGCTTACCGACTGCTTGCCAAGAAAATTGATCAACCGCTGCATCTAGGGATCACTGAAGCGGGTGGTGCTCGTGCCGGTGCAGTTAAATCCGCCATAGGCTTGGGCATGTTATTGGCCGAAGGTATTGGTGATACCTTGCGCGTGTCTCTTGCTGCCGATCCAGTTGAAGAAATTAAGGTTGGCTTTGATATTCTGAAATCACTTCGAATTCGCTCTCGTGGCATCAACTTTATTGCTTGTCCGTCTTGTTCACGGCAGGAATTTGATGTGATCGGTACTGTCAATGAGCTCGAACAACGATTAGAAGACGTCGTGACGCCAATGGATGTGTCGGTTATTGGCTGTGTGGTCAATGGCCCAGGTGAGGCGCAAGTATCGGATATTGGCGTCGCTGGTGGTCACAAGCGCAGTGGTTTCTATGAAGATGGCGAGCGTCAAAAAGAACGTTTCGACAACGATCATCTCGTCGATCAATTGGAAAGTCGCATTCGTGCTCGACTCAACAGAGAGCTGCCAGAGCAGCGGATCGATGTGACCGAGATCGGTGATTCGTAAAAAAACATCACTCCTGCTTCCAACGGACATTTGGTAATGCGGCCCGGCTTCCTTATAATGCCGGGTCTTTAATTATCTTTCTCAGGTAAAACATCACTGTGGCGAAACAAATTCAAGCCGTTCGCGGTATGAACGACTGTCTTCCTGATCAGTCTCCTGCTTGGCAATACATTGAACAAGGTTTGCGAGACTTGGTTGCCGGTTATGGCTATGCCGAGATCCGTACGCCAGTAGTAGAGAGCACTGACCTGTTCAAACGTTCAATTGGTGAAGTGACCGACATCGTTGAGAAGGAAATGTATACCTTCGACGATCGTAACGGTGACAGCCTGACCTTGCGCCCAGAGGGAACAGCGAGCTGCGTCCGTGCGGGCAACCAAGCCGGATTACTATACAACCAAGAACAGCGCTTGTGGTACATCGGTCCGATGTTCCGTCATGAACGCCCGCAAAAAGGTCGCTACCGCCAGTTTCATCAGTTTGGTGTCGAACTCTACGGCTTGTCAGGGGCCGATGCCGATGCAGAAGTCATCCAGTTAACTGCCAAGATGTGGCAAGACTTTGGTATTGCCGATCAGGTTACCTTGCAATTGAATTCGCTCGGCTCTAATCAAGCTCGCGCCGATTACAAAGATGCCTTAGTCGCGTTTTTGACTGCCCATGAAACTCAACTTGATGAAGATAGTAAGCGCCGCTTACACAGTAATCCGCTGCGGGTATTGGATAGCAAAAATCCCCAGACTCAAGCATTGTTAGTTGATGCGCCTAAGTTGTCTGAATATTTGGACGACGATAGCCAACAACACATGACTAGGCTTTGTGAACTGCTGGATTCGCTCGGGATTGGCTACCAGATCAATGAGCGCTTGGTGCGCGGGCTGGATTATTACAATAAAACCGTGTTTGAATGGGTCACTGATGCCTTGGGCGCACAAGGTACAGTTTGTGCCGGTGGCCGTTACGACGGTTTGGTCGAGCAGCTCGGTGGCAAAGCGACCACTGCCGTTGGTTTTGCCATGGGCATGGAGCGGTTGCTGTTGTTGCTCGAAACTTTGGGCAAGCTAAATGAGCTGCCAGCACCAGTGGATGTTTACTGCATGGCGAGTGGCGAAGAGTGTATGGCTGCCAGTATGAAACTAGCGCAGCAGTTACGCAGTGAGTTGGCTGGTGTTCGGATCATGCAACATCTCGGCGGCGGCAATCTGAAAAAGCAGTTTAAACGTGCTGATAAGAGTGGTGCGCGTTACGCCTTGATCCTCGGCCAGCAAGAATTAGCTGATGGTGTCGTCGGCCTCAAACATTTACGAAATCATGATCTGCCACAGGAGCAAGTTCCTTTGGCTGAAGTAGCAACACGCCTCGCGGCGGTAATGAACGAAACGGAGTAAGGTGTGGAAGGTTACCAGACCGAAGAACAACAGGTTGAAGCCATTAAGAGCTTTTTGCGTAAAAACGGCAATCAGATCCTCATTGGCATTGTGATTGGCCTTGGCGGCATTTATGGCTTCCGCTATTTTCAGCAACAACAAGTAGTTGAAAGTGCCCAAGCTGCTGATGCTTTCTCGAAAGCGCTGACGGCAGAACAGCTGCAAGGGTTTGCCAGTGATTACAGCAAATCAGGCTATGTCGCAGTTGCTGAACTGAAACTCGCTAAAACGCAAGTCGAAGCAGGAGAACTTGACGCTGCAGCGGCAACATTGCAGCAGGTTATCTCTGGTGCAAACGAAGTGGCGTTACAGCAAGTTGCCAAAATTCGCCTAGCCCGTATTCAAGTCGCTTTAAACCAACTGGATGCTGCATTAGCAACATTGGCTGGTGAATGGCCGCAGTCACTGCTCGGTGAAGTTGAAGTGGTTAAAGGTGAAGCTCACATTGCTGCCGGTAATGTCGATGCAGCTCGACAAGCGTTTCAAACTGCTTTGATGAATGTATCGCCGCAACAAGCGGCAACGATTCAAATTCGTTTAGATGATATCGCTGCACCTGCAACGCAGCTTCCGCCGGTAGAGACGGCTAGCAAGGAGTAAACTTGTGACGAACTGGTTTCGCCCATTGGCCGTAGTTGCTCTGGCGACTTTTACATTGTCTGCATGTTCACTGTTTGGTGATGATGAAGAACAGATCATTGTCGCTGAGCTGGTAGATTTTGAGCCGCAGTTTGAAGGTGAAGAATTATGGTCTGCGTCAGTCGGCGATGGTGTTGGCGATCATGCCTCTCGACTTCGCCCCGCGGTTGGCTACGACAAGGTCTTTGCTGCGAGCCGAGATGGCGTCGTTAAAGCCCTCGATCAGGCAACCGGAGACACCGTGTGGGAAGTCCATGTTGGTGAACGAGATACTGACCGCTGGTTTGGCGGTTATCGCTCAGCGATGGTCTCTGGTGCAGTGACGGTTGCTTACAAGAAAGTTTTCCTCGGCACCGAGCGTGGTTTTGTTATTGGCCTAGATGCTGAAACCGGTGAAGAAGCTTGGCGTGTGGCTGTAGCGGGTGAAGTACTGGCACCGCCTGCTGTTGCTAACGGTATTGTTGTTGCCAACACGCTATCTGGCAAAATATTTGGTATTGATGCTGAGAGTGGCGAAGAGCTGTGGAGTTTTGAAGGTGCTGTTCCGCCACTGACTTTGCGTGGCTCTGGCACCCCAGCAATTGACAATGGCGCAGTATTCGCCGGTACCTCGGATGGCAAGTTAACAGCGATATTCCTAGAGCGCGGTTTTCAGATTTGGGAAGAGCAAGTGACCTTGCCTGTCGGTACTAACGACCTCGAACGCATGGTTGATGTTGACGCCGACGTGTTAACAGGCGGGGACACAGTCTACGCTGTAGCCTACAATGGTGACTTGGTGGCGGCAGAAATGCGCTCTGGTCGCGAAAGGTGGAAGCGCCCCTATTCGTCTTATCAGGGCATGGTCATGGACGGTTTCCAGATCTATCTGAGCAGTTCATCGAGTTATGTTTTTGCCATTGACCGCCGTGATGCCACTGAGTTGTGGGCCAATAGAGAGCTAGAGAATCGTCAAATTACCACACCAGCGTTTGTCTCTCGTTATGTCATCGTTGGTGATTTTGAAGGTTATTTGCACTGGCTTGATGCCAATACCGGGCAGTTCATGGCGCGGATGCATATTGATTCCGATGGCCTTTATGCCACGCCAGTTATTGATGGCGACGTGGCCTACCTACAAACTAGAGGTGGTGACGTTTACGCCATCAAGACACCTTAGCGTTGACCCGGTAGCTCGCTGTATTTTTAAAGCCCCGGCCTCGGGGCTTTTTGTTGGAGAAAGAAAGAATGACCCCTGTGATTGCTTTGGTTGGACGACCGAATGTTGGCAAGTCGACCCTTTTTAATCGTCTGACCCGAACCAGAGATGCGCTGGTTGCGGATTTTCCTGGTTTGACACGCGATCGCCAGTATGGTCGAGCTCGCTTTCATGAGCGCGAGTATATCGTCATTGATACCGCTGGTATCTATGGTGATGAAGAGGGAATTGATGCCTTAATGGTTGAACAATCGCAACAGGCGATTGAAGAGGCCAATATTATTTTCTTTATGGTTGATGGTCGCGACGGCTTGACACCAACAGACATTGAGATCGCTGAGCATTTGCGTCGTGGTGAGAAAAATGTCGTGCTGCTGGTTAATAAGATTGACGGTGTCGATGCCAATCAAGTGATGGCCGACTTCTATCAACTCGGGATCAGTGAAATGTATGGCATAGCAGCAGCTCAAGGCCGAGGCGTCACTCAGGTGCTGGATGAATCCTTAGTGCCGTTGCTTGAAGAGTTGGAAGCAGAGCCGAACTTTGATGATTTGGTTGATGATTTAGTCGACGATTCCGAGTTTGAAGACTTAGATGATGAGCTATCCGAGCAAGAACTGGAGCAAGATGATGAAGCTCAGCCGTTCGAAGATCTACCGATCAAACTTGCTATCGTTGGCCGACCGAATGTTGGTAAATCGACTTTAACTAATCGTATTTTAGGCGAAGATCGGGTGGTGGTGTACGACATGCCCGGTACCACGCGCGATTCGGTATACATTCCAATGGAACGCGATGAGCAAGACTATATCTTGATCGACACCGCGGGTATTCGTCGGCGTGCGCGGGTCAATGAGGCAATCGAGAAATTCTCCGTGATCAAAACACTGCAGGCTATTGAAGACGCCAACGTGGTGTTGTTGGTGTTGGATGCTCATGCTGGCATTAGCGATCAAGATATGAGCCTATTGGGTTTTGTATTGAACGCAGGGCGATCGTTGGTCGTTGCGGTTAATAAGTGGGATGGTCTGGATACCCATGCTCGTGACCGGATCAAAGATGAACTTGACCGCCGTTTGGGGTTTGTCGATTTTGCCCGAGTGCATTTCATCTCTGCATTGCATGGCAGTGGCGTTGGCCATTTGTTTGAATCGGTGCAGGAAGCTTATCAGTCCGCCACGCGTCGAGTGTCGACCTCAATGCTAACCCGAATACTGCATGGCGCGGCAGAAGATCACAACCCACCGATGGTCCGAGGTCGTCGAAGTAAGCTGCGTTATGCCCACGCTGGTGGTTACAACCCGCCGGTTATTGTGGTTCATGGCAACATGGTAACGTCATTGCCTGGCTCTTATAAGCGCTACTTGACCAATTACTTCCGACGTTCGCTACAAATTATGGGCACACCTATCAAAATGGAGTTTAAAGAGGGTGATAACCCATATAAGGACAAAAAAAATACACTAACTTTGAGTCAAATCAGAAAAAGACGGCGTTTAATGAAGTACATCAAAGGTAGACAAAAATAATAAAACAAAACTACCTCTGAGGTGACCTATGACCCTACGACCGAAATGCCCGAAGTGCCAGGGCTACTTAATCGCCGACGACGGCCATCATCGTTGCGAGGAGTGCAGTTCGCAATATGAGGCGCAAGCAGTATGTGATGTCTGTGGCGACCCACTCAGCATTTTAAAAGCCTGTGGTGCAGTTGATTACTTTTGCAATCACTGCAATGAACTGAAGTCGAAATCGGTGGTTCGACACCGATACCTAGAAGTCTCTTTTGAACCCGCGCGAGCTGGATTTTAGTTTTACTCGCTATTGTTAATCACTATTGCCGCTCCAGCTGCATAGGAGCGGCCCAGCAATTCCTCTGTGATCAATTTGTCGTCTTGCCGGCTGTGATCACCGTACTTTCGATTTGGCCATCTTCGAGCAAGGTTATCAATTTTTGCCCCTGTGACACTTGCTGAATACTCCGAATAACCTGCTGTTTTTCATTACGGCTGATGCTGTAGCCTCGACTTAAGGTCGCCAACGGGCTCACGACATTGAGCTTGGCGGCAAGCACTGCCAACCTATTTTGTTGTTGTTGAAGACGTTGGCTGAGCGCTGATGAGAGTCGTTTGTTTAGACTGTCTAGTTGATTGCGCTTGCGATCCAATATTAGTGATGGTCGTTGTGCGGATAATCGATGGTGGCCGTTTAGCTGCCTACTCTTGCTATGTTCCAAGCGTTTCTGCATTGCTTGTTGCAGTTGGAAGTGCAATTCGTCAGCACGCTGGCTTTGTTGTTGGATCCTCAGGCGCGGGTGTTGTCGCTCTAGCCGTTGAGATAGTTGTGATAGCGCTAGCCGATGGATTTGTTGCTGATGACGCCAAGCATGGTTGAGCCGATTGATCATATTATTGAAGGCTTGCAATCGATGTTCGGCATCGGAAGTAACCAACTCTGCCGCTGCTGAGGGCGTCGCTGCCCGCAGATCAGCAACCAGATCGGCAATGCTAACGTCGACTTCATGACCGACGGCGCTAATTATTGGTAGGCGACTGTTAATGATCGCTGCAGCAACCACCTCTGTATTAAAACACCACAGATCTTCCAGGCTGCCGCCACCCCGACCAACAACCAATACATCCACTTCATTGCGTCGATTGGCGAGGGCTATTTGAACTGCGATTTGCTCTGCTGCGCCTTCACCTTGCACCGCCGTTGGATAGATCACTATCTCGACACTGGCATCACGCCTAGCCATGACGGTCAATATGTCGTGGACTGCGGCACCTGATGCTGATGTGACGACGCCTACTTTTCGTATCGACTCTGGCAGCGTTTGCTTGCGTTCATGGTCAAACCAACCACGTTGTTGCAACGCCCGTTTCATTTGTTCAAACGCTTGCTGCAAACGTCCGATTCCTGCCGGCTGCATGGCGTCGATGACCAGTTGGTACTCACCTCGCGGAGCATACAAACCCACTTGAGCTTTCACGAGTACCGCATCGCCGACATTAGGCTGCCAACTGAGCTGGCGGTTGCGCATTCGAAACATGGCACAACGAACCTGAGAAGATGGATCTTTTAGTGTTAGATACCAATGACCCGATGCCGCGCGAGTCAGCTGACCGATTTCAGCTTCTAGCCAGATGGTACCGATTTGTTGACTTAACAGCTGGCTGACATGCTGATTCAGTTGAGACACGCTAAAGATGTTGTCAGCAGATATCATCGTTTTGGGACTACTCTTGCTATGGGAACAGGAAAAAACAGGTTGCTCGACATTATGCATCAAGTAAACGAGATAGTTGTTTAAAATTGCTGCCTGAGTTTTTGCGACACTGTATATTGAGTTAATGCATTAGTTTGGAGCTGCGATTGAATCAACCACAATCCGACATGTACCTGTTGGCCAACAAGGTCGCTAACAAAGTAGGTATTCAACCTTTCCCAGACTTGCTGGAAGACCACTATCAGCGTCACTTTTTGCAAGCTGAGTTACCAAAGATTCGTACCAGCACGCAATTTTCATTCATTATTTTTGGCGCTTTTTCAATCTACGACTGGCTTACTTTTCCCCATTTATGGGAATCTTTGTGGCCCCTTCGGCTAGCTTTTTTGCTTGTTGCTGCGGCAGTCTATTTTGTTTCTTTCTCTTTGTTATCGGCACCCTGGATTCACCGTATGATTTTTGTCACCAGCCTGTTTTGCAATGCGGTGGTGGTTGAGGTCGGTCAAGTTGTTGCCCAATCTGGAGGTTACAGCTATCAGAATGGCACTGCTGCGGTCATCTTGGGCACTTGTGTGTTTTTTCAACTGCCGCCAAGGTTGCTGGTCGTCGCGGTGGTAATGATGATTGGTAACTATTTATTGGTTATTGGGGCAGGGCCTTTACCCACTGATGTCATTGCAACTCACTTGACTCTATTTGTGACCATTGGCGGGATCGGAGTGTATGCGGCATTTCGGCTGGAGACAGATCGCCGCCAGCAATACATCCACAACTTAGTATTACAAGGCGAACGAGAACGCTTAACGAGCGCCCAAGCAAAGCTCGAGCAGCTTTCTATCACTGATACATTGACGGGCTTAAATAATCGCTTGTACTTCGACAAACAGATCAAATTGGATTGGCAGTCGTGCCGGCGCCATCAGCAATGGCTATCTGTGATTTTGTTGGATGTCGATCATTTTAAATCGATCAACGATGGCTTTGGTCACCCGGTCGGTGATGCGGCACTGCAACATGTTGCCGATTTAATGAAGCAAATGGCTCAACGATCGACCGATTATGCAGTGCGCTATGGCGGTGAGGAATTCCTGCTGGTGCTGCCGGGCATTGAACCGGATGAGTTACAAGCCCACGCCGACAAGTTACGACAACGAATAGAATTAACGAGCTTGCCGGACCAGCCTTCGCTGCGTTTCACTGCTAGTTTGGGCTGTGCATCCATCAAACCAACGGCAAAACCAGCTGTTGAACGACTCATTAAAGAAGCTGATACGGCACTTTACCAAGCCAAGAACAGTGGCCGCAATAAAGTATGTCAAGTCATTCTCTGACACCAAGATTAACGAACTCACCTTAGCGAAACTGAGCCTCAGCCTTAACTGGGGGTTGGCAAAACCCTTGTCGTAGTGCTGGCTTTACAGCTAATTGCCAAAAACAATAGTCATGGCGTGATATTCCTCAAATATTTATTTGTTTCAACTCTGCCTTATCGGTAGAATACGGCCGCAACCAAATGACCGTCACTTGCTAGGTTGAGAGTTGCATCATGCTAAGAATTGCTAAAGAAGCACTAACGTTTGATGACGTTTTGCTTGTCCCAGCCCATTCAGAAGTTTTACCAAATACGGCGGACCTTCGTACCCGTCTGACAAAGACCATTGATCTCAATATTCCGATGCTGTCTGCCGCCATGGATACGGTGACCGAAGCGCGTCTTGCGATTGCGCTTGCCCAGGAAGGTGGTATTGGCTTTATCCACAAAAATATGTCGATCGAAGCGCAAGCTGAACAAGTTCGTATTGTTAAAAAGTACGAGAGTGGCATGGTCGACGAACCAACCACTGTTGGCCCCGAACTTTCGATCGGTGAATTGATTCACTTGCAGCAGAAGCTAGGCTTCTCAGGCTTCCCTGTAGTCAATGCTGACAATGATTTGATCGGCATTGTGACTAGCCGTGATGTTCGTTTTGAGCGCGACCTAGGTAAGCAAGTCAAAGACATCATGACGGCAAAAGACAAGCTGGTTACTGTGCATGAAAGCGCCAGCCGAGAAGACGTACAACATCTGATGCACGAACACCGAATTGAGAAGATTTTGGTGGTCAATGATGGCTTTAAACTACGCGGTATGATCACCGTAAAAGATTTCAAAAAAGCCGAACGTAAACCGAATGCCTGTAAAGATGCTCAAGGCCGCTTGCGTGTTGGTGCAGCAGTTGGTGCCGGTGAAGGCAACGAAGAACGAGTTGCAGCGCTGGTGGAAGCCGGTGTTGATGTGTTGCTGGTGGATTCCAGCCATGGTCATTCGCAAGGCGTACTAAACCGTATTCGTGCCACCAAAGATGCTTATCCACAGGTGCAAATTATCGGTGGTAATGTTGCTACGGGCGCTGGTGCCATCGCCCTGGCTGATGCTGGCTGTGACGCAGTAAAAGTCGGAATTGGTCCAGGTTCGATTTGTACCACTCGGATCGTTACTGGTGTCGGTGTACCGCAAATTACTGCGGTTTCTGATGCCGTTGAAGCGCTCAAAGAGCGCGGTGTGCCAGTGATCGCTGATGGCGGTATTCGTTATTCTGGTGATTTGGCTAAAGCGATTGCCGCTGGCGCCTCATGCGTCATGGTGGGTTCCATGTTTGCCGGTACGGATGAAGCGCCTGGTGAAATCGAGCTATATCAAGGCCGAGCGTTCAAGAGCTATCGCGGTATGGGCTCTCTTGGAGCAATGTCAAAAGGGTCGTCTGATCGCTATTTCCAGAGTGATAATGCCGCAGACAAGCTCGTTCCTGAGGGCATTGAAGGTCGTATCCCATACAAAGGCACATTGAACGGTATTATCCACCAACAAATGGGTGGTTTACGTTCATGCATGGGCCTGACGGGCTGTGCCACTATTGATGAGCTGCGCACCAAGGCCGAGTTTGTCAAAGTGACTAGCGCCGGTATGGGTGAATCGCACGTTCACGACGTGACCATTACTAAAGAAGCACCAAACTACCGTTTGGGCTAAATTAATTGCTGTTTGCTGGCTTGAACTCATTATCGTCAAGCTGGCTGTGCTCGAGGACGACCGCTGTTTGGAGACAGTTGCCGTCCTCGTTTTGTTATTTCGCAAAGTGAGAATTGCAACATCATGAGCAAAGACATCCACGACCATAAAATTCTGATTCTGGACTTTGGTTCCCAGTACACCCAACTTATTGCCCGCCGCATTCGTGAATTGGGTGTTTATTGTGAGCTTTGGGCGTGGGATGTGACCGAGCAGGACATTCGCGATTTCAACCCACAAGGCATCATCTTGTCAGGTGGCCCTGAAAGTGTCACTGAAGCTGGCTCTCCGCGAGCGCCAGAGTATGTGTTCAACGCTGGTGTCCCTGTTTTGGGTGTTTGTTATGGCATGCAAACGATGGCACACCAACTCGGTGGGTCGGTACAAGGTTCTGAGCATCGTGAATTCGGTTATGCGCAAGTTGAGTTGATTGCCAAAAGCGCGCTGTTTGATGCCATCGAAGATCACGTCGGTGACAATGGCAATGCGTTGCTGGATGTCTGGATGAGCCACGGCGATAAAGTTGCCAGCATTCCAGAAGGCTTCACCACCATTGCTCAGACTTCGTCTTGCCCGTACGCCGCAATGGCCGATGAGTCACGCCATTTCTACGGTGTTCAATTCCACCCTGAAGTAACCCATACCCGCCAAGGTATGCGTATTCTAGAGCATTTTGTTGTTCAAATTTGTCAGTGTGAGAAGCTGTGGACTTCCGCTTCAATCATTGAAAACGCCATTGAAACCATTAAAAAGCAAGTGGGTAATGACAAGGTCATTCTTGGCTTGTCTGGCGGTGTTGATAGCTCAGTTGTTGCCATGTTGCTGCATCGCGCTATCGGTCCAAACTTGACTTGCGTTTTTGTCGATAACGGCCTGCTGCGGTTGAACGAAGGCGAACAAGTGATGGAAATGTTCGGTGATCACTTCGGTCTCAACATTGTTCATGTCAAAGCCGAAGAACGCTTCTTAAATGCACTTGCTGGGGAAGCCGATCCAGAGGCCAAGCGTAAGAAAATCGGCCATACCTTCATTGAAGTATTCGATGAAGAGGCCGGCAAACAAACTGATGTGAAATGGTTAGCACAAGGCACCATTTACCCTGATGTGATTGAATCAGCGGCGTCGAAAACGGGTAAAGCCCATGTGATTAAGTCACACCACAATGTCGGTGGTTTGCCAGAAGACATGGAGCTCGGTTTGGTCGAGCCACTCAAAGAGCTGTTCAAGGACGAAGTCCGCAAGATCGGCCTTGAGCTAGGCTTGCCATACGACATGCTGTATCGCCACCCATTCCCTGGTCCTGGCTTAGGTGTTCGGGTGCTTGGTGAAGTGAAAAAAGAATACTGCGATCTGCTGCGCCGTGCCGATGCTATCTTCATCGAAGAGCTTCATGCAGCTGACCTGTACCACAAAGTTAGCCAAGCCTTTACTGTGTTTCTGCCGGTTCGTTCAGTTGGTGTGATGGGTGACGGCCGTAAATACGATTGGGTTGTGTCACTGCGTGCGGTGGAAACCATCGACTTTATGACCGCTCATTGGGCACATTTGCCATATGATTTCTTGGGTAAGGTGTCAAACCGCATCATTAACGAAATCGACGGCATTTCGCGTGTGGTTTACGATGTATCAGGCAAGCCGCCTGCTACCATCGAGTGGGAGTAATTGCGCTCGTATCAACATAAAAAAGCCAGCGTTTGCTGGCTTTTTTATTTGCTGTGGCTTGGCGTTACCAAGCGCTCATCGTTAGTCAGCGTTTTCTAACTTGGCTTTACGAGGATTATGAAGGCGCACCGTTTTCTGGCGTTTCTTTTTCATTCTCAGGTTGAGCATTTCGACTCCCAGTGAAAACGCCATGGCAAAGTAGATGTAACCTTTCGGAATATGCAGTTCAAACCCTTCTGCGATCAAAGTGAAGCCGAGTAACACTAAGAAGCTCAGTGCTAGCATTTTTACTGTCGGGTGATTCTCAACAAATTCAGCAATGCTGGATGCCGCCAGCATCATCACCACTACGGCGATAACCATAGCAATAATCATCACTGGCACATGCTTGGCGATGCCGACAGCGGTGATCACAGAATCAAAACTGAAGACGATATCAATCAGTACGATTTGAATAATGACGGCGCCAAAAGTTGCTTGTACGGCTGAGGCATGCTGCTCTTCGTCACCTTCCAGCGAATTATGGATTTCGTGAGTACTTTTGGCGAGCAGAAACAAGCCGCCACCGATCAATATCAAATCACGACCACTGATGGCATTGCCCATGATTTCAATGATTGGCGCCGTCAACCCCATTACCCAAGTAATTGATAGCAGCAACGCAATTCTGGCGAACAATGCCACTGATAAGCCAATGTAACGGGCCTTGGCTCGCATCGCTTTGGGCAACCTACCACACAGAATCGAAATAAATATAATGTTGTCGATTCCCAGCACAACTTCCAGCAGCGTTAAGGTTCCCAGCGCAATCCAAGCTTCTGGCGAGTTCATCCATTCCATCATTCGCTTGCCGCCTCTATTCGTTATTGTTCTTCAATGATGCTGTTGCTGTAGGCAGTATGGATTGCTTTCCGCTGTTCGCCAGTTTTGCTAATCGCAATCATCGAATAACACAATCATTATTCATTTAAGAACAAATGCTGCATAGCTCATGTGAGCAAGCTTCGGAGCTAGGCTTTTGCAGCCTTTTCAAATAGGCTTGCAGCAGACAACTTATTCTCGAAGGATAGCGAGCAAATAATGAAGGGTAGATTGAAATCGTTGGTAATGGCGGGGCTGGCAATAGTTCTATCAAGCAGTGCAATGAGCGAGGAGCCAAGCGCTGTCGATCCAAATCATCAACTGTTCGCTCGTTCAGTGATGTACCAGTCTCTTAGTGACATGTGTTGGCAGCAGAATCAACTATCACCGATCAAGACCGCCTATCAACAATGGCTAGTGGGTCATCAATCAGATATCGAACTGGGCCGCCAAACGATCACCTCTATGGCTGCTGAGCAGGGAAGGACAATGGAGTCGGTGGTTGATGTCTTTCTCCATATGGTTGAGCAAAACTGGGGGCAGCTAGATGATGCTGGACGCGCCCAACAATGCGAAGAGTTAACTCGCTACTTATTGCAAAACTTACCGGCGACAAGAGCTATGACACCCAATACCCCGACGCCACAAATAGCTGAGTGACTATGAGCTGACTGCAAGCATGAAGTGGATCATAGTTTGTAAGCGTTCACTATAGCTTCGAGTTTTTCCGACAGACTAACAACCTTATCGCTAATGGCATTATCTGTCGCTGCATCTTCAGCGGATTGTTCTGCTATTTGCCGAATGGCACCAAGATGACGATTGATTTCTTCCATCGCCTTCGTTTGCTCGTTGGCAGCTTGTGCAACTTGGGCATTTAGCTTCGATATTTCATCACTTTGGGTTTCTATGGTCTGGAGTTGCTCAGCTAAATGTTGAATACTGCCAGACGAATCCTGTGCCGATTGGATAACTTGTTCGATGATAGTGAACACCTGATTTTTTTGCTGCCGCAACTCCTCATTAATAGCCTTTATTTCGTCGGTGGAATCATGGGTACGATTGGCCAAAGAGCGCACTTCATCTGCAACAACTGAAAAACCTCGGCCTTGCTCGCCAGCACGCGCCGCTTCAATCGCGGCATTTAACGCCAACAGGTTGGTCTGTTCGGCTATCGACGATATGACCTCGACCACGGTACTGACCTTATCACTGCGCTCTTCTAATTGTTCAAGGCTGTCGCTGGCAGAAGCAACTAACTTAGCCAACTGTTCGATCTGCTCCCGAACTCGTTGCGATTCTTGGGCGCCACTTCGTGCTTGCTGATTGGCCGATGCAGAACGCTCTGCGGTGTACTTGGCATTTTGCAGTACTTCAGCAGAAGAGGATTCCATTTGCGTCATGGTGGTCGCGACAGAATCCGTACCTTCTTTTAATTCAACCACTGATTTTTCTGTTGATGCCGCGACGTGATGGACTTGCTCGGCGGTATCATGCAACAGGTGAGTGTGCGATGCGAGTTGCTCAACACTGTGGTGAAATTGCTTCAATAATTGCTCGATAGAGCGATAAACCTGACCAATTTCATCTGAATGCTGATTTCTCAACTCAATCGATAGATCAGACTGATGGGAAATCAGAGCCAGCTTTTTGCGAAGATCGTTTAGTCTCGCAACGACGGTCCGCCTGAAAACCAATGCCAGCGCAGCAATGCCTATTACGAATACCACGGCTAACAAGCCTGCTTGTTGCCAAAGGGCTTGATAGATTCTTTGTTCGGCATCGGCCAGAGAGTAGTGAATTCGCACGGCGCCACCTATTTCCCCTTCGGTACTTGTCGCATGGCACATTAGACAATCAATGCCATCATGGTTGGACGTCATCACGATAGGAGTCAGGATGGTGAGTAAGGGCTCGCTTGCTGAAGAGCTGAATTGTTCAATCGCTTCACCATTGAGCGCGCGGCGGCTCAATTCATCATCCGTGGTCGCTTGCTTGCTGCTGCCAAACATCGCGGTCACCGATTGTCCTCGAATGATCTCAAGTTGCTCCACATTGGCTTGCGATAGCATCTTTTGATGGAGCAAGGGTTGTTGTGTCATCGCGCCAGAGAGCATCAGGGTGTTGACCGACTCAAAATAACTACTGGCTAATGCGGTTGCTTGATTCGAAGCCATTTGACGAACCAAGTTACGTTCGTGCTGATAGGTAAATGACAGTGTCATCAGCAGTAGCGTGAGGCCGACCAATGACATGGTCAGATAAAGCTTGGCTGCGATGGAGAGTTGCTTCATTAGCAGATAACAATCAGTGACGAGTGTTGCAAAAACTATAATCTCAAATGCCAGTATCGGTGGTGTCAGATACCGGCATTGTTATAACAGTCACACTTAATCTGTGGTTATTAGGTGTATCGCTGTCCTAGGGGGAGCTAGAGTTTTGTGGTTCAATAGCGAGCGCAAATTGTTTCGGAGAAAACTGTGGATCAAAAGTGGATGCAACGTGCTATCGAATTGGCCGAGCAAGCAGAGCAGCTTGGCGAAGTGCCAGTTGGTGCGGTATTGGTTGATGAAAACGGTGAATTGCTTGCTGAAGGATATAACCAAAGTATTTGTGGCCACGACCCAACCGCTCACGCTGAGATCATGGCTTTGCGCCAAGCCGGTGAGCGGATCAATAACTATCGCCTGACAAACACCACGCTATATGTGACGTTGGAGCCTTGCCCAATGTGCGCAGGCGCCATGGTACATGCTCGAGTCGGCCGGCTTGTTTACGGTGCTTCCGATCCGCGCACGGGCGCTGCGGGTTCAGTGTTTCAATTACTGCAATCGGCACAGCTCAATCATCAAGTTGAAGTGGTTGGCGGGGTCGAGCAAGAGCGTTGCGCCGAGCAGTTGCGGCGCTTTTTCCGAAACAAACGAGAGCAACAAAAGGCGCTGAAAAAAGCGCGCCAGCAGTCAGAGTCTGCCGACTAATTGTCGGCTAAAAACATTGTATGTTGCTTGCGCAAGCGCGCATAAATATTGCGCTTGGTTCGTTTTACTTGCATGAATCGTCTTAAGTTTTGGCTTCTGGTGCGAGTTTTACGCATTGGTTTCAACCTCATTTTCAGTTCTCCGCCATTACACTTGCCAATTATTACAATTCGATGAACGTTACTGCTGAGGAGTTGCCTGAGGTTCTGCCGCTGGCACTGCTTCTGCTTCGTCGGTGTTGCTCGGTTGTTCCTCGGGTTCCTCTAATTTCTCCATTAGCTCGTTAATGTTAGAGAAGCGATCTTGTTGACGCTCAAGTTCCTTTTTTCGGGAAGCTTGGCGCTCTAACCACAATAATGTTTCATAATAGCGGCGAATATTGCGAACGTAGCGAACGGGTTCATCACCGCGGGCATAGCCAAATTTAGTTTGCTTGTACCACTGTCGTTTGCGCAAAAGCGGTAAACTTTCTTGCACGTCCAACCAAGCATAGCGGTTTTTGCCGCGAATCTCCGTGATCCTCATTGCATCGACAAGGTGACCATACCCAACATTATAGGCCGCAAGGGCAAACCACATGCGTTCATTTTCTGGCACTTTGTCGGGGATTCGAGCCAGCATCTTCTCCAGATACTTGGCCCCGCCCATGATGCTTTGTTCCGGATCGAGCCTATCTGTGACGCCGACCCCAGATGCTGTTGCTTGGGTCAACATCATCATGCCGCGGACACCAGTAAAGGATGTCGCCTTTGGGTTCCAGTGAGATTCTTGGTAGCTGATAGCAGCCAATAACTCCCAGTCAATGGGTTGGGCATAGCGTTCAAATAGTTTCCGATAACGCGGCAATTTACGCTTGGTAGCGCGAATAAATGCGCGCGTATCGACATAATCAAATTCATTGATATGGCTGAAATATTTATGCTCGATTTCGGCCAGCAAGCCTTGCTCGTTGATCCAACTAAAATATTCAATAGCGATGCCGAACAAGCTGTCGTCGTCGGAATCGGAAAAGGCCCAAGCAATGTTTTGCTCATCATCGAGCGAGAAAGCAACTGACAGCTCGGGGTGAAAACGGCGCATTGAATCAAGTTGAGTGGAGTCGACCAGAGTGTAGTCGATATCGCCAGACAACACCTTCATCAGCAGCGAGTCACTATTATCGTTGGCACTTTCACGCCATTTCAGATCAGGGTATTGCTGTTGCTTCTCTGTTAGCTTTTCGGCATGGGCACTATTTGCCATCACCACCAGCTCGCCGGGTACCTGACTCAAACTCAGCGGCCAACGATTACCTTTCTTGAATACCACTTTCTGAGTGACTTGATAGTAGCTGGGACCAAAGCGGAATTGGTTGCGGCGCTTTGATGTTGGCGTTAAGCCAGCAGCGGCCAAATCAATTTCATTGGCCTCGAGTTTGCTGAACAGCATGTCAATGTGATGGACTGGCACCATCTGCAGTTCAACGCCAAGATATCTGGCAAATGAATGGGCTAGGTCGTACTCCAGTCCTGTTTCACCTGATTGCGCTTGCATGTAGGTGGTGGCACCAAACAAGGTACCGACTCGCAAAACACCACGCTGTTGAATCAGTTGGAGGTGGGAGTCGGCCTGCTGAGTTTGCGGCAAACATCCCGCCAGCACGGTAGATAACGCCAGAATAAACCAAACAAACAACTGCTTTGAACGCCAACTTCTCATAAATTTTTATTTATTAATCATATAGCTGAGCTATTAATCTAAGCCTCATTTTAGCTTCATTAAAAGATCTTGCACTCGATTGTTGGTAATCGCTGCATTTGAACGAATTTTTGCCTATAATAGCGCGCCTCAATACCTTCTATCCTTTCAGATATAGAGTCCAATACCGTCTATGGAAATTCTACGCGGCGCGCCTGCATTATCCGACTTTCGTATCCAGAAATTACTGGCTGCTTGTTCAAAAAATCAGCTTCCTATCGTTGATATTTATGCTGAGTACATGCACTTCGTTGAGCTTAACGGCCAACTGACCACGGAGCAACAGGCTGAGCTGGCTCAGATCCTGACCTACGGTCCAACGATTGCGGAACACGAACCCATTGGTGCACTGATGTTGGTGACGCCGAGGCCTGGCACGATTTCGCCGTGGTCGACCAAGGCAACTGACATTGCTCACAACTGTGGTCTAGATGCTATCGTACGCATTGAGCGTGGCACTGCCTATTACATCAAGGTCGAAGGTGAGTTAACTGTGGAGCAAACCACAGTGCTGAAATCTTTATTGCACGATCGCATGATGGAAGTGGTGTTTGCTGATATGAATGAAGCGGAAGCTTTGTTCCAGCATCACACCCCAGCCCCGCACAGTTCGGTCGATATTCTTGCCGGTGGTCGAGAGGCATTGGCCAAGGCGAATGTTGATTTAGGTTTGGCTCTGGCCGAAGATGAAATCGACTACTTGGTCGAGAGTTTCATCAAGCTTGGGCGCAACCCTAACGACATTGAACTCTACATGTTTGCGCAGGCCAACTCTGAGCACTGCCGCCATAAGATTTTCAATGCCGATTGGACCATTGATGGCGTCGAACAGCCGAAATCGCTGTTCAAAATGATCAAGAACACCTTCGAGCAAACGCCAGATTACGTTCTGTCTGCATACTCAGATAATGCCGCTGTGATGGAAGGCACCGCAGCAGGCCGCTTCTTTGCAGACCCTCAGACTCGCGAATACGGTTATCATCAGGAAGACATTCAAATTCTGATGAAGGTTGAGACTCACAACCACCCAACGGCCATTTCTCCTTGGCCCGGCGCGGCAACCGGCTCCGGCGGTGAGATTCGTGACGAAGGTGCAACCGGTAAAGGCGCCAAGCCAAAAGCGGGCTTGGTGGGGTTCTCGGTATCTAACCTGCGTATTCCAGGTGCTGAACAGCCTTGGGAAACTGATTTTGGTAAGCCTGCCCGTATCGTTTCTGCCTTCGACATCATGATGGACGGCCCATTGGGTGGCGCAGCCTTTAACAACGAATTTGGCCGCCCGGCTTTGCTTGGCTACTTCCGAACCTATGAAGAACAAGTCAACAGCCACGCGGGCGAGGAAGTTCGCGGCTACCACAAGCCAATTATGTTGGCTGGCGGTATTGGTAATATCCGAGACGAGCACGTCATTAAAACCCCATTCGAAGCTGGCTCTAAGCTAGTTGTGTTGGGTGGCCCGGCAATGAACATCGGTTTGGGCGGCGGTGCTGCTTCATCAATGGCATCTGGCCAATCAAGCGAAGATTTGGATTTTGCTTCGGTACAGCGTGATAACCCAGAAATGGAACGTCGCTGTCAGGAAGCCATCGATCGCTGCTGGCAGTTGGGCGATAACAACCCAATCGCCTTTATCCATGATGTTGGTGCTGGTGGTCTATCAAACGCATTCCCTGAGCTGGTTCATGATGGCGGCTGTGGTGGTGAATTCCACTTGCGCAACGTACCAAACGATGAGCCGGGCATGAGCCCACTTGAGATTTGGTGTAACGAATCGCAAGAGCGCTATGTGCTGGCAATCAACCCTGACCAATTGGATGTCTTTGAAGCCATTTGTAAGAGAGAGCGTGCGCCATTTGCGGTGATTGGTGATGCTACAGCGGAGCAATCGCTGAAGTTGCACGATAGCCATTTCGAAAACACCCCAATCGACTTGCCACTTGATGTATTGCTTGGCAAGCCGCCGAAGATGCACCGTGATGTGCAATCTGCCAAAGCTGCTGGCCAAGCGCTGAAGTTGGATGACGTAACTCCAGCTGATGCAGCAGAGCGCTTATTGCGTTTACCAACCATTGCTGAGAAGACTTTCTTGGTGACCATTGGCGACCGTACTGTGACCGGTATGGTGGCGCAGGATCAAATGGTTGGCCCTTGGCAGGTACCGGTAGCCAACTGTGCGGTGACCACTGCGTCGTTCGATACTTACGCAGGTGAAGCCATGTCGATGGGCGAGCGCACGCCGGTTGCGCTGCTGGACTTCGGAGCTTCAGCTCGTTTGGCGGTTGCTGAATCCATTACCAACATTGCCGCTAACTCCATTGGTGAGCTTAAGCGCATTAAGCTGTCAGCCAACTGGATGTCAGCTGCCGGTCACCCAGGTGAAGACGCCGGTCTGTACGAAGCAGTAAAAGCTGTCGGTGAAGAGTTGTGTGCTGAAGTTGGTTTAACCATCCCTGTGGGTAAAGACTCGATGTCGATGAAGACTCGCTGGCAAGATAACGGTGAAGATAAGTCGGTAACAGCGCCAATGTCTCTGGTTATTACTGCGTTCAGCCGTGTGCTGGATGTTCGCCAATCGGTGACGCCACAGCTGCGCACAGACAAAGGTGACACTGAGTTATTGCTCGTTGACTTAGGTAAAGGTCAAAACCGTTTGGGCGCTTCTTGTTTGGCACAGGTTTACAAGCAGTTAGGTGATGTTGCGCCAGATCTAGATGACAACCAATTGTTGTTGCAATTCTTCAATGCCATCCAAGCCTTGGTGCAAGACGAGAAGTTACTCGCTTACCATGACCGCTCTGACGGTGGCTTGTTCACCACGGTGGCGGAAATGGCCTTTGCTGGCCACACCGGCGTGACCGTTGATATTGCCAATCTTGGTGACAATGATCTGGCTGCGCTCTACAGCGAAGAACTTGGTGCTGTTGTGCAAATTGCCGCAGCCGAGCGTGCTGCGGTATTGAAAGTATTCGCGGACAACGGTTTGGCTGATTACGTACACGTGATTGGTGGTCTAAACGATACTGATACCATCGACTTTGTTCGCGGTGACACAAACGTTCTGAGTAACACTCGTACTCACTTCCGTATGGCGTGGGCTGAAACGACTCACAACATGCAAGCGCTCCGTGATAACCCAGAGTGCGCTAAGCAAGAGTTTGATGCCAAAGCTAATGCTGCCGACCCGGGCATCCAAGTTGATCTAGGCTACGATCTAAACCAAGACGTGGCGGCGCCATACATTGGCACCGGCGCCGCACCTAAGATCGCTATCTTGCGCGAGCAGGGCGTGAACTCTCACGTTGAAATGGCGGCAGCTTTTGACCGTGCGGGCTTTGCTGCAATTGACGTTCACATGAGCGACGTACTGGCGGGCGATATCGACTTTGATCAATTCAAAGGTCTGGTTGCTTGCGGTGGCTTCTCATATGGTGACGTGTTGGGGGCAGGTGAAGGTTGGGCTAAGTCTATTCTGTTCAACAGCCAAGCTCGCGATGCCTTCCAAGGCTTCTTCCATCGCCAAGACACTTTTAGTTTAGGGGTGTGTAACGGTTGCCAGATGATGTCTAACTTGAAAGGCCTGATCCCAGGTGCCGAGTTGTGGCCACGATTCGTTCGTAACAATTCTGAACGCTTTGAAGCGCGCTTTAGCACAGTGAAGATCGCCGAAAGCCCATCGGTGCTGTTCAAAGGAATGGCAGGGTCACGCATGCCTATCGCAGTATCGCACGGCGAAGGTCGCACTGAATTTGCCAACACGGATGCCCTTGCTGCACTGCAGCAATCAGGTACAGTGGCGATGAACTACGTGGATAATAACGGTCAGTTTACCGAACAATACCCACTCAACCCTAACGGTTCACCGCAAGGTATTACTTCGGTGACTTCTGCTGATGGTCGCGCCACTATTATGATGCCGCACCCTGAACGAGTCTTCCGTGCAGTAAGTAACTCCTGGGCGCCAGATAGCTGGCAAGAAGATAGCCCATGGATGCGGCTGTTCCGCAATGCTCGCGTATTTGTTGGCTAATAGGCCTGAGAGCGAATTGATAAAAAACGGAGCTTAGGCTCCGTTTTTTATTATGTGATTCTCTATTTCTTGAAATTTAACAACTGTTAATCGAGCTCCGGCTCCGTGGGCTTGATGTCGTCGCTGGGGTAGCAGCCTAGCACTTTGATAAAGGTTGTAATGTCTTGCAACTGCTCCATCGCCAATTGCATATTGCTGCTTTTAACGTTGCACTCAACATCCACGTAAAACATCTCTTCCCAAGGGTTGCCCGGAATTGGTCGCGATTCTAGCTTGCACATGTTGATATTGTTTTGCTTCAAAATCAGCAAGGCATCTACCAGCGCACCAGGACGTTGTTTTACCGACATGATAAAGGTTGTTTTAGCCGGAATTTGCTCAGCAACATCAACTGGTTTACGAGCAATAACGATAAAGCGGCTAAAGTTCTGCGCTTGATTGGCCAACCCTGTGCGGATTGGCGTTAAGCCATAGAGTCTGCCTCCTTCGGCGTTGCCGATGGCAGCGACATCATCACGCTTCATGTTGGCGACCACTTCAAAGGCATGGGATGTGGCATCGGTTCGCTCGACCGTGACATCGGAAAGCATGCCAAGATAGTCGCTGCATTGCGCGATAGGTTGGAAGTGAGAGTAAATGGTTCGAATTTTTTCTTCGGTCGTGTCGGTGGCAACCAGTAAACAGTGCTCTACTGGCACGGATAGTTCACCGATGATATGTAAGCTGGTGTGCTGCAGCACATCGTACACCTCATTGATACCACCAGAAGAGGTGTTTTCAATCGGCAACAGTGCATAGTCAGCTAAGCCATTTTCGACTTTGGCGATAATTTCTTTGAAGTTCTTACAGCCGTGTTCAATGACCTCTTCGGCTCGGCGAGCGAAGTATTTATGTGCCGCTAGGTGACTATATGACCCCTGTTGACCGAGAAATGCCACTCTGACTTTATTGGCGATGGTCTCTGGATTGATGTGTTGCTGTAAGTAAGCCTGTTGGAGTAACACCGAATCTTCAATCACGCTATGAAACACTTGCGTCACGTAATGTGAATCGAGCTCTAGCGGTTTGCCTTGCTCAATGAGTTCAACAAGTAGCTGTTGCTCGCGGCTGGTATCCCGAATTGGCTTGCTGCTGGCGAGTTTACTTTTGGCAACTTCAATGCTCAGCGCGCGTCGCTGGGCCAAAAGCTTGAGCAAATCGCTATCCGTTTGCGAGATCTGTAGGCGAACCTCGTTCAAATCAGGTGAAGACATGGCTTGTCCTTGCAACTTTTACATCTAAAACAAAAAAGGCCTCCCGTTGTGTGGGAGGCCTGTGTTTGGTATCCGCTCAATACAACACAACCACCCGCTATGAGGTGGTAAAAAACGAAAAAATCAGGTGTTGTTGGAGTCGTTTCATGGCTGACAATCTAAGGAATAGGGCGGCTGCTGTCAACCAAAATTGACGCGAGTACGCCCTTGACGTACTCGCTTTGACTTGAAGTTTTATGCGGCTTGAGTTCTCGCTGTTGTTTGTTTGCCCCGATGACGGATCACCTGCTGTTTCAGCTTATCGACAAGACGATTGGTGGCCGTTTGAAAGTTCTCATGATTCGCCTTGGCGAAGATTTCATTGCCCGGAGTGAGGATACGGGCTTCGACCATAATGTCGTTGCCATCTTTTTCAATAACGACACGAGGGTTGATCAGCTGGACGTCAAGACGCTCTAGTTTGCTAAATGCATAGCTGATGTGCTCGCGAATGGAAGGGGTAACAGGCATTGTTTTACAGGTGATTTCGATATTCATCGTGGGCTCCTTTTTTGCTTGCCTCGAAATCAGAATACGAACTGACACGGAGAATAATGTGATGCAAATCAATTTCGTGAAGGCGGAAAAAAGTTCCCAGATTATTTGTGAGAAGGACTGCAATAACGGCTTGAGGAAGATGGCTCTTTGCAACCACTCAGTTACATTAAGCTAATATATAGAGCCTGCCGAGGACAGATAGGTGGTAGTAATTTAACCCGTGCTACTGGCGAGAACCGTCTTTTCTGTTGCTTCGCAAGCCAAGGCCAAACATAAACTCTAAAGCAAACACTATTGCTAACAATCCAAGCACCAAATAAATCGTCATCGAATCAGCCACTTTAGTCTTAAACGGTTAAAAGATGAGCTATTGAAAGGCGCAACAGCTTCTGCTGTCAAGAATTTGGCGAACATTATGATATTAATGTGAGTTTTATCTCGTTACACCGATACCACGTTGCCTGAGCGGCCTAGATTACTGGTACCGCCTTGGGCATTGTATGTCACCCCTGACTGCTTGCTCGCTTTTGCCAGAACATTTTGTAAGCGGCCGATACTGGTCATTGCCAGAGCGATCATCCGGCCATTGCTCTCGTTGAGCTCTTTGCAAAGTTTGAGCAGCGATTTGGCTTTGGTGGCTTGTTGCTTTAGTTCGGCGGTATCTAGTTGATGTTTGGCAAGTGCCTGATCGCCAATTTGAAGCTCTTTCAGTAAGGCTGTTTTCTGCGGCGGGATACTCGCTAAGGAATCTAGTTGGCGCTCGACCAAAACGCGCTGCTCCTCGGTTAGAAGCTGCTGCAGTAGTTTGAGTCGTTCAAGCTGTTTTTCTAATAGGGCTGTTGCTGCGTGTTGCTGGTTCATTAGGCGCCTGTCAGATTTCCGAGTTCTTTCTCGAAAGCCTGCAGTTTTTGGGCCAATTTTTCAGGGTCAACTTTGTATTGGCCCTCAGCGATCGCTTTTTTGATGTTCGCAACTCGCTCCTGGCTGAATGAAGGGGAACTTGCCATGGCTCGTTGCATGCTACCTAATGATTGGGCTTGTTGAGTGAGTGACACCGAATCTTTTACCGCAGCAGGGCTTGCCTGCTGGTTTGATTGGCTTTGGGATTGGGTAGTTTGTCTATTTTGTTGAATCTGAACTTCAGACTTACCGGCAGTCGAGCCTTTCACCTGATTGCCAGGATTTCCTTGCACGCGGTTTGTGTCGATAGCCATAATTGATTCCAACTCGAAAGATCGTTTCTCTGCCTAGTATATCGGAGCGATTAAAAAAATCTTTAATGAATTTATCAAATTTTTATCTGAACCTTGCCGGTGGCAACGACAACGGCATTTATTTTCCGGCCAGACCGCTTGTTTTGAACGCGTATGGTATCGCCTTGGGTACCATTGTTGAGTGCGAGCCCTTCGGTTTTGATGCGCAGGCCGCTGCCCGCTGCTTCGATAATGACGTCTTCACCTTTACACACTTGGCATAACGATCGTTTGCGAATGACTTGATTGGCACTCACCGATTGTCGCGATTTGGAGCCTAGTACTTCCGATGGATCGGTGAAATAGCCACCGCGTAATGAAAATGTATCACGGTATTCTATGGCCACATCAGCCTCTTCGAGCACGTGCCCGCTGGCTATTGCCGTTGTTGTGATGACTGCTGCTTGCAGTTTTTTTATCTGTGTCGGTACATAAAGTGACCAAATTACGTCACCAGACTCAGCAATGCATTGGGTGTGAATCGTGCTATTTCGAGATATAGCTTGTTTGTTGCCACTTACTTTAAAGCTCAAATCATTCGGGCAATCTGCCAGCTTAATCCGCGGGTCTAAACCACGAATACCGATTTCCCAGCGGGTCGTGTCATTGCTTTCCACTTGCGACTCGATAAACTCTCGCACTTGCTGACGAAGATCATCGAGCGAAAAGGCTGCTCTCGATGTGAATGATGTGACGCAACCGACAGTCAGGATAAGCACTGTAAGTAAGGTGCTAAATCCGTTTGGATTTTTCATCTGATTTCCCATAGATTCAGCTATGATGTATAAACCTGCGAGTGTCGAGACTCTGACACAAGCAATTAATTTCAAAGGTGTCACGCAAAGGCTGTGCCACCTAGTTGCACCAGAAGTGAGGTTGCATTCATGGCTGGGATCCTGGATTCAGTAAACCAAAGAACTCAACTTGTTGGCCAAAACCGGTTAGAGCTGTTGCTCTTCAAACTGGGGACTCGTCAGCGATATGGCATTAACGTGTTTAAAGTAAAGGAAGTGCTTCAATGCCCAACCTTGACTGCAATGCCAAAACGTCATCCGTTTATCCGCGGCATTGCGCACATACGTGGTAATACCATATCGGTCATTGATATGAGTTTGGCAACCGGCGGTCGCGCCATTCAAGATATTGAAAATTGCTTTATCGTAATTGCCGAATACAACCGCTCCACCCAAGGCTTCTTGGTTTCCAGTGTTGAACGCATTGTGAATGTTAATTGGGAGTCGATTCAGCCGCCGCCTTCAGGTTCGGGACGAGCAAGTTATTTGACTGCGGTTACTGAAATTGAAAAGGAGCTTGTTGAGATCCTTGACGTTGAGAAGATTCTCGACGAGATCAACCCTGTTTCTACTGAAGTCAGTGAAGATGTCATCGATGAGAATGTTGCACAAGCAAACACTGGTCGAGCCATCATGATTGCTGACGACTCAAGTGTCGCACGCAACCAAATCAAACGAGCGCTGTCACCATTGGGCATGGAAATTCACCTGGCTCGTGACGGCAAAGAGGCTCTGGAGCAACTCAGAGAGCTGGCCAAACAGCATAGCCCGTTGCACGACTGGATGCCTGTTCTCATCTCAGACATTGAAATGCCAGAGATGGACGGCTATACCCTTACAGCAGAACTGCGAAATGATCCTGACTTAAATAAGCTACACATTATTTTGCATACATCCCTCAGTGGTGTGTTCAACGAAGCCATGGTAAGTAAGGTTGGGGCAAATAACTTTATCCCTAAGTTTAATCCTGATGAGTTGGCTGAAGCTGTTCAGCAAGCAGTAGAAGCGGCCCTCTAGATTGACTGTTTTAGGCGGTATTCGAGGTAATCAGTGCCAAAGAATTTAACGGACATGGAATACAATGCCTTTCGAGAGTACTTGGAAAAGCACTCGGGCATAGTGTTGGGCGACAACAAGCAATATCTGGTTCGGAGCCGTTTGGCGCCAGTGTTGACGAACTTCAACTATAAGAATCTCACTGAAGTTCTGAAAGCACTGCAAGTGCCGAGTCAGCGAGAGCTGCGCGCTACGGTAATCGACGCCATGACCACCAATGAAACCCTATGGTTTCGTGATGGTTACCCTTTTGAATTATTGAAAAAGCAGCTCTTTGCCGATTTTCATGGCATGAGCCGCCCGGTCCGAATCTGGTCGGCCGCCTGCTCTTCGGGGCAAGAGCCCTATTCTCTGTCGATGACGTCGCTGGAATATCAAATGTCGAAGCCTGGAGCCTTGGCAAGAGGTGTCGAAATTTTGGCGACCGATATTTCATCGACCATGCTGGATCAATGCAAAACCGCAGAGTATGACGAGCTGGCGCTATCTCGTGGATTATCGCCTGAGCGCCGGCGACAGTTTTTTGAGCAGGGCACCAATGATAGCGGTCGTTGGCGGCTAAATGCCAAGGTAAGACAGCAGGTTTCATTCCGCTATGCCAACTTACTTGAAAGCTATGCGCTATTGGGCCGTTTCGATATTATCTTTTGTCGCAACGTATTGATTTATTTCTCATCTGACGTAAAAGCAAAAATTATTTCCCAGTTTGCGTCGGCGTTAAACCCTGGTGGATACCTCATGTTAGGGGCGTCGGAATCGATTTCGGGATTGACTGACAAGTTCGAAATGATTCGTTGCAATCCGGGCATTGTTTACAAGGTCAAAAAGTAACCTCCTTCATTGTCGCTGGGCTTACTATTAAGTGAGTCTGGCGCTTTCCTTCAAGCGTCAAAAATCAGTCTGGCACAAACGTTGCTTTATGTTCTCCACTTACGGAGGATTTGCAATGGCGATTAGTTTTGATAGAGCACTCGGTGTGCATCAGCACACACTCGGAATTCGATCTGAGCGAGCGGAAGTGCTGGCCTCTAATATGGCGAATGCCGATACCCCAGGCTACAAAGCTCGAGACGTCGACTTCAAAGCTGCTTTTGCTAAGGCACAAGGTAATGTCGCAAGCCGGCAACATCTTGCCAAAACCGATGGCAAACATATTACCGGCTCAAGCCAATTGTCCCCCGAATTGAAATTTCGTGTGCCCAACCAGCCAGACACCGGCGATGGTAACACCGTCAATATGCAGACAGAGCGGAATAGCTACTTACAGAATGCGCTGGAGTATCAAGCGAGTGTTAGATTTCTGGATAGTAAATTCAAAGGCCTAACTAAAGCGCTGAAAGGAGAATAATCATGAGCTTATTTAACGTACTGGACGTTTCTGGCTCTGCCATGTCAGCGCAGTCGGTCCGCATTAACACTACCGCCAGTAATTTGGCCAACGCCAATAGTGTCTCTAGCAGTGCCAATGAGACCTATCGAGCCCGTCAGCCGGTATTTGCTGCAGAACTGAATAAAGCGGTGAATGGTGAGCATAGCGTTCCGGTACAAGTACTCGGCGTGGTGGAAAGTGACCGCCCGCTCAACATTGAATACGCTCCGAATCACCCAATGGCGAACGAAGATGGTTACATTTTCAAGCCTAACGTCAATGTGGTGGAAGAAATGTCGAACATGATTTCTGCATCTCGCTCTTATCAAACCAGTGTGCAAGTGGCAGATGCAGCCAAAATGATGTTGCAAAGAACCCTGACTCTTGGCCAGTAAGCGAGGGGGAAATAAATGAGTATAGATACAACAGTTACCAACCCCTACTTGGACTCCATGCGACTGGAGACTTCTGATGGGGCGAAATACGAAACAGAAGAAGAGCGAAGTGAACTGACGCAAGAAGATTTCTTTGCTCTGCTAACTCAGCAGTTGGCCTACCAAGATCCGTTCAAGCCAGTAGAAAACGCTGAGATGATCTCGCAAATGACATCGTTTAGCACGGCAGAGGGCATCACTCAGCTCAACGATCAAATTGGTGATATGAACGCCCTAATGAGCTCTTCTCAGGCGCTGCAAGCATCAACCTTAGTCGGCCAAAATGTGCTGGTACCGGCAAACACTGGCCACCATAGCGGTGACGGTATTGATGGCATCGTGGCGCTTGAGTTGCCAACGAGTAATCTCACTATTCGCATTGAAGACGAGACAGGACAAGTGATTAACACCATTGAGATGGGTGATCAGTCGGCTGGTAATGTCAAATTCGAGTGGGATGGCACAGACCTTGCTGGTAATCCGGTAGAGCCTGGCAACTACATCATTCGGGCAAATGGTTTGCAAGATGGTAAGGCGACAGAGCCGCCAACAGCCGTTTATGCCAATGTGCAAAGTGTCAGTTTAAGTAATTCTTTAGATGGCGCCACCCTCAACCTGAGTGGCTTGGGCGGCATCAAGTTAAGCGATGTATTAGAAGTCGCTGAAGGTTAAACGAATTCCGTATACAGGAGAGCAGTTATGTCATTTAACATTGCATTGAGCGGTTTGAATGCGTCGCAGAAAGATCTCGACGTCACCGCAAACAACATCGCCAATGTGAACACTTACGGGTTCAAAGAATCTCGTGCGGAATTTGCCGATGTCTATTCCAGCAGTATTTTCACCAATAGCCAAACCAAGGTAGGTGAAGGTGTCACCACGGCTTCTGTCGCACAACAATTTAATCAGGGTAGCTTCCTGTTTACCAACAACTCGCTAGATATGGCCGTTGATGGTGAAGGTTTCTTTGCCACTAGCCCCGAGCTCGGTGATCAAATCGTCAACCTGACTCGTGCTGGTGCTTGGAAGCTTGATGCTGAAAACTATGTAGTCAACTCGGCAGGCGAGTACTTGCGAACTTTCCCTGTGAATGATGATGGCACGGTTTCGTCCATTTCACTTGCTTCCACCCAACCTTTGCAAATTCCGAGTTCAGCAGGTGATCCAACAGCGACAGAGAATGTTGATATTAGTGTCAACTTACCAAGTAGCGCTGCAGCTCCTGATGATGGCGGAGCTCCTCCTGGACCGGTGGCTTTTGATTGGACTAATCCTGATACTTACAATGCTGCTACTTCAGTAACCGTTTATGACTCACTGGGCCAAAGTTACGTCCAAACGACGTATTATCGGAAAGACTTTGATGCGACAAACAATCCGAATCGTTGGGAAGTTTATTACACCATTTCCAACGGTACCGATACCGTGCCATTATCTGTTGATCATACTGCTAACGCTGCTGGTGACGTCTATCCAGATGGTAGTGGGAACGAACAAACTGGTGCGGTAACGCCAGTAGCTGGTGATACCGCAGGTCATTACATTGAGTTTAATTCTGACGGTACCCTAAATAACATCAACAATGGAAATACAGTCACAACCATTCCGATTGGTACTGTCGCTGCGCCTCCGCCGGGCACCAGCTCAGGTGCTGGATTGGATATGGGCGGTGCTGACGTGACGCAGCAAATTACGATTAATCAAAGCAACCCAACTCAGTACGCTTCGGCATTTCAGGTCAATAGCCTGACTCAAGATGGTATTACGGTTGGCCGCTTGACCGGGATTGATATTGCTACTAACGGGCTAGTGCAGGCAACTTACAGTAATGGCTTTACCGAACCGCTTGGTAAAATTGCATTGGTGACAGTTGCCAACTCACAGGGATTGGCACAAATCGGTAACACCTCATGGCAAACAACACAGGCTTCTGGAGATGCCCTCGCCGGTGAACCTGATTCAGGTTCGTTTGGTAAGATTCGTTCAGGTACTATTGAACAATCCAATGTTAACCTCACCACTGAATTAGTTGATTTGATTACCGCTCAGCGGAACTTCCAGGCTAACAGTCGAGCATTGGAAGTGAACAACACCATTACCCAGAATATTCTTCAGATTCGATAATCGCTGGACGGTGACAAAGGCTGCCTTGTGGCCTGTCTCTTGATCACATCTTAGAGTTCAAGAGACTTGGCTAGCTCGTACCCTTCAAGGATGGCTTGTAATTTGAGCCATCCTTGCCACAGCACTTTAACTGAA
>NZ_NGNS01000020.1 GCF_002165625.1 Neiella marina
TGAGGACGGCAGTAATAGACATAAAAAAATCCGGCTCCATAAGGGGAAACCGGATTGTCCTATGTTCAGAAGATCGGTCAACCGATCCTTAACTGATCAGCATTGCGGCAATAGCCGGGCTTTTTTGTGCTTTGATAGCGCAGGATGCGCTCCATTTTGATTGCCGCTAACGGTACATCGGCATTGCGGAGCCTAAAACTTTACATTTATTTACATCAGATTCCGGTACCTTGACTAAGAACTTTACAAAACCATCGATTACAATCTTTTTCTTTCACATCTTAGTTTAGGTACTTGCAACGCAGCTATGTGGTTTCAAATTGCTAAACAGGCATGTTTGATTGTTGGGTTGATTTGTTTAATTGGCTGCTCATCATCGACTCCCTCAACTGAACAACTGATTGCGCAATCATCATTGCTTGCTCCGACACAATGGCAAGAATTGGATGACATGAGCCAGTCTCCGATTGATTTTGATTCACGTTGGGGGATCAGGTTGCCAGAACAGAGTGCAGAGTTTTTACAACAGGCGCTGCGAGATAATCAATCGATCAATATTGCTATTGCAAGGCTGCGCCAAGCCAATGCCGATGTGCAAACGCGGCGGGCGGCATTGTTGCCTGACTTTGATATTCGCGCCAGTCACTCACATCGACAGATTGACGACGACGGCAACAAAAAAACTCGCGATACGTCGAGTCTTGCAGTGACCGCAAGTTGGGAACTGGATTTGTGGCAACGGCTCGATGATTTAAGCAACTCAGCCGAGTTAAATGCCAAGATCAGCGAGCTTGATTGGCGGGCTCTGCAGCTATCGATACAAGGCCAAGTACTGTCGGCTTGGCTAGATGTCATTGAAACTACCCAACGACAAGCGCTTATCGAGCGCAATATCGTTGTACAGCAACGGCGTTTGGCGCTGTCTGAGCGTCGCCTTGATCTAGGCTTAGTGACCTCGGTCGATGTTCGCAACGGTCGTAATACCTTGGCTGGTTTACGGGCCAATTTATCGAGCTCAAGAATTGCTTTAAAGGCAGACAAACGTCGATTGCAGCTGCTGCTGGCCCAATACCCAAGTGGCATCATCACGTTGAACACCGAGTTGCCAGAATTACTGCCACTTCCCGTGCTCAACACGCCACAATCGATTTTACTCAACCGGCCCGATATCCAGGCTGCATTGTTAGGGGTGCAGGCTGCTGGCTATGAAGTTGATGCGGCTGAGAAGGCCAAGTTACCGAGAATTACATTCAATGGTAGCTATGGCACCAATCAGCAAGACTTTGCCGACTTGTTCGACTTGGACCGCTGGCTGGGCTCGGTTACTGGTGCTTTGGTTCAACCAATTTTCTACCGCGGCGAGTTAGAGGCCCAAGTAGAGAGGAAAAAGGCCGCAGCTGACATTGCCAAGTTGGGATTGGAACAAAGTTTACTCAAGGCATGGCTGGAAGTTGAAAACAACCTCACCGAGGAACAATTGCTGGCGGAGCGACAGGCGCATTTGGCCGAAGCTTTGGTTCAGGCAAAGGCCGCGGAGGTGAAGACTGAGCAAGACTATGAGCTTGGCTTGGCAACCAGTTTTGAATTGCTAGCGACCCAACGCAGTAGCATCAACAATGAAAATGCGTTGATCGTTGCCAACATTGCCCGTCTGAAAAACCGTATCTCGCTGATGCTGGCCATTGGCATCGTCAATCAACAAGAGCAGCTATCGCAAGCTGATGAGCAACTATTAACAGCCCCCGCATCTTCCCAGCAGGGAAGTGCGGCGAGCACAGAGGAACATGTTGGTGCTTAAATTTATAAAACAATCAGTAGTTGCCAAACGCGCTGTTTCAGTCGCTGTTCTTGGCCTGATCATTTATGGAATTTTAGTTGTTCTCGATGCCAACAAGCCGGTTCCAGAAGAACGCAAAACCAAACCCAAACGGACGCAGGTGTTTGTTCAAAAAGTCGCAGTTGGTGAGCAAGTGATGCAGGTGATTGCCCAAGGTGTCGCCACTCCGAAGAGCTCTGTGCAATTAAAAGCCAGAGTGGAAGGGCAAATAGTCGCCGTGCACCCCAACTTCGTCAATGGTGGTCAAGTTCGTCAGGGCGACGTGCTGGTGCAATTGGAAACCGAGGACTATGAGCTGAGTGTCATTCAAGCCAAAGCCAAAGTTGCCCAAGCCGCAGAGAAATTCACCAAGTCCAGTGCGCAAGCTCACAGTGCTCAGCGCGAATTGATGGAACTAGGGCGCCACGACGCCTCTGAACTAGCTCGAGGAATCCCGCAACTTAACTATGCCAAGGCTGAACTTGAGTCAGCAAAAGCGGCCCTGGCTCAAGCCGAACTAGCGCTGAGTCGAACCCAAATTATTGCGCCATTTAACGGCATCATAGAGTCTGAATCAGTCAGCGTTGGGCAGCTGGTAAATCGCAATAGCAGCTTGGGTAAAATGTTTGCCAACGATCTGATGGAAGTCGCATTGTCATTGAGCCTAGCGAACATGCAGTTGTTGGGAATGCCGCTGAACTATGGCAGCAGTTATGCACAGTCGCGCTATCCGGTTGAGCTATACAGCCAAATGGGTCCTCAACAAGCAACTTGGCAGGGCAAGATTGTCCGCAGTTCAGGCCTGATCGACAGTCAAACACGCACGGTTCAGATTGTTGTCGAAGTGCCAGACCCCTATGGCTTGCAGAACCCGGGAAGTGACCAACCTCCGTTGCTTGCCGGACTGTTTGTCAATGCTCAAATTGCTGGCCGTTCGGTGCCGGACTTAGCGGTCATTCCACGAAAGGCTCTGCGAAACAAAAACAAAATCTGGCTTGTTGATGATGACAACCGCTTGACTGTTACCGACGTGACCATCGTTAGCAAAGATCAGGGCCGGGCATGGGTGAGCGGGTTAACGGCCGGCAGCCGGGTGATTACCTCAAGTTTACCTATTGCCACGGTTGGTATGAGTTTGCGGCCCACCAACGAAAAATCTGTATCGCCAATCGATAGTCAGTTGGCCAATGAGCAGGGGCAGATTGTTCCGAAGAAACGCCAACAAAAATCAAAAGATGATGGTGGTGTTGGCACTGCCAAACTAGAAAGAAGCCTGCGCAAGGGCAAGTTAGCTGGGGATATCTAACAATGACCGGAGTATTGCGTTGGTGGGTTAAAAATCCGATAGCGGCAAACTTATCCATGGTGGCTCTGGTTGTCGCAGGCTTGCTGAGTTATTTCTTTGCGGTAGAAAAAGAACCATTTCCAATGGTCAAACAGCCGATTATGGATATTCGGATGTCTTGGCCTGGCGCCGGTCCTAAAGACATCGAAGAGCAGATACTGATTCGTTTCGAACAGGCGTTAAAAAGCGTCGAGGACGTCAAAAGCATTACCTCAATTGCTCGGGAAGGCTATGCCTCGGTGAAGGTTGAAGGCAAGGAGAGTGTCGATAAACGCCAGTTTGCAGATAGCGTCCGTGAGAAAATCAATGCCGTCAATTCATTGCCCGGAGACGCCGATCGGCCGAGGGTTAGTGAGCGAGTCAATCGCCGAGAAATGATTCGCATCGCGTTGCATGGTGATGCCGACCGACAAACACTCAATCATCTTGCTGTTCAGATCCGCAATGAAATTTCGGCGTTACCATTGATTTCAACTGTTCGACTTGAGGGGGCGAATAGAGAGGAGGTTTCCATCGAAATCTCTGAGCAAAAAATGCGCCTCTATAACTTGAGCTTCGATAAAGTTGCTACCGCAATCCGTAATAGCTCTCTCAACTCATCGTCTGGAATGATTCGCGATGATGCCGGTAGTTTGCAATTAACCATTCGTAGCAGGGCAGAGCAGCAGCAACAGTTTGAAGACATCGTTTTGCGCCGCTCTGCAAATGGCGCGACCTTATACCTCGGCGATGTTGCTGATGTGAAGTACGATGTCCAGGAAGCGCGCTACCGTTCAGTGTTCGATGGCGAGCAAGCGGTATTAGTCGAAGTCATGAATGCCGACTACATGAATATCGTCAAAATGAGTGACAGCGTGAAGGCCTATCTTGAGTCCAAGCGCCAACAATTGCCGCCATCACTAAAACTCACCCTGTGGGAAAACTGGAATGATTCCTATCAGTCACGTTTATCTACCATTCTCAATAGTGCAACGTCAGGCTTAATACTGGTCTTTATTTTACTGATGTTGTTCTTGCAACGGACCGTTGCGCTATGGGTTAGCGCTGGCATCGGTGTGGCCTTTGCTGCGTCGTTTGCTCTATTGCCGTCGGTTGATGTGTCGCTAAACATGCTCTCGTTGTTCGCTTTTCTAATGGTCATCGGCATCGTTGTTGATGATGCGATAGTCATCGGAGAAAGCATTCACCTTGCCAATGAATCCGGTTTAGAGGGGGATGAAGCGGCGATCAAAGGAGTCAGTGACGTTGCCAAACCTGTGTTGTTTGGGGTGCTAACCACCATGGTTGTGTTTGCTCCAATGGCCTTTCTTCCGGGCAGTACCGCAGAATACACTCGTTCGATCTCTCTGGTTGTGGTGTTAGCTCTGGCATTTTCTTTGTTCGAAGCGCTGCTGATTTTGCCATCCCACTTACGACATTTGAAAAACAAGCCACAACAGCAGTCTCGCTCTTGGTTTAGTCGCCTGCAACTGCGCATTGCCAACGGTATGCAGTACTTGGCTAACTTTGTCTACGGCCGCTTTATTGTTTGGTTGCTCAAACACAAATACGGCGTCATCACAGTGTTTGTCGGTATGTTGCTGATCAGTATCAACCTGCTTAACAACAACTATGTCCAACAGTCTTTCATGCCGCAAATTAGCGGTGACAAGATCAAGTTGATGGTGACTTTACCGGACAACTCAAGCTATGAACGCACAGAGCAGGTACTGCAGCAAATTAATCAAGGCAGTGAACAGCTCATCGAATCAGTAGAGTTGAGCGGCGGCCAGCTGGTTGAACATGTATACAACCAAGTTTGGGGCACTCGGGTGATGAGTGAACTCAAGTTGGTTGATGCTGAGCTGAGAGCGATGACTATTGAACAGGCCTCTGACAAGCTTCAGGAATTAATCGGCGATATTCCTGATGCCGAAGAAATCGAGTTTCGCTCCAGCATGAACACTAGCTCACCAAAAATCAGCTTTCGGATTCGCTCCAACGATACCGACGCGTTAAAGCTAGCACTCAATGACTTGAAGAATCACCTGAGCAAGTATCAGGGCATCAACTTGATTCGAGATTCAATGGATAAAGGTAGCACCGAGATGGTGTTTGCTTTGAAACCAGGCGCGGAGCAATTGGGTATCTCGCTACGTGATGTGTCTAAGCAAGTCAAACAAGCTTATTTTGGCCAGGAGGTCGATCGATTGGCGACTTGGACAGGCGATGTTCGCGTCAAAGTTCGCTACTCAAAGCAGGAACGTGATTCGATTGATACTTTGCAGCATATGAGGATTCGGACTAAAGATGGTCGTGAAATCCCTCTAATGAGTGTTGTAGATGTCACTGAGCGGCCTGGAGTGCAGCGTATCTACCGGCGCGATGGCGAAAAAGTTGCGTCGTTGCGTGCCGAATATGGCGGAACCGATCAATACAGCGTTAATCGCGATATTCGTGACAACTTTATTCCACAGTGGCAAAAGCGTCACCCAGAAGTGAAGTTTGGCTCAGGAGACAGAGGCCAAGAGCGAGACGACTTCATTACCACGGTGATGCGACTCGAAGGGTTAGCTTTGCTAGTGTCCTACATGTTAATGGCGATTGCATTTCGCTCTTACATGCAGCCCTTATTGATTTTATCAGCGGTGCCGTTCGCCTTTATGGGCGCCATTGCCGGCCATTTGCTTCATGGTACGGTTTACTCCATGTTTTCTATGCTAGGCATCCTTGCCGCAGCCGGCGTTGTGATCAACGACAATTTGGTTTTGGTAGATGCCATTAATCGCCTCAGAGAGAAAGGCCATAATGCCGTCGAGGCGGTGATAGCGGCGGGTAAGTTGCGTTTTCGACCAATCGTACTGACGTCGATGACAACCTTTATTGGTTTGTTACCGATGATGTGGGCCAATAGCGTTCAAGCCAAGTTTTTGGTGCCCATGGTGGTATCCTTGGCCTACGGGGTGCTGCTCGCAACTATTATTACCTTAATCTTCGTGCCTTGCTTATATGTCGCTAGCATAGAAGTGCGCGATTTATGGCGCCAGTTTCAGGCAAGCGATTACTATCCCTTGGGTAACAAAAGCAATGATCTGTAACGCCAACAATTGCTTGCTAGGGAAGGTCTAAGTTGCATGAAGAGCGCTGGATTGGTCGGAGTTTGAGCAAATTCGCGAAACATTTCAGCATTATTAAAATTAGTGTTGACACTAAAAGGCTGGCTGCTTAGAATGCGCCTCGCTCTTGAGGGCTAGGGGTCATATCCTCTCTCAAGTCAGCATTTTGGGGCTATAGCTCAGCTGGGAGAGCGCTTGCATGGCATGCAAGAGGTCGGCAGTTCGATCCTGCCTAGCTCCACCAAATTTCGTTTGTATTGGATTCGTTCGATACAGGCCATCAACGAGGAATTAGGCGCCTCTCTCGCTACGAGAAACAGTTGATGTAAAACGACACAGTTTTGTGTGTCCCGTTCGTCTAGAGGCCTAGGACTCCGCCCTTTCACGGCGGCAACAGGGGTTCGAATCCCCTACGGGATACCACTTTTTCCAGTAGGAAAGCTCTTCGTATCTGAGCTAAATCGATGCGTTTAGGCCAGCGTTTGCTCTGGCAGACGTAAAAAGGTCGCACTATTGTGTGTCCCGTTCGTCTAGAGGCCTAGGACTCCGCCCTTTCACGGCGGCAACAGGGGTTCGAATCCCCTACGGGATACCATTTCCTTTTAGGAAAGTTCTTCGTATCTGAACTAAATCGATACGTTTAGGCCAGCGTTTGCTCTGGCAGACGTAAAAAGGTCGCACTATTGTGTGTCCCGTTCGTCTAGAGGCCTAGGACTCCGCCCTTTCACGGCGGCAACAGGGGTTCGAATCCCCTACGGGATACCATTTCTTTCCGGGGCTATAGCTCAGCTGGGAGAGCGCTTGCATGGCATGCAAGAGGTCCGCGGTTCGATCCCGCGTAGCTCCACCAAACTCTTTCAGCATTCTCTCTTTATCTATTTGAAACATCCGTGCGGACTGGTTCCGTGAGCGGATTATCAATTATTTCCATATTCTCTTTCTTAGCTCTTTGAATTCACTAACTCACAACACTTAACTAACTTTTAACGGGTCGTTAGCACGCGGTCAAATACTGGCTGATTGGTGTTTGGTGCTTCTTTCATTGATAAAGGCTGCGCCGGTCGCAGAGCCTAGGTTGAGAGTATGGCTTACCAAAATTTTACGACTTTTAAGGTTGAAATCGATGCCGGGATAGCTTGGGTTACATTCGATTACCCTCCGGTTAATGTTCAAGGGCAAGAGATGTTAGCTGATCTGAATAGTTTGGCTTTTCGGCTTGAGCGTGATCGCAGCATTAAGGTTGTCGTTTTTCAGTCGGCTCACCCAGAAATCTGGGTATGTCACTATGACACCGATTTACTCAAAGAAATGAGTCGCGATGCTATTTCGCGAGATGAGGCTAAGGTACTCGACCTACAAGCGGTTTGTGAGCGAGTTAGTAAATTGCCACAAGCTACCATCGCCAAGCTGGAAGGTTTTGCTCGTCGCATCGCCCAGTGGCCAGCCGACTCTATCAATGCCTGTAAGCAGGCGGTTTACGAATCGATTGACTTGCTAATTGAACAAGCACTTAAAGCGGAGGCCTACTGGCTGTATCAGGCCACTAGCAAAACATCAGCGGTTACCCGCTTTCAATGGGCCAACGATCAAGGTGCTCAATTTGATATCGACAATCAACGAAACTGGGAGCAATTAGTTGTCAATGTTCAAGACGTCAACGATTGATACCATCGCAGGTTTGAAGGCCGTTAAACTATTTAGATTGCTATAAGGCAACAAAAAACCAGAACTGTCGTTCTGGTTTTTTTATCGCATCATGGTGCTAGGCTTGGGGAACGGTTACCGCCAGTTTTTGAGCAATGTCGTGCACTTCAACATAACCTTCTTGCTTGCTACGAATATAGTTGGCAGTCCGGTCTGCGCCAGCTTCAGCGGCAAAGCTGCCAATATCTTCACCATTACAAACAACATTGTTGGCTACTAATTGCATATCAATGCGATAACTAGCCACGGTGGTTTTGAAAGTGTGGACTCGATTACTTTGGCTGCTCAGGCAAATATCTACCAGGGCGTTTTCCACATAAGGGTCCATCGCTGCAGTTGATGTTGCAACAGATGCCATACCCATAGTCGCTGCTGCGACTGTCAAACATACCTTGTTCATTGTGTGTCTCCAGCTTATTGGTTGGTTGCTGAAAGCCTTAGTAAAGCTTAAACAAAGGGTTCTGGGTGTTGCCACATGTAACATAAAACCATGTCATTTTTGGGTATATTGCATGCAACTTTGTTAAATGCCTCTATACTCAGCAAGCTAGGACCACATTGGTGTTATTGATAAGCATTCTCGCATTTACAATTGGTTACTTGGTTAAAGAATTGGTTACATTTTGACCGGATTAAATCCGGTTATTCTTGCCTTTCATCATTGAAATCGTCTTGACTTCCTTCGCCTGACTTCCTGATTTGAACATCACTACACGCGCAAGCACTTGCTCTTCTGTCGTTATTGCTCGCCTGGCGAGCAACAAAAACGGCTGTTGCAGAGATGTTAACTACACCACGGTTTTTAAATTTAATGTTTGTTGTTAACAATAAACTTTGCACGGAGTCTCGGATTTGGTACTTGTTAGTGTGGTTTTATTTCCTTCGAAGTACCAAGGCTAGAGAGATATCGAGTGACTATATGCGACATTTTCGATCGTTAAGAATACAAACAAGAATTATCCTATTGATTTTATTGCCACTACTGGCAATCGCAGGGCTGTCGTTACAGTCAGTGTTCGAATCAAGGGAGCAGATTAGTAAATTACAGCAGCTGAATACAGCGTTGGATTACGCTGACGTGGCGTATCCATTTATAACGGCATCTTTACAAGAATCCTATTACACCCGGATTTATCTTGATAGCCGTGGTAATGATATCAATATGGCTAAACAGCAAATGTTGTCAAAGCGCCGGCAAACAGAGCAGCACCAGCGCGCGTTTTTGCAGTTTATCAATAACCATCTTGAAACGCTGCGCAGTTACCAAGCGCTGATGAATGATATTGAGATCTTTCTACCACTGGTCGATAGGATGCAATATGTCAGACAAGCGGCCGATCAAAAACTACATAAAAGCAGCGCATACAAGGATAAGGTGGGTGGTGATATTCACACCATGTACTTTTTCAATGAAATGGTCCGCAAAGTAGCCGACTCAATGAATCAAGTTGCAGTGATTGCCACTCAGCAGGAGCAGGTTTCGCGAATAGCAAATGCGTACACTAATTTGATTGCAATGAATGTTGAAGCCACATTCCACAACAGCATGATTGGGCTTGCCAGAGATAATGCCATGGACATCTATATCTTTGGTGAAATCATGAGTGGCTATCAAAAATACAACAAGGCATACGTGCGATTTTTTAACTTTGCGACCGCTAAGTCGGCAGGTGTTCTGACGGCCATGATGAATAGTGCGAATCAAAAGCGTTGGGATGATGTCGCACTGAAAGCACGTTCAAATGTTTACCAAACCCAAAATAAGCCGTTGATTATTGATGCAGACGTTGATTTAGAGCGACTTAGCCAAACTCAATTTGACGCCTTTGATGACGCCATTAGCCAAGTCGTCTCTGAGTTGATTGAAACTAAAGACCGGCTTATCGATGATGCAGAGTCGACTGCTATTCAAGCGATACTATTGGGGCTTGGCATCTTGGTATTGGTGATCTTCCTCTCTACCGTGATTGCAAAAAGCATTACCCAACCGCTCTCTGGTTTGGTGAAGGTGTTTCGCCAAGTCGCGCAAGACAAGAACATGACGGTGGCGCTAGATACCAGTGGTAAAGATGAGTTGAGCGAACTGAGTCAGGTGTTTGCCGATTTATTGGGACGTTTGCGGCAAGCGTTGATGAATGTCCAAGAGGAAGCCAACAGCATTCATGACACCAGTGACTCAATGGCAGTGCTGATGGATGAATCCGTTGGTCTTTCAGAGCACCAGTTCAAAGCCACAGAGAGTATCTCAGTGGCAATTAATGAAATGTCGAGCACCATTACCGAGGTTGCCACCATGGCATCGCATTCATCTGAAGCGGTTGAGCGTGCTCATCAGTCATCGGTGACCAGCTTTGAGAATGCCCAAGCTAGCAGAGAAATCATGGATAGCTTGACGGTCGAACTTGGCAACACTCAAGAAGTGATGATGCGGTTGGTGAAAGAAACGGAAGCGATCACCGATGTTGCTACCATGATTCAAGGGATTGCGGAGCAGACCAATTTACTCGCCTTGAATGCTGCCATTGAAGCTGCGCGAGCAGGAGAGCAAGGGCGTGGTTTTGCCGTGGTGGCAGATGAAGTCAGAAGTCTCGCTTATCGGACTCAGGAGTCGACCGAAACCATTCGTAGCCAGATCGAAAAGTTGCAGGCCGAATCAAAGTCAGTGACTGCCAATATGAGCGCGCTGCAGGAGGAGAATACTCGAGCAGTTACCATTGTCGAATCCAATTCGACGGCGTTAGAGTCAATGAAAGCTGAACTCGACCAAATTATGGCGCAGTCGATTCAGATTGCGACCGCAACAGAGGAGCAAACTTCCGTCGCTGAAGAGATCAATGAGAGGGTAACCTCGCTATCGGATGATAGTCGCGGTATTCAGGGCAAAACTGAAGGAACAACTCGGTCAACTCAGCGCCTGCAGCAAACAGCTTCAATGCTGCACCAGCACATTTCAGAATTCCAATTGCAATAATCAAAAAGGCTCACTGCGATGGCGCAGTGAGCCTTAATATTTGATTCAGCCTACAATCGCGCGGCGTAATTAATTCATTACCAACAGCTCGCCATGCTCAAGGCGTTGATTGAGGTACTGAGCAATATTGTGCGAGTTATGCTCAGCGGCAAATTCGGCGATTGGCATGCCGTTACAAACTACTTTATTGGCCACATCTTCGACATCCAAGCGATACTCTTGAATGGTATCTCGAAGTGATGCTACCCGATTACTAATTGCCGACTGACAGACATCTTGTAATGCCTTCTCGACATATGGGTCCATCGCGGCTTGCGCTTGTGATGCAATAAGAACGGTTGTTGTGAGTGCTGTAGCAGCGAGCTTCTTCATCATGACAATTCTCTCCATAGCTTTTGTTTGTTAGCGGCCGCATTGATTTGACAGATCAGGTAAATGGCCGAGGGATTGTTTTAACCCTTGGCGCAGAGTCTAGAGCCGAGAATGTGAGATTGGATGTCGACTAAATGAGCGAATATGTCATTGAAATATGTGTATGTTGTATGCAATCACCGAAATGCATAGCTAACCCTTGCCAGAGCTGGGTTTAAAGTAATTACTCAAGTCTGGCAAATGTGTTTTGTAATGCCTCTCATTTATAACTAGTTACATTTGAGCGCCATTTTTATCGTTGATCGACTTGATATGACGTCGTAACAAAGGTTCTATGATGTCAGCAATAAGCGGTTGAGCCTTGGCATTTGGGTGTAGTCCGTCGGCTTGCATCAAGTCGTCTTTGATTGCAATTGTCTGAAGAAAAAACGGCAATAATTCAATTTGTTGTTGCTTAGCTACGTCGCTGAACATAGCAGTGAAAGCTTGACTATAGCGTGGGCCATAGTTGGGCGGGATCATGATTTCAGCCAAGATAACCTCACCACCTTGCTCCTCAATGAGGTCGATCATGCGGTTGAGGTTGGTTTTACTGTCGGTTAAACGGTAGCCACGAAGGCCGTCATTCGCACCAAGTTGAAGAAACACTAGGGCTGGTTGGTGTGCTTTGAGCGTTGTTGGTAGCCGAGCCAGGCCGCCCTGGGTTGTTTCGCCGCTGACACTGGCATTGACCACTTGCCACGGTTCACCCTGCCAACGTTCGGCGATCAGAGCAGGCCAAGATTGCTCGGGCTCTAAGCCATAGCCAGCACTTAAACTGTCACCGTAAATGAGCACAGTGGCGGCAAATGACGTTGAAGAAAAAAATAACAAACTTACGAGAAGACTTTTCCACATGACGTACCAAACTCCGGAATTCGTATTGCATGCTGAAGGGATCAGCAAACAAGTTGCTACTGAGGCGCATAATCTCACCATACTTCAACCCACAGAATTGAAAGTCAAGTCAGGGACTACTGCCAGTGTGGTGGGAGCGTCAGGCTCTGGTAAGTCGACGTTACTGAGTTTGCTGGCGGGATTGGATCGGCCTTCGAGTGGTCAAATGACCTTGTTGGGGCAGCGTATTGACAACCTTGACGAAGATGGTCGAGCGGCTGTCCGAGCCGGTCAAGTTGGTTTTGTGTTTCAATCGTTTATGTTATTGCCTGCGTTGACTGCCGTGGAAAATGTGATGTTACCGGCAGAACTCAATGGGATGGCCGATGCCCGAGACAGGGCAATGGCGTGGCTTGATAAAGTAGGGTTGGCTAGCCGAGCTAGCCATAAACCATCGGAGTTATCTGGTGGTGAGCAACAACGGGTGGCAATTGCTCGCGCGTTTGTCACTGATCCTAAGCTGGTGTTTGCCGATGAGCCTACCGGTAACCTCGATAGTCAAACCGGTCTTGCAGTCAATGAACTGCTGTTTAAGACCCATGCCGAGCAGCAAACAACCTTAATACTAGTCACCCATGACAATGGCTTGGCGCAACAGTGTCAATTCCAGTACCGCATGCAAGCAGGGGTATTGACGGAGACCACGCCATGAATGCATTGAAAGCAATCTGGCAGCATTGGCGGCAAACAGAAACCTGGTTGTTGTTTGTCTCGGTAGCTCTGGCGATCTTTGCTTGCTATAGCCTCACTTCTGTTGGCGTGTTGATGCAGCAGTCGTTGATCAAGACCAGTGCTGAGCTCATGGGCGCTGACCGGATCCTCAGCGGTACGCGCCCGTCCAAGCCTGAGTGGTTAGCACACGCAGAGCAGCAAAACTTGCGTATCAGTGAACAGTGGTTGTTCAACTCCATGGTGTTTGCTGGCCAATCCATGGATGCGCCGATGCAGTTGGTGTCAACCAAAGCGGTTGATGATAACTACCCTGCCAAAGGCGAGCTTCGAGTGCAAACAGCTAACGGTATCACTGCCGAACTACCTGAGTCTGGAGTGGTTTATGCCGATCAACGTTTGCGCGAACTACTGGCCGTTGAGTTAGGCGATCAAATTGAGCTAGGGCAGGCGACGTTTACCCTTCAGGGCTGGATTATTCGTGAGCCAGACAGTGGCTTGAGCGTATTTGGTAATTTGCCTTCGTTGTTGATGCGGTTAGCTGATGTTGACGCTACTGGTATTGTGCAACCGGGGAGCCGTTTGGCGTATCGCTATCTGCTCACTGGTGATGATGAGCCGCTGTCGGCTTTCGATCAGTGGTTAAAGCCACAGTTACCAGAAATCTATCGCTATCGTGGTGTTAGTGATGATGATTTTGCTTTTTCCCGAGCGCTGAAGCGCTCAGACACCTTTCTTCGTTTGGCTGGATTGCTGACTGTGTTGTTGACATTGGCGGCCATGGCCGTCATTTGTCAGCGCTTCACTGAGCGCCAACGGCGGGAAGTGGCCTTGCTCAAAGCCTTCGGCCAAGCTCGTCAGGATTTGATCCTGCGTTATAGCCTGCTGATGTTAAGCGTTTTCGTCAGTGCCATTATTGTTGGTATTGGCGCTTCGCACAGTTTGCTGCTCATACTTGCCGAACAAATTGCCGAGATAATGCCCAATCTCAGCGTCCAGTTGGTTGGATCAGCGGCGCTGTTGAGCATCATCGCCGCTTGTGGTGGTTGCGTGCTGTTTTGTTGGCTGCCATTCAAGCAACTGCTGGCAACCCCTTCAAGTGCTTTGATCCAAGGGCATGGCGCGGTCACCATTCAACCCAGTTGGGGTTGGCGCTTGTTACAGTTGGCGGCAGTTTTCGGCCTGCTAATGAGTTTTGCCAAAAGCTGGTTGCTGGCGCTACTGCTATTGCTTGCTGGTGCGTTGAGTATCGTCTTGGTGGCACTTGCCAGCCTTGGCCTTATCGCAGGTTTGAGCCGTTTATCTCAAGGTCAAAAACTGAGTTGGCGATTAGCGGTACGAAATGTTCAACGACGAATGACAGAAAATCGCTTGTTACTTGCCGGGTTTACCTTAGCGAGCTTGATGGTGATGAGCATTTACTACGTCCGCGGCGATTTGATTGACCAATGGCGTAGCCAAATGCCAGAGGGAGCAGCGAATCGTTTTGCGCTCAATATTCAGCAGCATCAGGTTGATGGCTTTGACAGCTGGTTGCAGCAACAAAACATAGGGACGAGCTATATGTACCCTGTAGTGCGAGGCCGCCTTGATGCCATCAATGCCGAGCCGATTCGCCAATTAGTCAGTAAAGATGACGAAATAGCCCGTCGCAGCATTCGTCGTGAGCTGAGTTTAACCATGCGTTCGCAATTGCCCGAAGGGAATGAGATAGAGCAGGGCGAATTCTTAACCGGTAGCGGTCAGGTATCAGTTGAAAGCCAACTTGCCGAGCGACTGAATATCAAATTGGGTGATGTGCTTACTTTTGATATTGCCGGTGTGCCAGCCTCTGCCACTGTGACTAGTTTACGGAAAGTCGATTGGAACAGTATGCGGCCGAATTTCTACATGATTTTGTCTGATGATGTATTGGCTCCTTTTGCTGCCAGCTACCTTGCCAGCTTTCATCTGACCGAGTCACAAAAAACGTTGGCCGCTGATTTGATTAGGGCATTTCCCAATGTCACCTTGATTGATGTGGACGAGGCGATTGCCCGGGTTGAATCAATTTTGAAGCAATCGACAATGGCGATGACTGTGGTGTTGGTGCTGGTCACTGCCGCTGCTGGTTTGCTGCTAATCGCTCAAGTACGAGCTGGTATGGATGCCCGCCAACAAGAGCTGATCACGATGCAAACGCTCGGGGCTGGGCGCGCGGTACTAATTCGCAGTACCTTGTTTGAATTTTTGGTGCTTGGTTTTATTGCCGGTGGGGTGGCCGTGATCGCCAGCGAAATGCTATTGGCTGGTGTATTTGTACTGCTGTTTAAGCTATCCGCCCAACCTCACTTTAGCCTCTGGCTGTTGGGGCCTGGATTTGCCGCCGGGATCATCACTAGCATTGGTTGGCTTCAGTGTCGACGAATGTTGCGCGAAGGAGCACTGACCCGTTTGCGTCAGCAAATCAGTGGTGGTTAGACCGCTTAGCGGTGTTGGCATTCGTTGCCGCAGCTGAACCAGCTGCGGCTTCTTCAAATTTGATCACATTATTCTGCTTTCAGTTGCTCTAAACTCTCGCTCAAACACTCAAGAAAGCGCTTACATGAAAAGATTACTTGTTACTTTGGCTTTAGCCACTTCCATGATTGTTAGCGGTTGCGGTGCCGCTAATGATGCTCACCAAAACCAAAGCTCCGACAATGGCAAAGTCATTCAACCAGAGCAGGTGTTTAACCCAACCATTGATGGAAAATGGATTGGCTTAGGCATCTCGTATGGTTCCTATCGCGATGGCGAGAGCCCTCACAAAGCAAGTGTCAGTAGTGAAGCGGACATTCTCGAAGATTTGACTATTTTGACCCAAAAGGGCAGCAAGTCTTGGCATTTGATCCGGATGTATGGTGCCGATCCGGCAAGTGAGCAAGTACTACGGGTCATTCGAAAACACCAGTTGCCTGTCCGAGTAATGCAAGGCGCCTGGTTATCGGGCCATCAAACCGCGCAGGAAAATGAACAGCAAATCAGCGAAGTTATTCGGCTTGCTAATGAATACCCTGATGTTGTTGTGGCAGTGAATGCTGGCAATGAAATCTTCGTCGATTGGTCATGGCACAAGTTTGGTCAGCAAGACTATGACATGTATATCGGTTGGATTGACCGAATCAAACAAGCGGTTGATGTGCCGGTGACACTGGCAGATGATTACAATTTTTGGAACAAGCCTTGGAGTCAAGCCATTGCCGCAGAGTTAGACTTTATCGTACTCCACGCATATGCGATGTGGAATTCGCAAACCTTGGAAAACGCCGTCAACTGGACCGCGACTATCTACGATGATATTCAGGCCAGATACCCAAATAAGCAAATCGTGTTAGGTGAATCGGGTTGGGCGACCAGCTCCATTTCGACCAATGGCGATGAGCGTCTTATCATTGGTGAGGCCAGTGAACAAGCACAAGCTGTTTTTCTCAAAGAATACAATGCGTGGCTAGAACAACGCCACATCGCTTCATTCTTGTTCGAGGCCTTCGATGAAAAGTGGAAGGGTGGAGAAGATAAGCCCGATGGCATTGCCGAAAAAAATTGGGGTATTTTCCGCTCCGACCGCACTCCGAAACAGGCTGTGGCTTCTTACTTCCCAGACTTAGTCGCGCAGTAAGTTAGTTAGCGCCCCTTGAAGCTCTGGATATTGAAATTCAAAACCAGCTTCGAGTAATCGGGTTGGTTTCACCTGCTGACCGGTCAACAGCAAGTTGGCCATTTCGCCAAACGCTAGCTTGAGGACAAAAGCTGGTGTAGTGAAAACGTGGGGTCGTTTTAAGGTTGCCGCCAGTTGCCTGCTGAACACTCTGTTGGTCACCGGACTTGGCGCCGTGGCATTATAGATGCCACTGGCCTTTGGATTGTTTAACAAAAACAATAGCAGCGCCACCATATCGTCAATATGAATCCAACTCATGAATTGTTGCCCAGTTCCCATTGGCCCTCCGAGCCCCAAACGGTAGGGTGGCAGCATTTTCTTCATAGCGCCAAAGCCGGGGGATAAGACGATACCGGTTCGGACGATACAAACTCGGGTTTGCTGAGCAACACGCGCCGCGCGTTTTTCCCATTCGGCACACACTCGATGAGCGAAGTCATCAGCTAGTAACTGTTGGTCTGGTTGGGTTGCCTCATCAACCACTCGTTGTTGCTGATCACCATAATAACCAATGGCTGAGCCACTGATGAACACAGGTGGCGAGGCGCAAGCTTGTATAGCATCAGCAATTTTCTCAGTTAAAGTCCACCGGCTGTCACATATTCTACGCTTCTGCTGCTGGCTCCAGCGTTTGTCTGCAATGGGCTCGCCAGCGAGGTTGATGACCGCGTCGTATTGCTCAAATTCATCAACACTAGGCAATGAACCAATGGCGACGACACGTTCTTGCCACAATTGTTTGGCAACCTCTGGGCGTCGCGTAAGCACAGTGACATGGCAGTCTTGAGGTAATTGGGCAATCAAATGTTGGCCGATAAAGCCGGTACCGCCTGTCACGAGAATACGCATGATTTGATGCCCTCACTGATGGCTAGTTATTTGGGTTTAGTGTAACTCAAGCTCATTGAGACCGAGTCGGCAAACCGCAACGCATGTGGTTTGTCGATTTCAACTGACGCGCTTTCCACCCAAGGATGCTCGGTCGCAATCGCTAGTACATCTGCGGTCAACTTTTCCAATAGCGAGAATCGGTTTGACTCAATCAACGCAATTATTTTTTTGGTGATGGTGCGATAGTTGAGTGCATCGTCCATGTTGTCCGACTCGGTCGCGTTATCAGCGGGGTAATTGATGATGACGTTGACGACTACGTCTTGCTTGTTTTCGATTTCTTCTTGCTTAATACCGATATAGGTGCGAAGTCTAAGGTTTTTAACCCGAATAGTGGCGATGGCGCCCTGCATAATGATTCCTTATTGTTTAATGCATTAATGAGTTGCCTTAAGCGGTGCTATTGGTCCAGCTTGTTGATCGTTTTGCGCAACTCATATCCTTCATCCGTTACGATTTTTTCCAGCACTTGGATCCGTTGTTGCAAACTAGCAATCGTGGTTTGCTCGAGTTGAGCGAGTTTAGCCTCAAGCTCTTTTGCCTTAGGAGCATCTTTAAATTTCATTTGTTTTTCGATTAGACGCAAAATTCCGCCGCCAAAAACAACGGTGACAACGATTAAAAACGCAAGGGTAGTACCAGACATCATTTCTTCCTTGAGCAATTGGTGGTGGTTATAAGCTATCAAATGACGATGGTGGATGCACAGTTTGTTTGTTGCTGTTGGGTCGAGTTTCATCCATAGGTATACTGAACGACAACACATCATCACCCATCTCTTCAATTCGTTAAGTCAGGATGTCTTATGTCTCCATTAACCGCCTTGAAATTGGCTTGGCGTCATGCCACTAAATTGCTGATTGCGATGGCAACTCTTACGTTAGTTGCCTGCTCAGAGCCAGAAACCTTGACCAATTTATCCGTTGAGTTTCCTCAGTCTGAACTCATGGTGATTGATGTCGTGTCGTCGAAACAGAAATATCAATTTGAATTGCCGGTTACTGAGTTGAGTGACCGTGATGCGCTGGCCAAGTCCCTTGCCGACTTGCCTCGTGAACTGCGTTTAGAAGTGATTGAAATGCTCGAAAGCATTGAACCGCCGGCACCAGAGCCTATTTCACCAAGCTTAAGTCGCAGTGTTGAAGCTTTGGATCATCTCCTTAAATCGTTAGGGGACGACTTGTCTGACCTACAGCAAGAGCTGCAGCAACACGGGGATGAATACCAACGCGAGCTTGAACAAAACATGGGGGAACTTTCTGAGGGCGCAGCTGAAATGGCGGCAGAAGCTGAACAACAAGCCAAAGGGTTCTTGGACAAAATGCAACAGCAGTATGTTGAGCACATTGCCCGCTTGATTGAATCTGGAGAGCTATCTGAAGAAGAGATTACTCGTCTCGAACAAGCGATCATTGCTCATCACAAGAAAGCGAAACAGTAAGATAGCGATTGATATTGATGAATAACCCGTTTTCTCAACGCCCAGTCTTGAAGCGATTCAATGCTTTTGTTCAAGCTCTGTTTGCGCTAATGCTGTTGGTGGCTTCGACTGCTTACGCCGACACTGTCCTTGACCCGGAAGTAACCACTGCAGTTACTCAACATCAGGCGGTTTATGCTGATCAAGCCATGGTGGTGACGGCAAATCCTCATGCCTCTGAAGCCGCTCTTGCAATGCTAACCGCGGGCGGCTCTGCTGTAGATGCAGCGATTGCCGCGCAGTTTGTGCTGACGTTAGTCGAACCGCAATCAAGTGGTATTGGCGGCGGCGCATTTATGCTGTTATACGATCAAGAACAACAGCAGCTACTTACCTTTGATGGCCGAGAAACGGCGCCAGCAGCGGCCAAGGCCGATCGGTTTTTGAATGATGAAGGGAAACCGAAGCGCTGGATTGATGCCTTGGTTGGGGGGCAGTCAGTTGGCGTCCCTGGTGTTGTTGCCATGATGGCGCAAGCCCATGAGCGTGACGGCAAACTGCCGTGGGCTAAGCTCATTGAGCCTGCTATCAAGCTGGCCGAAAACGGCTTTGAAGTATCGCCACGGTTGGCCGGTTTGTTGGCCAAACGTTACAATCCTGGGTTGGTTAAGCTGGAGCCCGCAGCCAGTTATTTTTACCCCGATGGGGAGCCTCTTCAAGCCGGCCAGTTACTGAAAAATCCTCAGTTAGCGGCAACGATGCGAATCATTGCCAAGCACGGCAGCGAGGCGTTCTACCAAGGCAAACTGGCCGAACAGTTAGTTTCAGCCGTGCAACAGGCGGCAATTAACCCGGGCGACCTGACGATAACTGATTTGGCCGGCTATCAACCCAAACGTCGAGCGCCTTTGTGTGCCGGTTATCATCAGTATCAGGTTTGTTCGATGGCACCGCCGAGCTCCGGCGGTATTGCCGTGGCTCAACTAATGAAGTTGCTTGAAGCGCGCGACATGAGCGACTTGGCTACTGGCAGTGTTGGCGCGGTGCATCAGTTTGCTCAAGCGTCAAGGCTGGCATTCGCCGATCGTAACCGCTACATCGGCGATCCCGATTTTGTCAAAGTGCCGGTCAACGAACTATTGGCCGACAGTTACATCGCTGAACGCCGTCAGCTGATTAAGGCCAATAAAGATATGGGCAAAGCCCAAGCTGGTCATGTCATGAGTGCGCCTCGGGCTGCAGGCGTGTCTCCGGAACTACCCAGCACCTCGCACTTGAGCATTGTTGATGGTGAAGGCAACGCGGTGTCAATGACCACAAGTATCGAAATGGCATTTGGCTCTGGCTTGATGGTTAATGGTTTCTTGCTCAACAACCAATTAACCGATTTTTCGTTCTCGCCATCGCGTGATGGCACATTAGTGCCAAATGCCGTTGCCGCAGGCAAACGACCTCGCAGTTCAATGGCGCCTGTGATGGTATTCGACCAAGCCGGCGAACTGGAACTGGTGGTTGGTTCTCCCGGAGGCAGCCGAATTATCAACTATGTTGCGCAAACCTTGATTGCCGTGCTCGATGGCAAACTCGACATTCAGCAGGCGATTAATATGGCCAAGGTGACTCACCGCAATGATTACTTGGCATTGGAAAAGGGCGGCTGGCCGCAACAAACGGTAGAGCAGTTAGAATCAATGGGCTATGAGTTGCAACAACGTGATTTGAATTCTGGCTTACACGGTATTCAGAAAGTAAAACAAGGTTGGCTTGGCGGCGCTGATCCGCGCCGCGAAGGAGTCGCTTTGGGACTGTCGAAGTGACCGAGCTACCGGCGGCCAATGCTAGCCGTTGGTAGCAAACGGATCGGCATCTATTTTGTGAACCACCCAAGTGTTGGCAAATTGCTGTGATAAATGGACAACGCGAACGTCCATGATGGTGCTGCGTCCGACTTTTGAGGTGAAGTGAAGCTCAACCCAAACATCTTGGTCGAGGCGGCGAAAAAAGTCGGCACTACTGTTTTTCACTTCGATTTCGGGATTAACCATTTCCATGCCGACGACATGGCGCTTAATCGCTTCCATATTGCGATAATGCTCAAGTAGTTCTGCCAATTTTGGTCCAGACAAGCGCTTTGCTTTTTCCAAGTCTTCTTCAACATAAATGGCACTGAAAAACGCTACCGCGACATCTTCCGGATCTTGCTGCGGTTTGTTGTCTTGACAGCCAATTAGGGTCAAAACGGCCAACATTAAAGTGACGATTCGAAGCCACATGGAATTATTCTCATTAGGGTTAGATGGCAAAACCATACCCACCAGTTTGGAGTATTTCAATAGTAGTTTATTTGTCAGCTGACAAATGGCTGGCAACACAAATACTGGCGTTGGCTTGGCATCATCCCTAGCTCTGTTTTGCATCCGTAATTGTCGTTGCAGGTGATAATAAGTACTACCCTTATACAGTATTTATACAGTACTCTTGCAACTGCGCTAAATAGAATGAGGCATCATGGAAACGTCTGAGTTAGTTTTCGTCGATTTGGAAACCACAGGTGGAGTGGCACAACGAGATCGGATCACAGAAATTGCCGTGATCCGAACATCCCAAGGGCAGGAAGTGAGTCGTTGGTCATCGCTGGTCAATCCGCAACAGCCGTTGACGCCCTTTATTCAGCGCTTAACTGGACTGACTGATGAAATGCTTGCCAACGCCCCAACGTTCGACGAAATTGCCGATGAAGTCGAGCGGCAACTCGCCGATGCCGTGTTTGTTGCTCACAATGCGCGATTTGATTATGGTTTTCTGAAGAATGAGTTCCGTCGCATTGAGCGCTCATGGCACGCTCGTAACTTGTGTACCGTTAAGTTATCTCGGGCCATGTATCCTGAGCATCGAAAGCATGGATTAGATCAGTTGATTACTCGTCATGACCTGTCCTGTTCAGCACGTCACCGAGCAATGGGTGATGCTGCTGCCACCCTGATGTTTTATCAACACTTACTGAACGAGTTTGGCACTGAACGGGTCACTGAGCAGATTGCGAAGCTCATCCTGCGACCAACGATTCCTCCGAACCTGCCGAGCGATGTGCTCGATAGCTTACCGACGAGTCCTGGTGTCTATCGATTTTGGGGTGAGCAAGGCGCGCTGTTGTACGTTGGTAAAAGCATCAATATTTATCAGCGAGTGACGAGTCATTTTCAAGATGACCACCGGCTGCACAAATCGCAACAGCTGTCGCTGCAAGTATTTGATATTGACTACAGCCAAACGGCTGGCGACTTGGGAGCGCAGTTATTAGAGCTGCAGCAAATAAAAACACTGAAGCCGATCCACAATCGCCGCAGCCGCGCTGCGAAGGAATTGAAGACCATTCGGCTCAAGCAAAATGAACACGGATACCTATGCGCATCGATTGAACATCATATTGATATGGCTGATTTGGCTGCCCACTATGGTTTGTTCAAAACTAAGAAAGAAGCAGAGAAAGCCCTCAATGGCTTGATTAAGAGTTATCAATTGTGTCCGTCATTATGTGGCTTAGAGCAGACTCAAGGTGCGTGTTTCAAAGCGCAGTTGGGGCAATGTAAAGGTGCCTGTGAGCAAAAAGAGCAAGCACTGGCATACAACACACGAGTTACCTTGGCGATGCAAGGGTTGAAACTCAAGAGCTGGCCTTGGGAAGGACCAATTGGTATTCGTGAGCACGATAGCTTTAGCGATATTCGTCAGTTTCATGTGATCTGGCAATGGTGTCACCTGATTACCTTAAATGATGAGCAGGAATTTTATGATTGGTTGCCAGAGCAGGCACCCGAGCCTTCGTTTGACCGTGATTGCTACCAGTTGCTGCAACGCTATTTGTTCGGCGGCAAATCTAAACCTGATGTGGTGGTGCTGCCTAATTGGTCGGTGACATAGCTGCTTACTTATTGGTGTGTTGAAGTCACCGTTAAATCCAAGCGTCTGATCAAGGCGTTTTGATTCTGTTTAGCTATATTGATGCTAAATCAACTATCTGGGTATCAGCAATTTGATGCTGTCGGTCAGCGCAAGTATCAGCCGATTTGAAAAGCTGGTGGTCTTTTTGGCCTTAGCCTCTATTGCTGCGCTTGCAATTTACCCATTGTTGCCGAACCAACGCTTTTCCATTGATCTTCATAATACCCAACGAATTGCTATCGAAGGTGATGGAGTCAGCGGTGGCTCTTCGGTTGCCAGCGTAATTGAGTCGTCGAATTCAAAACCGCTTAGTTGGCGTTGTGAACTCAAAAGCGGTTATCAGTTCCCCTATTGCTCCACCAAAATTCATTTGTTTGATGAAGCTTCCATGCAGGGGGTTGATCTGAGCAGTTATAAAGAGTTGTTATTGCGCTACAGCTATCGGCCACCAACAACATCAAGTCAAACCGAAACCATCCGACTTTACGTCAGAAACCACAACCCAGCCTATTCCAACCTAGACGATTTCAGCTCCATGAAGTACAACGAGCTGGAATTCCAACCGAGCACTTTGGGCGATGAAATCAATCTGCCGCTCGACGTCTTTAAAGTCTCTCATTGGTGGTTGTTGGAGCGTAATTTGCCGATTGAGTTATCGCGTATCGAGTTCAATCAAGTCATGGTAGTAGAGTTGGTCACCGGTACCTATGCGAGCTTCGGCGAGCACTTTTTTCAGCTCAAAGAGTTGACCTTCACTAAACCACTGGTGTCGGCGTCAAACTACTATTTGGCAATCGTTATCGTGTGGGTCGCCTTGTCGCTATCATTTGTGTTTTGGAAAGCACTGACGCTCAAGCGCGACAATCGCAAGTATCATCATTTGGCAATTCAGGATCCGCTGACAGAGTTGCTCAATCGTCATGGTATTCAAGAAAAACTGAAACAGCATCAACGGGCCGCTGCTAGTGTTTTGTTGTTCGACCTCGACCATTTCAAGAAAGTTAATGATGTTTATGGTCATGGCGTCGGTGATGAAGTACTGAAGGCGTTTGCCAACTTACTCCGTCTAACCTGCCGTCAAAACGATATTGCTGCCCGTTGGGGAGGGGAAGAATTCGTAGTGATTTGCTTTGATACCGACGCGCAACAAGCAAAAATCGTCGCCGCTAAAGTACGCCAGGCAATGACAGGTTTAGTCTGGCCACAGCAGTTAAATGTAACCACTAGTATCGGTGTCGCCGAAGCTGGTGCAGATGACTCTTTTGAAGTTGCTCTCAACTGGGCTGATATTGCTCTTTATCAAGCAAAGGAACAAGGGAGGGACCAAGTCATCGTCTACCAGCACGCGACTAATCAATAAAAAACGAGTAGTACAAGTCGGCTGAACGCTCAATACCGGAGACTGTTTCTAGCCACAATTGATTCAGCAAGTAAAACCGCACAGTCACCTCGTTAATGGGCTCAAACACGCCCATGCCGTACTTTAAGTACAGTCGCTCGCCAACGTAGCCACTGATAGTGACTTGTGTTTCATCACCTTCGCCTTCGGTATCTAGCGATACTTGCTGGATTCCGGTGACTTGCTCCATTGAGTTGGTCAATCCCATTGATGATGCGGCAGTGACACCCAGTGCAGTGGCGGCCGCCATCGTGCTATTACTGTCATCTGAGTCGAGACCGCGACCGCGAACAATGTACGACAGCACTTCCTGCTGTTGCATGGCCGGATCCGAATAGAACTCAATAATCGGTTGTTCTACCGTGCCGGTAGCATGAATACCAGCGATGACATCAGCCGACTTAATTTCACGAGCCGCTCTAATATTCAAAGCGGCCAGCTCTGGCGGGCCATTAAAGTGGACCGCTGAATCCGGTTGCACTTCCAAACGTTGGCCATAAGCGCGGTAGCGGCCAGTGGTCAATTCAATTGGGCCATAAAGTTGGACCGGTACGTTAGGCTGTTTAATGACTTCAAGTTGGCCGCCAATACGGCCAATGAAGCCGAGTGCATTGACGCGAATATCATCGCCCAAGGTCACTGCTATCTTGGCATTGAGATTGGCATCAGCGCGGCTTTGTTGATCGATTTGATCAATGAATACTTGGTCATCACTGACCGCTATCCCGCTGTCGGGCAAGCGCCGAAAGATGATTTCAGCTTTGGGGATGTCAATAGTCCCGGTTAATGATGGCGTTGCATCGCGGTAGTCAAAACGAAGGTCAGGACTGACCACCAAGCTCGACTCTGGCGGCAGTAACACATCCAATTTATGACCATCGAATCGCGATGCCAGGGTAAATTCGTCGCGCCAATCAGCCGTAGCCGTCAATGTCGCTGAATTTTTACCAAGGTGGAAGTGACTGGTTAGATCAGCACGTTGTTGGCTAAAAGTGAGTGATAGATTGAGCTGATCGATTGGTGTTGGGTTGGACAGCAGCACAATTTCGCCGTCGTTTAAGTTAAATTCACCATTGATTAGAGGGCTCCCTAACGTACCAGTCACCTCCGCTTGACCGTTAAGATAACCTTTGACTCGCTCGATATCTGGCAGTAGTGATTTGAAGTGACCCAATTCAAGAGCTGATACGGCTAACTGGCCGCCAATCGCTGCATCGTCATTCTGGACATTGCCATCGAACAACAGGTGAGCACCATGGTCCGTTTGCAGCTCCAGCTTCAGTATTGATTGCTGCTCATCGATTGCCCCAGATATCGTTAGCTGACCAATATCGACTTGCTGCTGATCGCTATCGACGCGGCTGTGGAATGCCATGGTTAAGTCTTTAGAGTTGAGTTGGAACGTCGCATTAGCAGGCTGATTGGGCTGCCAATGCGCATCTAGCTCACCGATCAGGTGACCTGACACCTGGTAATCTTGATGAAGCAATTGCCGCGTTAAGTCATGGCCTGATATATCAACCGATAGCTCGGCATTGCCAGATTTGCCTAGGGTCGCAGGCTGACGCAGACAAACTTTGCTATCTCGGGCTTGCCAGCAGTGTTGACTGATATCCATTTGCTGACGCTCGACGCCGTAGTTTAGCTCAACGGCTTGATTGAGCTGCCAATGCCCTGCGGTGGTTGCAAAATCGGCTCGCTCTAGCACCCCTGTCCATGACTGTTCAGTGTCAAACCAATGACCTTGCAATTGAACCTGAGGGATGAAGTCGCCAGCGCCGCTCACGGTAAGTTGATGATTGCCGAGGTCCCCCGAACTGGTGAGCGAGAGTCGTTCGCTTTCGAGGTGGGCCAAATCGGTATCAAGCAACTCGAGTTCAAATTGATGTTGGTGGTTGGCCAGCGGGCTATAGCTGGCGTGAAAAGACCCAGAGTCTGCTTGGATCGACTGTTGGAAACCAAAACGCTGCAATTGACCAGCGATGGCGATGTGCGGATCATCATAACGGCCAGTGACTGTGATATCACTTTCAATCGTGCCGGATAGGCCATCGACCCAGCGATTCAACTCCTGCCCCGATAGATGGCCAGACATTTGCCATTGGTCGTTCACCCGACCAGCCATGGTTAGCGTTGAGCCAGCAATTTCGATGGCAATATCTTCAGCGTAACCTTGCAGCTGGTTGTTGAGGCTCAGCTGACCTTGCACCTTGACCGGCATGTCGAGATAGTCACCGCTGATGTTGATCGGAGTAAAATTCAACTGCCATTGCTGTTCGCTCCAGTTACCTGAGTGAACGATCTCGCCGGAGATAACAGGGACGTCAGGTAGTTGCCATTGAGGCAAATGAAGTTGCTGAAAATGAGCGTTGAGCTGCCATTTTAGCTGTTCTCCATAGTCCAGATGAGCATCACCAACTAGCTCACCCTGATGAAGTAAGTCATTGATCTGCAGTTCAGACAAGGTCAACCGTTGGTTGCTGTGATGACCTAATGCAGTCACTTTGGCTTTAATGGGCATCTGCTCGAGTTCAGTGTCCACTTGAGCTCGTATTTCAAATTCTTGCTGATGCCGGTTGCCTTGTGCATTGGCGCTTACGGTTTGATATTGCATCAATTCAGTCAAATCATCGGGCATGATCATTTGTTTGCCAGCGACGCTGAGATGAAATGGTATATCGGGGTTGGCCAGTGCGACATCGCCATTGACTTGCCAAAATAGTCGCTGTTGTTCGCTTGCCGCCAAAACAAGATTCTCTAAATCGCCGTCAATGGTTGCTTGCCATCGACTGTCTTTAAGGTTGGCAAAATTTGGGGCTTGTTGTGGCGCGACGGTGACATCCAGTTGCATCGGATATGGGTGGGAGAGTTGCGCATCGCCGTGGATTTCGACAAACCCATAGGGCAGGTGGTCGAAACCGAGGCGGTCAATTTGTACATCAACGAATTGCCAATTGGCATCAATAAACACATTAGCAAACGATTCTTTGAGCCAATCTTCGTAGGCGAAGGTAAACCGCTCTGCGGCGGCATTATTAACCAGCAATGTCAGTGGTAATCGAGTATCACTGAGTTGGCTCAGAGGCCAAGGCGTCGCTGGTGTTTGCTCGCTAGCCGGGGTCTCAGCAGAGCTCACAGAGTCGGCATCAACGTGGACCAAGCCATCTTTAAAATGAGCGCGTCGTACATCGATCATATCGTCTTGCAAGTAGACTTGAGCGGATCCTTGCGTCCATTGGATGACGATGTCGTCAATCAACAACTCACCTTTTGCTACTGAGGCATTTCGAACATCAATGGTGAATGGCAATTCGAGGGTGTAGGGTTGCTGTTCTGTAGCATCAAGGACGGGGTCCAAATCTTGCTCAGTTTGATCATCTGCTGATGACACTAGCTCAAGGAAAAAATCTGTTGCTTTAGCATCTCGAATACAGAGGCTATTGGTGAGCGTGCACCACGGATTCCAGTGAACTTCAATGTCATTGCCACGGATTGTTAGCTCATCAAGTTCGAACGAAAAATGGTTTACCGCTAGACGACTGTTGAGTCTTCCGGATTTGTAATCGAGCTCTAAGCCCGGAACCAAGCCGCTCACGCTGTGGACTAGAATACGGCTGCCAAACTCAGTTGAGACCAAGATAGCTGCGACCAATAGCAGCGCTATCGGTAGGTAAATGAGCCATCGAAACAGATGACGAACCGTCATAACTCTGCTCCGATATTAATATGTAACCGCCACTGAGGGTTGGTTTTGCTAATGCTTCTGGCGACATCTAACTTCACTGGTCCCACAATCGACATCCAATGGATGCCGCCACCAACGGAGTAAGCCCAATCAACCGTGTCTTCTAAATCGTCAAAGGCATTACCGCCATCAGTAAATGCCGCAACTCGCCAGTTGTCATTCAAATAGTACTGGTACTCCAAGCTAGCAGTTGCCAAATAACGGCCACCAACGGTGAGCTTCTTTTGGTTCCCTTCTTCATCGGTGTAATCGATCTTGGGGCCCAAGGATTGATAGCCAAAGCCGCGAATACTCTCATCACCACCGGCGTAAAAGCGCAGCGATGGTGGCACATCGCTAAGGTCTTTATCTTCAAAATAGCTAGCGCCGAGGGTCGTGCGAGCAACCACCCGGTGGTTTTCAGCAAATCGATCTAGCCATTTTAGCTGTGCAACAAAGCGGGCAATATTGGCATCTGAACGCATTTTGTCAGAGGCAACTTCAAGTAAGTAGTATTGCCGCAAACCAGCTTCTGGATCGACTGGATTACCTTGGCGCCTGGTTTTCGCCCATGTTACCCCTGGCATAATGAATTGGCTTTTTTGGCTGTCTTCAAGAATATCCCAGCGCTCATCCAAGTGGCGCACGTAGTATTGACGAATCCAACCATCATGGATGGTTTTACGACCGATTCGAGCATGCCGAAGCTCACTCTCAATGTCGGCATATTCGTTACTCTCAAGACCTAAACCAAGTTGCAGAATATCGGTGTTCGGGTTGCTTAGCGGGATGTCATAAAGAAAGCGGACATATGGATTGACGTCAGAGTACTCAATTTTTGTTTCTTGCGAGTGGCCTAAGGTATTGACCTGAGGCGTCCGCCAAGTAATCGATGCCCGTTGTTTGGTATCTGTGGCGTAGCCCACACCAACGTTAAAGCTATGATTGCGCGCTGGTGTTAAATCGACTCTCACTGGTACCTGGCCGTCCTGACGCTGATCGATCAATGGCAGGACTTTGACGGCACTAAAGTAGCCGCTTTGCACCAGAGCACGGCTTAACCCTGTGACTTGATTAATATTGTATGGATCGCCCGACTCGAAATTGAGCATCGATTGCAGCAACTCAGGTTCAAGATCTGAGCCTTCAAATTGAATATCACCAAACTGATATCGACGGCCGCTCTCGAAATGCAAAACGGCATTGGCGAGGTGTCGTTTGCGGTCTATCTCTAATCGTGCGGTGACCATAGTGGCGTCAAAAAAGCCAAGTTGTAGGGCTTGCCCCATCAATTGGCTTTTGGTGCTGTCATAGTGGCTATGAATCACCCGCTGGCCTTGAATTAACCCCTCGAGTAAAGCAATACCCTGAAACTCTTCGAGTTGCATGGCGTCGCCAACAATCTGAATATCGACTTGCTGCCACTTGGTCGCAGGCCCCGGCTCGACTGCAATCGACAGTTTCCAAGGATCATTTTGTTTGTCCAGCGCTAACTCGATATTGGGAGAGTAAAAGCCAAGTGCAGCAAGTGCCGTTTCGGTGGCTGACTCGGAGTTAAAGACAAAGCTTGCTCGATGTTGTTCAGTATCAGGGAGTTGGCCTAAGTGAGCCTTAATGTTGTCACGCTGCTCTTTGGTTGGCGCTTCAATAGATAGGGACAAGTTGGCCGCCTGAATAGGCATAGAGACCAACAAACTCGCCAACACAAAAAGTAAACGTCGAAACTGCACGATGATTCCGAATGCACTAGATTGCACCCATTATAGGGGGTGTTGATCGCTTGCATAGGGTCTAAAGTGAATATTTGATGGCGATTCAGGCAATGTGCCTAGTTATGGCGCCCAAGTTATTCGTTACGCTGTTTGATGCAAGGCAACGATAAAAGTCAAACGGCCATTAATATATTCGACTTTAAACTCGGTCTTGATAAAGGCAACCAACATGCTGTTCATTTCAGATATCCATGGTTCGATTACCGCGCTCAATAAAGCACTTGCATACAAGATAAAGCTCGGTGCGAAACATTTGGTGTTGCTGGGTGATGTGCTCAACCACGGCCCGAGAAATCCAATTCCTGAGGGCTACGATCCTGCTGCTGTGGCTGCAAGGCTTAATCAATACGCCGATTGCATTGTTGCCGTCCGCGGTAATTGCGACAGCGAAGTCGATCAGATGTTGTGTGACTTTCCACTATTGGCTGAATACAACTGGTTGATTGTGGCAGGTAAGCGCTTGTGCTTAAGCCATGGTCATCAGCTCAATCCACAGCAGTTGCCGCCATTGGCCAAAGGCGAAGGCTTTGTTTTCGGTCACACTCATTTACCGGTTGCTGAATATCAAGATGATGTTCTTCTCTTTAATCCGGGTTCAATCACTATCCCCAAAGGTGGACATCCTGCGAGCTTAGGTCATTATGATGGTCAGTGTTTTCGAGTACTCAAGTTGGACTCAGGCGAACCACTCATGTCGTGCCAATGGCCTACCTAGCACTGTGCAATAAGTGACCAGACATTGGTTCAGTTTCGGTTAAGTTAAATGCCATAAGATGTAATCACTGTTTTCACAGGGCCATCAAATTTGCAGGTTTGATTCGCTTAGAAACGCAGTAATCCCTCCCCTTCGAATAGTAGAATTGGACTTATTTTTAGTCAGCCCGGCAATAGCCGGGCTTTTTGTTTTTGTCTTTTTTTTTCAATTTGTTAATTGTTTGTTTGAGCAATTTCTTATTCAGTTTCGGTTCAGCCTTGATTGATAGCTTAGCGGCGCGTTAACAAAACTCCTCGAAAGGAAATACTATGAACAAGAAAACTCTATTGGCTTTAGTTCCAGCTTCATTTCTGACTGCTCCTGTCATTGCCAATGAATCAACCAACGACTGGTTTGTCGGTGGCGCTATTAATAAGCAAATGTCAAAAAGTGAGCAAACACCTGGAGCGGTACCTGCCGATACATCATCGTTTGATCAAAAGGATCGAGATTGGGGTTATGAAGTAAAAGCCGGTCGTTATTTTGGTGACAATGACCAACATCGAATGACGATGACTTACACCGAAGCTGATGGCGGTAGTCAAACAGGTGACTACAAACAGAAGAACATCCTCGCTTCTTACGATTACATGTACAGCCTTACCGATGACAATAAGTGGCGAGCCTTCGGCGGTGTCTCCGCTGGTATGGCCAATACTCGTTACACCGGAGCAGGCAGCTCAAATGACTTTGTTTACGGTGCTCAAGCAGGTTTGAATTACCGCATTAACCAAAGTTGGGAGACTGAAATTGGCTACCGTTACTTGAGACAAGACTATTCCGGTACTAACGCCAATACCGGCGAAAACTTTGAGTTAGACCGTACCGAGCAGGTCTTTATGGGCGTTAATTATCGCTTCTAAGCTCGATGAGCTGATTTTTTCCATTTTTATGTCTGAGCTAGGTCGATAGATGCCAATCATATCGGCTTAGCCGCCTCGCATGGATGCGAGCAAGCCCTCATTTCTCAATTCGTTCTCATGAAATCACTAGTGCTGTAGGTCATCGTTCCGGCACTATTGGTTGCCAGTAATATCATCTTATTCTTTTATCTAAGTCACCGAATTGCTGTAAAAAAGTTCAGTTTCTGTTCAGTCTGAATCACTAATATGGATCGGGCTACATTAGCCAACAGCTCATTGCAATTAGTGATTGCCGAGCCTCGAATAACAGGCCCAAGACGTCAGCTGCCGGAGGTTGCCTTTTAAGCTAACCTTGTCAATGATGCCATCGTGCTCATTGAACTGCTTCAGTCGCCGCTGTATTAATAAAGGTTTATAGAACATGCTTATACTGGTAGTAGAAGACGACCCGATTTTAAATCACCACCTTACTGTTCAGCTGCAAGATGCTGGCAATCAAGTGTATGCAGTCACGACGGTTAAGGATGCACTGTTCTTCGCTGAGCAGTATCCGATCGAATTAGCGATTGTTGACTTGGGTTTACCCGATGGTGATGGTATCCAGTTGATCAAGAAGTTTCGCGCTCAAGAACGACCGTTCCCTGTACTTATTCTAACCGCCCGAGCTAACTGGCAAGACAAAGTTGATGGCTTAAACGCTGGTGCTGATGACTACTTGGTCAAGCCATTTGAAGTACAAGAGTTACTCGCCCGACTCAATGCCTTGGTTCGTCGAAGTGCCGGATATGTAAAAGCAGAAGTAAATTGTGCTGGCTTTACGTTAAACTTGTTAACCAAAGAAGTGTCGGTCAACGGTAATGTGCTAGAGCTGACTGCATTCGAGTATCAAATTTTGGAGTATTTTGTTCGTCACCCAGAGCAAGTGGTATCTAAGCAGCGCTTGATTGATACCCTATATCGCGATGGTGATGGCGATTCGAATACCATTGAAGTGTTGATTAGCCGATTGCGGAAAAAGTTAGCCAATGTTTTACCTGAGGTCCCTATCAGTACCATACGTGGTCAAGGATATCGGTTAATAAATACATGAAAACAAATGGATCTTTGTGGCTTCGGAACTTTTTAGTTTCGATGCTCATTATCACTGCGGTGACATTGGCCTTGGCTAATGTGTATTACAACGATAAGCAACAGAGCTTAGAGTTGGAATACGGCAGTGATTTGCTCGAACGTTTGCCTATGGTGATTGAAACCATGGTGACGCAGGGCGTTTCTTTTGAAAACACAGTGTCAGAAACCATGCCGCTGCAAGGTTACATGGGCGCACTGTGTGATGATTATGGCGAAGTGATCTGGAAATCGGTGCAAGCAAAAGCATTCGAATTGAAAGAGCTTTGCCAACAAGTGCAGGGCAAAGGTAGCAGCGCCCTGACGATCCCGGTGCGGGTTGATGACAACAAATTGTTCTTCGCGCATGTTTTATCCGGCACCTTCAATGGCATTCGCGGTGATTTTGTTGCCCTTCGTGACGGTCAGGCCTACGAGCAATGGCGTGCTGAATCGGTTGAGAAAGCCCTCATTACGGTAATTTTGTTTTTGGTTACTGCTGGTGTTGCCCTGTATATGACGTTCCGCTGGGCGATGCGGCCACTGAAAACCCTAGAAACCGAGTTGCAGCATGTGTCAGAGCAAAAACAAGTCGCTCTGAATGAACCATACCCTTACGAGTTAAAACCAGTGGTGACTGCGCTCAATAGTGTTATGGGCGAGAATATTCATCGCTCTCAACGCTATCGTCATAGTTTGAATGACCTCGCGCATAGCCTAAAAACACGTTTGGCTGCAATGAATGTGGTGTGTCAAGAAAACTCCATTGCGCCGCACGTGCAAGCCGAATTACTCAGCAATTTGAGCCAAATGAACGCCATGGTTCAATACCAACTGAAACGTGGTTTGACCGGCCAACAAGCATTGAACAAACAATCGACGCCACTGCTTGAAATTGTCGATAACCTGCATCAGCTACTCGACAAAATATACGCCGATAAGAAAATCGAACTCGACAAGCGCATCTCCAAAGACGACGAAATCCCCATGGGGCGTGACGATCTGATGGAAGTAATGGGTAACTTACTGGAAAACGGTTTCCGCTATGCCATTTCAAAACTCCGCATCAGCCAACTGCCGCTGGCCAATGGCGGAGTGCAACTGCGTATTGAAGATGATGGCCCAGGTGTTACCGAATCGCGTCGCGAGCAAGTGTTCCAGCGCGGCGTCCGGCTGGATGAAAAACCGACCGGTCAAGGCATTGGCTTGGCGGTCTGTGCCGATATTGTTGAGAGCTACCGTGGCGAAATTCGAATCGAAGACTCTGATCTTGAAGGCGCCTGCTTCGTCATTGAATTGCCGCCAGTAGAAGACTGGTGGGACCAATAAAGTAACAAACACCAATCCAATAATTGTACTGGCAGTAGTTGGCTTTTGCCGATGAAGCCAGTACAGTTGTCGGCCCCAAGGCCGTCTGGCCGCAAAACACCACAAAGGAAAGGATCAATGAGCAATCAAGTTCGCGTAGCGATTGCAGGCTGTCAGGGCCGAATGGGTAAAACCCTGTTGGAAGTTGGCCACGAAAAAGAGTTTGTTGCCATTGGCGGTGCTTTTGAACGTCCAGATAGCAGCTTGATCGGCGTTGACGCCGGTGAACTTGCAGGTCTTGGTGCCATTGGTGTGCCAGTAACGGCTGGACTGCAAGGCTTGGAAGATAGTGTTGATGTCGTGATTGACTTTACCGTCCCTGAAGCCACTTTGGCGAATCTGGCTTGGTGTCGTGAACATGGCAAAAAATTGGTCATCGGTACCACTGGTTTTACCCCAGAACAGCAGCAACAAATTGATACCATGGCACAAGACACTGCGGTGATGATGGCGCCAAACATGAGCGTCGCTGTCAATCTCATGTTCAAGCTGCTTGAACAAGCCGCTGCGGTGATGTCGGACCACGATATTGAAATCGTTGAGGCCCACCATCGTTTTAAGAAAGATGCCCCTTCTGGTACCGCATTGAAAATGGGCCAAGTGATTGCTGATACCTTGGGTCGTGATTTAAATGAATGTGCTGTCTATGGCCGTGAGGGCATCACCGGCGAACGCGATCGCAACACCATTGGTTTTGCCACGGTACGTGCTGGCGACATTATTGGCGAGCACACCGCGATGTTTGCTGATATTGGTGAACGTCTTGAAATTACGCACAAGTCGTCAAGTCGCGCAACCTATGCAAATGGTGCCATGCGGGCCGCTAGCTGGTTGATGAACAAAGATACTGGCTTGTACGATATGTTCGATGTATTAGGCCTGAATTAACCATTATTAGTTAACTTTATTTTAAATTTCGGCCCTAATGGGCCGTTTTTTATTTGAAAGCTTCGTTTATTGAAGTTTTTTAAAATTGCCGTGGACGGCAAACAGTTTTTGCTCTAGAATGCGTTCAATTTGCCAGCACAAAGGCAAAGAGGGATAGATAGAAGTGTCAAAAGGCGTTCTGCCTCTTCTATCTACGACACGAACAGCTGACCACAAGTGTGGAGGTTATCTTGGCTAAAGCTGCCCTCTTGGTACTCGAAGACGGTACTATTTTCCGCGGCACATCTATTGGTGCAGACGGCATGGCAACCGGTGAAGTTGTCTTTAATACTTCAATGACCGGTTATCAGGAAATTTTGACTGATCCATCATACGCTCGCCAAATCGTCACCTTAACTTATCCTCACATCGGTAACACAGGTACCAACTCGGAAGATGAAGAATCATCTGAAGTTTGGGCCAAAGGCTTGGTGATCCGAGATTTGCCAATCATCGCCAGCAATTTCCGAAGTGAACAAACCCTGAGTGAATACCTAACGGCCCGTAATGTTGTGGGTATTTGTGACATCGATACACGTAAGTTAACCCGTATTCTGCGTGAGAAAGGTGCTCAAGCTGGTTGTATTGTGGCAGCGGATAGCTTCGATGAAGCAGCAGCGTTAGCTGAGGCCAAAGGTTTCCCAGGCCTAAAAGGCATGGATTTGGCGAAAGAAGTGACCACCGACAAAACGTATTCGTGGACTGATAGCACTTGGCAATTAGGTGAAGGTCACGGCAAGCTAGAAAATGAAGCTTTTCACGTCGTAGCCTACGATTTCGGTGCTAAAAGCAATATTTTACGCATGTTGGTAGAGCGCGGTTGTCGACTCACCGTTGTTCCTGCGCAAACCTCAGCCGAAGAAGTATTAGCTCTGAATCCAGACGGCATCTTCTTATCGAATGGTCCGGGTGACCCTGAGCCATGTGATTATGCCATTGCAGCCATTAAGACCTTCCTAGAAACCGACATTCCTGTATTTGGTATCTGTTTAGGCCATCAATTGTTGGCGCTGGCAAGCGGTGCGAAGACGGTGAAGATGAAGTTCGGTCACCATGGTGCCAACCACCCAGTGAAAGATCTTGAGCGCAATGTGGTCATGATCACCTCGCAAAACCATGGTTTTGCAGTGGACGAAGAAACGTTGCCAAGCAACCTTAAAGCCACTCACGTGTCTTTGTTTGACGGTTCATTGCAAGGTATTCATCGCACCGATAAGCCTGCATTCAGCTTTCAGGGCCACCCTGAAGCGAGTCCAGGACCGCACGATGCGGCGCCATTATTTGACCACTTTATTGAACTCATGCAGGCCCGCGCCTAAAACCGAGCGAGACGACGAGACATGCCAAAACGTACGGATATTAAAAGTATTCTGATTTTGGGCGCTGGCCCAATTGTGATTGGTCAAGCATGTGAGTTTGACTACTCGGGTGCTCAAGCCTGTAAAGCGCTTCGTGAAGAAGGCTATCGAGTTATTTTGGTTAACTCGAATCCGGCAACCATTATGACTGACCCTGAAATGGCCGATGCCACTTACATCGAGCCAATCCAGTGGGAAGTTGTTGCCAAGATTATTGAAAAAGAAAAACCAGATGCAGTGCTGCCAACTATGGGCGGCCAGACAGCATTGAACTGTGCTTTGGATCTGGATCGTCACGGCGTACTTGAGAAGTACGGTGTGACCATGATTGGCGCAACGGCTGATGCCATTGATAAAGCAGAAGACCGTGATCGCTTTGACAAAGCAATGAAATCAATCGGTCTGGAAACGCCACGTGCTGAAACAGCCCACAGCATGGAAGAAGCCCACGACGTGCTATCACGCATTGGCTTCCCATGTATTATTCGCCCATCGTTCACCATGGGCGGCACCGGTGGTGGTATCGCATATAACGTTGAAGAGTTTGAAGAAATCTGTACTCGCGGTTTGGACTTAAGCCCAACCAACGAGTTGTTGATTGACGAATCGTTAATCGGCTGGAAAGAGTACGAGATGGAAGTTGTCCGCGACAAAGCCGACAACTGTATCATCGTCTGCTCAATTGAAAACTTCGACCCAATGGGCATTCACACTGGTGACTCAATCACCGTTGCACCTGCTCAGACGCTGACTGACAAAGAATATCAAATCATGCGGAATGCCTCGATGGCTGTTCTGCGTGAAATCGGCGTTGAAACTGGCGGTTCAAACGTACAGTTTGGTGTCAATCCTGATGATGGCCGTATGGTGATCATTGAGATGAACCCGCGTGTGAGCCGTTCATCTGCACTGGCGTCAAAAGCAACTGGTTTCCCGATTGCAAAAATCGCAGCCAAGTTGGCGGTCGGTTACACCTTGGATGAGTTGGCTAACGATATTACTGGTGGTGCCACACCTGCATCGTTTGAGCCTGCTATCGATTACGTAGTGACTAAGATTCCTCGCTTTAACTTCGAGAAATTTGCCGGTGCCAATGACCGCCTGACCACTCAGATGAAGTCAGTTGGTGAGGTAATGGCTATTGGTCGTAACCAACAAGAATCACTGCAAAAAGCATTGCGTGGTTTGGAAGTAGGCGCCACTGGCTTTGACCCAATCGTTGCTTTGGACGACCCGAAAGCCAAAACGACCCTGACTTACGAATTAAAAGAAGCCGGCGCTGAGCGTATCTGGTACATCGCCGATGCTTTCCGTCATGGCTTTACTGTTGATGACGTATTCAACCTGACTAAGGTTGATCGCTGGTACTTGGTACAAATCAATGAACTGGTTGAGCTGGAAGGGCGCGTTGCTGAAGCTGGCCTGTCTGGCCTAGATGCCGATTTGTTGCGTCTGCTGAAGCGTAAAGGTTTCGCTGATGCTCGTTTGGCTGCATTGCTGGGTGTGTCTGAGACAGAAGTTCGCAAATTGCGCCAGAAAGAAGGCATCTCGCCGGTTTACAAGCGCGTTGATACCTGTGCCGCAGAATTCTCGACTAGCACTGCTTACATGTACTCAAGCTACGATGAAGAGTGTGAAGCGCAGCCGTCTGATAAAGACAAGATCATGGTATTGGGCGGTGGTCCAAACCGTATCGGTCAAGGCATTGAGTTTGACTACTGTTGTGTTCATGCGGCACTGGCTATGCGCGAAGACGGTTACGAAACCATCATGGTTAACTGTAACCCTGAGACAGTTTCTACTGACTACGATACCTCTGATCGCTTGTACTTCGAACCAGTCACGCTGGAAGACGTACTAGAGATTGTTCGTGTCGAGCAGCCAAAAGGTGTGATTGTTCAATACGGTGGTCAAACACCACTGAAATTGGCTCGCGCTCTTGAAGCCGCTGGCGTACCAATCATTGGTACTAGTCCGGATGCCATCGATCGTGCCGAAGACCGTGAGCGCTTCCAACAAGCGGTTGAGCGTTTAGGCCTGAAGCAGCCAGAAAACGCCACAGTAACTAATTTGGAAGATGCGGTTCGCGAAGCCGAGCGCATCACTTATCCATTGGTTGTTCGCCCGTCGTACGTGCTGGGTGGCCGCGCCATGGAAATTGTTTCTGATGAGCAAGATTTGCGTCGTTACTTCAACGAAGCCGTGTCGGTATCGAATGAATCGCCAGTTCTGCTGGACCGCTTCTTAGACGATGCCATCGAAGTTGATATCGATGCCATTTGCGACAGCAAGCAAGTGGTAATTGGCGGTATCATGGAGCACATTGAGCAAGCCGGTGTTCACTCGGGTGACTCAGCCTGTTCATTGCCTCCTTACACCCTGAGCGCTGAAATCCAAGCAGTGTTGCGTGAGCAAGTCGCTAAGCTGGCGTTTGAACTTGGCGTTGTTGGCTTGATGAATACTCAGTTCGCCATCAAAGACAACGAAGTTTACCTAATTGAGGTAAACCCACGTGCAGCTCGTACCGTGCCGTTTGTTTCTAAAGCAACTGGTGTTGCCTTGGCGAAGGTTGCTGCCCGCGTAATGGCTGGTACATCGCTTGCGGAGCAGGGCTTCCAAGAAGAAATTATTCCGCCGTACTACTCGGTAAAAGAAGTGGTGCTGCCGTTTAACAAGTTCTTGGGTGTTGACCCAATCTTGGGTCCAGAAATGCGCTCTACCGGTGAGGTAATGGGCGTTGGTGAAACCTTCGCTGAAGCCTACGCAAAAGCGCAGCTTGGATCGATCAAAGACGTGCCGAAACAAGGCCGTGCATTGTTGTCGGTTCGCCCTGGTGATAAGAAGCGTGTGGTTGAGCTTGCTAAACAGTTAGTTGAGCTGGGCTATGAGCTAGATGCGACCCACGGTACTGCAGTCGTGCTCGGTGAGGCTGGTATCAACTGTCGCTTGGTGAACAAGGTGCACGAAGGTCGCCCGCACATTCTTGACCGCATTAAGAATGGTGAGTATTCCTACATCGTCAACACCACCCAAGGGCGTCAGGCGATTGAGGATTCGAAAGTGTTGCGTCGCGGCGCGCTGCAACACAAGGTCAACTACACCACCACGTTGAACGGTGCGTTTGCAACTTGTATGGCACACAGTGCCGATCCAAGCGCTATTGTTCGCTCTGTCCAAGAGCTGCATGAGCAGATCTGAGCAGTTGCAGATGATTTGATTGGCGATTCAGTATAGAATCGCTCAATCGGCTGAAAAAAGCCGCCTCATTGAGGCGGTTTTTTTGTCTCTATTTTATGAATCAAGATGCGGCTGGGATTGGCCGTAGAGTGTGGTATTTGAAGATATGAAAATTCCAATGACTGTGCAGGGCGCTGATAGTTTGCGTGAAGAGCTGGACTACCTAAAAGGCACCCGTCGCCCCCAAATTATTGAAGCGATCGCCGAAGCTCGTGAACACGGTGATTTGAAAGAAAATGCTGAATATCACGCTGCTCGTGAGCAACAAGGTTTTTGTGAAGGCCGCATTCAGGAAATTGAAGCGAAATTGTCCAATGCGCAAATCATTGATGTTAGCAAGATGGAAGCAAGCGGCAAGGTCATTTTTGGCGCCACTGTGGTGTTGCTAAATATTGATACTGACGGCGAAGTTACCTATCGCATCGTTGGTGATGATGAAGCTGACTTGAAAAAGAATCTAATTTCAATCAATAGCCCTATTGCTCGTGGTTTGATCGGTAAATCTGAAGGCGATGAAGTGACGGTCAAAACACCGGGCGGCGATGTTGAGTTCGAAATTCTTGAAGTGAACTACGTTTAAAGGCGCAGATTCATCTTTGCTTACAAATGAAAAACCCGGCAATCGCCGGGTTTTTTGTATGCTGACACCAAGGTAAGCTAGTCGTTGCGTTAGCCCTTGGGTAACGAGAACTTTGACTCGTCTTGGTCTTGCAGAAAGAACACCGCAACTTTGCCGATGATTTGTACTAGTGTGGCGCTAGATTCGCGGCAGATAGCATCGCAAATTAGCTGTCGCTCAGCTTTGTCTTCACCCAGAACCTTAACCTTGATGAGTTCGTGGTGATTGAGAGCCAGCTCGATTTCAGCCATGACGCCTTCGGTCAGGCCATTGTTGCCGAGCATGACCACAGGCTTGAGCGAGTGAGCCTCGGACTTAAGGTATTGTTTTTGTTTGTTGCTAAGTTGCATGAATCTGCTTTCTTCGCTGTTAGGGACTTGAATTCTGCTAAGTTTACCCCCATCTGCCTGACTTAGCCTACAACAAACTAAAAATAGTCATGTCGAACAAAAAACGCAGCGCCAGTAGCAAGCGTTGGTTGAAAGAACATTTTGACGATAAGTATGTCAAAGAAGCGCAAAAGCTGGGATTACGCTCGCGGGCTGTGTTCAAGCTGGATGAGATTCAGCAACGAGACAAAGTCATTCGACGTGGCGACACCGTAGTTGACTTGGGCGCTGCTCCAGGCGGTTGGTCACAGTTTAGCGTCGAGCAAATCGGTGAAAGCGGACGCGTCATTGCCTGTGACATTCTCGACATGGATCCGATCGCCGGGGTGGAATTCCTCAAGGGTGATTTTCGAGAAGAAGCGGTGCTGGCGGCTTTGCTAAACCGAGTCGGTGACGACATGGTCGATGTGGTGCTATCAGATATGGCGCCGAATATGTCTGGCAACCCCAGTGTTGATCAGCCGCGACGCATGTATTTAGTTGAGCTAGCGTTGGATATGTGTCACCAAGTATTGGCCGCCAACGGCAATTTTATCGTTAAAGTTTTCCAAGGCGAAGGCTTTGACGAATTCCTAATGGAAGTTCGCCGGTCATTTAAATCGGTGAAAATTCGTAAACCTGATTCGTCCCGGTCACGTTCAAGAGAAGTGTTCATGGTGGCGACGGGATATAAACTGCGGTAATCTCTAGTCCAAAGGCCTAAATGATAGCCGTAATAAACAAGTAGCTGAGAGAGGAAGACTCCTTTGAGTGATATGGTGAAAAATTTAATTCTCTGGTTAGTCATCGCCGTGGTGCTGATGTCCGTGTTCCAGAGTTTTTCGCCCAGCGAATCCACATCGGGACAGTTGGATTACACTGCATTTGTGCAGGATGTTCGACGCGGTGACATTCGTGAAGTGACGATTGACGGTCAAACCATTACTGGTAGCAAGCGCAACGGTGAGGCGTTCGAAACGGTTATGCCGTTTTATGACGATGACTTGCTAAACGACCTGATCAAACAAGATGTGCGGGCATTCGGTAAGAAACCGGAAGAGCCAAGCTTCATCTCTCAGATCTTTATCTCTTGGTTCCCAATGCTACTGCTCATCGGTGTGTGGATTTTCTTCATGCGCCAAATGCAAGGCGGCGGTGGCAAAGGCGCGATGTCGTTCGGTAAGAGCAAAGCGCGCCTAATGAGCGAAGACCAAATCAAAACCACGTTCGCCGATGTAGCGGGTGTTGATGAAGCCAAAGAAGAAGTGTCAGAGCTGGTCGATTACCTAAAAGACCCCTCTAAGTTCCAACGTCTTGGCGGTAAAATTCCAAAAGGCATTTTGATGGTGGGTCAACCGGGTACTGGTAAAACCTTGTTAGCTCGCGCCATTGCTGGTGAAGCCAAGGTACCTTTCTTTACTATTTCTGGTTCTGACTTCGTTGAAATGTTTGTCGGTGTTGGTGCATCGCGTGTTCGTGACATGTTCGAGCAAGCCAAAAAAGCCGCGCCTTGTATTGTTTTCATCGATGAAATCGACGCAGTAGGCCGCCAACGTGGCGCTGGATTGGGGGGCGGCCACGATGAACGTGAGCAAACCCTCAACCAAATGCTGGTTGAAATGGACGGTTTTGAGGGCAACGAGGGCATTATTGTCATCGCTGCGACGAACCGGCCAGACGTGTTGGACCCAGCGTTATTGCGTCCAGGCCGATTCGACCGTCAAGTTGTGGTTGGTTTGCCTGATGTTCGTGGTCGCGAGCAGATCCTCAAGGTCCATATGCGCAAAGTGCCGATTGCTGATGATGTAGAAGCATCAGTTATTGCTCGAGGTACGCCAGGGTTCTCTGGTGCGGACTTGTCCAACTTGGTGAACGAAGCTGCGCTGTTCGCTGCTCGCGGTAATCGCCGCAAAGTTAGTATGGAAGAGTTTGAGAAAGCCAAAGACAAGATCATGATGGGCGCCGAGCGCAAGTCGATGGTCATGACCGAGGATGAAAAGGCGATGACGGCCTACCACGAAGCCGGCCACGCCATTGTCGGTCGCTTGGTACCTGAGCATGACCCAGTCTACAAAGTATCGATCATTCCTCGTGGTCGGGCGTTGGGTGTGACCATGTACTTGCCGGAGCAAGATCGCGTCAGCCACTCCAAACAACATTTGGAAAGCATGGTGTCGAGTTTATTCGGCGGCCGAATCGCCGAGGCGATTATTTACGGCAACGATAAAGTCACCACTGGTGCATCAAACGACATTGAGCGTGCGACTGATATTGCTCGTAAGATGGTGACCCAATGGGGTCTTTCGGAAAAGATGGGGCCAATGCTGTATGCAGAGGAAGAAGGTGAAGTGTTCTTGGGACGCACTGCGGCCAAGGTCAAGCACATGTCAGATGAGACTGCTCGTGCCATCGATGAGGAAATCAAGTTGCTGATTGATCGTAACTATCAGCGCTCTGAGCAAATTCTCAACGACAACCTCGATATCTTGCATGCGATGAAAGATGCGTTGATGAAGTATGAAACCATTGATGCCAAGCAGATTGATGATTTGATGGCTCGCCGCGACGTTCGTCCGCCTGCGGATTGGAGCAACAACGACTCGGCAGGCTCAGATTCGAGTGGTAATTCTGACACCAAATTGGATGTCAACGAATCGCAAGAGCCAAAAGCGGATGGCGCAGAAGACGCCGAAGCGAAATAATCATATACTGACGTTATTCGAAAAAGCCCCGCTCGCGGGGCTTTTTATTAGCTTTGAGAATTGCCACTGAATGACCATTGATTTATTCCAGCCTCAAGTCATGGGGATCCTTAACGTCACGCCCGACTCATTCTCCGATGGTGGCTCGTTTAACTCCTTAGACGCCGCGCTAAGTCAAACCGAGCAAATGGTAGCCGATGGTGCCAGCATTCTTGATATCGGCGGCGAATCGACTCGCCCCGGTGCCGACGCGGTAGCTGAGGCCGAGGAGTTAGACCGGGTGATTCCGGTAATTGAAGCGATTCGAAGCCGCTTCGATATCGCGATATCCATTGATACCATCAAAGCGCGAGTGATGACCGAAGCGGTTAATGCTGGTGCCAACATGATTAACGATGTGCGGGCATTGCAAGAGCCTGGTGCCTTACAAGCTGCGGTCGCCGCGCGAGTACCTGTGTGTCTGATGCATATGCAAGGCAGCCCGCGAACCATGCAACAGCAGCCGCAGTATCACCAGGTCGAGACAGACGTCGCCGAATTTCTGCAACAGCGCGCTGATGTCTGCATAGCCGCAGGGATCCCAAAGCAGTCGATTGTGCTCGACCCCGGCTTTGGTTTTGGCAAAACTTTAACCCACAACCTCAGGTTACTGGCTCATGTCGATGATTTGACGACCTTGGGCTATCCTGTGCTGATCGGCTTATCACGAAAATCCATGTTCGGTAAGTTGTTGAACCGTGACGTAAATGAAAGATTGGCAGCGAGTTTGGCTGGCATGATGATTAGTTTGAACCAAGGGGCACACATTTTCCGTGTCCATGATGTAAAAGAAGCAGCTGATAGCCTGCGATTATGGCAGGCCGTCAAGGAGCAAAAAGCATGAGCGAACGTAAGTATTTTGGCACCGACGGTATTCGAGGTCGGGTCGGCGAGGGCGCCATTACCCCTGATTTCGTATTGAAGTTGGGTTGGGCAGCAGGTCGAGTGTTGTCGAAGCAAGGCACCAAAAATGTCCTGATTGGTAAGGACACTCGCATTTCTAATTACATGCTCGAAGCAGCACTGGAAGCAGGCCTGGCCGCTGCGGGATTAAAAGCCAATCTGATGGGGCCAATGCCGACTCCTGCTGTCGCCTACTTGACGAGAACCTTTCGTGCAGAGGCAGGCATTGTCTTAAGCGCCTCTCATAACCCGTATTACGATAATGGTATTAAATTCTTCTCTGCTCAGGGCACCAAGCTCGACGATGATTTGGAGTTAGCAATTGAAGCGGAACTCAATAAGCCATTGACCTGTGTTGACAATGCATCTTTGGGTAAAGCCGTGCGTATTGAAGATGCGGCTGGGCGATACATCGAGTTTTGTAAGAGCACCGTACCGCACTATATGAATTTGCAGGGAATGAAAGTTGTTGTTGATTGCGCCAACGGCGCAACGTATGACATTGCCCCGGCAGTTTTCCGAGAACTCGGAGCAGAAGTTATTGCGATTGGTGTCAAACCAAACGGTACCAATATTAACGACAAATGTGGCGCGACGGATACCCAGCTATTAGCCGAAACCGTATTGGCAGAAGAAGCCGATGTTGGTATTGCTCTTGATGGTGATGGTGATCGCTGCATTATGGTCGATCACACCGGTCAAGTGCTCGATGGCGACCAGTTGCTGTTCATCATCGCTCGCGATGCGATGCGCCAAGGTCGCCTTAAGGGGGGGGTCGTTGGCACCCAGATGACCAACCTGGGGATGGAGTTAGCATTGGGGATCTTAGGTATTCCATTTGCCCGTTCTAAAGTTGGTGATCGCTATGTCATGGAAATGCTGCAAGAGAAGGGTTGGTTTTTCGGTGGAGAAGGCTCGGGTCACATCATTTGTTTAGATCGTACCTCGACGGGCGATGGCATTGTTGCTGCGTTGCAAGTGCTCACCGCATCCGTTCACTCAGAGCTGTCACTGCATGAATTGGCCCGTGGAATGGAGAAATTTCCGCAAGTATTGATCAACATCCGCTTCCAAGAGGGCAGCGATCCGTTATCTGACGAAGGTGTTCAGCAAGCTGTGGCAGAGGTTGAAGAAAAATTGGGCCGCACAGGCCGAGTGTTATTGCGTAAATCGGGTACTGAGCCGCTCGTTCGGGTAATGGTCGAAGGCGACAACCAAGAATTGGTTCAAAGCAGCGCCGAAGCCATTGCTGAACAGGTGAAACTGGCTAGCGAATAACCGGTTAACCTGCTGTCGATAGAAAACAAGAAAATCAACTTGTAACTTGGCAGCAGGTTCGCTAATATCTCGCCCGCCCTGATGATGGTGGGCATAAATACGAGACAAATCAGCGCAAATAGCGCTTGAGAGTGACGAATGTACGAACTAATTATCATTGTTTATCTGCTGGTTGCTTTAGCAATTATTGGCTTGGTGCTGATTCAGCAAGGTAAAGGCGCAGACATGGGTGCCTCGTTTGGCGCGGGTGCTTCTGCAAGCCTGTTTGGTTCTGGCGGCTCTGGTAACTTCCTGACTCGTACCACCGGTGTTTTGGCAACTATCTTTTTCGTTCTTAGCCTGATTATTGGTAACTTGACCAATAATCGTGTTAAGCAAAGTCAGGAATGGGAAAACCTGACTGATGCGGCCCCTGTTGTGATTGAACAAGACGTGCCAGCATCTGCGCCGGAATCTGATATTCCGCAATAAATTCTTTGCCGAGGTGGTGGAATTGGTAGACACGCTATCTTGAGGGGGTAGTGTCCTATGGACGTGCGGGTTCAAGTCCCGCTCTCGGCACCAATTAAGCACGGATTGTTCGCTTGAATCTCATCGTTCAACTCAGTACAATTCGTTCCCGAATGACGCGGGGTGGAGCAGCTTGGTAGCTCGTCGGGCTCATAACCCGAAGGTCGTTGGTTCAAATCCAGCCCCCGCAACCAAATTTGAGCTTTGAAACATTTGGATGAAGAGCCAGTTATGAGCCAAGGCTCAGCTCTTCATAAGCTCCGCGGAAAAGGTCGTAAGTCCAACTCGGCCCCCGCAACCAAATTTGAGCTTTGAAATATTTGGATGAAGAGTCAGTTATGAGCCAAGGCTCAGCTCTTCATAAGCTCCGCGGAAAGGTCGTTGGTTCAAATCCAGCCCCCGCAACCAAATTTGAGTTTGAAATATTTGGATGAAGAGTAATTTGAGCCAAGTGCTTCTCTCTTCATTAGCTCAGCGAAAACCATGTTTTCGCAACACCTCCAGTCAAGAACAACATTCTTGAAGGAAAGGGTAAAGCAGCTTAAGCCCCGGGTGACTTGGGGCTTTTTGCTATGTGGGTCTCGGTGATCTGTTGTACTCCGGGACTTGTTGACTGGGGCCTTGTGCCCTTTTTTTGTTTCCGGGAGATATATGGCTACACTGGAATCTCGACTCACAGACATGCTGACACCAGCAGTTGAAGCCTTAGGCTATGAGCTGTGGGGGTTGGAGTTTGTTCGAGCGGGCAAACATTCGACATTACGTTTGTTCATCGACAGCCCAAACGGCATTACCGTTGATGATTGTGCCGAAGCAAGTCGGCAGGCTAGTGCGGTGTTGGATGTCGAAGATCCAATCAGCTCTGAATACAACCTGGAGGTGTCTTCTCCGGGGCTAGAGCGGCCATTATATAAAATCCAGCATTATGAAATGTACGTTGGTCATGAGATTTCAGTGAAAACTCGTATGCCTCAATTCGGCCAACGTAAATTCCAAGGGATCCTGAAAGCAGTCGATAACGGCATGGCCGTTGTTGAAACTGCTAAACACGAAGTTGAGCTGATGATCGACAATATCGATAAAGCTCATCTGGTTGCCAAGTTTTAGTCGGCGTAGTTAGGAAGAGGTCTAATAAATGAACAACAAAGAAATTCTGCAAGTCGTCGATGCAGTTTCTAATGAGAAAGCAGTGCCGCGAGAGAAGATTTTTCAGGCGCTTGAATCAGCCCTAGCTACTGCGACAAAGAAGAAAAATGAAACCGATATTGAAGTGCGCATCGATATCGATCGTAAAACCGGTGATTTTGAAACATTTCGTCGCTGGTTAGTGATTGCCGACGATCAGCCGTCTGAATTTCCAACTAAAGAGTACTCGTTAGAAGTTGCTCGTATGTTGTGGGAAGACGAAGAGCTGCAGGAAGGCGATTACGTCGAAGAACAAATTGAATCAATTGTTTTTGACCGTATCACTACTCAAACGGCGAAGCAGGTTATCGTTCAGAAAGTCCGCGAAGCGGAGCGTCAGCAGGTTGTTGAGCAATTTGCCGACCAAGAAGGTGACTTGATTACCGGTGTGGTCAAGAAAGTCAATCGTGACAGCGTCATTTTGGACTTAGGCAATAATGCCGAAGCCATCATGTATCGTGAAGACATGCTGCCACGCGAATCTTTCCGCCCAGGCGACCGTGTGCGCGGTTTGCTTTACGCTGTGCGTCCAGAAGCGCGTGGTGCTCAGCTATTCGTCTCTCGTACCAAACCTGAGATGTTGATTGAGCTGTTCCGCGTTGAAGTGCCGGAAATCGGCGAAGAAATGATTGAAATTCTCGGTGCTGCCCGCGATCCAGGTAGCCGCGCGAAAATCGCAGTGAAGACCAACGACCGTCGTATTGACCCAGTTGGTGCTTGTGTCGGTATGCGTGGTTCTCGGGTGCAAGCGGTATCCGGAGAATTGGGCGGCGAGCGCATTGACATCGTGTTGTGGGATGACAATGTCGCCCAGTACGTTATCAATGCCATGGCACCAGCCGATGTTGCGGCCATCATCGTTGATGAGGACGCCAACTCGATTGATATTGCCGTTGAAGCGTCGAATTTAGCTCAGGCTATCGGCCGCAATGGTCAAAACGTTCGCCTTGCCAGTCAGTTGACTGAGTGGGAATTGAACGTGATGACCCAAGACGACATGAATGCCAAACACCAAGCTGAATCGCAAAAGTTCATTGATGCCTTGATGACTGACTTAGATATCGATGAAGAATTTGCCGGCGTATTGGTTGATGAGGGCTTTAACACCCTCGAAGAAATTGCCTTCGTTCCTGTTAATGAACTGCTTGATATTGATGGTTTCGACGAAGACCTCGTCGAAGAATTGCGTGAACGCGCAAAAGCAGCCATTACCACCAAAGCGTTAGCCAATGAAGAATCGTTGGAAAATGCCGAGCCTGCTGAAGATCTTCTGGCCCTTGAAGGACTGGATCGTCAGCTTGCATTCCGCTTGGCCGCGAAAGGTGTTGTGACTCTGGAAGACCTAGCCGAGCAAGGCGTAGACGACATTTCAGAAATTGAAGGTTTAAATGAGACTTCTGCCGGTGAACTGATCATGGCTGCTCGCCAGATTTGTTGGTTCAGTGACGAAGCCTAAAGAAAGAATTTAACGGGAGAACAGCGAAGCATGGCAGAAGTAAGCATTAATAAGCTCGCGACCGATGTGGGTACCAATGTAGAACGTTTGATTGCTCAGTTTAAAGAAGCTGGCATCAGCAAGAAAGCCGACGACATGGTAACAGAAGACGAAAAGCAAACCTTGTTGGCTCACCTGAACAAGCAACATGGTGGCGAAGGTGATGCAGAGCCGAAGCGAATGACGCTCCGTCGCACCAAGAAAAGCACTTTGCAAGTGACGAGCTCAGAGGGCCGCAATAAGCAGGTTCAAGTTGAAGTTCGTAAAAAGCGCACCTATGTGAAACGCGACCCAGCTGCTGAACAAGCACGTTTAGAAGCTGAGCAGCAAGCGCAACGCGAAGCAGAAGAGAAAGCTCGTTTGGAAGCTGAAGCGAAAGCGGCGGCAGAAGCCAAAGCTAAAGCAGAAGCACAAGCTAAAGCAGAAGCGGAAGCGAAAGCTAAGGCTGAAGAAGAAGAGCGTCGCAAAGAAGCCGCTCGTCAAGCTGCGTTAGCAAACGAAACGCCAGAAGCGAAAGCGCAACGCGAAGAAGAAGAACGCGTTCGCGAAGAAGCGCGCAAAGAAGCTGAAGAAATTAAAGCCAAGCAAGAAGCTGAAGCGGCACGTAAAGCCGAAGAAGAAGCTGCGCGCCAAGCCGAAGAGGCTCGCAAACTAGCGGAAGAAAATGCCGCTCGTTGGGCTGAGCAAGAGGCTAAACAGAAAGAAGCAGAAAATGCCGATGTGCATTTAACTAGCTCTCGTTATGCCCAGGAAGCCGAAGACGAGCAAGATCGCTCTGAAGAAACTCGCCGTCGCCGTCCTAAGAAGCGTAAAGGCGCTGAAAACGACAATGCTGGTGGTCGTCGCGGTCGTCGTGGTGGCCGGAATAAAGGCGGTTCAGCGCTTCAGCAGGGCTTTAATAAACCTGCTCAGCCAGTCGAGCGCGATGTTCGCATTGGTGAAACCATTACCGTCGGTGAACTTGCTCAGAAAATGGCAGTGAAAGGCGGTGAAGTGATCAAGGCAATGATGAAAATGGGCGTTATGGCGACCATTAACCAAGTCATTGACCAAGAAACGGCACAATTGGTTGCTGAAGAAATGGGTCACAAAGTCGTTCTGGTGAAAGAAAACCAGCTCGAAGTTAACGTTTTGGCAGAAGCGGAAGCACAAGGTGATAAGACCTCTCGTGCCCCAGTCGTAACCATTATGGGCCACGTTGACCACGGTAAAACATCGTTACTTGATTACATCCGTAAAGCGAAAGTAGCCGACGGCGAAGCCGGTGGTATTACTCAGCACATTGGTGCATACCACGTAGAAACTGACAACGGTATGGTCACTTTCTTGGACACCCCAGGTCACGCAGCGTTTACTGCAATGCGTGCACGTGGTGCTAAGTCTACCGATATCGTGGTGTTGGTTGTTGCGGCTGATGATGGTGTGATGCCACAGACCATCGAAGCGATTCAGCACGCCCGCGCAGCAGAAGTACCGCTGGTTGTTGCTGTTAACAAGATTGATAAAGAAGAAGCGGATCCGGATCGCGTCAAGAACGAATTGGCGCAGCATGATGTCATCCCCGAAGATTGGGGCGGCGATGTTCAGTTTGTCCACGTTTCTGCAAAAGCTGGTACCGGCGTTGATGATTTGCTCGAAGGCATTTTGTTGGTTGCAGAAGTACTGGAACTTGAAGCCGTACCGACCGGCATGGCCAGCGGTATTGTGATTGAATCGCGCCTTGATAAAGGTCGCGGCCCGGTTGCATCTGTTCTGGTTCAACAAGGTCAGCTGAATAAGGGCGATATCGTTCTTTGTGGTTTGGAATACGGTCGTGTTCGCGCCATGCGCGACGAGAATGGTCGTGAAATTGAATCAGCGGGTCCATCGATTCCTGTTGAGATTCTTGGCTTGTCCGGTGTGCCGTCAGCTGGTGATGAAGCCACTGTCGTTAAGGATGAGCGTAAAGCCCGTGAAGTTGCTTTGTATCGTCAAGGTAAGTTCCGTGACGTGAAACTGGCGCGTCAGCAGAAGGCTAAGCTGGAGAACATGTTCGCTAACATGACCGAAGGTGATGTCTCTGAGCTGAATATTGTTCTTAAGGCCGATGTTCAAGGTTCTCTAGAAGCAATCACTGATGCTTTGTTGAAGCTTTCTACCGATGAAGTGAAAGTTAAAATCATTGGTACCGGTGTTGGTGGTATTACCGAAACCGACGCTAGCTTGGCTGCGGCATCCAATGCGATTGTGCTTGGCTTTAACGTTCGTGCCGATGCAACTGCACGTCGTTTGCTTGAAGCAGAAAGTGTTGATTTGCGCTACTACAGCGTGATTTACGATTTGATCGATGAAGTTAAGCAAGCCATGTCTGGCATGTTGGCTCCAGAGTTCAAACAAGAAATTATTGGTTTGGCTGAAGTTCGTGATGTCTTCAAGTCGCCTAAACTTGGCGCAATCGCCGGTTGTATGGTGACAGAAGGTACTGTGAAGCGTTCTGCACCGATTCGTGTCCTACGTGAAAACGTGGTGATTTATGAAGGTGAACTGGAATCTTTGCGTCGCTTTAAAGACGACGTTCAAGATGTTCGCAACGGTATGGAATGTGGTATCGGCGTGAAGAACTACAACGATGTTCGCGTTGGTGACCAAATCGAAGTTTACGAAACGGTAGAAGTGGCGCGTACGCTTTAATCGCCCTTCACAATCGTTTCTAAACAAGTATTACAGTGGGGGCTCAGGCCCCCGCTTTTGTCTTGAGAGGTTTTATTTATGGCAAAGGCTTTTAAACGCACCGATCGCGTTTCACAGCAGGTAAAAAAATCCATTGCGATGATTTTGCAACGTGAAATCAAAGATCCTCGAATTGGTATGGTGACTGTTTCTGATGTGGAAGTGTCTCGCGATCTTGCCTACGCCAAAGTCTATGTGACCTTCTTATTTGATGATGACGAAGCCATCAAAACAGGTATGAAGGCGCTGAAAGAAGCCGCTGGCTATATTCGTAGCTTGCTCGGCTCAGAAGTGAAAATGCGACTGACGCCGGAATTGCAGTTCATCTATGACAACTCGCTCGTCGAAGGCATGCGTTTGTCCAACGTGGTGTCATCGGCAGTCAAAGAAGATGCCCGCAAACGCGGTGACAAAATTGATGGTGATGAGCCTGCTGGGGACAGCAACGAGTAATGGCCAAGCGCAGAAAGGGGCGCCCGGTTGATGGCGTTATTTTGGTCGATAAACCAACAGGTATGAGTAGTAACGGTGTCATGATCAAAGTCCGCGGCATGTTTGCAGCGCAAAAAGCTGGCCACACCGGCGCACTGGATCCGCTGGCGACTGGCATGTTGCCTATTTGCTTGGGTGAAGCGACCAAATTCAGCCAGTTTTTACTGGATGCGGATAAAAAGTACCGCGTTGTTGCGAGGTTAGGGCAACGCACTACAACCTCTGACGCTGATGGTGATTTGGTTTCGGAGAAGCCAGTGGCGGTTACCGAAGCACAAGTTGAGCAGGCTCTCGTGCAGTTTCGCGGCGATATTCAACAAGTGCCAACGATGTTTTCTGCTCTCAAGCACGAAGGCAAGCCGCTATATCACTACGCCCGACAGGGGATTCATATTGATCGTCCCGCACGACCGATTCATGTCTTTTCGTTTGAAATCGTGGCATTGGATGATGTCTGGCTCACCATGGACGTGCATTGTTCGAAAGGCACTTACGTTAGGACCCTAGTTGATGATTTAGGCGAAGTGCTTGGCTGTGGAGCACACGTTGCTGAGCTGCGTCGGACTCATGTTGCTCATTATCCAACTGAGCAAATGATGACGTTGGAACAATTGCAGGCGTTGCGTGATAAAGCCGATTCAGCGGAGTTGCCTGCCGGTGAGTTTTTAGACCAACACTTGCTGCCAATGGATTCGCCTGTCGTTGCTTTGCCTGAAGTTGAACTCGATCACCAAAGCTGCGATTTCGTCCGCCAAGGCCGTACCGTGCAAGTTGGCTTTGGCGCACCACAGGGGCAAGTACGAATTAAGTCAGAGTGTGGCGAATTTCTCGGCGTTGGTGATGTGTCCGATGAAGGTCAGCTGGCGCCGAAGCGTTTAGTGGTGCCTGTTAGCGCTCGCCAGCAATAACTTTGTTTATCTGGGCGGGTATTGCTTGCTGTTTGCCAACTTAGTCGGTAATATACGCGCCCTCTGCCAGCTGCTGAATTAGTGATCGGCGCTGGTTTTATACATTTTAGGAGACTGATATGTCACTAACTACTGAAAAGAAAGCAGCGATTGTTGCTGAATTCGCTCAAGGCGAAGGCGATACTGGTTCACCAGAAGTACAAGTTGCATTGTTGACTGCTCAAATCAACCACTTGCAAGGTCACTTCAAAACTCACATCCACGATCACCACAGCCGTCGTGGTTTGCTGCGCATGGTAAGCCAGCGTCGTAAACTGCTTGACTACCTGAAGCGCAAAAACCAAGAGCGCTATCAGAGCCTGATCGAAAAATTGGGTCTGCGTCGCTAAGCAAAGATTCAACAAAAAGGGGCTACTTTAGCCCCTTTTTTAATGCCTCATATCTACTTTTTTTACCTTCCGTAAACTTCTCCCTACACTTGCCTCACAGCACTTACCAAATAATTGCCCGAAAGCTAGGCAATCGGGAGGATTCCAGTATACTTATGCGGCGAAAATTGAAAGTAAAAATCTGAAAAGACAAACAGGAATATAAATCGTGAAGCCGATTGTAAAAACGTTCCAGTATGGTCAACACACTGTGACCCTGGAAACCGGCGTGATTGCACGTCAAGCCACCGCTGCCGTTCTGGCAACCATGGATGACACATCTGTACTGGTCTCTGTTGTTGGTAAAAAAGAAGCCAACCCAGGACAAGACTTTTTCCCTCTGACAGTTAACTACCAAGAAAAAGCCTATGCTGCTGGTAAAATCCCAGGCGGCTTTTTCAAGCGTGAAGGTCGTCCTTCTGAAGGCGAAACCCTGATCGCACGTTTAGTTGACCGCCCGATCCGTCCATTATTCCCAGAAGGGTTTTTGAACGAAGTTCAGGTCGTTGCCACTGTCGTATCTCTAAATCCAGAAGTTCCAGCTGATATCGTGACGATGCTGGGTACCTCGGCCGCATTGTCGATCTCTGGCATTCCATTCAATGGCCCAATTGGTGCCGCTCGTGTTGGCTATGTTGATAACAGCTTTGTATTGAATCCGCTGTTGTCTGAGCTGCCAAACTCGAAGCTAGACTTGGTTGTTGCCGGTACTGAATCTGCTGTTTTGATGGTTGAATCAGAAGCAGAAGTTCTGCCAGAAGAAGTAATGTTAGAAGCTGTGGTTTATGGCCATGAGCAACTGCAAACAGCCATCCAAGCAATCAATGAGCTAAAAGCTGAAGTTGCTACCCCTGAATGGGATTGGGTTGCTCCAGAGAAGAACGTAAGCCTGTACGACCAAGTTAAAGCTGCTTCTGAAGCGCAGTTTGTTGAAGCGTACCAAATTACTGAAAAAGCTGAGCGTTACACCAAAGTTGGTGAAATCAAGAAAGCTGTTACTGCACAATTGACCGAAGCTGACGAAGAGTTGGATGCCGGCGAAATCGGTGACATCTTGTACTCAGTTGAGAAAAACGTTGTTCGTCAACGCATCATCGCTGGTGAGCCACGCATCGATGGCCGTGACCCAGAAATGGTTCGTGCTTTGAATGTTGCAACTGGCGTATTGTCACGTACCCACGGCTCTTCACTGTTTACTCGTGGTGAAACTCAGGCTTTGGTTACTTGTACCTTGGGTACCAAGCGTGATGCACAAATTTTGGATGAGTTGTCTGGCGAGCGCACTGACAAGTTCTTATTCCACTATAACTTCCCTCCATACTGTGTTGGTGAGACTGGCTTTATCGGTTCACCAAAGCGTCGCGAAATCGGCCACGGTCGTCTAGCAAAACGCGGCGTTGCTGCGGTGATGCCAGATGAGGACGAATTCCCATACACAGTTCGTATCGTGTCTGAAATTACAGAGTCAAACGGTTCGAGCTCAATGGCGTCTGTATGTGGTTCTTCATTGGCGCTTATGGATGCAGGTGTACCGGTGAAAGCGTCGGTTGCCGGTATTGCCATGGGCTTGGTGAAAGAAGGCGAAAACTTTGTTGTCTTGTCTGACATTCTGGGTGATGAAGATCACTTGGGCGACATGGACTTTAAAGTAGCTGGTACCAGCGAAGGTGTTACTGCCCTGCAGATGGACATCAAGATCGAAGGTATTACCAAAGAGATCATGCAAATCGCTCTGCGCCAAGCGCGTGGTGCTCGCTTGCACATCTTGGGTGTGATGGATGAGGCTATTGGCACTCACCGTGAAGAAGTATCGGATTTTGCGCCGCGTATTCACACCATCAAGATCAACCCTGAGAAGATTAAAGATGTGATTGGTAAGGGTGGTGCAACCATTCGTGCTATCACTGAAGAAACGGGTTGTAGTATCGACATTCAAGACGATGGCACAATCAATGTTGCTGCGGTTGATGGCTTAGCTGCTAAAGCTGCGCTGAAGCGCATTGAAGAAATTACTGCCGAAATCGAAGTGGGCACCATTTATAACGGTCGCGTAACTCGTATCGTAGACTTCGGTGCTTTCGTTGAGATCTTGCCTGGTAAAGAAGGTTTGGTACACATTTCTCAAATCGCTGAGAAGCGCATTGAGAAAGTGACTGACTACCTCGAAAATGGTCAGCAAGTCGATGTCAAAGTTCTTGAAATCGACCGTCAAGGCCGTGTTCGTCTGAGCATTAAAGAAGCGAAGCCAGCTGAGCCAAAACAAGCGGCGGCAGAGCCAGCGGAAGAGACTGCAGAGCAACCTGCAGCTGAATAATCCAATTTAAGGCCAAGATTTCTTGGCCTCTGGTTTGCAATTCCGCAATAATAGGCCAATCTCTCGATTGGCCTTTTTTAATTCAGGCAGAAAATATGTCTTATTTGAAGTGGTTACTGTTAGCAACTGTGGCAGTAATGAGCGGTTGTGCCAATACAGCTAAACAGCCGACCCAAGCCCATGAAATGTTGTTAGCCGTGCCTCGTCAGCCTAGCATCGAACAACAGGCAGCCATCGCCAAGTTAACTGAAATCATTAGCTTATCGGACGTTGATGATGAACGACTGGCTCACTTGTTTTACGACCGAGGTGTCCGGTATGACTCGCTGGGCTTAAAAGCGCTGGCTCATCTCGATTTTAGCCGAGCCTTGCGGATGAAAGCAGACTTTGCCGATGCTTATAATTTCGTGGGCATTCATTACACTCAAGGTGAGCAGTTTGTTGAAGCTTTTGAAGCTTTTGGCTCAGCGATTGAGCTCAACCCAGAACACAAGTATGCGTTGCTAAATCGCGGTATCGCTCGTTACTATGCTGGCCGAAGTGCCTTAGCTGCAGAAGATTTTGCCGAGTTCTACAGCCGCCAGGAATCCGATCCTTATCGTGTTTTGTGGCTTTACATGGCTGAGTATGAAGTGGATCCGGTTAATGCCACAGAGAACCTCATTCGTCACCGAGCTCAGTTATCGGATGATGATTGGGCGACTAACTTAGTTGATCTGTTTTTGTTGCGCATATCGGTCAATGACTTTATGCGGACGTTGCCTGTCGGTATCGGTAGTGAAGAAGCATATGCTGAACGTTTGTGTGAGGCCTATTTTTACTTGGGTAAGCTAGCGGCACAAACCGATGAAGCGATTTACGCTGGTAACTTCTTTCGCTTGGCTTTAGCGACCAACGTCTATGATTTTGTTGAGCATCGTTATGCAATGCTTGAGCTAAAACGTCTCTCTCAAGAAAAGATGCAAAAGCCTGCCGCCGGCTGACGGCAGGAAACCTCACTAACTTACAAGCTAAGGTAGGCCCTGTTTTTTTCCACCAGGGCTTCGCCTATCCCGACCACCAAAGTTAACTCTTCAATCGAATCGAAAGGTCCATGTTGTTGACGGTAGTCAACAATGGCTTGGGCTTTTACAAGACCAATACCATTGAGCCTGTCGGCAATTGTTTCAGCATTGGCAGCATTAATATTGACTGCAGGCAGCTGCTGCTGATGGCTGGAGGACTGTTCGATATTGTTTGATAGTGCAGGAGAGCTCAGCCATAAGGCTACGCTCGCAACGGCGAGTGCAATTAGTTTTTTCATCATGCTTATCCTTAAGCGTTTTCATTAAAGTTTCATCCATGTGTCGTCAAAGCGACACGATCTTAACTTAGACCTAAAACTCTGGTCCGGCAAATTTATCCACATATCACAGATAATCGACCAATGTCGGGGCTTAACCTTGCCATAAAATCAGTGTAACCTAGCTCCAGCAGTTATGACGTACGGTATGACGTCTGGAGATCTCGCTATCGATTTGACAGTTTTCAAATTGATGGACGGACTATGAAAGACCGCAAGTAAGGAAAGGATATCAAGATGCAAATCAGGAAAGCTGTAATCCCTGTCGCCGGCCTCGGCACCCGAATGCTCCCAGCTACCAAAGCAATCCCAAAAGAAATGTTACCTGTTGTCGACCGTCCACTGATCCAATATGTGGTCGAAGAGTGCATCAAGGCTGGCATCAAGGAAATTGTGCTGGTTACTCACTCTAGTAAAAATTCCATTGAGAACCACTTTGATACCAGTTTTGAATTAGAAGCAACGCTTGAAAAGCGGGTTAAACGTCAGTTACTCGATGAAGTGCAGAAGATTTGCCCTCCGGATGTCACCATTATGCACGTTCGTCAGGGCACCGCATTGGGTCTTGGTCACGCTATTTTGTGTGCCAAACCGCTAGTCGGTGAAACGCCATTTGCTGTGGTTTTACCAGATGTGCTGATCGACAAGTACGATGCTGATCCAAAGAAAGACAACCTTGCTGAGATGGCTCGCTTGTTTGAAGAAACCGGCGCCAGCCAAATTATGGTAGAGGCTGTACCCCATGACAGTATTGGCAGCTACGGCGTAGTCGATTTGGGCGGTTATGACTTAAAGCCGGGTGAATCAGTTAAGATGATCGGCACGGTTGAAAAGCCTGAGCCTGATGAAGCGCCATCTAACCTTGCTGTGGTAGGTCGTTATGTCTTGAGTGCCGAATGTTGGGATTTGCTTGAGTACACTCCTCCGGGGGCGGGCGGCGAAATTCAATTGACCGATGCCATTGCGTCTTTAATGAAAGTCGAACAGGTCAATGCCTATTACATGAAGGGGCGCAGTCACGATTGCGGCAGTAAATTGGGCTATATGCAAGCCAACATGGAATATGGTATTCGTCACGGCGATATTGGTGAGTCATTCGCAAGCTTTGTCAAAGACTTTGCCGCAAAACTTTAATTAGAGAGCCATTTACATGGACGTATTAGTCACTGGTGGCGCCGGTTACATTGGCAGCCACACATTGATCGCGTTGCTTGAAGCGGGTCACCGGCCAATTGTGGTCGACAACCTATGTAACTCCAGTGCCGAGTCTTTGCATCGAGTGAAGCAAATTTCGGGGTGTGACGCGATCCCTTTCCATCAAATTGATATTCGTGATCGAGCGGCGCTTGATGCTGTTTTTGCACAATATGAAATCGAATCGGTGATTCACTTCGCTGGCCTTAAGGCTGTGGGTGAGTCAACTCAGATTCCGTTGGACTATTATCAGAACAATGTTGCTGGCACGTTGACACTGTGCCAAGCGATGCAACATGCTGGCGTTAAACGCTTGGTATTTAGCTCCTCAGCAACCGTTTATGGCGATCCCGCCTCGGTACCTATTTTGGAAAGCTTCCCAACCTCAGCGACCAATCCGTATGGTCGCTCTAAGCTGATGGTTGAGGAAATCCTATCTGACTTTGCCAAGTCTGATCCGAGTTGGGACATTGCCTTGCTGCGCTATTTCAATCCGGTTGGTGCACACAAGTCGGGCTTGATTGGCGAAGACCCTTCAGGGATCCCCAATAATCTAACGCCATACATTACTCAAGTCGCGGTGGGTAAACTGCAGCAGTTGAGTGTTTTTGGCGGTGACTATCCGACCAAAGATGGTACTGGCGTCCGAGACTACATCCATGTCGTTGACCTCGCTGAGGGGCACGTCAAAGCTTTGGATAAGCTGAATACTTCACCGGGCCTAGTGGTTTATAACTTAGGCACCGGCAATGGTTACTCAGTGCTTGAGGTGATCGCAGCATTTTCTCAAGCCTGCGGTGTTGAAATCCCTTATCAGGTGGTTGAACGGCGCCCAGGAGACATCGCTGAATGTTACGCTGAACCATCGTTAGCAACTGCAGAGCTTGGTTGGAAAGCACAGCGCGAGTTGGCCGAAATGGCCGAAGACGCTTGGCGTTGGCAGTCAGCAAACCCAAATGGCTATGCTAAGTAAGTTGTTAAAGGCTAAATAGATTTATAGAAAATTAATAAGTGAGCAATAAATTATGAAAGTCACCGTTTTTGGAATTGGTTATGTGGGCTTAGTGCAAGCTGCTGTGATGGCTGACTTTGGCCATGAAGTAATGTGTGTCGATGTTGACCAAAGCAAAGTCGACAACCTCAAAAAAGGCATTATTCCCATTTATGAGCCAGGCTTGACCCCTCTTGTTGAAACCAATTACAAAGAAGGTCGGCTGCATTTCACCACCAATGCCAAAGAAGGTGTTGAATTCGGCGAGCTGCAATTCATTGCTGTGGGGACGCCACCTGATGAAGATGGCTCTGCTGACTTAAAGTATGTATTGGCAGTTGCTCGTACCATTGCTGAACACATGAATGGTTATAAAGTGGTGCTGGACAAGAGTACGGTACCGGTTGGTACTGCTGACAAAGTTAACGCCGCGATTGCTGAAGTGCTTGAACAACGCGGCGTGGACTACGACTATGCAGTCGTTTCTAACCCAGAATTCTTAAAAGAAGGGGCTGCAGTTAATGACTGCATGCGACCTGATCGCATCGTGATTGGCACCGATGATGACACTGCTCGTCAACTGATTCGCGAATTGTATGCGCCGTTTAACCGTAATCATGACCGCATGATTTTCATGGATGTTCATTCTGCTGAATTGACCAAGTATGCCGCAAACTGCATGCTGGCGACCAAAATTAGCTTCATGAATGAAATGTCTAACCTCGCTGAGCGCTTGGGGGCAGATATTGAGAAAGTTCGTCAAGGCATCGGTTCTGACCCTCGTATTGGCTATCACTTCATTTATCCGGGCTGTGGTTACGGTGGCTCCTGTTTCCCGAAAGATGTTCAAGCTTTGGTTCGTACAGCCGACTCGATTGGCTATGAATCGACCTTGCTGAAAGCGGTAGAGCAGGTCAACTATGCTCAGAAAGAAGTATTGTTCAAACGTTTGAACGAATACTACAAGGGCGACTTGGCGGGCAAAACTGTGGCGATTTGGGGATTGTCTTTCAAACCCAACACAGACGATATGCGTGAGGCATCAAGTCGAGTGTTGATGGAGTCGCTGTGGCAAGCTGGTGCCAAAGTACGTGCATTTGACCCTGAAGCAATGGAAGAAGTACAGCGCATTTATGGTACTCGCGAGGACCTCGAGCTGGTTGGTACGAAAGATGCCGCTCTGAAAGGCGCCGACTGCTTGGTGATTTGTACTGAATGGAAAGTATTCCGTGCTGCTAATTTCGATGACATTAAAGAACAGCTGGTCGATCCGGTGATTTTTGATGGCCGAAACCTTTACGAGCCTGAGCAAGTTAAGCGCTATGGTTTGGCTTACTATGCGATGGGTCGCGGAGATAGTATCACCGCTTAAAGGCAGTTGATTCAATGAAAGTATTGGTCACCGGTGCAGCCGGATTTATAGGGTTTTACGTAAGCCAACGTTTGATTGCCGATGGCTATCAAGTGGTTGGGTTAGACAACAACAACTCCTATTACGATGTCGGTTTAAAGCATGCCCGGCTAGCACAACTAGAGGCTCTTTCTGGCTTCGAATTCGTCGAGCTTGACTTGGCTGATCGAGCCTCGATGGAGCAGCTATTTGCTAAACATCAATTCCAGCGAGTGATACACCTTGCCGCCCAAGCGGGGGTGCGCCACTCGCTCAATGCACCGTTTGACTACGTCGACTCAAATTTAACTGGCATGATGACGATCCTCGAAGGTTGTCGTCATCATGGTGTAGAGCACTTGGTATACGCATCTTCGAGTTCCGTTTACGGCATGAATGAAACCATGCCGTTTTCGACTTCAGATAATGTTGACCATCCAGTATCGCTCTACGCCGCCAGCAAGAAAGCCAATGAGTTGATGGCCCATAGTTATTCCCACTTATACGGCTTGCCGACCACTGGATTGCGGTTTTTCACTGTGTATGGCCCATGGGGCCGTCCTGACATGGCTTATTTTTTGTTTACCAAAGCGATGTTGGCTGGAGATCCGATCAAGGTGTTTAACTTTGGCAAGATGCGCCGCGATTTCACTTATATTGACGATATTGTCGAGGGTGTGGTTCGAGTGATGGATAAACTGCCTGAGCCCAATCCAAACTGGAGCAGTGCGGATCCGTCAAGTAGTAAAGCGCCATACAAGATCTACAATATTGGCAACAACAACCCGGTGGAATTGGGCTATTTTATTGAAACCCTAGAGCGTTGCTTGGGCATCGAGGCCAACAAGCTAATGATGCCAATGCAACCAGGCGACGTGGTTGCTACCGCGGCAGATATTGACGACCTTGTCGAAGATGTTGGCTTTTCTCCGGCAACGTCGATTGAACAAGGGTTAGAATCTTTTGTTCGTTGGTACAAGAGCTACTACCGATAATGATGGCCGTCAGTTTCTAGCTTGACTGACGGTTACCTCACTCCAATCAAACTGCATTTTGTTACTCCCCCCAAAGTCAGCTGATCCGCTGTTGCTTTAAAAAGTTTTTAGTTCACAAACCCGCGCTAATTTAATTGTTTTATTTTTGCATACTGTTAACAATATGCTGATTTTGTTAAGTGAACAGCGAGTAAACAATGGATGATTCTTCGCACCAATTGAAGTGGACCGAAAAGCTTGGCTACGGCCTTGGAGACTCGGCGTTCAACTTTGTTTGGATGACCTTTATTTATTTTCAGGTTTATTTTTACACCGATGTATTTGGCTTATCCGCTGCCGCAGTCGGTTCTTTGCTGCTACTGACTCGTATTTGGGATACCGTCAATGATCCGGTGATGGGGGCGATTGCCGATCGAACTGAAACTCGGTGGGGAAAGTTTCGTCCTTATTTGCTGTTTGGCGCTGTACCGCTGGGGATCACCGCGACGCTTGCATTGAGCACGCCTGAGTTATCTGATTCCGGTAAGTTATTTTATGCCTATGTGACTTACTTTGCCGTAGGGATGCTGTTTACTGCAATGAACATTCCATATGCATCGATGATGAGTGCAATGACTAACGATCCCAAAGAGCGCGCATCTTTAGCGACATGGCGATTTGCTGGGGCATTTGTCACGGGCATCATTGTGCTACATTTCACCATGGATCTGGTCGCTTGGTTAGGTGATGGTGATGATGCCCTTGGTTTTCAGCGCACCATGGCTTTTTATGCCGTCATTTTGGTGTGCTTGATGTTTATCACCGTGGCACTGACCAAAGAGCGCATCCGGCCTCAAACAGCAAGTCACAGTCACTTTGTTAGCGATCTAAGTGGCATTGTCCGTTCTCGTCCGTTCATTATCTTATTTGCCGTTGCCATGTTTTCGCTTGGCTATATTGCTATTCGCAATGCCATTACCATGCATTACTTCAAATATGTACTGTTTGATGAAGCAGGGGCTAAGTGGTTTCTCGTCGGTGGCGCCATTTTTTGTTTAATTGGCGCCTTGCTGACTCCGTGGCTGATCCGTTGGTTTGATAAGAAGCACGTCTACATCGCTATCACCGTGGCGAATGCGCTGCTAATGGCGCTCATTTACTTTTGTGGCGAAGACGATTTGGTTTGGATCTATGGTATTCACTTCGTCAGTCAACTGCTATCTGGTCCGCCTGCACCGATCATTTTTGCCATGTATGCTGATTTGGTCGACTATCAGGAGCACAAGACCGGTATTCGCAGTTCGGGCTTGATATTTGCTGGCGCATCCTTCTCACAAAAGATGGGTTGGGCTATCGGTGGCGCGGCGACAGGCTTTTTGTTAGCAGCATTTGGCTTTGAAGCCAATGTTCAACAGGCCGAATCGACTCGTCATGGCATACTGCTGATGTTTACCATCATTCCATCAGCTCTGGCGATCTTGGCAGCCTATGCGATGAGCCGCTACTCGTTGACCGAGCAGCGAGTCTCGCAAATTCAGACCGAACTTAGTAATGGACCAAGCTCAGCCGAACAATCAGCTATTCCTGCCAGTAGCGCTCCGACAGCACGTTAAGTTCATTGGCCATCGTCGACACCTGGCCACAGGCATCGGTTGAGTCGGTGGCTTGTTGACGAATCTGATCGGCAAGATTTTTCAGCGCAATGATGTTGCCGCTAATTTCCTCTGAGACGTGGCTTTGTTGTTCAACGGCAGAGGCGATTTGTAGGTTCATGTCATTGATGGATGATACCGAGCGGGTTGCCTGCTCGATGTTCTCCTCCGCGTCATGGACAGACGTAACGCTTTTGACGGCGCTACTGGCAGCATTTTCCATTGCCGAAACGGCGTTTTTGGCTTGCCCCTGAAGTTTTTCAACCATGGTCATAATTTCTTCGGTTGACTCGTGAGTGCGAGTTGCCAAGGTTCTCACTTCGTCAGCTACCACTGCAAAGCCGCGGCCTTGTTCGCCTGCTCGAGCGGCCTCAATGGCAGCATTGAGGGCCAGCAAGTTGGTTTGTTCAGCAATCGAGCGAATGACATCAACAACGCTACCGATTTGGTCACTCTCGGATGCCAACCGGTTAATCACATCGGAAGCCTTTTCGACCTCAGAGGATAATTGATTAATCGCTTCTAGCGTTTCGGCAACACTATCTTTACCTGAGGCCATTTCATCGTTGGCCACTTTGGCATGCTCCGAGGTTTGCAGGGCACTAGTGGCTACTTGCTGAATACTAACCGACATTTCTTCAACAGCAGTGGCAACCATGTCTGATTGTTGATACTGCTTTTCGATTTCAGTCAGCGAGCCATCCATATTAGTTTTCAGCACGCCCGAGGCAGAAACCAAATGGTTAGAGTAATCATTGATACGACCTGCCATTGCTCGTTGTTGAGAGCGAAGCATCTTTAAGCAGGCGCGAAGCTGGCCCACTTCATCTTGACGGCCGGTATACACCTCGCGAGCGACGGCATCATCCATTTCTTGTTTGAGCTCTTTACTCATCTCAGCAATTGGTTGAAATTGCCACATGCAAGCACAGCAGACGTACAAAGTTGCAATGATTGCCGCGGTTGGCCAAGCCCATGAAGCCGATAGTGATAAGCCGATAGCAAACAGCAGCACTAAGCCGAGCATGCCATGGATCGCCATTTTCTGTTGAATTTGCAAGCCCCGCAGTGATGCTGCAGCCTTTTCGGGTTGAGCTAGCAACTTCTTGTAAAGCTTTTCTGCTCGCGCTACTTCTTGGCTTTCTGGTTTGACTCGAACCGATTGATATTCCTTGATTCGGCCATTTTCTTTGATCGGCGTGGCATATGCGTGAACCCAGTAGTGATCGCCATTTTTACAGCGGTTTTTCACCAGCCCCATCCATGAATGCCCCTGCTTTAGGCGAGCCCACATTTCCTTGAACGCCGCCGGAGGCATGTCAGGGTGGCGGATCATATTGTGCGGGTTGCCCAATAACTCATCACTTTCAAAGCCAGAAATGCGAACAAAATCTGAGTTGATGTAAGTAATGTGGCTACTTGGGTCAGTCGTTGAGAGGATGTTGGTGTCCTGACTATATGTAACTTCTTTTTGAGTTACAGGTAAATTGGTGCGCATGGAATAGGTTCCTACATCGTAATGACCTTCATCCATGAACAGGCACTACTGGTAAAACAAAGAGTCGCAACACGCGATACGAAACAGTAAGTTGCCGTATCGTTAATCAGGGCTAAATGAAAACGTGGGTTGCCAACTCGTTACAACAGCGATCTATTTTGTTGAAAAACGGAAGACTAGCGTAACCCACTGTCGTTGCTATTTGATGACAGTCATATCGACTGCAATTAGCACTTCTTTAGAGGTAATTTATTGGAGTAGGGAACCCGCTTCAACCATTCATTTGTGAATAAATTGAAACGGGCTGTTTGTTTTGAAGATTAGGAAGCGAGGGTTTGCTCGATGTAATCGTCGATAATGGTCTCGAGAATGCTCAGTGGCACAGCGCCGTTTTTCAACACCGCGTCATGGAAATCACGCAGATCGAATTTGTCGCCCAATGCCGCCTTCGCTTTTTCGCGCAGCTCAAGAATTTTGATCATACCGACTTTATATGATGTTGCTTGGCCCGGCATGACGATGTAACGCTCAATCTCAGCAGTGACATCCGACTCCGCCATACCTGTATTTGCCAGCATGTAAGCAATGGCTTCTTCACGCGTCCAACGTTTGGCGTGAATACCTGTATCCACCACTAAGCGAACGGCTCGGAATAGCTCGGCAACCAATCGGCCAACGTTGTCATAAGGGTCTTTTTGGAACCCCAACTCCCAAGCCAGTTGCTCTGAGTACAGAGCCCAGCCTTCGATATAAGCCGTGAAGGGGGCCATTTTTCGAATAAATGGCAAGCCTTCTAGCTCCATAGCGATGGCGACTTGGAAGTGGTGACCGGGTACGCCTTCATGGTAGGCCAGAGTGCGCATTCCAAACTTAGGCGTGGCCTTGATGTCATACAGGTTGGCGAAGAATCGACCGGGACGACTGCCATCCATTGACGGCGGTTGATAATAGGCACCTGGCGCACTTTTCTCTTTGAATTCAGGAATTCGAACAACTTCCAAGCCGGCTTTAGGACGAATACGGAAGGCATCATCCAAGCCAGCATTGATTTCATCTAAGATCACTTGGTAGTCAGCTAGGATCTGACCACGACCTTCATCCGAGTCTTGGTAATAAAACTCAGGTCGATCCGACAACTCTTCCATGGTTGCGGTGAAACCAACGCTGATATCCATGCCTTCTGCCGCCAGAATCGTCAAGATTTCTGACTGGATGCGGTCAACCTCTGACAAGCCTAACTGATGTAACTGATCGGCGGTGTAATCAGTGGTGGTGAAAAAACTCAGTGCTTGATCATAAGCGGCAAGGCCATCAGGCAAGCGCCATAAGCCATCGTCAGTATTGGACTGCGGCTTCACCTGGACGAAGTAATCAATCAGTAGCTGATAAGCGGGGTAAACGTCTTCAACAATCCGCTGCTCAGCTTGAGCAAGGAAAGCTGCTTTTTGCTCTGCTGGCATTTCCTCGATATCGTTTAGCTTGGTCTCAAACGAGTTGTACAAAATGTTTTCGTTGACCGGTGTATCAATAAAGCCGTTCATTTCAGCCAGTACGCGGTCAATGACAAATGTTGGCGGCAGAATACCTCGCTCAGTGCGGCGCTCAAGTCCAGCGATCACTTGCTGAAACTTTGTGCCAACGGCAGATAGTCTCGATAAGTAATGCTCAGCATCGACTTCATCGTTCACCTGATGAGATGCTTGCATGAAGCTTGGGTAGCCGTTTTGTACTCCGAATAGTTGATTGACAGGGTAATCGTGATAGCGGAATTTCTCGCCCTCAAGAACGACATTAAGTAGGTAAAGCGCGATGTCGTAACTTAGCTGTTGGTCTTTGTCCAAACCGTCGTAGCTGGTTAGAGTGCCATGCAAATCATGCATTTTAGCTAGTAGTGCGTCGGTTTTTTCTGGGCTTGCATCGTCTAAGTTGGCGTTATGGCCTTTGATGCCAATACCTTCCAAAAAACCCAGTTGTGTCAGTCCTTCTGGGCTATCAAGAGCAATCTTTAGCGCTTCACGATCGAGAAAAATACGGAATGATAGTGGCTTTTCGGCATACCACTCATGGGCAGCGAAACTACCCCCAAGTATCAATACGGCCAACAGCAGGCCGCCAATCCATTTTAACACCTTCATTTATTTTCAATCCTGTCGGTTGTCGCCACAGCATGAAGGCGCTGATGACAGCGTCCTTGCTGGGTCATTAGAGTTGTAATGTGATGGGTTGTTTAGAGTATTTACACTTTCCCTAGCCAACCCTAACAGCGATGAAAAAAATGTAAATAATGAGTTTGCGAGCAATTGTAAGTGTTTGTGAATCGGTTCCGTGACAGATTGTCACAAAGCCGACAAAACTCACTTTTGATGTGATCTATGTCTCATGATTGCTGCTGGGTGAATATATATAAATCGTTAAAAAACAAAGAGGTAATAATTTTTTGTAAGGGCCCCATATTTGCAACTACCTCACTGACGGTGGTCGGTACAAATTGTGTTGTCCAGACCAAGTGAAGCGATGCCAGAGCAATGATTGGATCTCCTGTGTTCTAGGTTCCCACGTTGTTCCAGTGATTGCGCTGCTCATTTGTTTGGTCGGATTTGTGAGTGCAGCTGACCACCGTTTTTTCCTCCAATCAGAATACGTGGGCCAGCTTATGTGGGATTATTCAGAAAAAGTTAAAGACCATTTCTTCTCACCGCGCAATGCTAAAGCCGTCGAACAAGCCAATGCGACCGGTGATGTCGGCTCGATCAGCTGTGGCGATGCGCTTCGTTTAACGCTCAAAGTCGATCCCCAAACTGAAGTCATTGAACAAGCGGGATTTCAAACCTTTGGCTGTGGTAGCGCCATTGCTTCGTCCTCGGCTCTGACCGAAATCATAATCGGTAAGACGCTTGACCAAGCGCTAACACTAAGCAATCAAGATATTGCCGACTACCTCGACGGCTTACCGCCGGAAAAAATGCACTGTTCAGTGATGGGCATGGAAGCTCTTCACGCCGCGATTGCTGATTATCGTGGCGAAACCTTTGAAGATGACCATGAAGAAGGTGAGCTGATTTGTAAGTGCTTTGCCATTGACGATGAGCTCATTAAGCGGGTTGTCAGCCAAAACCAACTATCAACGTTAGAAGAAGTCATTCACTACACCAAAGCCGGTGGTGCCTGTGCCGCCTGTCACGAAAAGATTGAGTGGGTGCTTGAAGAGTGCGTTGCCGATTACCAAAGTGCTGGCTCGGTCGAGATTGCCGAGTCGCCTGCCTCTATCGTTGAGCGAATTCACCGAATTGAAGCGGTACTGAATGATGTCAGACCGCAGTTGCAAGCCGACGGTGGCGACGTCCAATTATCCGATGTCGAAGATGACATGGTGTTCTTGACGTTGACTGGCGCTTGCTCCGGTTGTGGCTTATCGGGCGCGACGTTGGCAATGATTGAACAAAAGCTTAGTGAAGCGCTGGCAGAGCCAATCACGGTTTATCCGGTTGGCAGTTCGGCACTAACCAAAGCCCCTTTGAAAGTTGTTGGAGGTGACCAATGAACCCTGCTAAATGTTGTCAAGGCAGCAAAACCTGCGAGCCTGCGTATCTCGATAACAATGCAACCACCCAGGTTGATGAGCAAGTCGTCGCGACCATGTTGCCATTCTTGACTGAGCACTACGGCAACCCGTCGTCAATCCATAAGTTTGGCGATCCTGTCGGCAAAGCCATTGAAGTGGCTCGCGCTCAGGTACAACAACTAATTGGTGCTGAACATGCCACGGAAGTCATTTTTACTTCCTGTGCCACGGAAGCAACCAGCACGGCAATTTTATCCGCCATCGAAGCGTTTCCCGATCGCAAAGAGATCATTACCTCGGTGGTTGAACACCCCGCAACCTTGCAGTTATGCGAGCATCTTAAACGCAAGGGCTACACCATCCATTGGATTGGCGTTGATAGCAAAGGCCGCATTGACATGGAGGCCTACAAAAGCGCACTAAGTGACCGTGTGGCGATTATCAGTTTGATGTGGGCGAACAACGAAACAGGTACCATTTTCCCGATTCGTGGTATGGCTGAAATGGCCAAGAAACACGGTATTCTGTTCCATACCGACGCTGTTCAAGTCGCCGGTAAAGTGCCCATTCAAGTGGCGGGAAGTGGCATTGATTTGCTATCACTCTCGGGCCATAAATTTCATGCTCCGAAGGGAATTGGCGCGCTTTACTTACGGCGTGGCGCTAAATTCCGACCATTGCTTCGCGGTGGGCATCAAGAGCGAGGTCGTCGCGCTGGTACTGAGAACGCAAGCGGTATTGTCGCACTTGGCAAAGCCGCCGAGTTAGCGATGAATGCCATGCAGCGCGATTCGGCTCGAATTGCCATGATGCGTGATCGATTGGAACATGGTTTGCTCGCGCGGGTGCCTAGCTCATTTGTCACTGGCGATCCCAGCCAACGTGTGCCCAATACCAGCAACATCGCTTTTGAATATGTTGAAGGCGAGTCGATTTTGCTGATGCTCAACCAGTTCAATATTGCCGCATCATCTGGCTCGGCCTGTACTTCAGGATCGTTGGAACCCAGTCATGTTATGCGCGCTATGGATATTCCATACACTGCGGCTCACGGCGCTATTCGGTTCTCTTTGTCGCGCTACACCACCGATGACATGATCGACCGAGTGCTAGCGGAGTTACCTGCGATTGTTGAACGTCTGCGTTCTATCTCGCCATATTGGGATCCAGAGCAGAATTGTCCGCGCGAGCAAGCGTTTGAACCGGCGTATGGTTAATGCCCATGGCCAGTCATCAGCAAGGTTTAGGCAAGCCCATCGTCATCAATGACACCACCTTGCGAGATGGTGAGCAAACTGCTGGTGTGGCATTTAGCGCGGCGGAAAAGATTGCGATTGCCGCCGCACTCGAGTGCGCCGGAGTGACTGAGCTGGAAGTTGGGATCCCTGCAATGGGACCTGCCGAGCAAGATGTTATTAAGGCAATTACCGACCAAGTCTCAATTGCCCAAACCATGGGCTGGTGTCGGATGTTGCCGCAAGATATCGCTTGTTGCCGTGATTTGGGACTGAACTGGGTCGACTTATCAATACCGGCATCGACACAGCAGCGACAGTCCAAACTGGCTTTGTCCGAGTCGCAACTGTTAGCTCAGATTGGTGACCGCGTGATGCAGGCCAATGATTTAGGGCTTCGAGTTTGTATCGGCATGGAAGATGCGTCGCGATCCTCGATTAGCAGCTTGCTGAGAATCGCCGAAGCCGCGCAAGCAGCTGGCGCTTGTCGAGTTCGTTACGCTGACACCTTGGGGATCTTAGAGCCCTTTGGTTGTTATGAACAACTCAAAGCGTTAGTCGACAACACTGATTTGCAAGTTGAAATGCATGCCCACAACGACTTAGGTCTGGCAACCGCCAACTCGCTGGCGGCGATTAGAGCTGGTGCCTACTCGGTCAATACCACGGTCGCAGGGCTAGGTGAAAGGGCTGGCAATGCGCCATTGGAAGAGGTGTTGGCGGCCTTAACGCTATCGCCTGCTGCGCCACAACGTTCGTTACCAGAGGTTGAGCTAACTAGCTTGCCAGCGATTTGCCAGCTGGTGGCCCAAGCGTCTGGTCGCCAGTTGAGTCAACAAAAAAGCATTGTCGGTGAAGCTGTGTTTACCCATGAGTCAGGAATTCACGTCGCCGGACTGTTGAAAGATCCCAATAACTATCAAGCATTTCAGCCTGAGATCATTGGCCGAAGTCATCAAATGGTGTTGGGCAAACACTCAGGGACACGGGCAATTCAGGCGGTTTATCAACGCCAAGGCATTGCCCTGACACAATCGCAGGCACAACAACTACGTGGCTGGCTTAGAGATTGGGCGGAATGCCATAAACGCAACCCAACTGACGAAGAGTTATCGCTGTTTTATCAGCGGATTCAAGCAGTCGGCTCTGACCGCACTGCTGCGGCATAACCGTGCTTTGGTTATCAGGATTAAGCAGTGTCAGGATTAAGCAGTAATGAATGCGGAGGACATGCGATGTTAGCGCAAGCAACTGATATGGATTTAGCAATCGCTGAGTTGAACAGCGCCGAGTCGTTTCTGGAGTTTTTCAACGTCAGTTATCAGCCCGCTTACCTCAAGCCTCGGCGCGTTCGCTTTATGCGATTGTTCCGCCAAGAGCTCGACAAGAGTGACGCGCCGCTCGACTGGAATGACTATTACCAAGCGGTCTTTCGGGCCTACTGTTTGTTAGAGCGCGATGTTGCTATCGCCCTCAGTGGTGGTGCTTGTGGCAGCTGCGCCGGCTGCCAAAGCGATGAAGACAAACAATCAGAACAAGCGTTGCAAGGGAGGAATTGTCGCCATGATTGATGCCAAATATGCTTACGGAACTAAGGTCCGGGTGATCTGCAATGTCCGCAACGACGGCAGCTTCCCGGGAAAAATGAAAGGTGATCTGTTGGTCCGCCGAGGAACAACCGGCTATGTTCAGCAAGCCGGATTGCACCTGCAAGAGAACGTCATCTATCAAGTACATTTCATTGAACACAACCTCATCATTGGCTGCAAAGAAACTGAACTGATTGATGCCGCAGAGCCGTGGGTTGATAACGAATTTGAATACGGTGACCGCGCGCAGTTAACACTTACGTTGGCCAGTCAGGGGATTACTCTGGTAGAAGCAGGCACCATCGTCTCGGTGTTGGCGGTAGAACGGGATGATCCAACCGACATTCACTATCGCATTCAATGTGGTCAGCTTGATGTGTCGGTGCCAGCCCGAGCGCTGACTGCAATCAATCACAATGCCAAGGAGTTGGTCGATGATGACTATGCTGCATGATGTTAGCGAGACCCTCGACCCGTCGGTTGATGCCGGCCTGTCGTATCTGATGATGAAATCGAGCCTTGAGCAATTTGGCGTGATCTGTTCTGAGTTGAAACCCGATCAGCTGCCGAAGGTCACTCGGCAGGCGGTTCATGCCCGCCGTTTGCAGCACAAAGTATTGGCTTCAACGGAGGCCAGTCAGGTTCATTTAAGCAAAGCCGAAGTGGACCAGGCGGTGGCAGAATTGGCCAAGCGCTTTGCTCAGGAGCAAGATTTTACCGCGACATTAGCGGCCAACCAGCTTGATTCAACAACCCTCAGACAAGCCTTGCAAGAAGAGCTCAAGTGCCAGGCCGTGCTGAACTATGTTGGCTTACAAGCCGGTGAATGCTCCGAACAAGAGGCATTGACCTATTATCAAAGCCATCCTGAAAAGTTTAGTCAGCCAGAGCGACGCTACGCACGCCACATTTTGATCACCGTGAATGATGATTTTGCCGAAAACACCCTCGATCAGGTTGAGTCGCGCATTGCTGATATCTACCAACAACTGCAGCGTAAAGGCAATTATGCCAGTCATTTTGGCTGGTTTGCCAAACGTTATTCAGAATGCCCAAGTGCGATGAATGATGGTGAACTCGGTTGGGTTGAACCCAATATCCTGTTTGCTGAGCTCGATCAGGCGTTGTTTAGCATGGAAAGCGGCCAAATTAGTCAGCCCATTGCTACTGAAGCTGGCTTACATCTATTGTTTTGCCAACAAGTGAGTGGCGCTCATATGGTTTCTTTTGAACAAGCCCGTGACAAGATTCGTCAGACCTTGACGGCCCATGCGAGCAAAATGGAGCAGAAGCGCTGGCTATCTCAGCTACCTTGAAAAACGCTTGCTATTGCAACCACGACAGATTGCCCTGATTAATATTTTTCATGCGAAATTGAGAGCTTATTCAGCGAACAATCTGCCTGATTAGGGTATAGTGCGCCGGTCCCAAGTTTTAGAGAAGTAATCAGGTATGGATCATTATAAATCCATCTTCGAGCTTGCACGGAAGGTGCTGGGAGATAGGCGACTGGCAGAATCCTGGATGACCACGAAGTTGGCATCATTGAATAATCAGACTCCTGAAGAACTGCTAAAGAGTTCTGCCAACGGCCACAAAGAACTAGAAGGCTATTTGTCTAACATGCTAGATGTCATGTGCGGAGCCAAGTAACAGATTGTTGTTAGCCGACTTATCACAAAAAACCGCTTCGTTAAGGCGGTTTTTTTGTGACTAAAATCAGCCAGTCATCGATGTCCAAGCAACAAACAGCAAAAATGCTGCCGCAGGCAAAAATGCCAGACCACACCACCGAAACCACTCTTTGAATTGAACCGCTGACCAACGGGCAAAATGTCGATGCAAAGACGGTGGTGTGCACAGTAAGCCGACGCTCACTGCTAACAAGCCGTAGCCGAGCCATCGAATGAGCCAGGGATAGATCGCTGAGTCCGCGTAAAGGACGAAAACCAGCCCAGCCAGTCCACGACTAATGATTTCAAACGGATGAAAAAAACGCTGCTCACTAAAGGCAATAATGCCAGCTGAGAATGCTGCCGGTTGAATCATCATTCGGATGCAAAAGTACATCAATAATAAGGCAAAAGCGCCGACAAATAGCATTTTCGATGTGTCCCTGTGAACAATAAAACAGTGTATCTGCCGCGATAGTACGCGGGGTAAATTTAGTTTCTCACGAATCTATCCGCTATCGCGAGTGGGTTAGTTTTTGCCACTTCGCTATGTCAGAATAGCGAAGTTTTTAATGGCCTGTTGGGTAATGAATGTTGACTGTTGATGAGCTTAATCTGCTGCTTCGCTGCTTTTCGATAGGAAATCTGATACTGCTTGCTTCCTTGTGTATAGGAAGGAAACTAACGGTCAATATTGTCCTACTGTTTGCTTTGTTTGTGGGCTTTGCTCACTACATTGTTCTGACGGCCCCCGTTTCTTATCAATTGATTCTTTCCTACCGTAATGGGCTGCTGTTTTTTACTGAACTGTTACCCGTGCTTATCTTTCTGTTTGTGCTCGATTTTTCTCCAGCTTGTCGCTCGTACCAATACTATGAACGGTTACGAATCAGCACATTGGTAGCAGCTATCGTGTTATATGGTGTCTGCTTTTTATTGCTGGCTGGCCGCGGCGTTCTGCATTCCATATCCCATGTGATTGGCTTGATTTTATTAATTGCCTCTGGCTACCTGTGTTTCCGTCAGATAAATGATGATTTGGTTGATAAACGACGAACATACCGTTTTGTGTTTGGCGGCTATTTAATGCTGCATTTTTGCGTTCTGGTACTGTTTGAATTGTTTACCTCTCAGAGCGACGGCAACCTCTATTTAAGTTTGACTAACAGCGCGTTGATCTTTCTGGCGACCTTAGTAGGGGTCAACATCCATGTTCGTGAACCACAGCCAATTGAGCGGGGTTTGGCACCACAACCAAGCACTAATGAACAACCGTCTGACAATTCTATGCCGCCCGCTATGCAGCAACGAGCCGCTCAACTTGAATTGCTGATGAGCGAAGGTGCTTATCTGGAAAATGGCTTAACGATTGGCAAACTATCTGAGCAGCTTAAATTACCGGAACACAGGTTGCGAAAACTGATCAACGAAGGCTTGGGCTATAAAAATTTTTCTAGCTACCTTAATAGCTATCGCATCCCACAGGCCTGCCAGATGTTGAAGGACCGTGACAACGCAGAGAAACCCATCTTGTCTATCGCTTTGGAACTTGGCTTTGGCTCAATTAGCCCATTCAATCGCGCCTTCAAGCAGGCTACAGGTAACACGCCGACAGAATATCGCGACCACCACACTAAGCTATCGCTCTAGTAGTAAGTACCTGAAATAGCAGGGCAAAGCGCCTAATTTATCGCCAAAGGGCTTAGCAAATATGAAAAATGCTGGTCATTTTTAAAAAAAACGGCGTGTTTTTGAAATCGACCAGACGCAATCCAATGCTCATCGTAGGCTGGCCTAAAAATTTAATTGCGAGTCTGAGATGAAACTCAAATTACTGTTTGTTGCCTCATTGGCGTTGGGTCTATTGTTGTGGAAAGCGGCGCCAATTTATCAATACTTGGCTCATCGAGGTGTGGTGAGCTTCCTACCTTGGACCGATTTTGCTGCCATACCCGAACCTGCACCAAGCATTTCAGAACTTTACGTAGCTAAGTACCGCGATGCCTCGAATCAGGCTCTTGAGCTATTGAAAGTCCACCGCCAACAACTAAATGCACCCTCGATAAACTTTGCAATTGCCATTGATGGTGCATTGGTGTGGGCCAGTGCCATTGGTTGGCGTAACGTTGAGCAGCAAATACCAGCGCAGCTGACCACCCAGTATCGAATCGGCAGCACGTCTAAAGCGCTGACGGCGATGGCGATCGCCCGGTTGGTTGAACGGCAGCAGATCGACTTGGATACACCAATTGGAGGCTACCTTAAGCCATTGCCCAACGCCTCTTGGCGGAACATTACGCCGCGGCAATTGTTATCCCATACTTCTGGTTTACCTCACTACCCAGACAATCGCGATTACTTGGGTTTGTATCAAACGATTGCACTAAGCCAAAATTATCCAACGGCGGCGGAAGCATTAGACGTATTTGACGACAGTGATTTGCTATTCCAGCCTAATGCCGATTATCACTATTCGACTTTTGGTACTGTGCTGCTCAGTGCTGTTATCGAACAAATCGCCGGCCGCCCATTCGATGATTTCATCACTGCAGAGCTGTTTGAACCATTGCAACTGAACGACACCGCCTCAGAGCAACAAGCAATTGCGCAGAATCGTGACTCACTGGCTCAGTTCTACTGGAATAACAAAGGGCGCAGTGACCAAGTCAAACCTTGGCGCCAAGTCGACCTTAGCCATCGCCTTGCTGGTGGCGGCTTTGTTTCGACCTCGACCGATTTAGCTCGGTTTGGTAGCGCTGTTCTCAATGGTGATGTGGTCAACGCTGAGACTGCTGCGACATTTTTTACCCCACAGCTGTTGGCCAATGGCCAGCGAACTCCCGATAACTATGCGTTGGGCTGGCGCGCGCCTCGATATGATTTTGGTAATGATTTAGGCAACATCACTTTTATCAATCACGGTGGCGTATCAAGAGGGGCTCAAAGTATATTGGCGCTGTTGCCTGAGTATGGCGTCGCTATCGCCATGAATATCAATTCGAACACCGAGCAGTTTACTGACTTTTCATCGGTCATTCGCCCGATTATGGCGCTGTTTATCAGCCTTGAAAGTAGTTAATGCCGTCAAACAAAAAACCAATGAACTAATTGCTAGAGAGTAGAAAAAAGGTAAATGATGAAGGAAATATTAATCTCAATAAAAGTGTTGTTGCTGATCTTGGCCGCCGGGCCGTTTGAACTGAATGCGGCGCCCGATAACAACACGATTGATATCAACTCGGATGTTTTACAAGACACGCGCCGAATCATCGTTTCGCTACCAACAAACTATCAAACCGAGTCGTTTTATCAGTTCCCGGTGCTTTACATGACCGATGGCGACAGTCAATTCGAGCATATATCTTCGATGACACATTATTTGTCGGGGACCATTTCGCCGATGATTGTGGTCGCTATTGAGCAGAAGAACCGATTTGCTGAGTTGGCACCATTCATTAGTGAACAAGCGATCAGCGGCAACAGTGAGAAGTTTCGCCAGTTTATCGTTGATGAAGTAAAACCATTGATTGATAAACAATATCGTACTGCTGACTTTGCTGTTTTGATGGGGCACTCATTGGGTGGTGCATTCGTGCTCAATGCCTACCATCAAGAGCCATCTCAATTCGATGCCTATGTGTCCTTAGCGCCGTCGTTAGCATGGGGAAACGAGCGCTTGTTGACGCTACTTCCCAAGAGCTTTGCGCAACAACAACAACCCTTCGTTGCTATTTCATTTGAGGGCCAAAGCGCCTTTCCAACGCCACAACAGAGCTATAACGAACTGAGTCAAATGATCGCCAAACACCCACATTTGCAGCTTTCCCACCAAGTTGAGCTGTTGCCAGACGAAGACCATATGTCCGTTGCGCACCTGGGTGCTTACCATGCACTAAAGCGACTTTACCGTGGATGGTTTCTGTCACTGCCGCAAGCCTTGAGCAGTGACGATGCATTTGAACGTCACTATCAGCAGTTGAGCAATCGCTTAGGCTACTCGGTGCTACCCACAGAGTATGAACTTTGGTCTCTGACCTCAGCGCTCATTAATCAGGGAAATCAGAAGGTTGCCGCTAAGATTGCAAACCATGCCGAACAAATGTACCCAGACTCTCATTTTAGCTATTCATTGTTGGCTGATGTTGCCAAGGCGGCGAACAACAATGAGCAAGCGGCAACATACCTCGACAAGGCGGTGGAATTGTCTGCGCATTTACCCGAGCGCCAAGCGCGTTATCAAAGCCGCTTAGAGCAACTGCGTTGATTCCAGCGATGGCAAAGTGATTGATCGCGGCTCGCTCAAATGTTTTTCAGTGCTCGCTTTAACTGTTGCAGCTGATCGTCTAGCGCTTGGCTGCTGTACTGCAGCGCCATAAACTGTTCAATCCATTGTTTGACTGCCGCGCGCTTGTGCTCTGGTAGCGAACTCAGTTGCAACAAAATAGCATTGGGTGAGTGCGCGGTATCAACCGTTAATCCCATACGACTCAGTTTGACCAACAGGGTTTGATACAAACGCACCGCTTCATCGGTTTGCGGTTGACGCCAAGGTTTAGCTTGCAGCAGGGCAATGACGGCGATAAAACCAGCGATTGCCAAAACCAGGCTCATTAACAGCTGGCGCCAATCGAACTCACCAAACCACTTTTTCAGCAACTCAAGTTGCTGCTGTTGTTTGTAGTTAAGCACATTGCGGTGCCACAGGTATTCCAACCGATCCCACTGCTGACGCCACGATGTCAGCCACTCGCTGCGGCTAAATCGCCAGCTGGTTAGCGCTTCTGATTGCTCAAATTGTTGCTCTCGCAGGCTTTGAGCAAATGGTATTTCAATACGCTCAGGGGCAATTGCCGCGGTCGGATCGAGCCGAACCCAGCCGCTATGGTCTTGCCAATACTCCACCCACGCATGGGCATCGTACTGTCGAACTTGCAAGTAATTGGCTTGTTCGTCCCATTCACCGCCTTGGTAGCCACCTACCACTCGGCTTGGAACACCAATCACTCGCAGCATCAAGGCAAAGGCACTGGCGTAATGGGCGCAAAAGCCGCGTTGATGGTTAAACCAAAACTCATCGACCGCATGCAAGCCTGCCAATGGTGGCGACAACGTGTAGGCATAGTCTTGTTGTCTGACCGTTTGCAACAGCGTTTCAACAAAGCGCTCAACGCTAGGTTGGCGCAACCACAGTTCATTGGCATATTGCTGGATCTGTGGGTTTAACTCATCGGGGTAGGTAAGGTATTCCGCTTGATGCTGTTCCAACAGTTGATGTTCAATGGCGCTGTCGGCCGAGCCGCGTTGTTGCGTTGCCACCGAATACTGAATCCGTTGAAGCACCGGGCGGCGATGAATTAAACGCTGATCGGCCACCAGACCAATGTTGCCATCTGCACTGTATGGATTGTTTAGCGCCGGTAACCAATGCTGCTGCGACGGCTCTAAAATGACTCGGTATTGCGGCTCCGCTACAGCGCTGGCTAACCAAGGTTGTGGTTGTTCCGGCCACGATATCCAAGGCGTTGCTTTGCTATCGAGCGGCTTGGGCCATGGCCCATGGGCAACCGGATTACGGCCGAACCAAAGGCTATTGGCTTGCTGCCAGCGCCTGCCATCGAATTTGGTCATCACCACCGCTCGCCAATAAAGCTCTGACTGGTTGGGACGTTGGCCATCAAAACTGACTCTGAATGCCAGCGCATCGGAGCGGATCAGCTGAGCCATGTCGCCCGGTGACATACTGTCTGATAGGCCGGTTTGACCCTGTCCTGAATTCACTGAAATTTGCCAAATCGGCGGGATCCTCGGAACCAGTATGAACAGTGCAATGGCAATTGGCGCCGCTAATAAATACAGCAGAGCTGCTATCTTCAGCGGTTGCCGCCACTGTACCTTTGGGCCAATGTGATTCAAGCCAACCCAACAGCACAGCAGCACGAAAAAACTAATGCCTGTGGCAATCGACACCACTAAGGTTTGCGACAACAGCAGATTCACCGCCAACAACAAGACCGCAAGGACCAGCACCAAAAATGCGTCGCGAAGGTTTTTTAGCTCAATCAATTTAAAGATGAAGCCAAAGGCCAACAACAAGGCAAAGCCTTTGAGATGAACGACTCGGCCTTCAAGTAACAATACCAAGGCAACGCAAATCACCACAGCCAAGCCACTAAACCACACGCCAGGTGGCGAGACTCTGCCGTTGAGTATTGCTAAACGCCAGCTCCAACAAGCCAGACTCATAATAATGAGCCACAGTGGTAGGTTGATCGCCAGCGGTATCAATACCGCCAGTTGCAGCACCATGAGCCAAATCAGTGCCGTGCGGCTAACGGGGCGCTGTTGCAGCATCTTGCCCTCCTGGCGCTTGGTGGTTAGTCACCGACGGTTGCAGTGCTAACTGAGTCAGGCAGTGGATCACGTGTTTGGCACCACGATTAGGTTCAACTTGGCTATCGACTAGTAACAAACCAAAATCAACAGGCTGATGCTGAAACTGCAAACACCAGTAGCACAGTTGGCTGATTTTTGACTCATGATCAGGCCCCGGCATTTGCTCGTAGCTAAGCCAGAGTCGCCGGTCTTGGTATTGCTCAAACTGCTTGCTAACCCACTCGGCGGGTCGTTTGGCACTGGCTTTCCACGCAATGTGATGAAGCGGATCTGAGCTTACGTAAGGCCGCACCGAAGATAATTCATCAAACCCTGCCACCGGACTATCGGCTGTCGAGTGGTTGCTTTGAGCGGCGGTAGCATCAAGCGCTTGACTCGCTAGTGGAGTCGGAAATACCAATGCTTGGGTATCAAAAGCAACACTACTCCAGGCTCTAAACAACATTAACGGGTAGTAGCTAACTACTTGCAAACGCTCGGGCTTGAGGTAACCGCGCTTATTGGTCGGATAAAAAACTTGTTGCAGGGTTTCTTGCTGGGCGGGTACGTCAAAGCGGGTCGTTTGTTGTGGTTGCCAGAATAACTCAACAGCGTAGCGCCCGCGCTGATCAACGGTCGCAACCTGAATATCAAAACCAAGATCGTCGCCCGCATGGACATGACGGCTGCTTTTGAACGTTAACGTCAGTCCCGCCAAGCTACGAAAGGTCCAGTGCAGGGCCAACAGCCAGATCGCTATTAGCGTGAAACACACTGCAAACACCATGCTGTTCTCATAGTTAATGGCGAGCATGAATAGCAGCGCAATCAATATCAGCACGCCTAACCCTAAGCGCGTTGGCAAGATCATGATGTTGCTTAGCCCCAGCTCCACTTGTTGTGCTGGTGGTAGTTTGCGTTTTATCCAGCGCTGAATGGGTTGTTGCAACCAGCGCTTTAGCATTTGACCGAAGCCCTTCATGGTTTTATCGCCGGAGTGACGGCTTAGGCCACAACGGCGACGCGCTGCAGCAGCTGCTGGCAAAGAGCGGTACCGGTTTGACCAAACTGATCACTGGGTTCATGGAGCCGATGTTCAACCACTGATGGCAATACCGATTGCACATCCTCTGGCAGCACATGTTGGCGATCATGGAGCATGGCCCAGCAGCGCGCGCATTGCAGCAGTGCCAGACTCGCTCGCGGTGATAAACCGACTGCGAAATTAGCCTGGCTGCGGCTGTACGCCACAAGCCGTTGGACATAATCATAGATGGCTTCTGAGCAATGAATCCCTTGCGCTTGTTGTTGCCATTGCTCAAAGGTTGCGAGGTTCATGACCGGGGTAATGTCATTCAGGCGATTTCGGCCTGATTGGCCTTTGAGCATCTGACGCTCGGCCGCAGCGCTCGGGTAGCCAATTGCAATACGCATTAAAAAACGATCAAGTTGTGATTCAGGTAATGCAAAGGTGCCCGACTGAAATACCGGGTTTTGGGTGGCAATCACGAAAAACGGGCTCGGCAGTGGGCGGGTTTTACCATCGACGGTCACTTGCCGTTCTTCCATCGCTTCGAGCAGCGCACTTTGGGTTTTAGGGGTGGCGCGATTAATTTCATCAGCTAGTAGCAATTGACTGAAAACCGGCCCGGCAACAAACTCGAATTGCTCACTTTTGGGCGAGTAAACACTCACTCCTGTAATATCCGATGGCAGCAAGTCACTGGTAAACTGCACCCGCTGAAACTCTAATCCTAAGACTTTGGCGAGGGCATGGGCGAGGGTTGTTTTGCCCATGCCCGGCAAGTCTTCAATTAGTAAGTGACCGCCACTAAGCATGCAGCATACGGCCAGTTCAATTGCTTCACGTTTGCCACTGAGGGCTTTTTCCACCTCATCGATCAATTGTTGTAACTGCGACATACCACGCTCCTGTCGACCGAAATGCGAACATAATCAGTCACTGTGGCGCGTCTATCTCGAAGCGTCAAGTGAAGGTCGAAATGTATGCTCGGTAGATATTGCTGGTGCCACAAGCCGATCATCGTCAATGCACTGTTGATTGTCGCAGGCAGACAGAATCGTGTTTATGGCATAGCATTTTAAGAATCACCAACTTAGTAATCTCCAACATGGGGGAATTGGCGGCAGATGAAAGAATCCCTTTCAGCCATTGATGGCAGTGCTCGATTGTTGAACTTGGAAAAGCAAAAACGAATCTTCCTGATCAATGCCTTTACTGCGATCGGTGCGGTTGCCTCTTTTGTCTTTGGGTCCTCCAGTTTATTCGGCGGTATGCTGGTGTTGGGTACTGTTTTAATCTGTGCTGGATTTGTCGGCTGTGCCAATTTGGTGTTTTTGGCTGTGCGCAAGAACGTTGCTGCTGCCGCCAATGTGATGGGGGGATTGATTATCACCCTGAGCACAGCCTTAATGATTGGCGGAGGTTATCAAAACACCGGCCCTTACTGGGTGTTTCCGTTGGTATCTGTTGCTATGTTCGTCAATAACTTCAGGATCGGGCTTCTTTATGCTGGCCTGTTTTTGGGGTTTTGTCTGTATTTGCTGTTTTACCCTGATAATCCGCTTTTGCTTACCGACTACAGCAATGCTGCCAGTATTCGTTTTGTTGCAGCATTGAGTTCTATTTTGCTGCTGTGTTTGAGCGTGCAGTACTCTCAAGAACAATCGCAAAAACAGATACGGATGATACATCAACAACTGACTCAAGCAGCCACCACTGATGCCCTAACATCCCTACACAACCGCCGATACATTTATGACCACCATATCGATAAGGATCGCTTCCTTGGCAGTATCGGAGGTGGTGGGGCGTTATTGTTGGTGGATGTTGATCATTTCAAAAGAATAAACGACGACATGGGCCATGATGCCGGCGACATTGTTTTGCAAGTCGTTGCGCGCCATTTGCGAGAAGCGATTCGCGATGAAGATATCATTGCCCGCTGGGGAGGTGAGGAGTTTCTTGTCATCCTTCCCAACGTCACACTCAGCAAAGCATACCAACGAGCAGAGGCGCTACGTCAACGAATTGAAATGGCTGATATTACTATCGACGGCCAGCCCTGCCGCGTAACCATCAGCGTTGGCGTTGCTGATATTGGTGCTGACGATAATGCCAGCAATGTAATCAAATTAGCTGACGAACGGCTCTATCGAGCAAAAAAACAAGGTCGCAATTGTGTTGTCTATTAACAGCCGTAGCGCTAGGCCTGATGCGACTGAAACTGCAAGTCGGCTAATCGTTTATACAGTGGCGAGCTTTGCAACAAGCTTTGATGAGTGCCAACATCCACTAACTTGCCATGCTCCAACACGGCAATGCGATCAACATGAGCCACTGTCGCCAATCGGTGGGCAATAATTAGCGTCGTGCGATGTTTCATTAGTTCATCCAAGGCTTGTTGCACCAAATGCTCTGATTGAGCATCGAGAGCGCTGGTGGCCTCGTCCAACAACAAAATTTTAGGGTCGGCCAGAATCGCCCGAGCAATCGCTAAGCGTTGCCGTTGGCCGCCAGAGAGTTTGACCCCTTGCTCGCCCAGAAAGCTCTGATAACCTTGCGGCAAATCGACAATAAAATCATGGGCGTAAGCAGCTTTGGCGGCGGCTTCAACTTCTGCTTGGCTCGCACCTGGCTTACCAAAACGAATGTTTTCCACTACATTAGCGCTAAACAGTACCGGCTGTTGTGGCACTAAGGCATACAAATCCCGCAGGCTAACTAAATCCAGTTGTTTAATATCAGTGCCATGGATTTTAATATTGCCGACTTGCGGCTGGCGAAATCGCAACAACAAGTCAAACAAGGTTGATTTACCGGAGCCAGATGGCCCCACTAAGGCAACGCGTTCGCCCCGCTGAATGGTCAAATTAAGCCCATCTAAAGCCTGATGATTGGGCCGAGAAGGGTAACTAAATGTGAGGTTGGCGATAGCTATCAACGGCTCAGCTCGGCCAAAGTCAACTTGCTCAGGAGCTTGAGGGCTTTCAATTTCCGGCTCGGTAGCGATTAGCTCACGAATCCGCTCAGCGGCACCAGCTGCGCGCTGCACCTCACCATACACTTCCGTTACCGCAGCGAGGGAGCCAGCAACCATAATGGCGTAAAACACAAAGGCCGACAGATCGCCAGCCGATAAGTTGCCCGCCAATACGTCGGTTTCGCCAATGTAAAGCATCACTGTCACGGCACCCATCACCATGATCATCACCAGCGCAATCAAAAATGCGCGATAACGAATACGCCGCAACGCCGTTTGAAATGCACTCTCGGCGCCATCAGCAAATTGTTGCTTGACCAAGTCTTCGCGAGTAAATGCTTGCACCACCTTAATATGCTGCAAACTTTCGCCTGCCCAGGCGCCAACATGGGCCACTTTATCTTGGCTATCTTTTGATAATCGTTTGACCTTACGGCCAACAATAATGAGTGGAAAGACAATAAACGGCACCACAGTTAATACCACCAGGCTGAGCTTGACGTTACTGACGAACATCAATGTCATGCCGCCCAAAAAGGTCAGAGTATTGCGAAGCGCAAAGGAAAAAGAAGAGCCAATGACGGTTTGCAGCAAGGTGGTGTCGGTGGTTACGCGGCTTTGGATTTCACCGGCGAGATTATCTTCAAAGAAGCTAGGCGGCAGTTTCAGCAGTCGACCATAGAGCTGGCGGCGAATATCAGCAACAACCCGCTCGCCAATCCATGACACCATGTAAAAACGAAAATAGGCGCCAATGGCCAACCCAACAATAATCAATAAAGTGATTTTAAGGGCGGCCGCTAAACCGTCATAAGATTGGGCGGCAAAGCCATTATCAATCATCAAACGAATGCCTTGGCCCAATGATAAGGTGAGTGCCGAGGTGCAAATCAATGCAACGATGGCAATGGCCAAACGGGTTTTATAGAGCTTAACAAACTGCCAAAGCCAAGAAAGCATGGGGTGCCTCTGTTATGGAGCGACCCATCTATCATATGAGGTTGCCAGCGAATTGCTAAGGGCTTTGCAAACCATTCATTGTTGTACCAAGGCAAATACATACTAAGCCGATGATTTGCATGAGCTTATCAATCGCACGTTGGTTGCTGAGCGCGTCAGGTAAACTGCAACGGGATAGTTTTTGAGTAAAAAAGTCAGCAGGAGCAGCACGAAGGCTGGCGTACCCCATCAATAAAAAGCCCAGAGCTTGAATCGCCGTTCCCCACAGAGGCGTGTGCCAAAGCGCAACACAACAAAACCCAGAGAGACTAAACAGCAAAAGACTTAGCCAGTGAATTGTTGGCTTTTTCACTCCATGTGACATCAATGCCTCCTTGGCAAACATCGTTTGAGCGCGCCAAATTGCATTCCCTATGCGTTGGCGGCAGCTAGTTAAGGCGACGTTAGAAAACTAAAACCACTAGGGTACGAATGAAAACCGTCAAAGTTCCCTTTGCTGAGTTCAACGCCGTTCGCCCTTGCGATTGCATACACCATACTAATATGAAAATAGAAATTAGGTAGGATGTACTGGTGAATGAATGCCGATGGCGGTAACGCCACCTCAGCGAAACCAGCTTTATCTTTGATCAGCTGTTGTTCGTCGATGTGCCCAATCTCGGGCAGTTTATCCAAGTAAGCCAACGATTGTGAAATTTGCTGTTGCACTGACTGCTTATCGCTTTGCTCGGTAAAAAATGAAACCACGTCTTTGCCAACCAACGGACAGTAACCACGCAAGGCCATATTCGCGGCAACCTTAGCGTTCATTTCGAGCGTCAACATGCCTTCTGTTAACGACAACGAAAACATATCTGCGGGGATTTTAGACACAGTCAGTTCGAGCTGGGCTAAATAGTATTGCAATATGTCCTTGATATTGATGTTCATTGTTTCCTTTGAAGCTGACTTCGCTTTTACGCGGCTTTTTTGCGGCGGAATACCCTCAGGCTGACTAAAGCGAGCGACAGCAAGGCAAGCGATGATGGTTCAGGAATTGAATTGGTTTTTACCAACGCAAGCCCAGAAGTTGGAAACGACAGAAATATATCCCCTTCGTCCGCTGCAAGCTGCACAATCCCCTGTTTGTAAGCTTCTGCCACATCTAATTGATAATCATCGGCAATACGCGCCCAATTGTATTCGCCATCACCATCTAGGTCGTAGCCAAAACGTGCTTGCGAACTTTGCCTCGGGCCGGGGAAAACCCGACCGCCGCCAGCTAAATGGGTGTCACCAAAGAGACTCACAAAAATGAGTTCGACATCCGTTGCCAACTCAATAGGGCCGTCGAATCCTGTCTGCAACGTTTGGCTCGTATTTTCATCGGTATCCCACCCGATGCCGCCGAATCCAAAATCATTGAATAGCCCTGCCATCTGACGATTGTTAGCAATAACCCAGCCCTCGTCACGTAAACCCTGAGCATCAGCGCTATTGTAAAACCAATCGATCGACTGACCGACAGTTTCATCCCATTGCAACCATTGCAGGCCATTGGCTGAATTTGTGACGATATTGGCTGAAGCATCGAGCGAATAATCACTGATAAACCCTGCGTTTGCTTGCAACGAAAGAGCAAGGCACAACAGGGCGAGGGTGCGTTTTAACATGAGTGGATGCTCCTGTATTTTTTATAGCGCAATGATGGAGATAACTATTCGCAATCAACGCAGCATATATCGCGCCAGTAAAAACATTCCTATTTATATCAGTAGGTTATTTTTATGTGGATTTTAATGTCGATTAATAACGTAATGTTTTCTGACATTTCCAATGCCTATTAAGTCCATTAGCACCATAAGAGAGCGGAAAGACATAACGAAGGCCATTGTGGCATGCAAGAAGGCGCTGATTGTGACCCTCAATACAATGATGAAAAACGGGGACAGTTGGGATGAGCAGGTAGTTTAGTTAGCTTGACCGGAGGCCACAGTCATTTATCTACGTCCGAACGATGGCCGACCTTGACCACATTAACTATGAGCACATCATCTTTGATGTCATACACGATTCGATAAAGTCCTTGACGCACCCTGTAACTCTCTTGACCTGAAAGTTTGATGCAGCCTTCACCGCGAGGATTCTCTGCAAGAGCATCAATGCGAGCTAGAATACGAGCCACGTCTTTATTGGGAATGTTGCGAAGATCTTTTGAAACCGACTTTTTGAAGGTGATTTTATATTTTTCCATGTTTCTTCAAATCGTCGAGCAAGGCCTCATAACTAATTTCTTCTTCGTCGGCTCGCGCTGATACGGCTTGAAGATCCTCTTGATCCTCACGCATAAGTAAACGAACAGCTTCATCAATAAGCTCAGAAACTGATACGTGTGTAGAAGCGGCGCGAACCTTCAGAGCCCGATGAATGGCGGGCTCAAAGTAAACCGTTGATCTTTTTGATAAGTTACTCATTATTCCTCTCCGCTAGAGCACAACCAACAACATTATAACTCCATAACGTCACAATGTCGTGATGGCGCCACTGTAAAGATCAACGCCTCGATAATGCGCGATAAGAGCGGAGCCTGTTTTTGTGTAAAATTGCGAGCCTGCAAGCTACACAAAAACTGGCAGAGCGCTTGGCGTCGCTGTTGATTGGTTTGTTATATTTTTCATGCTGCTACGAAGCTAATTGTATGAACTTTAGCTAAGTTCACATGCTGCCTAGCCTGCCACAGGTCGTAGTTATCCTGCATAGCTAACCAACTTTCTGGCGTACGACCTAATGCCTTAGATAAACGAAGTGCCATTTCTGGCGATACTGCGCTTTGGCCTTTAAGAAGGCGGCTGAAAGTAGATGCAGCTACATCAAGCTGTTTAGCGATGAAGCGGCTACTGTAGCCGAAAGGCTCCATGTAGATATCATGGATAAACTCGCCTGGGTGCGGCGGATTGTGCATAGTCATTAGTGATAATCCTCATAGTTAAGAATGTAAGCATTACCATCAACAAACTCGAACGTTACTCTCCAGTTCCCACTGACTGTGATCGACCAGATGCCACTTCTTTCCCCTTTTAGAGGATGAAGCTTGAAACCTGGCAGATCAACATCGTCAATTACAGTTGCGGTATCAATTGCCGCCAACTGCATCCTAAGCCTGCGTTCGTGTTTGGCTTGAATGCCCGCTTTGCTTCCTGTCTCAAAGAGCTTTTTGAGCCCTTTGTGCTTAAACGACTTAATCATAATACGGACTATAGCATGTTGCGCACAACGCACCAATCAGAGAAATATAACGCCTAAAACAGCGAGCGCTAGCGAGTCCGAGCCAGCGCTTTTCGCTGGCGTTTTTGTTGAGCAACTTGTTATAGCCCTAACGCTAAATTGCTAGTGAAGAGTAAACAAAGAAATAACAGGCAAAAAACACTTAAGCTGGCAATGCCACCATAGCAATAGAACCTGATTTTTGGATCATGTATCTCATCAAGGGTTTTGCCTTGTAGCAGTTTAAACAAACCCGTTAACACTGAAAAATTTGATCTAAAGCCTCGCGGAAACAACTGTGGGCTACCAAGTTTATGGAATGTACTTTTGTGCTTGTCTTCAAGCCGTTGGTACAACTTGTAGCTCATGATGGCTGACAGCCCGAAGGATGCAATAGCTACAAATACCAAGAACTCTATCAATCCTGACATACATTCCTTATAGGGCTATAGACATCATGATTCCCTGATTTGAAGTGTCGATCTCCTGCGGTTTATCGTGGGTTAGTCGAACCAGAGCCACACTGTTAATGGGCGTTACTCTTTAACAGTCACAAGAACAGGAGATCGACATGTCTAACCCTAGCACGATTTTCATCGGCCTGGATGTGCACAAAGAAACCACGGATGTTGCGTTTGTTTCTAATCAAGATGAAGCCGTTTTGTTTTACGGCACCATCCCCACCAACAGTCGTTCTGTCGACCACCTTATCAAGAAATTCTCAAGCAAAGCCAGCAAGTTAGTCGTGATTTATGAAGCAGGGCCATGTGGTTATTGGCTGTACCGAATGCTCGAGCGTAAAGGCATTGAATGCTGGGTGGTGGCACCATCGCTTATCCCCAAAGCGCCCGGCGACAAGGTCAAAACCGATAGGCGCGATGCGATGGCGTTAGCGCGGTTAGCCAAAGCGGGTTTGTTATCGTCGATTCACATACCCAATGCGGATGATGAAGCCATTCGCGATTTAATTCGTTGTCGGGAAGATTGCATGTTGGACTTGCGCCAAGCGCGCCAGCGGTTGAAGTCGTTTTTGCAGCGTAACGGTCATTCGTATTCAGGAAGAGATAACTGGAGCGATGCCCATAAACGCCATTTGGCCGACATTCACTTCATTGAGCCTGCCAAGAAAATCACCTTTCAGCATTACATTGGCATTGTTGAGCATCGCTACCAAAGCTTGCAACACATCGAGCGGGAATTAGAACATCTGGGCCAGCAATGGTGTTGGTATCCGTTGGTGCAATTTCTAACAGTCTTGCGCGGTATCCGTTTTTTAAGCGCCATTACTTTAGTGGCTGAGCTCGGTGATATGAGGCGCTTTGCTAACCCTCGCTCGCTGATGAACTTTGTCGGGTTAACCCCTTCAGAGCATTCGAGCGGTCAACGCCAGAAGATAGGTGGCATCACTAAATGTGGTAATACTCACGCCAGACGGATATTGATAGAAGCCGCATGGGCCTATCGCTTTTCACCCAAGGTTTCTCGCGAGTTACAAATCAGGCAGCAAGAGCATTCGGTGAACCTACAAGAGCGCTCATGGCAAGCGCAGTTGAGACTCTGCAACAAATTCCGACGGATGAAGGCCAAAGGCAAAGAGCAAAACAAAGTGGTGGTTGCTGTTGCCCGAGAGTTGCTCGGCTTTATCTGGGACATTGCGCAACGATTTGAGCCCAGCAGCAAAACGGTGGGCTAGTCCAAAACAGCAAAGCAATGAATTAAAGAAGCAGTAGTAGAAACAGTTACAACCTGAATGAGACCGACCGGCGGCAGCGGTGCGAGCAATTCTCGAGGGCGTTAGGCGATTTAAATTCGCGCTCCTAGACTGAGGCAAGGCTCCAACGGCGCAAACAAGTCATGCGGATAACCAAACCCGCGTATATCAGCAAGGTCAACCGCCGACACTTACTTGCCAAAGGTCACTCATTCAGGTTCTTCAATGCCGGAAAAGAATGTTCGGTAGGGAAACAGCTGCGCCTATTGACAGCGGGAATCATATCAACGCCCTGTTAAGGTGTGAGCGACGCAATACCTAAGCCGCCGCATACCACCTTAAACACTAAACGCAACGCATAGTGAAAATGCCACGCGTTGCGAATCACACTTAAACAGTTTGTTAGCTCTATTCTCTATGCAATTGAAGAAGTACTAAAAATAATCTGTTCCGAAATAAACCTTATTAAAGGAACTTCCTTAACCAAAGTTTTGTCATCACGAAACGGCGTATACTTAGATTTTTCTGATTCTTTACTATGAACAATAGAGTTTCTATTTTTATATATTCTCGAAGCAAGATGTTTGAATATTAGCTCTTCATCATCTCCTTCAAGATTGACCACTTGCGCTCCGGAAAAAGGCACTGCGCTCGTTCTATAGTGCTGTATTAGTGAGTTATCATACTCGTTGAGCTTTACGACTAAATCACAGATGTTGACATGTTTCTTTAACGTTAGTCTTAACCCTTCTTGTTCGTTAAATGTAACCCCTTCATCTCGCATTTTTATCGACTTCCCAATATCTCGGATCAGAGAGGAAATGTCCTTCTTACGTTTGTATGAAAAGTCGGGATGTGTAATTTTACTCTTTACTTGCTCCACGAGAGCCTCAGTAAAAATACTCTCAAAGAAGTGCTCGGCTACGTGATAGTAAGAAATATACTCCAACATTGGGTTTTCGGTACCCACAGCCAGTTGATAGTGGTGTATTAAGTCAGGAACATAAGTTCGTCTAGGGGGATCGATTTCATCGATATTTGAGCGACGTGTTCTTGTTATTCGCCCAGTTCTCAATAACTCGTCAAAGTCACGTTGCTGTACAAGGGCAGAATCAGTGTTGTAGCTAATATTAAATAGAAAAGCAGAGGAGAATTTATCAAACTCAGTTGAAGTTCGCTTAGAGTCAGATGTGACTTTCAAAGTCAATCTACCTGCCAAAAAGCGTTTTAACACATCGAAACCACACGGTTCATCTTCAAGCATCGATGACATCATAGCTCGATTCATCATAGGTCTCGACAAAGCTCTAGCCTCACCAAAAGATGCAGCTTGCTGTATTAGATAAAGCGAAAACGCATTCGATGGTCTACCTAGACTGTAAAGCATACCGTTCCGTTTTCTGTATCTTCAACTTCTAATAAAGTATCCCCTCCACGAGAACGAGGGAAAAACCTTGAGTATTGTCCTTCCTCTCTAACCAAAATTTCGTAGGAATTACTATTACCAAGTACTGTTTCGCTTATTGAATCAAGTTGAGATAAGTTCTCGATCTCAGCATCCAATTTGTGTTTTTCAATTTCAAGATTGACATTTTGACCAAATGAATCTTTTGAAAACACATAACTATCTTCATTTTCAGATAAATCAAACCTGATTATTTCACCGATCCAATCCGCAAACTCTCTTGCGCTACCACCAACTTCCATAAATTCTCCGTTTTCACTTTAGAGCTAACGCTCCGCTAACTGGCGAGCGGCAGCGAGTCCGAGCCAACGCTTTTTGCTGGCGTTTTTGTTAAGCGGTTTGTTATGTATTTTCATTGCCGAAGCTTTGGTAGTAAGCATTGACACCATTACTTTTGAAAACGTAAAACCACAGACAAGTAATTAAACTCCCTGAATCGACCAGCCTTCTCTAGACACTCAATTGCATTACAATTGAATGTCCTGAGGAGGAAACATGTCCCAACGTTTTACCGATGAATTTAAAACCCAAGCAGTAAA
>NZ_NGNS01000021.1 GCF_002165625.1 Neiella marina
TGATACTCCCCAAAAAGTAGTGTGGAGATCAGATCGAAGTTAACGGAAAAAGTTCAAAAAAATCCCCGCCAATTGCTTAGCGGGGATTTGTGTATAAGAGACAGCCCTCTGGGGTGGCTTTCTACTTTCTGGCAGCAACTAAGTCGTGCTTCAACAAGCAAGGATGCTTGTTGTAGAGCGCTCCATGGATGGACTTGAGCGTCACTACTTAGTTACTGGTTACTGTCGCTCCTCGCTGGCAACATTTCCGAAAGGGCTTGCTCTAAGCAATTCGAAAGCTACTCCTTCTGCAATTGTCAGAGGAACGAAAATTCCTTTAGCAAGACGCCGTAAAATCTTTGCTGCCGGGCTCCTGCCCTCGACAAAGCCCCTCTTCGGCCTCCTGCCTTCGCGACAAATTAATTAATTTGTCCCTTGATGACTCTACTGTCGCTTCCCTGCGGCAGAAGCTTGCTGCAGGAACCTTCATCCCTCTTCCCAAGTATCGTGATCGCATCAGCTTTGCAAAGCACAAAAAAGCCCTCAACAGTGTGAGGGCGAAAGTATTGCCACCAGCCACATGGTGGACTTGAGTACCAACTCAAAAATCAGTGAATCAGTTACAACATTTTTTGATGCGGCCGCAAAAGCTGCAAATCAAACTCAACACCAGTACCCGGTGTATCCGGAGCAACTGCCAAGCCGTTATCGTCAATCACTAACGGCCGTTTGGTGTACTGATCAATTGGGAAAGAGTGCACTTCCATCATGCCGCAGTTTGCTTGTGACGACATCAGCGACACATGCAGTTCTTGCATACCATGGCTGCACACTGGCAAGTTGTAGGCATAGGCCAATTGAGCAGCTTTCAGCCAGCCGGTGACACCACCAATATTGGATGCATCCGGCTGTAAGAAGCCGACTTTGGCTTGCTGCGCAGCATAGTTAAATTCATAAATGGTATGAAGGTTTTCGCCCATTGCTAACGGGATATTGATTGCCTCCGCAATGCGCGCATAGCCTTGATAATCATCAGGAATCGTTGGTTCTTCAAACCAACCAATGTTGTATTGATCAATGGCGCGACCAAAGCGGATAGCCTTTTCAACCGTCAATGAATAGTTGGCATCAACCATAAACTCCAGATCAGGACCAATCAGCTCCCGAACGGCTTTCACTCGAGCCACATCCTCTCGATAGTCTTCCTTGCCGACTTTAATTTTCACCGCTTTAAAACCGTTATTCAGATAACCCTGAATATTGTCGAGCAGTTTCGCCTCAGAGAAATTCAGATCGATGCCACCAGCATAGCAAGGCGTCTTGTTACTAGCGCCACCAGCAACTTTCCAAAGCGGCAAGTTCAAACGCTTACATTTGATGTCCCACAACGCAATATCAACTGCAGAAATGGCGAAACTTAACAAGCCGCCGCGACCGACATAGTGTAGGTGGTATTGCATGCCCTCCCACAAATGTTCAATACGAGCTGCATCTTTTCCTTGGAGCCATGGCTTCAATTCATCATTGATGAGCGAGTATATGGCGCGCCCACCTTTGCCGCCGGTATAGGTATAACCACACCCTTCAAAACCATCGGCAGTACGAATTCGACAAACCACTAGTTCAAAGTGGTAATGGTCGCCGTGTTTGGCATCGGATAGCACTTCGGCCAATGGGATCTGATAGTACTCGACAGCGACGGATTCAACTGCTGTTGACAACGTCGCTGTTTCGAGCCGACTGATAGCTGTCATTTAGTTCGACTTCCCTAGCTAAAATTTCATTGAACAAACTATATATTGTTAACGATATACATTAAACATAAAGTTCTATTTTTATTGATCTCGCGTTGTCGTTATGTGATCAAGTCATCAAACAGCTCGCCCTCTGATAGCAAGCATAAGTCGCTCCAGCCCGCGTAGACTCAAGCCTTAGTAGTTTCAAATAAAAACAAAGATCGACCTCACAATTTCAACAAATTGATTACGGTTAAAGGTTTATTGTTAACAATGTGGATTGATTAAAAGTGTTTTTGGGTGGTATTTTTCACCTCAATTTTTAGGCAAGGAAAGACGTCGATTTCAAATTGACGTTAGCCAATTTCACTTTTTTTCGATTCATAACAACTTTCCTTGGGGGAAACTATGGCGATGAAATCTTCTGCTTTTCGCCTGAGCACTGTCTGTATGGCAGTACTCACAGTACTGAGCGCCGGAGTGCATGCGCAAGATGCCAACGGCCCTGAACAAGAGCAAACAGATCCAAACGAAGGCGTTGAGGTTATTCAGGTCACCGGCCTGAAAGCCAGCTTAAAGAAAAGCATCAATGATAAACGTTTTGCTGAGACTATCTCTGACTCTATTAACTCTGAAGATATCGGTAAAACCACGGACCAAAACATCGCCGACGCGCTTTCTCGCGTCACTGGTGTATCGGTTCGCAGCGAGGGTGGCGAAGGCGCCAACATTACCGTTCGTGGTGCCAACTCTCAGCAGAACAACATCAGTTTAAACGGGGTTCAACTCGGTAGTACAGACTTCAGCCAAGGCGTTGACTTGTCGCAATTTTCGGCCGACATTTTGTCAAAAATTGAAGTAGTCAAAACACCAAGTGCCGATCATGAAGAAGGCTCGCTGGGCGCCAACATTAGCTTAAGTTCGGCTAAGCCTCTGGATATGAATTATTTGGTTCGTAACCTAACTTATCAAGCGCGCTACAATGACCTTGCTGAAGAGTATGACTACAAATTGTCGGGCGGTTACTCGCATAAGTTTCTTGACGAGACCTTTGGTGTATTAATTACCGCCTACACCGAAACCAACACGGTGCGCCGCGATGAGTTCTTTGCCAATGACTGGCGCGTACGCCATTCACCGTTGGCCACCGATCAGAATGGTGATCTGGTAGAAGATGCTTACGGTCTGTCGAGCTACAACAACGAATACCAAGCACACCTGCAAGATCGCGATCGCTATGGTGTTGATTTGGTCATGCAGTGGGCACCAACTGAAGATACTAGCTTAGACTTTAGCTTTAACTACTCAAAGCAGGAGCTAAGCTCAACCATGCATGGCATCCGGACTCGAGGCTCGGACTATGCCAACATGGTCGAAGATGAAGCCACTGAGTTCAACCCAGACATCATCGGTGATTACACCGATCCAACCGCCGACTGGCATACGATTAACACCAAAACCAATACCTTTACCAAGTGGGAAAATCGCTTCGCTTTGGGTGATTTGGTGCAGTCAATTGGCAAGTTTGACAACATCAACAAAATTGCCTCGTTTAACATCGAGCATCAATTGACCGACGGCATCAATGTTCGCACTGGCCTTGGTTACTCACTTGCCGAGCAAGTGCCTGACAACAACCTCTATGTTGTGTTGCAAAACTGGGGCAATGTAAACCCAACCGTACTGACTCATACGTCACCAGAAGACATTGAGCCGGTTGGTTACGACTGCACCAAAGGCGGTCGCTGTGTGTTGTCTTCAGGCACTGGTGTTATCGACTATGGCGAAAACAACACCTGGGGCGACCCAACGGCAATTTGGGACAACCGCACGACTACAGGCTTCAACCCTGATGATTTAGATGCTCAGCATTTATCGTACATGGGTCGCACCATGAACAACGTTGAAGATGAGCAAAAATCAGCTTACATCGATATTGATTGGGACGTTGAATTTGGACCGCTGACTCAAATCGAGTTTGGTGCCAAAGTATCAAATCGCAACAAGTTCGTTGATGCCCAAACCACTAGCTATAACTCGGTTGGCGAAGGTGTGGTTGTCACCAACCCAGATACTGGCCAACCAGCCGTTATCACACCAGGTTTGAAAGACATCGACACAGCCCTGTTTGCCACTAACGAGCCGTTCCCGGTCAGTGATTTTATGGGCAGCTTGGGTTACGGCCGCGATAATATTACCGATGGCTGGACCACTTTCTCAGCGGAGAAAGCCTTTGAAGCCGTACAGGGCGATCCAAAAATCGGCATCATTCCCGATAAAACCAATACTCGTGAAACCGAACTGGATAACTTTGCGGTCTACTTAAAAACCAAGTTTGACTTGCTAGACGGTCAGCTCACTGGTGATGTTGGTGTTCGATATGTATCGACTGATGTAACCGCAAATGGCTACTCAGGCGTCAATTTCTTCTATGACCCTGCCAACATGGGTCGTGTACAAGACCCGTTTAAACTGCAGCAATTACGCGATACCAGCAACCCGCTATGCCCAGAAATTTCATGGTATGGCAATGATTGGAGCGCTGAATCCCGTTGGTCTCGAGTCGACGGCCTTGGCTACGACACCAAAGGAACCAGCGATTTCCGCGATGATACCCCACTGGCAAACGCTGGCGCTTGTCATGATCCGCGCACATTATTAGGCAGCGGCGAAAATACCTGGTGGTGGTTGTGGCGTCACTCGGATGTCTCTACCGAGAAACACTATGTCTACGGCGAACGTCAGTTTGACGACAACGGCAACCTAGTGCCAACGGAAGATCGCTCTAAGCGTTCATTCGCAGTGAAAGATACTCACGACTACGATTTGTTCTTGCCTAGCTTGAACCTCAATTACGTTATCAATGATGACATGATTGCTCGTTTCGCGGTTTCTAAAACCATGTCTCGTCCGCAAATCGACTCGTTACGCCCAGGTTTCAAAGTCACCGAAACCATTTGGGGTGGTGACAACCGCAACAACACCATTACGCTGACCAATACTAAGTTGGATCCACTCGAATCAAACAACTTAGATTTATCTTACGAATGGTACTTCAGCGATTCGGGCATGTTGGCCATGGGTCTGTTCTACAAAGACATGACCAACTTCGAAGAGTCTGAAACCATTGTTACCTATATGGATGATTTGCGTGACATCGGCCTAGATCCAAACGCGCCGCAATACGATGTTAACGATTTGGTGCTGATCGCTGGCGTCGATAGCCTCGAGCAGTGCATGCCGAAACGTTTCATGCTTGATAGCGACTTTGAATCAGATTGGGTTCACTCCGGCGATCTGGAACAAATGTGTGCACAGTTCAAGACCACCCGCATTAAGAATGGTAAAGGTGCCAGCATCAAGGGTGTTGAATTACAAGTGATGCAAACCTTTGACGATCTGCCGGGTTGGATGGCAGGTTTGGGCTTACAAGCTAACTACACCTACCAAGACAGTGAGTATGACCAAGAAGTATCGTCGATTGATGAGAGCGTCATGCTGCCATCTTTGCCAGTCACCTACACCCCAGAGCACAGCTATAACGCAACAGGTTTCTGGGAAATGGATGGCCATCAAGTCCGCCTTTCGTATCAAGGCACCACGGACCAATTGGCGAAGCGTTCATGGGAAAATGGTTCACTTTGGGAGGAAGGCCGCCGTACCTTGGACTTCTCTGCCACTTACCAATTCAATGAGCACGTCGCCTTTACGTTGCAAGCGGTTAACCTGACCGATGAAGGCGTTCGCCAGTACTACACCAGCCGCTTCTTAGAATTGAATGGTGAAGTTCTCGACGAGGGCAGCCCAATGGATGATGGTGCAACTAAATCACGCACAGTTCGTGATTATCGCACTGGCACCAACTATCGCTTAGGTGTTCGAGTTAACTTCTTCTAAGCTCAAAGTAGCGCAAAAAAACACCAAAACCAGCTCTTAGGAGCTGGTTTTTTTATCCTTTCAGCGAACCAAAAAGGGGTGAACAACCGCAACAGGTCAACCAATACAACAACTGGTAACCATGTATTTCACCGTATTCGATGGTCACCTGCCCCACCCATATACCAGAAAATATCAAAACTAATCATTGAAAATCACCGACAACCACGCGCTCAAACCTTTTAGCACAAGCAAACGTCAACACCTTATGTTTTGTGATGTTAATAACAGTAACGAACTATAAAACGGCGCCAGAACGACTAAAACAATAGTTAACAATCAACCAAATTTATTCGATTGAAAAAATATATTTATTGGCGTCAACAATTACGAAGGCAGTCACACTTTTGAAAATCGGTCAACAAACATACGACAATTGTTAACAATTCACATTGATTCAATTGTTACGGCAATGTTAGGTTCGCAACCAATGGTTAACTGATTGGATCGATTTCCACCAGCAACAACCGTTAGAATCGAACTATAAGTACCTCGGGGGAGGAAACATGAACACAAAACACACAACCTTTCGCTTAAGCGCAGTCTGTTTGGCTGTTGCTTCAGTGATGAGCGCAAGTGTCTATGCAGCGGATGCAGAAGAAGCGGCAGAAGCCAATGCCGAAGAAGTAGAAGTTATTGAAGTCACTGGCTTGCGCGGCAGTATCAAAAAATCTATTAATGACAAACGCTTCGCCCAACAAATTGTTGACTCAATCAATGCCGAAGATATCGGTAAGTCAACCGACCAAAACATCGCCGAAGCGCTGGGCCGCGTCACCGGTGTATCTGTTCGTACTGAAGGTGGTGAAGGTACCCAAATCTCTGTTCGTGGTACCAACTCCCAGCAAAACAACGTCAGCCTCAATGGCGTCACTCTAGGTAGTACTGACTTCAGTCAAGGCGTTGACTTATCCCAGTTTTCTTCTGATATCTTGTCAAAAATTGAAGTTGTAAAAACGCCAAGTGCCGACCATGATGAAGGCTCTCTTGGTGCCAACATTAACCTGACTTCAGCCAAGCCTCTGGATCTCAACTACAAGGTTCGCACCCTAACCGGTCAAAGCCGGTACAACGACCTGTCCGAAGAGCACGATTACAAAATCTCTGGTTCATTCTCAGAAAAGTTTTTTGATGAAAGCTTCGCCTTTCTGATCACCGCTTACAAAGAAACCAATACCTTCCGTCGTGATCAATTTGAAGCAACAGACTGGCAAGCACAGCACTCGCCAGTTGCCCGCGACCAAGACGGCAACCTATTGGAAGATGTTTGGGGCATCACACCATTCCGCTCAAAGTACCAATACTACGAAGAAGAGCGTGACCGCATGGGTGTTGATTTGAGCTTGCAGTGGCAGCCAAACGACGACACCAACATTGATGTCAACCTCAACTACTCCAAGCAAGAGCTGACCAGCGACATGCAGGCGGTTATTGCTCGTGGCTCAAACTGGGGCAATTTAGTGGCAGGCCAACCGGCCGACTTCGACCCCAATATGGTGCCAGAATACACCGATCCAGAGGCCGATTGGCACACCCTGAACACTGACACCATGATGTGGACCAAGTGGTTAAACCGTTTCGGTTTAGGTGATTTGGAAGCGGCCTCAAACGACCTAGAAAACATCAACAAGGTCGCTTCGTTCAAAGTCGATCATCAGCTCACTGACACCGTTAACATTCAATTCGGTGCCGGTTACTCAAAAGCTGAGCAAGATCCAGGTAATCAGATTTATACCAACACTCAGAACTTCGCCAACATGAACTCGTGGACCTTGTTCCACACTCTGCCAGAAGAGTTAGAGCCGGTTGGTTACGAATGTAACAAGAGCGGTAAGAAATGTTCGTTAGTCGGTGGTGAAGGCTATATCGATTATGGCGAGAACAACGACTTTGGCGATCCAAATGCCGTTTGGGACAACCGTTCAACCACAGGTTTCAACCCACAAGAACTTGAAGCACAGCACTTAGGCTATCTATCTCGGACCTTAAGAGCAGTGGAAGATGAACAGAAAAATGTTCACTTTGACGTTGATTGGGACATTGAGTTTGGCCCAGTGACGCAAATTGAAGTGGGTGCTAAATGGTCTAACCGCGACAAATACGTCGATGACCAAGTATCAAACTTCTCATCGGTAGGCGAAGGCGTGGTGGTGACCAACCCAGATACGGGTGAACCGGTAACCTTCCAGGTTGGTTTGAAAGATTTGACCGGCGATATGTACGCAGCAGACGGCAAGTTTCCGGCCAGCGGCTTCATGTCAGGCTTGGGTTACAAGCGCGATATGTTTACCCGTGGTTGGAACCACTTTGATCCAGAAAAAGCCTTTGAAGTAGCCCTAGGTAGTGCAGAAGTAGAAATGAAGATCGATGATTCAGCCACTCGCTGGGCTGAGCTCGATACCATCGCCGCCTATTTCAAAACTAACCTTGAATTCTTTGATGGCCAAGTGACTGGTGATGCCGGTGTTCGCTACGTCAAAACCGATGTCGACACTCGCGGGTATTCTGGTGTGACCTTCCATTCAGACCCGGGTAACTTGGGCCGAGTGTTCGATCCGCACCACATGGCCGAAGTGCGTAACTCTGCTAACCCTGCCTGTCCTGGCATCATTTTCTACGGCACAGACTGGAACGAAGAAACCCGCTGGTCTCGTGTTGATGGCCTCGGCTATGACACCCTTGGTACCAATGACAAGCGTGATGACGTCAAGATCCCAGATGCCGGCGCCTGTTATGACGCCCGTGCCGAGCGCGATTCAGCAGAAGGCGGCACTTGGTGGCTATGGCGTCACTCTGATGTCTCAACTGAATCCTACTACGTTTATGGTGATGAGCGTCGCTACGACGACAATGGCAACCTGCTACCAACCGAAGATCGCAGTAAGCGCTCGTTTGGCGTAGAAGATGAGCATGATTACGACATCTGGCTACCAAGCTTGAACCTCAACTACATCATCAATGATGAAATGATTGCCCGTTTCGCCGCATCGAAGACCATGTCTCGTCCGCAAATCGATTCGTTGCGTCCAGGCTTCAAAGTGGTTGAAACGGTTTGGGGTGGCAATGATCGTAACAACACCATCACCCTGACCAATACCAAGTTGGATCCACTAGAGTCGAACAACCTCGACTTATCGTTTGAGTGGTATTTCAACGAAGCAGGTATGGTAGCCGCGACTCTGTTCTACAAAGACATGTCCAACTTCGAAGAGTCAGAAACCGTCAATACCTACATGGATGACTTGCGTGGCGTGGGCCTCGACCCAGATGCACCAGCTTATGATGTCAACGATCTGGTGAAAGTAGCCGGTGTCGATAGCCTTGAAGGCTGTATGCCAAAACGTGCCCAAATGGCCAACGAACTTTATGAAGACTGGTGGTACTCCGATAACTTGGAAGACACTTGTGCGGTGTTCAAGACTACACGTATCCGCAATGGTAAAGGTGCTGAAATTAAAGGTTTAGAACTGCAATACATGCAAACCTTTGATGAGCTCCCAGGCTGGATGTCTGGCCTAGGTGTGCAAGCCAACTACACCTATCAGGATAGTGAGTATGACCAAGAAGTTTCATCAATTGATGACAGTGTCACCTTGCCATCCCTTCCAGTGGCATACACACCAGAGAACTCGTACAACTTCACTGGTTTCTGGGAAATGAATGGCCATCAGGTTCGTTTAGCTTATCAAGGCACCGATGACCAATTGGTTCAGCGTTCTTGGGAGCAGGGCACACTGTGGGAAGAAGGTCGTAATACCCTTGACTTCTCAGCATCTTACCAGTTTAACGAACACATCCTGTTTACTTTGCAGGCCGTTAACCTGACAGATGAACCCGTTCGCCAATACTTCACCAGCCGCTTCCTCGACTTGGGTGGCAATGTGTTGGATGAAGGTGAAGGTGGTCCGTCATCTCGTACCGTCCGCAAGTACCACACAGGCACCACTTACCGTGCCGGTATTCGGGTGAACTTCTTCTAATAAGTCCTCAACCGACATTTGTGTGTGAAACGTTTAGCCAGTCCTTCGGGGCTGGCTTTTTTGTTTTTAGCTTTCAACTCGCTATCGGGAATGAGTCCAGCGATATGATTTATGAGAGCAAAGCGATGACGCGAATGGATCAATTTTACCGGTTAAACAATCAGTAGCGGCGGGCCACCCTAATATTGCTCTGGGTAACGATCTTGATTGCGTGAATTGGAATGAAGCAGCCGCTGGATCGCCGGCAGAGCCAAGGCAATTAGCGCCAGTAGGTTTAGCGCTGGAACTAGTATCGAATAAGATGCCGCCAATAGGCCGCCAGAAAGCTCGTGTTCAACAATAAAACGATCGGTAAACCGAATAATGTTTAACACTCCGAGCAACGTGAAAATCGCCATCAATTGCCCAGCAGTTTTACACAGGTAAGCAATGTTAAAACTGATAAGCCCCAGAATAAACAAGGCTTTGATAAAATTAACGCTGGCCGCACCGAGGTACCAAAAGTACTGCAGTTGCTCATAGGGCATCTGCCGGATATAAGCCATCAGTTGTCCGCCAATCAGGGCGATGATGACATTGGCGAGAGCTAAATTTCGAATAATCGGTGAGCGCCAGTTGATTAAAACCATTAACCACGCGGCGATGAGAGTGAAGTCCCCCCAATCGAACTGCTGCAAGGCTGCCCAAAAGTCGCTCATCCGTATATCGACTCAAATATGAGGTTTATTGGCTAGGTGGCTTTGGCTCTTTGCCGTCGCCGTCGCCACCGAGGAGTGGATAATTCAGCATCAGGAATCTCCTTGTTAATCACATCACGGGATAGCATATGCGAAAAGAATAGCCATATGCCGATGAGTAGCGCATGCCTGCGCTGAGTTAAAACTACCTGTTGAGCTTATGATTTTCCAGCATAAAATTGGCCTCAACTGTGATTGAGGCCAAAAACTTTGGGACTGCGTGGTTAAGCTGGACGAGCGCCCAAGGTATGGCAAATGGCGTAAGACAGATCGGCACGATTCAAGGTGTAGAAATGGAAATCTTTCACCCCTTCTTTGCGCAGTACCTTAACCATATCCATGGCAATCGAAGCGGCAAGCAAGTTACGGGTGCCTTGGTCTTCATCAAGGCCATCGTACATGGTGTGCATCCACTGCGGCACGGCAACATTGGTCATGTCGGCAAAGCGCTTTAGCTGAGTGAAATTGGTCACCGGCAAAATGCCAGGCACAATTTCAACATCGATGCCAGCTGTCAGGCAACGATCGCGAAAACGCAGATAGCTTTCGACGTTAAAGAAAAACTGAGTAATAGCGCGGTTTGCACCAGCATCGACTTTGCGCTTGAGGTTAATCAAATCAGCTTGAGCGCTTTTCGCTTCAGGGTGAACTTCTGGGTAGGCCGCGACGGAGATATCAAAATCGTGCTGAGACTTGAGCAGCTCAACCAAATCGGCAGCGTACATATCAGGGCGCTCTGGGTTGCCCTCTGGCAAGTCACCGCGCAAGGCCACAATACTGCGAATACCGTTATTCCAGTATTCATCAGCAATGCCGCGTAGCTCGTCGCGGCTGGCGTCAATGCAGGTCAAATGCGGCGCCGAAGCAACACCGGTTTCGTTCTGAATTCGTTTGACGATCTCATGGGTACGGTCACGTTCACCACCGCCAGCACCATAGGTCACCGACATGAACTTGGGCTTCAGCGGCGCCAAGCGCTTCACACTGCTCCACAGGGTTTGTTCCATCTTTTCGGTTTTCGGCGGAAAGAACTCAAATGAGACGTTAATGTCGCCGGATAGATCGGCCAAACTTTCATTCAGAGAGCCGAGGTGTTGGGCGTGGTGATAACTCATAACATTGGGTCCTTCGCAATTTAGTCAAACCGACATATAGATGTTTAGACGTCTATACGTCTTTTTACAGATGCACGCGGTGAGTGTCAACCTTGAATTTGACCGCAAGCTAGCGGTCAAACCTGTGCAAACGTTAATCAGACTTGGCGCAGTAATCGGCAAAGCCGGAATAAGTCCATCTGAATCGCCCCTGCAGCCAGTTCAAGGCCCGCGCCGGGGCCTTGCAATACGAGCGGATCTTCGGCATACCAGCGGCTACTAATTGCAGCTGCAGTAACGGCTGGCGGTAAACTGGCAAATTTATGCTCGCGCGGCACCATGCCCAACCCCGCTTGAATGACGCCACTGCGATCTAAAGTGGCTTGATAGCACAGTACCAATTCTTGTTCAGCGGCTTGCTGATAAAGTGACGCCATTTGCTGGTCCAGCAACTCGGCTTCATCCCAACAGGCATCGAGTGACATCGCTTCCCAACCGGCGGGCAATATGGTTTGACGTTCAACTTGCTCGGGCTCAACGTCAAGGTCGAGTCGCCGCGCCAAGATCAGCAGCTTGCGGACTACATCTTCACCCGACAAATCAACCCGCGGATCGGGTTCGGTCAGCCCCAGCGACATGGCTTGTTGCACCAGCTCAGTAAACGAGCCTTGACCGTCATAGTGAGCCAGTAACCAACTCCAAGTACCAGAGAACACGCCTTCGACATGCTCAACCTGATCGCCAGCAAAATGCAGCGCATCAATCGACTCGGTAATTGGCATACAAGCAGAAATGGTGGCACCAAATAACCAGTGGCGGGCGCGCTCTTGCTGATGCTGGGTGATCTCTCGATAGACACTAAGAGACGCCGCTGCGGGTTGTTTGTTGGCACTAACGACATGACAACCGGCTTCAAACAGTCGGGGATATTCAAGACCAAAGGCTTCACTGTCAGTCGCATCAATAACCACCAGCTCATCGAACGGATGGCTGGCCAGCAATTCTGTTAGCTGTGCCATATCATAATCATTGCTGTCATTGGCATAAGCGCTAAACGCTTGCTCTGGCAGACCAGCAAAATCAATCAAGGCACGCGATTCGCCGACAATACCGGCAAGCACCACATCGAGGTTGTGGTGGTTGGCCAGATGAGTTTGCTCGCGAGCATATAAATCAAGCCAAGCTTGACCTACTTTACCGGCGCCAAACAATACAATCCCGAGGCGCTTATCAGGACTAGCAATGGCCTGATGCAGTTGCGCCACCAGCTCATCCAATTCAGTTTGCCGCATCACCGCCACCAGCGACACACCATCTGGCCCTGTCTCAATAAACTCAACCGGCGCATGATCTAAGCGGCGATAAAAGCTGTGATAGTGGCGGGCATTGTCGCGCACTCCGGCACCGACCAGCGCCAGCAAACTATGGCGATCGTTGAGCGTTAGGTGACCACTGTGCGGATAGTCGGCTAGTAATTCCAAGGCGGCTGAAGCAATTTCTTCAGTGAAACAGTAACGCAAACAGGCCTGATCTTGGCTGACATGAGACGCCAACGGCATCAGCTGATGCTTGTTGAACAATTCAGTCACCGACTCATGCAGCGCAGCAACTTCTTTGCCTTTGTTGCTGTTTATTGAGATCACGCTGACCCGTTCTAAGTAAGTGACCGTCTTAGCTCCCTTATCACCCGCTTGGCCAGAGATCATTTGCGTGGCATTGCCGTGAGCAGCAAAGGTAGAGCGCACGGCTGCACGGATATGGGTGCCCAATAACGGTTGTAAGGTGCGAGCATGCAACACAGGCGATCCTAACCGGGCGAGCTCGTCGGCCTCTTGCAACGACAGTAGCGGTAAGGTGTGAGCACCGGTCACTTTGCGCGGGTCGGCGCTGTAAACCCCAGCGACATCAGTCCAAATGGTGACGGATTTGGCGTCAGCTAAGACCGCCAACATTGATGCTGAATAGTCACTACCATTGCGGCCCAACGTGACACTTTGGCCGGCCTGATTGCGAGCGATAAAACCGGTCACGATCAATCTGGCATCGGCATGCTGCTGTTGAATCGGCGCCAGTTTAGGTTTTGACTGTTCAACGCTAATGGCCGGTTGAGGACCATCACCGGCGACAAAAATCACCCGCGCATCAAGCCATTGTGCTTTGCTGCCTCGGCTATTGAGCAACGCGGCTAACAAGCGCGCCGACCAAATCTCACCGTGAATCACAAACTCGGCCTGACGTTCTAGGTTAAGGAGGTCTTGAAGCCAAGTTTCGAGGTTAGCAATATCCATCGCCAGCGCCTGCAGCAGAGGCTGTGCAGCTGCTGCTGGCAGTAAGGCTTCGATCAGCCCTTGCTGAAAGTGATGGAGCTGCTCGAGTAGATTAGTTCGCTCGGCAGCATCTTCGGTATCCATAAGGGCCAACAAGTTATTGGTAGTTTTACCGGCGGCCGAGACGACCACCATGTCACCACCATGGGTGTTTTCCTGCACCAATTCACATACTTTTTCAAAGCAGTGGGGATCGGCCAAACTTGAGCCGCCGAATTTATGGACCTGAGGGGCTGCCATGGGACTTTATTCCTCTAATCGCTGAGTACAGCGTTATTGTTTTGTTGTAGTTCTGGTTTAGCTCTTGGCGTTTTAATTAATGGCTTTTAAACCCGCCTGCAAATCGGCAATCAAATCATCGGCATGTTCAATACCCACCGATAGGCGCAGCAGATTGTCTGTGATGCCAGCCGCTAAGCGTGCGGCTTCATCCATCGCTGCGTGGGTCATGGTTGCGGGATGGGCGATTAAGCTCTCTACACCACCTAAAGATTCTGCCAAGCAGAATAGCTTGAGTTCGGCGAGGAATGCTTTGACTTCACTTAACTCAGCGTCAAGCTCAAAGGCCACCATGCCGCCAAAGCCATGTTGCTGACGCTTAGCCAGCTCATGGCTTGGGTGGTCTGCCAAGCCTGGGTAGTGAACTTTAGAAACTTTCGGATGAGCGACCAATAGCTCAACAATTTGCTGCGCATTTTCTTCATGCTGGCGAATACGTGGCAACAAGGTGCGAATACCGCGCAGGGTTAAATAGCTATCGAACGGCGCGCCAGTGACACCAATGCAATTGGACCACCAAGCAATTTGTTCACCGATTTCTGGATCTTTGGCAATTAAACAACCGCCAACCACATCACTGTGACCGTTGATAAATTTAGTGGTTGAGTGCAACACAAGGTCGGCGCCCAACGTTAGCGGCTGCTGCAGCGCTGGCGACATGAAGGTGTTATCGACCACAACCAAGGCGTCTACCTCATGGGCTTTGGCAGAGATAGCGGCAATATCAACCAAACGCATCAGCGGGTTGCTTGGTGTCTCAACCCACACCATTTTCGGCTTGCGCGCTAACGCTTGGGCTAAAGCTTGCTCATCATGCTGGTCGACAATCGCCAATTCAAAATGGCCCTTCGCCGCGAGATTGGTAAATAAACGATAGGTACCGCCGTAACAGTCGTGCGGGATCACCAACAAGTCACCGGCACTCAGTAACATGGTCGCCAAGTGACAACCGGCGGTGCCGCATGCCGTGACCACGCCATGGGCGCCCTGCTCTAACTCAGCCAGGGCTTTGCCCAGCATATTGCGAGTTGGATTACCCGAGCGTGAATAGTCAAACTCACGTTTTTCATCAAAGCCAGCGAAGCTGTAGGTCGAGGTTAAATAGACCGGCGGTACCACGGCACCAAACTGGCTATCGCTATCAATGCCAGCACGAACCGCGGTGGTGGCGACTTTTTTATCCGTCATGATGTTCTCCAGAGCTGCAAGCGCTGCCTGATTGTAGTCGTTAAATATAAGAGCAGAAGCGCGCTACTAATGGTGCCACCTTAGCCTTGCGAGTTTCGGACGTCAAGACTTCTGGACGTCTAGAAATAAGGACATATAGAAAGCCATATTTGACTGAGCCAATCAGGTCGGTAAAATCGGCACTGTTTTAACAGTTGATACACAGGCCAAGGTATGACGAGCAAGTGGAACGGCGAATACATCAGCCCATACGCCGAGCATGGAAAGAAGAATGAGCAGGTTAAGAAGATCACTGTATCTATCCCGCTCAAAGTATTGAAGGTGCTGACTGACGAGCGCACTCGCCGCCAAATCAACAACCTTCGCCATGCAACCAACTCCGAGCTACTGTGTGAAGCATTCCTCCATGCATATACCGGCCAGCCACTGCCAACCGATGATGACCTCAATAAAGAGCAGCCAGATAACATCCCGGCAGAAGTGCGACGGTTATTGCAAGAACGTGGATTACCAATCCCCGATCTTTACGAAGAAGAAGACGAATCATAAAAAAAGCCCGAGTGATCGGGCTTTTTCGTTTCTAGTGAACCTACTGCAGTAACAGCATGAGTTACTCGTTGACGGTGATGACCTTAATCCCTTCCATCCGGATATTGGTTTCAACAGCTTCACCAATTTGATCCAGTGGGAATACGTGTGTCACCAGCTTGGTGATCGGCAAACCTGCGTCTTTGATGCTCTTCATGCAAGCAATGGCATTTGGATAATCCTCAGGGCTGTAAGCCCAAGAACCAACCATGGTGATTTCTTTGTTGCACATATCGAAGTGAGGATTCACTTTCGCTTCGCCATTGTCAACAAAGAAGCCAAGCTCACATAAACCGCCACCACGGGCAATCAGTTTCCAAACCGTCGAAGCCGCCGCTGGGCTACCAGTACACTGGAATGCAAACTGAGCACCGCGGCCTAGTGTCAACTCTTGAACTTTTGCTGCGAGTGCGTCAGTTGATTCAAATTCATTGAAATTCAAGCCTTGCGAAGCGCCCAATGCTTTCGCCAATTCCAGCCGATCGTTTTGACCATCAACCGCAATGATGTTTTGAATCCCCATGGCTTTGAGCACGGCAATAATCGACAACCCGATTGGGCCCGCGCCTTGGATTAATACAGGTGACGCAAAATTCAACAGGTTGGTGGTTTTAGCACGCTCAACGGCATGAACAGCAACCGCTACTGGCTCAATTAGAATGCGTTCTTCGAGGCTGAACTCCGACACTTCAAAGAAAGTTGAGCCGGGCTTCAACACGAGATAATCACCAAACCAGCCGTTGAATTTGTTCTCCGGTTGGTCGCCCATCAACCCATAACAACCCATGTTTTCACACAAGTTGGTACGACCCGGGGTGCTGGTACAAGGCCCACACTCACCACATGGAATGATGCTGGTGATCAGCTTTGAGCCCACTTCGACTGGTTTGCCAGTAGAGTCTGTGGTGATGTTTTTACCCAATTTGACGATGCGGCCTGAGCCCTCATGGCCCAACACGACAGGGATCATGCCAAATGGGTCATTGCGATATTCATGAACATCGGTGCCGCAAACGCCGCAACCTTCAACTTTTACCAAGATTTCATCATCGCTAATTTGTGGAATCGGATGATGTTGAAACTCAAACTTTTTCAGCTCGGTCAGTACTGCGACTTTGGCCTGCTCTGGAATTGCAATAGACATATAATTTGCCCTCAATGATTAGATAATTTAGTCAGGCTCTGCAGGCTCAAAACATCTATCAATGAACCGGCACAGGCCTTGAAATTGGTTCTGCGGCTGGTGCAGAGACGTTTTCGACAAGACGCCGTGAAATCATCCCTGATGGCTCAACTGCTGCTCCCTGCAGCAGATGCTTGTCGCCAACATATCTGCACCATCCGTCAATTTGATTGCGGTTTTAGCAATGTTCTTCTCCCTCTTCTTGCCTAAGTACAATCGGCAAAAAAATGTCCCCAGCCAGCAACAGGACAATGCTGGCTGAGGTCCTGATTTGTCAGAATCAGGAGGAGGAGGAAACTATTTCAGATGCGGATTGACCGCTTTCAAGCGATCCAACACGACTTCCTGAACCCGTGGGATCACCGACTTCATCACATACGGCGGGTATGCTGCGCCGACATCGGCATCAATCTCTTTGTGCGCTTCGCGCATGTAAGTGGTGTGGACGATGGTGCCAATATTGATCTTGGCAATGCCCATGGTGATGGCTTTTTGAATGTCTTCATCAGCAATACCGGTACCGCCGTGAAGCACCAGCGGCGCCGCAACAGCGTTAGCGATTTCTTGCAGTCGATTGAAGTGAATTTTCGGTGTGGTTGGGGTAAAGCCGTGGGCCGTACCAATACCGACTGCCAACATGTCTGGGCCAGCTTCTTCGTAAAGCGCTTTGACGTCAGCAACCGATGCGAGGTAATCATCTTCACACTGCACCACCACATCACGGCCCATGATCTTGCCGATTTCCGCTTCGACGGTGACACCAGCGCTGCGGGCATAAGCCACCACTTCTTTGGTCATGGCGATGTTTTCTTTGAGGCTCTGATGCGAGCCGTCAATCATTACCGAGTCATAGCCGTCATCAATCGCACGCTTACACAAATCAACCGAGGTGCTGTGATCAAGGTGCAAAAAGATGTCGTTATTGGCGATCTTGGCAAAGCCATCGACCATCTTGCGACACAGATAAGTGCCATTGAGTTCAGCCACCGGTGGATAAGTCATCGCCATGAAGGGCAGATCAAGCTCGTTCGCAGCCAATGCCACCGCGTGCAAATCGTAAATGTCGTTAATGTTGAAACCAGCCAGGCAACGTTGCTCCTGGCGATAGGTCTGAACCAGTTGAGTTAATTTATTGGTCATCATTTAATCCTGATTGTCAGTCGCAATTAGTAGTCAAGTTTCTTGGTTAAACCACGGCCAGTGGTTGCTGGCGCAGACGCCGCTAACTCACTAACGTCAGTCCAATAGTTGAACTCTCGAAGATCATCGAGCAAATGGCCGCGGGCCATGATCCAGTGGTGATCCATGCCGTGATTCATTACTGAGGCAGCAATCGATTGCGAGCAAATGTCTTTTGGCGCCACTTCGCCATAGCAGCCGCGATAACGCATCGGGGAGTCGACAATATCGCCTTCAAAGGCGAATACAGTCGAAGCATGCGGATACTGATACTTGGCAATGGTGACCGGACCAAGCTCCTGCAGGAATTCCACCAGCATGCCGCACGACTCGGATGGGTCAAAGTTGTCGAGGATGCTGTGATTTTGCATGTCGAAGGTGGTGCCTTGGCGCAGCAATTTGGTGGAGGTGCCGCCGCAGTGCCACATACCCACTTTGTTATCGGAATGATTGACGTAGGAGAAATCCATCAAGGTTGGCAGCCCTGCGCCAAGAGTCATCTCATTGAAAGTGACCATGGTCAGCAGTGCGCCCATGTCCGACTCATCGGCAATCGGCAAGCCCAGATCCTGTACCAAGGCACCGGCACCATCACCGGCAATGCCATATTGCTCAAACAGTTCTGGCCAGTTCTTCAGGGCGACACCGATATAGCCATTGGCATTGGCGTAATCACCCACAGCAAGGGCTAAACGGACAGACAAGAACAGCTCTTTTTCGTTGACCCCGTTTTTGCCCAACAGTGGCGATGCCAGCAATGCTTCAACAATCGGATTGACCACATCGGCACCGAAGGTCTTCTCACCATGCAACCACACAGTGGCCAAATCGACCCGATCGACATCTAAACCGAAATGCTTGGAGATGGACATTTCGTTTAGTTCGCAATCGTAGAAGCCCGGTACGCGCATGCCGCCAACCATGAGGATTTTGGCAAACTTCATTCGCGCCTTGGCAGAAGCAACCCGAATGAAGCGATCCAGCGAGGCGTTGAGTGCTTCAGCACCCGGCTCTTCAAATACCCAGCTGTACTTCACTTCCATCGAAGACAGGTTGTTGAGCAGGAAGTTCTGACCGCACAAGCGGTTAGCCGTTAGGTTGCCACCCGTTACTTCGGTGTGCGACCAGCTCAGCATTGGCATGTCGTTATTGCGCAACCAAGTTGCCAGCGCCATCGCCAGATCGCCAGCGATGTACGACGCTTGGTAGATCACCGTTGCTTTCATACCTTGAGCGGCATATTGATTGAGCAGCTTGAGCAAATCTTCGCGCGTTTGAATAGGCGTTGGCTCGGCCAGCAGCGAGTTACTATCGGACATAACACCTTCAATCTGCTGCTTGGCTTGGCTGTAAGAAGCTTTGGCTTTTTCCCAATCAAAATGCAATTCAAAGCCAATACCAATCAAACCAATGGCAACATTATCGCGAGGCTGGGCAGGGCTAATGGCCTGCTTCATCAAGTCTTCAACCACGCCTTTGCGTTCTAAAAAGTTAACAGTCATGGGGTTACGCCTTACTACTAGATTCAATGAAAGAATGTACTTGTTGTGCGGATGGGAATGCCGTACGGCCACCAAGGTGGCGCGCCACAAGAGCGGCAAAAGCAGCAGCGAATTGCATCCGCTCCGCTAAGCTATCGCCACGCAACAGGGCAAACGCATAGGCTGCGTGATAGGCATCGCCACAACCTGTGGTATCGACCACTTCAACACGGAAAATGCCTTGATGAATCACGCTGTCGCCGTCCAGCGCCCAGCTACCGTTGGCACCATCGGTGATCACCAATTGGCCATCGCTATGCTCGGCAAGGCGACGCAAGCAAATTTCTGGGTTTTGCTCAGCAGCCAGTTCTTGGGCGGCTTCGAGTGGCAAGATGGCGTGGCAGGCAAGGGCCAACATTTCCATCAGCGTGGCCTTGTCGCCAGCTTCAATATCAATGACCGATGGCACATTGGCCGCTTTGGCTTGTCGTAATAACTCAAGGTTGCCATCAACGTCATAGCCATCAACAAACACCAAGCGCGTGTTTGCGACCCAAGCTGGATTGACTTCAGCTGGCGTTAACGCCCGATAGCCTTGGAGGGAATAAAACACCGTGCGGTCGCCGTTGTCTGGATCGACTTCGACTAAAGCAATGGCGGGTTGAGCGCCAGACTCATGCAGCATCAAGCTGGTATCAACACCACAGCGCGCTAGTTCAGCTTGGGCGATCTGACTTTGGGTGTTGTCACCGTTAAAGCCAAGAAAAGCCGTGCTCATACCCAAACTAGCCAAGCCACAGGCGGCGTTACCGGCAGGAGCGCCGCCTTGGATCAGGATGTTATCTACTTGGTGCTTTTTACCCGCTTCATATTGGGTCGGCAGCGTGACCAACAGGTCAACTACGTTTAGTCCTGAGACAATGACATCAAACGCCATAACTCGTCCTCATCAACAGATTTTTCAGATGGGGCAAATTTACGTCGACCGGCAACAGGTATCTAAATACTGTGTTAGAGAAAACATGTACTATTTTTCCCACGAAAGACGATTAGTGATAGAGTTCACGGAACAAATCAGACTTATTTTTTGACAACGAGCCGCTGATGAGACCCATTCTTGAGCACATCCCCCATAGCCGAGAACAATCGTTTTACGCTGGGCGCTATAAAGGCCAAGGCTTTACCTTTCCGTGGCATTACCATCCCGAGTGGGAACTGACCTACATCATTTCAGGCACAGGTACGGCTTATACCGGCAACGCCATCCGCCACTTTGGTGATGGTGAACTAGCGCTCATGGGGCCGCACTTACCCCACTGTTGGAAAAGCAACGTCAATGATGGTGAGCAGGTCAGCTCGGTATTTATTCAATGGAGTGCTGATTTATTGGGCGACAAATGGATGGAGAAGTCCGAATTCAGCGCCATTCGAAAACTGCTAATGAATTGTGAATCGGGACTATTGTTTTCAGGCTATAAAGTGCCTTTTATTGGTGAGCGAATGCGCGAACTGGTTCGAGCCAAACCGTTTGAGCGACTACTGGCTTTTATGGCATTGCTGCAAGATCTCACCACCTTAGATGCCGAGCCCATCAGCCATGGTGGCATTCAATATCAGGACAATAACGCCTCAAAGCGAATCGAGAATATCCTCAATTATGTAGCGGCCAACTACGAGCAGAAGATCGACGCTCAGCAAATGGCCGACCTCACCAATATGACACCGGTGTCGTTCTCCAAATACTTTAAGCGGGTATTCAAAAAAACCTTTACCTCTTATCTCAATGAATACCGTGTGACTCAAGCGTGCGGCCTACTGATCCGTACCGATGAACCAGTGGAAGAAATTGGCTATCGCTGCGGCTACCAGAACATGGCGTTCTTTCACCGCCAATTCAAAACCATCATGAAGCAAACCCCGTTGAAATACCGCCAGCAATTTCAGGCCGCACAAGGCTAGCCCGATGACCTGTTTTGGTCATCGGGCGCAGCTGTATTGTTGCTTTATTGATTGGACAAGCCATCAACCTGAGGTAGCAGTGAGCGACGGAACCATTGCTCAATTAGCGATTTGTCATAAGCCAGTTTGTCTTGATTGAAGTTGTAAGCGCCGCCGCTATGCAAATAATTTCTGTTGTTCAACGCCTCTGCACCTTCTAAGACCACTGAGTTAGTGCTATCGAGTACCGCAAACTTGAAGCTAATGGCAGGGCTGTAAGCACGGTCATACACTCGCACGCCTCGCATACCAGCTTGTGTTTTCGCACTGGTATCGCCAGCCAAATCCAGATCGGTGACTAGCATTTGTAGCTTGTATCCTTCGGGTAGCTTGGCGGCATTGGCAGCAATAGTATCTCCTAACTGTTTAAACACATTGGTTCGATACTTAGTCGCAGTGGCGTGGCGACCTTCGTTAATATCACGGTAATTGTGCCATTCATGCCACTGTAGCTGCATATTGTCGGTGAGCTGAGTGACTGTTGTTTCTTGCTCTTGGGCAAGCGCCGCACCTGACATCAAAGCGCCAGCCATGATCACCAAAGCAACCCATTTACCTGTCATATTCGTTAAGCTTTTCATTGTGTTTCCTCTGCCTCTCTGTGCTCGTAAGGTAGGACAAAACTCATGTCGATGGGAGAATGTTAGTGACGAAAGAACGATTAAAAAACAGTCAAAAATGAAAACAACTGTTCCGCAAAGTGAGACAAAGTCGGTACAGCGTCGCTAGCTTCTTGTTTTGGCAAGTAATTAGATTCCTGCCCTCGGTTATCCAATCCTGTTCGCGAAAAACAAATGGTCAAATCATTTGAGCATTTAAACCTTTTTTACATTTCATTCGACTAAGTAGTAGTTATTCGTTTTCAATTAAAGGCAAACCATGAAGCTCATACTCACTATCTGTCTGTCAGTTATTCTGTTCACAGCAACGGCTTGGGCCAACCCAGTCAGCAAGGTGCTGATTGTCGTATCTAATAAAGTCCATATGGGCGATCCTGAACAGCATGATGCGAGAAACAACTTATGGGAGTTCGCGCCGCCTTATCATGTTTTTCTCAGTCATGGCTTCGATGTTGATTTTGTCTCTCCTGACGGTGGCAAAGTCGAGTTCATGATGGATCCGGTTGGCATTAGTAGTTACACCATCAAGCATGAGGGCTTTTTGGATAAAGCCAATAGCTCGATGTCGCCAGGCCAAGTCAATCCAAGTGAGTACTGGGGCGTGTTCATTGGTGGTGGCTACGGGGTCATGTTTGACGTCGCAAACAACCAACAAATCCATTCGCTCATCAGCCAAATTTATCAGTCTGGCGGCATTGTTGGCGTTGGCGGTCATGGTGCAGCAGGCATTGCCAACGTCAAATTGGCCAATGGCGAATTTTTAGTGAAGGGGAAAAGAGTGGCAGGATTTCCAAACGCGACTGAAACAGCCAAACCATGGGCTAAACAAGGGACTTTGCTACCTTTTTTGATTGAAAGCCAACTCAACAAAAATGGTGCTTTGGCACAGAATAAACAGACTCTGAAAGATAAGCATGCGGTGGTTACCGATCAAAGAATCGTGTCAACCATGTTTCTGCCGTCGGCCGCACTTGTGGCGAAAGAAATGATTGTCGAAAACGCATTATAAGTCGCAGGAAACCCTCAACCAGCGACTCGAACAGGGTTTAAATAATCCGCCGAGGCCATCGTAAGCTGCCCAAGACGACTGGCATCCATCAAAAGGATGCCAGCCAAAGACTCTTTTTCTAACGTATTACTTCGCCTGTTGCGGTAATTTTATAAGCGGGCTTTTGCCGAGCTTCTTTCAAGTTGTTTTGGTAAAGCTCTTGGTAGAACTGGTCTTTCACCTTCTTGTATTCATATGATTGAAGGAGAATGTTATTGATGTTTTTCTTATTCCACTGATTCCATAGCCGTACAAGCTGTTCTTGTCGTTCAGGATATTGATCCACCAAGTTATTCTTTTCATGGGGATCATTCTTCATATCAAAAAAGCTTCTTCCCACTTCAGGCAATGGCTGATTCAAGTACTTTGAATCCATGGTGCGTACAGCAAAGATATTGTCCTGTTCTTCTAATCGCCAAAACAAGGCTTGGTGAGGCGTTCCGGTCTTTTGGCCTGTCACGTAGGGCAATAGATTGACGCCATCAAGCTCGCCGTCTTCAACTTGTGCCCCTGCTAGAGCTACTGACGTCGCGGCAATATCGAGTGAAGAAACCAACCCCTTAAACTTAACGCCTTGCTTTATTTTAGCTGGCCAGTGAGCAATGAAAGGTACGTGAATTCCGCCCTCTAAAAGCGCTACTTTACCGCGCCTAAAAGGCGAATTATCTGCCCAGTTGAATGTTGGCAACCAAGCTTCAGGAAACACACCACCATTGTCCGATAAGAAGAAGATCAGAGTATTGTCTAATTTTCCAGCTTCTTTGAGGGCGTTTACAACCATTCCAATACCCTCATCCATAGCATCAACCATGGCAGCATAGATACGGCGCTCGTTGTTTTCGATATGCTGATACTTGTCGATGAATTGTTTAGGTGCCTGCAACGGTGCATGAGGTGCGTTGTAAGACAAATACATGAGAAATGGAGCATCTTTACTGCCCTCAATGTAGCGGGCAGCATCTCGACTGAGCGCTGTGGTGAGGTATTCGTCAAATTCAGCAACACCAGTATTACGCATAATTGGTAAAGAATAGCCGTCACCACCAACAGTGACCTGTCCAGGCATGTAGTTGTGGCCGCCATCTAAGAATCCGTAGAAGTAATCAAACCCTCTCTTATTGGGTTGAAAATGAGGCGCTCCCCCCAAGTGCCACTTACCAAATATGGAAGTTTTATAGCCCACCTCTTGTAGCCGCTTAGCAAATGTTTTTTCCGTTAACGGCAGCCCCATATGCGGGTCTGAGGGCGAATAACTGACATTGTTCTCCATCCCAAAGCGGGCCTGATATCGGCCCGTCAATAATCCTGCACGGGAAGGTCCACAATAAGGATGAGTCACAAAGCCATTTTCAAAAGTTACGCCGTTTTGGGCCAATTCATCCAAATTAGGTGTTTTGATCTCCGTCGGACCGGTGAACCCAACATCGTTGTAGCCTAAGTCGTCAGCCAGAATCACGACAATATTAGGTCGGCTCTCTTCGGCTAAAACGGGGCTATTTAAGCCAACAAGGCACAGGGAAACAAATCCCAATAGTATGAGTCGATTCATTATGTTACCTCTTAATTGTGACTCTGATTGTTCTGGTACTTATTAATTCGCTCCATCGCTGAAGCCTCATATTTGCGTTGTAACTGCCACGCAGGCCTTGCCAAGGTCGTCTCCCATTGGAAAAGAGCTTTATAGAGCGCGCGAACCTTTTGCGGGTGGCTGGCTGCTAAGTCATGTTTTTCTGCCTGATCTTTTTCGAGGTTGTAGAGCTCTGCAGGTCGATCAGGGAAGCGCAATAGCTTCCAGTCGCCATCGCGTATCGCTGCTCGATTTTCTTTTTTCCAATAGAGCTTTTGATGCGGGCGAGACTGTTTAGCGCCAGTAACAAAGGGTTTTAAATCATCACCATCAAGGTCGGTCAGCTCATTTGCATTGCCACCCGCCGCATTCAAAAAGGTGGGGAGCAAATCTAATGTGCTTACGGGGTATTCATAGACTGTTGCCGCTTTGGTCACGCCAGGCCAACGCATTAGAAACGGCACTCGAATACCACCTTCTAAATGACTCGCCTTAGTGCCGCTTAACGGGTAGTTATCAGAGGCGTTTTGATCGCTAGGACCGCCGTTGTCATTGGTAAATATCACGAGGGTATTGTCGCCCAACCCTAGTTCATCGAGACGGGTCAACACCCGACCAATGGCCCGATCCATGGACAGATTCATAGCTGCAAGTGTTTTGCGTTTCCCTGTTAAATTTGGAAATTGCGCTAAGTCGTCAGGCTCAGCTTGCATCGGCGCATGAACCGCATTGAAAGAGAGATAGATAAAGAATGGTTGGTTGCCATTTTGCTCCATGTACTCAATGGCACCGTCTGCAAGTACGTCGGTTAGATAAGCTTTGGGTTCAGAGAAGTTTTTAAAATTCTCCTCCAGCCTATTTTGGGGCAGTGCATCGGCCTCTTCAGCGGTTAACTCATAATAGCTCCGAGCACCCCCTCGGAATCCGTAGAAGTAGTCAAAGCCTCGCTTGTTAGGGTGAAAGCGATCTGCGTCACCTTGGTGCCATTTGCCAAAGATAGCTGTTTTATAACCACGTTCTTGCAGGTAGTTGGCGATGGTTTTTTGGTTCAATGGCAGACCCATATCACTGCCAGTCAAACCATGTTGGCTCATGTAGCCTTCAGCGTTGATGTTGTTTTCTTCAAAACCAAATCGCTGCTGATATCTTCCTGTCAGCAAACCCGCCCTAGATGGGCCACAAACAGCGGCCGACACGTAAGCTTGATCAAATCGCATCCCTTGTTTTGCCAATTGATCCAAGTTAGGGGTTTTCATTTCGCGACTTCCATGAAAACCAAAATCAGCATACCCTGCGTCATCCGAAAAAATTAACAGAATGTTCGGTGAAGCGGCATGGGTACACTGACTCACAGCGAGCAGTATCAAAGCAATATGGCAGAGAAAGAGAGTTCGCATCTAACGCCTTAACCCGAGAGCAATAAATTATTTAGGAAGTCCGTTATAGCTCAACGAAAAAAAACAGCGTTAGTAATTGTCCAAATCACTTTAAAAATAAAACTTATCGATAAAAATTAATAACATAATAAACATCAAAAGCACTTATATTGAGACTTTTGTCAACAATAGTTAGCGTCAAAGAGAGGGCAATCTAGCCAATAGAAATGATTGAAACAGAGACTAGCATTGAGCTTTTTGCTCGGCGAGTTGTCCCGTTCGCCGCAGCCCATATCTTCGCGATGGTGTTGATATATCTGACCATGATTCGGGCAAGATTCGGTAAAGCCTATCCTGGTTTTGCCATATTTTTTCTTTGTTTAATTGTTTTTCTTTGCGGCCCAATCATCAATACATTTAATGTCAGTGTGCTTAGTACAGGCTACGATATTTTGAGAAATAGCCTGCTCTTTACGCTAGGCACGCCCGCACTGCTTAGTTCACTTTTCATGGTTTCAGGGCGCCCAATCAAGAAAGCTCTACTCGCGCTTCCATGTGCGTTAGGCGCAACTTGGTCGCTTTTATTTATTGTCACTCACCCAGAGACACAACATTGGCAACTAAATCCCTTGGGAGATGGTAACTACCCCCTTGTCTATTACTCTCAGGCCGCTTTAATTGTCCTTTGCTTGATACTGCCAGTACTCCACCTGCTTAAAACTAAACCGGAACGTTCGGTAAGGATTTACCTATTTGGCACGCTTAGTCTTTGCCTATTTATGTTAGTGGGCGATCTGTTCCAAGCTTGGGAGCTTTACTATGCTGGTTCGAGCTTAACGGCGCTGAGTTGGGGCTGGGCCGCGTTTAGCGACATTCAAGAAACCAATCGAAGAGTTGAGCAGCATGCACGCCATGAAAAGGCTTTGGCCAAAGCACAGTTTGCGTCGGCTCAACAGAATTCTTTTAGTGATTACTATCCCACAGAGCAAGATATGGCTTACCCATTTCGCGAGCGGGATGAGCTGGTTGAAGTGGTAAAGACCGCTAGCGGTGGGTTGGTCGATGAAAAAGCGACGGAACTACTCAAAGCACTGAGTATCTTCACTCACCACCAGTTGGGTACGATGCGAGTTCGATGTCGAGAGGTTTTATTTACTCTGGTTGATACCGCTATTTTCGTTGGAGCAGACGCTAAAGAACTCATCGCCACTCTAGAAAGCATAGGTAAAACGATTGAGCAGTGTCATGATGAAGGCTCACTACACCGGCTTATGATCAACGAATGCCATCAGTTAGTTGATCGAGTCGCAAATTGCTCCAACCAAAACAGGGATTTGCAACTAGTTGAACAAGTCAAAGAATGTCTTCGCACCGAGTACTATAAAGATCTATCAATCAACGACATTGCGAGTCATGTGGGAGCAAGCCGTTCTCACATAATGCGTCTATTTAAAGAGCACACAGAACAAACGATTAATCAGTACCTAACGGACATACGTATTGCTAAGGCTAAACAACTGCTTCTCTCTCGGTCAGTCACGGAAACTACCTTCGAAGTGGGCTTCAATAACACAACCTATTTTTCTACTGTGTTTAAAAAGCTCACAGGGTTAACTCCTCGACAATATCAACAACAAGCTAAACAATCCGCATGAACTCGGCGAGCTTTTCGGGCTCATGGGCACCGGAAACGGCTTGCGCGCGATTGAATACAAAGGTCGGTACTGAGCGGATGCCCATGTCGACCCACTCTAGCTCTTCAGCTCTTACCGCTTCGGCAAAGCGTTCATCGGCAAGCACCGCTTGTGCTTCGGCTTGATCTAAACCGACAGCAACGGCTTCGGTAACCAGCACAGCATCCTCATCAATGACTTTTCGCTCCCCAAAAAACGCCGAGAACAAGCGCATCTTTAGCTCTGTTTCTTTGCCAAACTGGCGAGCATAATGCAGCAGCTGATGCGCTTTGAAGGTGTTAAACATCTTCATTTCATCGAAGTAATCAAAGCGAAACCCCAAATTAGCGCCGATTTGGGTCAGCTCGGCTCGGGCATTAAAACTGCCTTCTTTGGTCGTGCCGTACTTGGCCGCCAGATGGTCACGCAAATTTTCGCCACCCAAAGGCATTTTCGGATTCAGCTCAAACGGATGCCAATGAAGCTCTACCTCTATGTCATCGGCAACCAGTTCTAATGCTCTCTCAAGCCGCTTGTAACCTATGATGCACCAAGGGCAAACCACATCAGAAACTAGGTCTAGGCGGATTTTTTTCTTACTCATTTCGATTTGCTCACATCGCTCTTGAAGCGCTCGGCATTTTCCCGCTCTTGGGCGGCCACGTCGCCTTTGCCGAAGAACGCCCAAAACGGCTTAGGGATCTCAAGCGCACGTTGGGTTGCCTCACGACCATCAATTCGATCAAACCATGCCTGCAAATGCGGCAAGCCATCGACCGAGACATTGGCCCAGTAATAAGCTCTGGCCCAAGGGTAAGTCGCCATATCAGCAATGGTGTATTCGTCATTGACGAGGTATTCGCGGCCTTGCAAATGGCTGTTTAGCACTTCCATCAAGCGTCGGCTCTCATCGACATAACGTTTGATGGCAAAAGGATGCTCCTCGCCTTGCTTAGCAGCAATACGCTGAAAATACATCGCCTGCCCCATCATTGGCCCGACGCCGCCCATTTGGAACATCAGCCACTGCAAGGTTTTCGAGCGTTCATTGGCATCTTCAGGAAGAAACTTGCCGTATTTCTCAGCTAAGTACCAAAGAATCGCGCCCGACTCGAAAACCACAAAGTTATCGTTAGAGCGATCGACAATGGTCGGAATGCGCCCGTTAGGGTTGAGCTTGACGTAATCAGGTGCTTTTTGTTCTTTCTTGGAAAAATCAATGTACGTCAGATCGTACTCCACGCCAGCTTCTTCCAAGAAGATCACTGGCTTCCAGCCATTCATAGTCGAAGCGGTGTACAGATGAATATCTTTTGCTGTGCTCATGGTCTTGCGTTGCTCCTTATCGCTGTGATGGATGGGTCCAGGCGAATGCCTTCATTGGCGCATCCACCTCGGTATGAGTCAGCGCATTGGTGAAATTGGAAATCAACTTAGACGCCAACCCCGTTAACACTTCCAACGCCTGTCGTTTGGTGTACCCAGCATCAAGAAACTGTTGCAGTTTGTCATCGCCGATATGGCCACGTTGATCGAGCAGGGCTTTGGCAAAATCATGGAGCGCTTGCAACTTGGTATCTGGGATCACGGTGCCTTCACGCAAGGCTTCAATGACCTGTTCTGGCATCTTGCCAGCTTTCATCATCCAGGTATGACCGGGCACGCAATAGTGGCAGTTATTCTCAAAATTAGAGGTCATAAACACCACTTGCTGCTCCACCGGCGATAGCGTGGTGTTGTTCATGAACAACGAGAAGGTTGTGTTATAGGCCTCATAAGTTGCCGGCGCTTCGGCGAGTATTTTGTGCAAGTTGGGTAACATGCCAAAACCTTTTTGCGACTGCTCCATCAAAGGCTTGGACTGTTCCGGTGCGTTGTCTAATTCATAGTAAGTAAACATCAATGGCTCCTAGCAATGTTGGGATCAAAATGTTGTTGGCTTATACGTCTGTTGCAGCTCAGAAGTTGGCATTCAAATGCGCTTCAAAGCGTTTGAAATCAGCTTCCACATTGGGGTTCTTCATCACGTCGTAGCAAGCGAATGTTGGCAGCGCCGTCATACCAAAGAAGCGGAAATTGGCATGCATGTGCATCATCAAGTCATCAACACTTTTACCTTGGAACAAGTATTCGCTGGCGTCGTTAAAAGACTCTTCTGGGGCATTAAAGGTCAGCGATAACATGTACTTGGTGTTTGCACGAGAGCCGCCAGTGCCATAGTTTTTCTTCGGCTCTTCCGGCGTGCGACCGTCAAAGTTGCACAATGCGCCGCCCATACCTGCGGTGAATACTTCATCCATGTACTTCTTAAATGACCATGGAATGGTCATCCAATTGATTGGCGTTTGTAGGATCACCCGATCTGCCCATTCAAAGTGACCCAGCTGTTCTTCAACAACAATGTCATCTTGCATCGTCACCACGCGCACTGCATGACCGTTAGCTTCCAGCGTTGCTTTCGCTTGGTTAACCAAAGACGCATTTAACTTACCTTCCGAATAAGGCGATGGTTCATGGGCATTGATAATTAGAACGTGACTCACTGTGGCGGCTCCTCAGTTGAATTGTCAGTAACGGTACTCAGTCTAGTACCAAATCTGTCGAACACCGGTTCATTATGGTAACCTACATACCAATTTCAATTAGTTACCTTTTGGTAACCTATATGTTTTTTGAGGTTAGCTTTGAAAAGTTATTTAGAAACAGATGACTACGGTAGAAAAAAAGTGGTCAACCCATGCCTTGAGCCCTGTTCAATCGAAAAAGGCATGCGAATGATTGGCGGCAAATGGACCGGCTCCATCATCTATCACCTCAAAGACGGCCCGGTTCGATTCAATGATTTGAGTCGCATGCTTGGTGGTGCCAGCAAAAAAATGGTCGATCAGCGACTGAAAGAATTGGAAAGCAACGGTATGGTCATTCGCAAAGTGATTAGTGACCGGCCAGTGGCGGTCACCTATGAACTAACGCCGTTTGGCCAATCGGCATTGGAGTGCTTAGACAAGTTGCGCGAATGGTCGGAGTCGAATCAACTCTAAGCACGCAGGCAAAAATCGTTGAAGCAATTATGTAAAACCGATCCAGCTCTCATCTTCTTTTTGCATCTCACCTTAGAATAAATTGTAAATTGTTAACCATTATTCAATTGCAACTATGACGCGCTTTGCTTACTCCATTGCAGCTCTCTCTATCACTATGACTTCAGTTAATCTCAGCCAAGCGGCTAGCTTTGATTCGGATCTGGCGCTGTTAGCCGACAATTACCAACCCATTGTATTAACCAGCGGCGACAATCGCCTGGCGGTATTGGCCGAGTTTCAAGGCCGCGCCATGGTGAGCAGCATGTCTGGCGATCAAGGCAATAGCATTGGTTGGTTTGACCGAGAGTTACTCAAGCAAGATCTGAGTGAGATTGAAAACCTCAATGTGGGTGGTGTCAGCCGTTTGTGGTTCGGCCCTGAAAAAGGCCCTTATGCACTGTTTTTCGAGCCGGGAACGGCGCAGGTTGCAGAAACAGTGCACTATCAAGAAGCCATTACCACTGTTGCTTTTGATATCGTCAATCAAACGCCACAACAAGTGACATTCGAGCAAGACATTCAACTTGTCAATCACATGGAAACTGAGTTCAGTTTTCATGTCAGCCGTTCTGTTGCTTTGTTTGATGCTGCCGAACTGGCGAAATCGCTAGCGGTGACCATTCCCGATGGCATTCGGGCTATTGGTTTTAGTGCGTCGACGACGCTTACCAACGCCGGCAACAAACCGTTGTCACGGCAAACCGGATTAATATCAATTTGGGAGTTAGGCTGTTTCTCCCCGAATGCCACCATCGCAATTCCGTTGAGCCAGCCCTTAACTGAGGTGACATCCTACTTCACTCCGACCAAAGCCAGTCATACCAAAATCGTTGACGAAACGGTGTTCTACAAAGCTGATGCTAGTTACATGAACAAGATTGGCGTTCCACCAGAGCAAACGAAACCCATTATTGGCAGCTATAACCCAGAGCTGAATCTGTTGACCATTGTTAAGTTTCAGTTCGAGCCGCCAGAAGATGGCAGTTACGTTAATTCGGTGTGGCAGGATGATGTCGACCCATACGGTGGCGATGTCACCAATATCTTCAACTATGGTTTGTTGGCCAACGGTCAGCCTGGGCCATTTTATGAGCTGGAAACGTCGTCTCATGCCAGAGAGTTGGCCATTGGCGAAAGCTTAAGCCATTACCACAACACCTACCACTTCAGCGGCGATCAACAACAGCTGAGCATACTGAGCGAAGCACTACTTGGCGTCTCTTTGCAGCAATTGCAGCAAGTGTTTACAGCGACCAATTAGTCACCGCTGGGCAACGCCCTCCATGCGTTTCAAACAGTCGATCGAAAGACAATGTCAAGTGACGAGAGCAAAATAGTTCAACGCTGAACAAACGACCAACATTTGCTTGCTTTTTGTTCGCCCCGAAAAAAATGCACCATAGAGATCCGTCACGCACAATATAGATGCAAAAGAATAAGGAAACGCACCAAACAAGCTCAAAAAAAACCTTAAGATTGTCGTAAGTCATTCAAAATGTTTACTTTTTATTACAGATGTGAAGAATGCTACAGCGATGCAACGGCGCATCGACAATACAATTTGAGGACTATCGTGAAAGGACTGTGGTTTTTACCCGCATTGTTAGTGGCTCTTCCAGCCCAAGCAGCAGATGAGTCGCGGGTAATTGATTTACTTTGGGTGGTTGTGGCCGCTGGCTTAGTGTTTTTTATGCAAGCAGGCTTCACCATGTTTGAATCTGGCCTCATTCGGGCCAAAAATAGCTACAACGTCGCAGTAAAAAACATATCAGACTTTACCGTTGCTGTGTTGTCATTCTGGTTTATCGGCTTTGGCCTGATGTTTGGCGAAACCAACTCGGGCTTGTTTGGCGGCACAGGATTTTTCGGTAGTTTGCTCAATCAACCCTTCGACTTTGCCTTCTTTCTATTCCAGGCAACATTTGTCGGTACCGCCGCCACCATCGTCGCTGGCGCAGTTGCCGAGCGAATGAAGTTTCGGGCCTACCTTATTATCTCTGTCATTATCAGCTTGGTGATTTATCCGGTCAGTGGCCACTGGGCATGGGGCAGCCTACTGTTGGGCGACAGTCAAGGCTGGCTCGAGACCAAGGGCTTTATGGATTTCGCTGGCTCCACAGTGGTTCACTCAGTTGGTGCTTGGGTCGCATTAGCTGGGGTGATCGTCTTAGGGCCGCGCAAAGGGCGCTTCAATGACAAAGGTGAAGTAGAGGAAATCCCCGGTCACAACCTGCTACTTGCAACTTTGGGCGTGTTTATTTTGTGGTTTGGTTGGTTTGGCTTCAACGGTGGCAGCACGCTAAAAGCAGAAGGCGCAATCGCCAAAATTATCGTCAACACCTTGCTTGCAGCTAGCGCAGGCGGTTTAACTTGCCTTATGCTGTCATGGCTACAGCACCAAGGAAAAGTAAGAGTAGAACAAGCACTAAATGGCATTTTGGCGGGTTTAGTGTCAATTACCGCTGGCTGTGCTTTTGTCGAGCCGAGTAGTGCGATTTGGATTGGTTTGATTGGCGCAGCGATAGTCTACAGCGCAGAACTCATCATCCTTCACGTCTTTAAGCTCGACGATCCGGTCGGCGCCGTTGCGGTCCATGGTATTGGTGGAATCTGGGGTACTTTAGCTGTGGCCCTGTTCGCTGAAACATCTCAACTGGCCGCCGGCTCTCACATTGAGCAATTTATGGTGCAGCTGACCGGCGTCGTCACAACCTTTGGCTGGGCCTTTGGCATGGGACTGGTGACTTTCTTCCTGCTGAAGGTGTTTCATGATTTGCGTGTTACCGAGGCTGAAGAAGACTTAGGGTTAAACGTGGTCGAACACGGCGCAAAAACGGTCTGGCTCGATACCATGAAAACCATGCATCATATTGTTCACACCGGTGACTTGACCAATCGCGCTCCTGTCGAACGAGCAACCGAAGCTGGCGAGACAGCCATTGCGTTTAACCACCTGCTCGATAAGTTCCAAAGTAGTATTGGCTTAATGGCCGATTCGGCACGCAATATTTCGGTTCAAAGCACCCAGTTGGATCAAGTCGTCACCCACAGCGCTGATGGTATCTATCGACAGCAAGGATTGACCAAAAGCATCAACGAGCTAATGGCTGATGTGTTGAATCAGGCAGAGAAAACGCAAACGTCTTCGACTCGTGGTGCCGAATTGGTATCACAGGCTCAGCAGGACGTGACTCAAGGCGTTGGTCAAGTAGAACAACTCGCTAGCGCGGTATCTCGATTGTCCACCGACTTGCACCAAGCCTCAGAACGAGCCGATCGATTGGCAGTAAAAACAAACGCCATTAGCGAAGTCGTGGAGCTGATTCAGAATATCGCAGGACAAACCAATTTGTTGGCATTGAATGCTGCAATCGAATCAGCCCGAGCTGGTAGCCACGGCAAAGGTTTTGCGGTTGTCGCCGAGGAAGTTCGACATTTAGCGCAGCGCACACAAGTCGCCACCGAGGAGATTCAGGGGCAAATCGAGTCGCTGCAAGACGAAGCGTCAACATCTGCGCAAGTACTCAAAGACTACTCCGCCAGCGCATTGACCAATGCCGATCAATCGCGAGATACCCTGACCGCTCTGAGATCACTAGTCAACGTGGTTGATAGTATTACTGATCTGAATGTCCAAATCGCTAACTCGGCCAGCCATCAGGCTCAACTATCAAAGCAAACTCACGATTTAATTGACGAAGTCCATCAAATTGCCGCAGGCAACCAAGCCAGCACCACGCAATTGGCTCAAGCGTCAGAAGAGTTAAGAAGTAGCGTGAAAGGGTTTGAACAGGACATTAAAAGCTATCGACATCGAAACTACGACCCGGTGAGCTGTTGACCATAGAGAGCTTGGTGAGTTCCAGTGAGCTCACCAAGCAACCAAACTAAACAGTAAATTGGAAACAGGTGTAGTGCTGGTAAGTTTCGCCCGGCTGCAAGATGCAACTCTGGTGGGGCCAATCGCGATTCGGGGCATCAGGTAAGAACTGAGTCTCAAGGGCAATGCCTTGATAATCCAAGCCATCACCATCTCGAGTAGGGACACCACCGAGGAAATTACCAGTGTAAACATGGACCGCAGGTTTACTGGTGAACACCGATAAGCACACTTTGCCATCAGCAGATGTCACTTGCGCAGCTGGCTTATCATCAGCTATTTCGGCATCAAGAATAAAACTGTGGTCAATACCTTTGACTCGTCGTTGCTGATCGTCACTAAGCAACTCAGCAAGGATTGTTTTCGGTTGACGAAAATCAAAACTAGTCCCTGCCACTGTTTCGATTTCGGCCTCTGGGATACCATCGACGCGGACCGGTAGATACTGTTCTGCGGCAATTTGCAAAACATGGTCAAGCATAGTGTCTCGATCGGAGTCGAGGTTAAAGTAACTGTGGTTGGTGAGATTGATCGGGCATGGTTGGTCAACTGTCGCCTGATAGCGAATGGTCAAGTCATTGTTGTCACCCAGCTCATAATGAACCTGCACAACAAGGTTGCCTGGATAGCCTTCATCGCCGTCGCGCGACTCGAATTGGTAGACTGCTGAACGACTATCATGACTCACTAGTTGCCAAGCATTGTGGCTCAGTTGACCGGCACCATGGAGATGGTTCGGCGCTTGGTTAATGGTAACTTGGTATTGCCGGTCACCAATAGCAAATTGGCCCGCCTCAATACGATTGGCGAAGCGCCCAACATTGGCGCCAAGGAACGCTGGATTATCGAGATAATCTTCACGACGGTCACAGCCAACAACGACTTCGCGCATTTCACCATCAGCCAGCGGCAACTTAATGCTAGTGATACTGGCACCGACATCAACCAACCTAACCAACATACCATTGGCGTTAGTGAGTTCTACCCAGTGATTGCTGTCGGTCATGATTGTTTATCCTTGGTTAATTTATTTTACAGTTAAAACAAATAATGACCTATTTGTTAAGCAAAGCAAATAGGCCATATCAGCAAACTTTTCTGATGTTTGCTGTAGATCATCTAGATCGTCGATGACGAGCTGCGACTCGCTACTTGAGCGACGCAAAAGGCAGCCCGCAGGCTGCCTTAGCGATCAACGAGTGATGCCTTTCATGGGGGCCTTAGAACTTACCCCGAACCCCAATGGCATAACGAGTTTTGTACTCTTGACTATCGATCAACTGATTCTTGAAGCGACCATGAGAGCGAGCGTCTTCACCTGTGATGTTGATGGCATCAAGGTACACAGTGAAGTTGTCGTTAATGTCATAACTGGCATTCATATCCCACTGACCATAGGCTTCAGTGAACACTGGCTCGTCACCCCGAGCTGGCTGATCGGTCTTTAACAAGAAGTCATCTCGCCAGTTGTAAGCAACACGCACCTGAATGCCGTCTTTCTCATAGAAGCCAACGAAGTTGGCCGAGTCGCTCAGCCCGGTGAGTGCCACCGTTTGCTCAACAGAGAACACGTCATATTCGACATCACCATCAACAAATGTTGCGTTGATAATGGTACCGAAGCCGGTTTCACCAAAGACATGCTGCAAAGCCATTTCCCAACCATCAACCGATGCATCTTCCATGTTCATTGGCGTGGTGACATCCCAGTTCATCACTGGATCGCCCGCTTGCGACTGACATTGAGGGTTTTCACCATCAGGGCAACCCGGACGAGGATTGATACTTGGATCGGTCAACGGCGTACCATCGGCACCATTGATAATCCGTTGTTCAGTATCGGTACCGATAAAGTTCTCGACCGACTTGTCAAAGTAACCAATCGATACATAGCTGGCATCGGTGTAATACCACTCCAATGACAAATCTATGTTGTCAGACGTATATGGCTCCAACCCTGGATTGCCCTGACCGGCGGTGTAAGGACCACCAGGACGATACATGGTCAAGTTTGTTGCAGGCGATAATGCTGGCAAGTCACTGCGTGTCATTGTCCGGCTGACAGCGAAACGGGCAATCAAATCGTCTGTCAGATTGACGTTAATGTCTAAGTTCGGCAGGTACTCATCGTACGATGCTTTGATTGACTCCAACGTAGCACCATTCTCGTAGTAAAGCGGCAACAGCTCGGAGATGGTCACATATTGGTATGCATAAGGTAAATTGCTTTCCGAGGAGCCAGTTACGTCAGTATCTTCATAGCGTAAACCAGCATTAACGTTGACATCATAGCCTGCGACTTCAAATTCAAAGTCGGCAGAAACATACATCGCGGTGGTTTCTTCCTCTACCCGATCGAGATCAGCAGGAAATTCTGGCGCAATCAAGCCTTGCTCTTCACCAAGTTCGAGCAAATGTTTGGGGTCAAATTCTGCCGCCGTGTTCAAACCCGGCACGCCATTGACCTTCACCCAATCGATATCAAGCTCGCTAAAATCAAGCTCAGACAAGAACGAAAACTGTAAGCGACGGCTTGAATCATATTGAAAATCGGTGTTAGACACACCAAAGTTCAATGCCACTAGCGGCCCCATGTAGAGTTCCCAACTACCGTGCAACTGAATTTGCTCAATGTCATTCTTAACTTGGTAACCACGAGCAATACCCAGATCACCCATCAAACCTTCGGTAGTAAAGCTGTCACCATTACGATCGAGAATAGTGGCAATTGGTACCCCGTTAGTCATATCTAACGTCAAGTCATCATCGAACTCTTTGCCACTTAGAATCGCCAAGTTTTCGGCAACGGTGCCATCAGGCTGAGACTCAGAAGTTGAGTCGTGGTAATCAAGCTCAAACTTCAACTCGTCAGTGGCCTGCCAAGTTAAGTTCAATCCAATAGAGTCATTTTCAGTTTCTAAGTCATTGTAGAAACCGTAGTGATTAATACGGTGATTAGCCGTGGTCGCTTTTACCACTGTGCCATTCGCATCAGTGAACCCTTCTACCTTCCAAAAGTCGTACCACCAAGCAATGTTGGTTCGCTCGATTTGCTCATCATAACGCGACAAGGTGTAATCCAAGGTCGCGACCCAGTCGTCATTTGGCGCGTACTGCAAAACAAACTGCGCATTGGTGCGCTCACGTTCGTGATCACTGGTGTTAATACTGAAATCCTGCGGCGACCAGTAATACCCTTCTGGGTTTTTGCTGCGATCGATATTGCTATCATCAATACCCGGTTGCCATTCGTTGTTGCGATCACCAATCCAACCATTAATAGCAACAAATTCCTTGCGGCTGTGGCGTTCCGAAAACGACGCATTGACTAACAGCCCGACGTTGCCCATGTCGGTTTCAAACACTTTGCTGTACAAGCCAGAAACTTCAGGCGTAATGTCATCGCCTTTCTCGTTACTGGTGTCGATATTTCCCTGTACTTTGAACATCAGGGTGTTGTCTTCTAAATCGAGCGGTCGCGAAGTTTTGATATCGATGGTGGCACCAATGCCGCCGGATGAAACATGTGCTTTACCGGTCTTAAAGACTTCGACACCACTGACACTATCGGCAGAGATCTCTTCAAAGCTGAAACTACGGCTGTTGGTGCGACCACCGGCTGAATCATTACCCAAAGCGTTAGAAGTAGGCATTTGACGACCATTAAGGGTCACCAAGTTGAATGACGGGCCAAAGCCGCGAACGGTAACCTGACTACCTTCGTTGTTGTTACGGTCAATCGAAATACCAGTAATCCGTTGCAATGATTCAGCAAGGTTAGTGTCTGGGAATTTACCGATGTCTTCTGCGGAAATGGCGTCAACAACGCCTGAAGAGGTCCGCTTAATACCAACTGCTTTATCTAATGAACCGCGAATACCGCGAACCTGAATCACTTCTGTATCTTCGTTTTGCTCCTGTGCTACTTGCTCCTGTGCGATTGCGGCGTTCATGCCACCGGCCAAGGCTGTAGCAACAGCAAGAGACAACAACTTTATAGTTAATTTCATGTTGTGTGTTTCCATTTTTTTAAGAACTCCCCCCAAGGAGTCGTGCGTGATTTGTAATATTCGAAATCTCTATCACAACCATGACTTTCGGTTAGATTAGTCCCACTGCATCCAAGCCATGATCCTCAATCACCCTGTGAGTTGATTACCTCCTGTGTCAGTCGCTGATCACCCGAGGCTAGGCCTCGGATACCAGAGTTTTTTCAATATCTTCAATACTTTTGTTCTTGGTCTCAGGTAGGAATAGCGCCACCACCAACAGTGGTATAGCGGCGAACATGCCATACATTAGAAATGTTCCCGCGGCACCAATGGTGTTGAGCTGCCAAGGAAATAAGTGCTGCACCAAATAACTGGAAATACTGGTGGTCAGGGCAAAAAACGGAATCGCCACACTGCGAATGGCATTGGGTGAGATCTCCGAAATCAATACCCACATGATTGGCCCAATGGAAAAGTGAAATGCGCCGATAAAGGCGAAAATACCGAATAGAATTACCGTGGCATTCATGGTCACAGAGGACTCAATGACGTAGCCTTCGATGAGTTTGGCATCCTTATGCTCATAGGTTTCTGCCAACAAGGTTTTGAGAGCGATATCGGAATCGAAGGTTTTACCAATATGCGGTTCGAGCTTACTGGCATCCATTGAGACAGGTACATTGTCGAGAGTACGCTGAGAGATCTCGTAACTCGCACTACTGAAGCCATACCAGCACAACAAGTGCGACGCCAGAATGGCGGCGAGTCCCATGATTAATAAAGGTCGGCGCCCCAGTTTATCGACCAGAAAAATTGCCGCCAAGGTGAAGATAAAGCCGCAAACACCAATGTATGTGGTTTGCTCAAAAGCACCATGTACGCCAGAACCCAATTGCTCAAATACCACCGGCGCATAAAACAGAATGGCATTCATACCAGTGAAACCTTGAGCCGTGGCAATGGCGATACCAAGCAACAGTACTTTGCGATACTTAGGCGCAAACGTCAGTTTCAGCGGCTTGTCTTCAGCCAGTTCATTCTTGTGACTTGCTAGATTGGCCTCCATGTCTTCCAGAGCCGCCGCCGCTGAGGCAGGGTCGTTAACGCTGAAAATCACCTGCTTCGCTTGTTCTCGCTGGCCATGCATTAACAGCCAACGCGGGGATTCAGCAATGGTAAACAACAAACCGGCCCAGATGAGTACTGGCAAAATCTCAGTGGCAAACATCACTCGCCAAATCGCCAAGCCCCATATTTCGGTTTCGCCCGGGGCCACCGACTGCACTAAACCGTAACTAATGAAATAGGCACCGGATAAACCGATGACCATCATTAATTGATTAAAGGACACTAGTTTGCCGCGGAGTTGTGGCGGCGAGACCTCGCCGATGTACATGGAGGTAACTGAAATCGAAATGAACGCGAGACCACCAATAAACCGAGCAAGCAGTAGTACGGTAAAGTTGTTGGCAAAAGCCGAACCAAGGGCCGAGATCAAGTACACCACGGCGATAATGATCAGGGTCTTTTTTCGGCCAAACAAGTCGGCCATTTTTCCGGCCAGAAACAGACCAAAAATTGCGCCCAAGCTCGGTGCGCTGACCACAGTACCTAACTCCATATCAGAGAGGCCGAACTCAGCAGTAATGTAGCGGATAGTTCCAGAAATGATTGCAGCATCAAGGCCAAAGACAAAACCGCCGAGGGTAACGATCAAGGCATACTGGCAAGCCGTTAATGTTTGTTTAGTCATTCGTATAACTTCAATGTTTCAACTGGCGACATAGTTACACAAAAGGACAACCAATTTTTTAGAATTGATCACATTAGTCAACCAAAATGACAAAATAGGTAGATCAATAACGCAACACAAAACCTCCCCATATACCCACTAACAGCATGCAAATATTAATATTTTGCGTCAGATCATTAAATCATCAACCAAAAATGAAAAATAGATAATAATGACAACAATCATTATTGGTAAACCAATGTGTGATGAATAAATGGTAAAACAAAAAAAAGCCCCAATGCTGATTAACAGCACGGGGCAAAACCACACAAAGTACAAATATAACGCTAGGTAAGGCTAACCTTGGTCGGCGTTATGCGACCTGATACTTGGCTATTTTGTGCCAGTCAAATTCCACTCCAGTACCGGGAGTGTTGGGGGCAACAGCCAAGTGTTCTTCAACCACCAACGGACGCTTGGTGTATTGATCGATCGGGAAACTATGAACTTCTAACCAGCCTGAATTAGGCTGACTGCTGACCAAGCTGACATGTAATTCTTGCATGCCATGACTACATGCAGGAATGCCATACTTATTGGCGAGCTGTGCGGCCCGCAACCAGCCGGTAACACCACCGCAATTTGATGCATCGGGCTGCACAAATGACAATGAAGCTTGTTCAAAGGCATAACCAAACTCATGGATGGTATGCAGATTTTCCCCCATAGCGAGCGGAATTGATGTGTTGCTGGCGATCTCAGCAAATCCCTGATAATCATCAGGAATGGTCGGCTCTTCGAACCAGGTTATGTCGTGTTGTTCGACAGATTTAGACAGGGTGATGGCCTGCTCGACAGTCAACGAGTAATTGGCATCAATCATAAAGGTAACGTCAGGGCCAATCAGTTCGCGCACGGCGGCAATTCGATCGATATCCTCTTGCATGTTAGCTCGACCGATTTTGATCTTTACCGCATTGTGGCCTCGCTCCAAATAACCTTCAATTGAGCGCAATAGTTTGTCGAGCGGGAAATGCAAATCAATACCGCCACAATAGGCTTTGCAGCGGTCACTGTGACCACCAGCCATTTTCCACAAAGGTTCACCTAAACGCTTACCTTTGAGATCCCAAAGCGCTATATCCACAGCAGAAATGGCGAATGAAGAAATCCCGCCACGACCAACATAGTGAATGTGCCATTCCATATGATCATAGATGGCATCAATGTTTTCGGCATCAGCGCCAATCAACGACGGAGCCAAATCGTAGTCAAGCATCGCCTTGATTGAATAGCCTCCCTTACCACCGGTATAGGTATATCCAGTGCCCTGAGAGCCATCTTCTAAAGTGATGGTACAAGTGATCAATTCAAAATGGTCATGATCACCATGCTTGGCGTCGGACAAAATTTCAGCCAATGGGATTTTGTACAGACGATTCTCAATCGACTTAATCGGACTCATAACAACTACTACTCCGAAACTAGTCTTTTAGCTGCGCCACAACAGCGGCAACTAACTCACCAATTTTGTCCCACTCGCCGGAGTTAACCAGCGTCTTGTCAACCATCCACGAGCCGCCACAAGCCAATACTCGAGGGATCGCCAGATATTCTTCAATGTTCCCGGCACCAATACCGCCAGTCGGCATTACTTGTAATTGCGGATAAGGCGCTAACAGAGCTTTCAGCATCTTGATGCCGCCAGATGGCTCCGCCGGGAAGAACTTAACGGTATCAAGACCAAGTTCAATGGCCGCTTCGATGGTTGATGGATTGTTCACACCAGGGACGATTGGAATGCCGTGTTTCTGACAAGCTTTCACTGTGTTGGGATTTAACCCAGGCGACACAATAAAAGTTGCTCCGGCATTTTTCGCAGCAATAACTTGTGCCTCATTCAGCACGGTACCAGCGCCAATCAACATGTTTGGTTGAGCTTGACGAAGCAGCCGGATGGCCTCCTCAGCAGCATCCGAGCGAAAGGTGATTTCAGCTACCGGTAAACCATTGTTAGCTAACTGCTCGCCTAACGGCAAAATATCTTCGGCTTTGTCGACCGCAATAACCGGCACGACTTTCAAGGCGCGCAGTTGCTCATTAAGATTTTCCATAGGTATTTCCGTTATATAAGTGAATTCGAATTCTACGCCTTGGCTTCATTTAGTCGGGCTTCGACTTGAGCCAACGTTGGTAATGGTGCCACTGCGCCATAACCGGTAATGGTGATCGACGCCGTTGCATTAGCGTAGGCCAACGCCTCTTCTAGATTCGCGCCGCGGACATAGTGAGTGCAGAAGGAGCCTGCAAATGAGTCGCCCGCAGCAGTAGCATCTACCGGCGTTACTTTGTGTGGCAATATCGAGAAACGCTCAGATTCAGTCGCCACCGTTGCACCTTCACCACCTTTCTTCAACACCACAATACGGGCGCCCAACTTCAGGTAGTAATCAATGATCTCGTCAGGGTGATTCAGCCCTGTTAGCAATTGCGCTTCATCAAGACTCGGGAAACAAATGTCGACATGGCGAATAGTTTCACTAATCACCCCTCGGGCTCGTTGCAACGACCACAATTTCAGACGAAGGTTAGTGTCATAAGACACTAGTGTATTGTTGGCTCGCGCTACCTCCAGTGCTTCAAACACGGCGTCACAGCTATTGGCGCTGATAGCTTGGGTGATGGCTGTGACATGGAGCAACTTGGCTGCTTTGATTGCATCAATGGGCAGCTGATGAGGTTGAATCAAACTTGCTGCGGAACCTTTGCGCAAAAAGGAAAAGTGATGCCCTTGCTCGTCATGAGTAATGAAATACACGCCTGTGTGAGCAGTCTGACTACTGACCACTAAATCAGAATGAACTGATTCACGTTGCCACAACTTCAAAAACTCACTACCAAAGGCATCAGCACCTAAGTGAGTAAAAATTCCCACGTTGGCGCCTTGACGAGCTGCTGCGATAGCGAAGTTTGATACATCGCCGCCAAAACCACTCAGGAAATCTGCATCGGCAGAATCACGTTCCTTAATTTGGCTGAACTCAAACATTGGTTCACCAAAAGTCAAAATTTCACTAGACATGCTCAACTCACAGTTTTGCGGGCTCGCCTTTTAAAAAGACAGAGTCAAAAGGTTACTAAAACGACGTCATCTTAGTGCCAGCTCGCAACTTTGGTCAACCAAAACCACAAATAATGTGATGACGTTAAAAAATAAAGAACATTTAATTGTCAACAAAATTAGTTATAAAATCAATAAAAACATAATGTTATGCATTATTTTATTAAATTAACACGTGAAATCACGCCAAATACTGATTAGCCACGCACATAAAATTGGTTTACCATTCTCTCATTCCTGATGCGTGAAGGCTCTCAAACATATAGAGAAGCAGTCTCGAGTAATTGGTTGATAAGTTGGTGACACAGATGACAACGACAACAGAAGTAAATTTGGAATCGCTAGGATTCAACGAGAAAACGAGCTTTGACCGTTCAAAGCTAGAAACAAACATTGTTCACATTGGCTTTGGTGCATTTCATCGCGGCCATCAAGCTGTCTATAACGATCTCACCAACGATCAATCAGACAAACTTTGGGGCATCTGCGAAATCAATATGTTCGGCGGTCCAGAGCTGATTGCCGACTTGCAGGCCCAACAACACTTGTTCAGTGTCGTCGAGCGTTCGGCCGATAGCATGGTGTCACGCCTAATCCGTTCGGTGACAGAGTCCATCCATACGCCAGTTGATGGCATTCAAGCCGCAATTGATAAGTTGGCCGAGCCACAAGTCAAAATTGTATCGCTGACCATTACTGAAAAAGGTTATTGCAGTGATCCACAGTCGGGCCAGCTCGACATCAACAACGGCCTGATTCAACACGATTTAAACAACCCTCAAACGCCACAATCAGCGCTCGGCTTGATCACTGAAGCGTTGCGAGTTCGTCGCGATAAAGGGCTAGCACCTTTTAGTGTTTTGTCTTGCGACAACATCCCAGAAAACGGCTTACTGACCAAAGAAGCGGTGTTGAGTTTTGCTAAGCAGTTGGATTCGGCCCTGGCGGCATGGATTGAGCAGAACGTGACGTTCCCAAGCACCATGGTTGACCGCATTGTTCCGGCCATGACCGACGACGCATTTGCCGTGATTGATGAGTGCATTGGCTATCGCGACCCTTGCGGCATCGTTTGTGAAGATTATCGTCAGTGGGTCATCGAAGACAACTTCGTCGCTGGGCGTCCAGATTGGGACAAAGCCGGCGCCATGTTCGTCGCCGATGTGCTGCCATATGAAGAAATGAAACTTCGTATGCTCAACGGTAGCCACTCATTTCTCGCCTACAACGGTTTTTTGGCGGGCTATGACTTCATTTATCAGTGTATGGAAGATAGCGACTTCCGCGCGACAACCTTACGCTTGATGCTCGAAGAGCAAGCCAAATCGCTCAATCCTAGCTTGAAAGTCGATCTGGAGCAGTATGCCTCGTTATTGATCGGCCGTTTCAGCAATCCCAACATCAAGCACAAAACAGCGCAAATCGCGATGGATGGCACTCAAAAGCTACCTCAGCGCGCCATCGACCCAATGCTAACGCTGCTCGAGCGAGGCATTACGCCAACGTGCCAACCTTTGCTGATAGCAGGTTGGGCGACATTCGTCATCAACGCCGTTAGCAACGGTGACGACTTGGTGGATCCAATGGCTGAGCAACTCAAGCAGGCCGTCAATAGTGCCACCACCGCCGAAGAGCAACTTGAAGCACTGTTGGCATTAGAGCAGATTTTTGGTCAACACCCACAAAGCAATGAAACCTTCGCTGCCCTTATCAAAGCAGCATTCGTGAACTTACAAGAAACAGGTATCAAGGGCTTGGTCCACTCGGTATCTAAAGGAAACAAATAGTTATGAAAACTCTAATTTGCAATGAGCCATTCGCCATCGAATATGTAGAACGCGACATGCCAGCGGTCGCTGCCAATGAAGTACTGCTGAAAGTAAAAGCCGTGGGGATCTGTGGTACCGATATCCATGCTTATGCTGGTCGTCAGCCTTTTTTCAGCTACCCACGCGTGCTGGGTCATGAAATCTGCGGCGAAGTCGTTGAGCTTGGCGCCGACTGTAAAGAAGCTCAGGTCGGCGATCGCTGCTCAGTGATCCCATGCATCCCTTGTGGTGAATGCCCTGCCTGTGAAGATGGTAAAACCAACTGCTGCGAAAATGTTTCTTTGTACGGTGTTCATCAAGATGGTGGCTTTACTGAGTTCCTCAGTGTGCTTGAAGACAACTTGATCAAATTACCTGCAACCATCACACCTAGCCAAGGTGCCCTGATTGAGTGTTTTGGTATCAGCGCCCACGCCGTTCGCCGCGCCGAAGTCAAAGCTGGTGAGCGCGTTCTACAAATCGGAGCGGGCCCAATCGGTATTGCAGCCGCAGCGATTGCCAAAGCAAATGGCGCTCAAGTTGTCGTTGCTGACGTTAGCCAAGCTCGTCGCCAACACATCGAGAACGTGCTTGGTGTACCTGCGCTTGACCCGCTCGCAGACGATTACGAAAGCCAGCTGAAAGAGGCATTTGGTGGTCGTTTGGCTTGTACCGTTATGGATGCAACCGGCAACAAACAATCGATGAGCCGCAGTATCGAACTGATCCGCCATGGCGGCAAAGTGGTTTTCATCGGCTTGTACATCGGCGATTTGGTATTAGACGACCCAACCTTCCATAAAAAAGAGACCACCTTGCTGAGTAGCCGAAATGCGACTCGTGAAGACTTCCAACGTGTGATCGAACTGATGGAGCAAGGCTTGATTTCTGAAGACATCATGAAGAACCAAGACTATGACTTCGCCACCTTTGGCAACAACTACAAAGAAGACGTAGTTGAAAACAAGTCGCTCATCAAAGGCGTGATCAATTTCTCTTAAGGTCGAAGTAGCAATGACAACTCAATATGTAATGGAAGCCGAGCTAAAAGCGCTCGCAGTAAAGAAACTAGAAGCCGCTGGCCTACCAGCAAAAACTGCCGATGAAGTTGCCGATGTATTGGTTCATGCCGATTCGACTGGTGTGCATTCTCACGGTGTGATGCGCGTTGAACACTACTGCACTCGTCTGCAGCAAGGCGGCCTGAATCCGAATGCAGAGTTCAGCATCGATCAAGTATCTCCGTCAGTTGCTGTGCTCGACTCCGACGATGGCATGGGCCATTCAGCGCTGATCGCCGCAACCAATCACGCCATCGAGTTGGCAGCAGAAACCGGTGTTGGTTTTGTCAGCATCAAGAACACGTCACATTGCGGTGCGCTATCTTACTTTATTCAGCAAGCCACTGACGCTGGCAAGATTGCTATCTCAATGACCCAAACCGACACTTGCGTTGCTCCTTACGGTGGTGCAGCTCGCTTCTTGGGCACTAACCCTATTGCCTTCGGTTTCCCTGTTGCTGACGGCGATCCGATGATCGTCGATATGGCGACCAGTGCAACCGCTTTTGGTAAGTTGCTGCATGCTAAAGAAACCGGTAAATCAATCGGTCCAGGCTTAGCCATTGATGTCGATGGCAACGAAACGACCGATCCACATCAAGTGGAAAATCTGTTGCCATTCGGTGGCCACAAAGGTTCCGGCATTGCATTGTCGATCGACGCTTTGACCGGCATTCTGATGGGAGCGAACTTCGGCAATCACATCGTCCGGATGTATGGTGACTACGACAAGTTCCGCAAGTTAGCCAGCTTAGTGATCGTGATCGATCCGGACAAATTGGGCAACCCACTGTTTGCGACCATGATGAAAGCCATGGTGACTGAATTACGCGATGTACCACCAGCTCCGGGTATCGATAAAGTTCGAGCGCCAAACGACTTGCAAGTGGAATACAAAGCCAAGTGCGCCAAAGAAGGTATTCCTGTGCCACAAGGGGTCTACGACTACTTAGTTAGTTAGTTAATAAAGCCGATGATTTTGACAACAGCCGCTTCTTACCAAGCGGCTTTTTTGTTCTAACTAGGTATTGATGAAAAATGTGCGCTGTTGATTCAATGACGATTTCAACGCATGCTTCAACTCCATCAGTAGACTCAATCATTTCACCCTTGCAACCCGCAGGTTTTGAGTATTTGGAGTAACAACAGCAATGGGGTTTATTAAAAGGATTAATAACGGCTTGTGTCGACGGGTTTTATGGCGCCTGCCGCCGGCATTAACACAGCCCTTGTTTCCTCGCTATGAACGGTTGCTTGTGCAGCGAGCTATGTCGATCAATGGTGGCATCATTGTCGATATTGGGGCTGGATACTTGTTACCCGACTCATTGAAGCATGTCAGTGCTGGACAAAACACCATCATCGGTATCGACATACTCAAGTCGTCGCTGCGAAAGAACCACAGCTTAGATGCAGCAATAGTCGCCGATGCTTGCCAATGTTGGCCATTAGCAGACAACTCCGTTGATCTCATAATCAGTCGCTCAGTCATGGAGCACCTGCCGAACAACGAGGTGTTCGCCGAACAAATGTATCGAGTTCTAAAACCAGGTGGCGTTTGTATTCATGTGTTGCCAGGTAAAAATGCGCCATTCTCTCTATTGAACCGAGTGCTACCCAATTCATGGACACAAAACTTAGTGAACTGGGCATTTCCGGAACGGCGCGGCGAACTGGGATTTGTCGACTACTACCACCACTGCTCTTATCCAGCATTAACAAACTTGTTTGAGCGTTATGGCTTTAAAATTAACGATATCCATTTTCGATATTATCAGTCGGCTTATTACGTCAGCTTTTTTCCAGTGTTCTTGCTGTCGTCAATTTATGATTGGGTCGTATGGAAACTTGGACTGAGAAGGTTGGCGTCGCAATTTCTTATCGTCGCTGAAAAGCCAAATCTCCCAGAGTAATGATGTAGCTTGCCAAACAAGCGACGCCGAAAAGCAAAAAAGCGGCAATCTGCCGCTTTTATCCTCAACAAAGGCGCTTAGCCCTTAGCATCTAGCTCATAATCTTGAGCAAAGAAATAGTCGTCAAAGTCGGTGTCTCCATCAACGTGGTCGGCATTGGCGATTTTGAGCAATTCTTGCTTACTGTTTTCAATGTGATTCCAAACGGCCTCTCTTGCTTCTTCCGCCGAGCGTTTTTGCAGCGCCAGCAAGATCCGTTTGTGATCGGCAATCCACATTGCTTGCAAACGCTCTTCATGAAGAAACTGATGATTGAGCTCTTTCCATAGCGGATTTTGGGTTCGCACCGAACTCCACATTTCTGCAGCTTGATTAATCAGTACCCGATTCTGGGTTGATTCTGCAATCAATGAGTGGAATTGCTGATCCAGCTCTTCAAACTTGGCGCTATCACCGTTCACTTCGCGCTCTTGAGCCTGAAGCACCTTTTTAAGCTCGCGAAGCTCGTTAAATTTGATTTGGCTGGCTGCGAAAGCAGCAATACTACTTTCAATAATTTGTCGAGCTTGCAGCAACTCAAACGGGCCAATGTCACTTTTAGGCAATATCGAGCGGTGGTTTGCCAGCTCTGGCGAATTAATGAAATAAATCCCTGCGCCCTGACGAACATTCACCAAGCCCTTAAGTTCAAGCATAATAATGGCTTCGCGAATAGTCGCCCGACTGGTTTCAAAACGCTCGCTCAGCTCACGCTCAGACGGCAGCCGCTCGCCAGCTTTGAATACGCCCGAAAAGAGCATTTCTTCTATCTGCAGACCAATGTCGTAATAACGCCGTTTAGCATCTGGGCTATTCATTTGTTGTCGTACCTTCGTCTCTATATCAATGTGCAATTGGCAATTTGGTCAATCAATTTACCAAATTACCCGGCAACTCTGGTCCCGATACTACTCTTTTTGATTATTAAAATGTAGCAACTGACGGGACTTAGATCTCATTTTTTGGCCAACAAAGTTCAAAGATACATTTTGGTTGAACAGTAAAACTCTCTAAAAGCCTTATTTTTTCTACATTGATTGGATTGATGTGATAATAATCACTTTAATGGTCAACCTATTTTAAGTATTATTGCCACAATTGGTTTACCTTTTAAGTTTCAACCTTGTTTTCGAGGAAGTTAAATGAGCAAAATCACCCACAAAATGTACATTGATGGACAATGGGCCGAATCAACAGATGGCCAGGCCATTACGGTTCTCAATCCGTCTAATGAACAAATCGTCGGATACGCCCCGCAAGGTACCCGAGAAGATGCGAAAGCCGCTCTGGCATCATCAGAGGCCGCGCAGGTTGAATGGGCACGTATGCCAGCGCAAAAACGTGCGGAATATGTCGCGGCATTAGCCAACAAACTCGAAGAGCAAGGCGAAGTATTCGCGCAAATGGTCACCGAAGAGCAAGGCAAACTGCTGACCGATGCTCGCGGAGAAGTAGCCGGTTCTGTGGGCTTCTTAAGGTACGCCGCCGAATCCGCTCGCCGTATCGAAGGAGAGATCACCACCAGTGAAAACGCCGATGAACAAATCTGGATTCAGCGGGTACCTTTCGGTGTCACCGTCGGTTTATTGGCTTGGAACTACCCGCTGGCGTTAGCTGCGCGGAAATTAGGTAATGCTTTGGTCACCGGCAACTCAATGGTACTGATGCCACCTGCAGATACCCCTCTGACAGTTCTGGAGTTTGGCAAGTTAGTTGAAGAAGTTGGCATCCCCAAAGGTGTGGTCAACATTGTTTCTGGTTTAGGCGCCGAAGTTGGCGACGAGCTGGTTCGCAATCCCATCACTAAGCTGGTCACTCTGACCGGTAGCTCCGAAGTCGGCTCTATTCTCTATCGCTCCGCCTCAGACAATATCACCGCATTAAACCTTGAGTTGGGTGGCAAAGCACCTTTCATTGTGATGGACGATATCGATGTCGATGAAGTCGTTGAGTTGGCGGTGCAATCTGGTTTTGGCAACTGCGGCCAAATCTGTACCTCGAATGAGCGCATGTACATCCATGAAGCGATCTATGACGAGTTCATGGTTAAATTCATCGATAAGGTAAAAGCCTTGAAAGTCGGTCTACCAACGGACGACACAGTCGATGTTGGTCCGAAAGTAAATGCCCGTGAAATCGAAAACCTCGAAGCTCACGTGGCGAAAGCCAAAGCAGCCGGTGCAACCATCGCTTGTGGCGGCGGCAAACCAGCTGGCGAGCTGTTTAAGCAAGGCTACTGGTTTGAGCCAACGGTGATCACCGATGTCACCAATGATATGGCAATCATGAAAGAAGAAGTGTTTGGCCCAATCGTGGCGGCAATGCCGGTCACTGGTTTGGAGCAAGCGCTGGCATTTGCCAATGATATCGACCTCGGCCTGTCGGGTTACATCTACAGCAAAGACGTTCGCACCATCATGAAAGCGGTCAATGAATTGGAAGTAGGCGAAATATATGTCAATCGCCCCAATGGAGAGCTACTTAACGGCTTCCACACTGGCTTTAAGCGCAGTGGTATCGGCGGTGAAGACGGCAAGTATGGTCTCGAAGGATACTTGCAGAAGAAAACCGTGTACTTCAACTATGGCTAAGTTTTAACACCACCCCACCCTTGTTAGAAATACCCCGATTGTGGTTTCGCCCTGGTTCCCCTCTGCCAGGGCTTTTTTTGTTTATTACATTAATCAACGCAAAAAGGGCGCCACAACGGGCGCCCTTTGACAATTTGATTTCTCAAGTAGAGGTTATGAAAGTGTCACCGTTTGACTCAAACCATTGTCGGATTGGATGGTAACCGTTGCGTCTTTATCCAATGCCAACAATCGAATCAACACCAGCGCTCTGCCGTCGGCAGTTTCAATGAGGTTGTTTTGGAATGGTTGCACACTAGCAGGAGCTCCGTTGTCGACGCCAACCAATTGAGCCGCATCATTGGTTGCAATGCTAAATGTGGTTTCCTGATGACACACGGGCTGGCCTTGGCCGTCGACTAAGTCGATGATCAAGTGGCGTACTTGCTGGTCTTGGTAGTTGGCGTCGCTATCACAGGTCTGAATTCGAATATCAGAAGCGATGCCCGTCGATTTCAATACTTGCTCAGTGACCACCTTGCCACCGGTTCGGCCAATGGCTTTCAGTTCACCTTGCTCATAAGGTACCGCCCATTTGAGAATACGGTCATCTTGTGCCGCTAGCTGACGACTGCCCAAGCTCATGCCGTTGAGCAACAATTCCATTTCATCACAGTTGGTAAACCCTTGAATCAAGATGGTCTGATTGCTGGCATAGTTCCAATGGCGATTGAGTTTTGGCCAGATCCAAACCTTAGTTTTCCAAGCATCGGCATCTTTTTCGCGCGCCGAGAAATCACTCAAATCTGCGGCATAGTTTTCCTCATCAAGCACCTGAGTTTCGATATGGACCATTGGTTGCTCTGTCCATAACGTTTTATACAGGTAATAAGGGGCTCGGCCGAATCCTGCAGTATCAAGTAAACCGGCAGCTAATGCTTTAGTTGGCCACTGCTCGTTCACTTCTCCCATGTAATCGATGCCGGTCCAGAGGAACACCCCGGACACATGAGGGCGGTCCATCACCGCTTTCCATTCGTGCCATTGTGGCAAGCTTTCGTTGCCAATGATCGGTAGATGAGGGTGATGTTGATGACCATAGTCAAAAACGACCTGACGATAGCTAAAGCCAATCACATCAAGTGCATCGGCATAGCCGGACTCATAACTAGCCGATGGCAAGATGCAGTTGGCCGTTACTGGACGGGTTTCATCAAGCTGCTTGGTCCACTTCGCCAGCTTTTGTGCCGTTTCGCCGATGTCATAGTCGTGGGCAGGCAGCTCCTTGAGCTTGCTAACAATTTCCTCTCTCGAGTTGGGTGGCAAACTCCAGAAATAATTGCCGCTCCAATCGACATCAAAGAAACCGGTAGCATCGACATTTCGCGGATAAGTCCACTCAATCTCGTTGCCAATGCTCCACATAAAGATCGACGGGTGGTTGCGATGACATAACAGTGAACTGCGCAGATCCTGTTCAGCATTGTCCTGAAAATAATCAGCGTAGCCGCGCGAGACATAGTCATCGTGCTGCTCATTCATGTTTTTGCGCTTGTCTTTCGGAAAGTCCCACTCATCAAAGAACTCATCTTGCACCAAGATGCCCAGTTCATCACAAAGTGTCAGTAGCCGATCGGATGCCGGGTTATGGGCAATTCGAATGGCATTCATGCCACCTGCTTTTAAAATATTGAGGCGACGAGCCCATACCGCATCGGGGATTGCAGCACCAACCAAACCTGCATCATGATGTAAGCAAACGCCTTTGATTTTTTGCGCTACACCATTCAAATAAAAACCTGTTTCGGGGCAGAAATGAATGTCTCTAATGCCGAACACAGTTTCGAACTGATCAATACACTGACCATCAGCTATCAGCTTGGTTTTGCCAACATAGAGATTTGCCTGTTCGGTTGACCACAAGCTTGGATTTGGCAGAGATAGTTGCAGATCAAATCCTTGTTGCTGAGCACCAGCCGCCAATGTCAGCGGTTGACTGAGCGACGCCACAGCACGAGAAGTGGCCTTCTCAACCACTTCAAACTGAACGTCTACATTGACCGAGCTGCGACGATTGTTATTCAGTTGCAGCTCATGGACTATGGTGGCCGATTGCTGACTAATGTCCTTGCAATGAATAAAGTTACCCCAAACCGGGACATGGACATCAGATAGCACCACCAGCTTCACATCACGGTAGATGCCAGAGCCAGTGTACCAACGGCTGTCTGCGATTCGAGTGCGGTCGACTCGAACCAATAATTCATTGCCATCGATCTTAACCTGCTCAGTGATATCGACAACGAATGGGGCATAGCCACTGATTTGCGTTGCCACCACTGTGCCGTTCAAGCGCACTTCTGAATGGTTATAGACACCGTCAAATACTAAAAATGCGCGCTGACTCGACTTCAAACCAACGATTTCAAAGTGTTTTTGATACCAACCGACTCCACCCGGAAGATAGCCGGTACAACCTTCTAAATCAGGCGAAAAAGGATGCTCAACGCTCCAATCGTGGGGCAACATGACGTTCCGCCAGTCGGCATCAGTCGGTTGTTCGGCCAATTGGAATTGCCAATTGGAATTAAAGCAATGTTCCTCGCGACAGCTAGCAACGGTGTATTGAGCGTGAGACATGGCATCCTCAAAAATCAGCGACAAAAATCAAGCGCGCAGTTCTAGCCCAGCAACAGCGCACAAAGCCAAGCCGCATTTATGTTTCGGGCTTGGCTTTCGGCATTCAATTCAGCGAACAACCTAGTTGGTATTTTGGTAGGTATCGAAACCCAGGATCTGACGCTTCACCTTGTAACGACAGATAAAGTTCCAGTTCCAAGACGGATCGTACTTGTGGCATAGACCCCATTCGAGCCCTGGCGTTTGTGGCTCTTGGTTATCGTTAGGGCGGAAAATCCCCAGAGCCTCAGGAGCACCTTTGATGTGGGATTTGATCTCAAAGTTGATGCCGTCTGGCGCCCACTGAACCGTATTCTTTTCTGGTCCATCTGTGGTTATCAACGAGGCAATACCGCCAGCATGGTGCCATACCGCGACTTCGTGACCACTGTTTGAAATAGGGTTGTACTCACTTTTGGTGTAAGGCCCAAGAATGTTGTCAGCAATGGCAACGCCGTGCTTAATTTCTCGACCACCAAAGTTCATGCCTTCCCCCATGGTTTCACCCTTGTAATAGAGGTAAAACTTGTCGTTGAAAAACATCAAACACGGATCGTGAACCTTGTGACTATCGAAGCTACCTTTTGATTTCACCGCGAAGCGATTGTCTTGCTCACCATGCCACTCGCCATCTTTCTCAGGGCTTAGAATTGGCGCATCAGATTTGTTCCAAGGACCAAATGGTGAATCAGCCCAAGCAATGGCAATCTCTTCATATTGACGGTTGGTGTAAGGCGTTGTCACCGTCTGATAAACCAAGTAGAACTTGCCGTCGTGGGCCAGCGCTTCGGGCGTAAAGACGGCGCGATCATCAAAGCGACCGGCTTCTCCGCGGGCAATCGCAACGCCTTGCTCTTTCCAAGTTTCACCATCTTCTGAAGTGGCGTGCCAAACTTCGGTCAAATCCCAAGGGAACACCTTGTCCTCTGGATTATCAGAACTAAAGCCAACCGTCTCACCTTCGCCTTTGGTGTACCAAACGTGGTAGACACCATCGACTTCCAATACTGCTGATGGATCACGACGAATCACACCTTCTTCATAGGCGAAGTCGCCTTTTAGTTCTTCAACGCCAAACTCAATGAACCATTCTGGGCCAGTTGAGTCATAGCCACGTTCAATGGCGCGCTTAGAAGCCAAGCTCAGCTTTTTGTTCGTCGTTTGCATGGTTACCTCGTTCATAATTTGATGAGTGCTACCTAACTAAAGGTCAACCAATAATTCAATTGGTATAGCTAATTGCCGCCAAGTCTACTCTTTTTAATTCCGATAGAAAAGTGACGAGATGCACGTTTATCGCCGCAACACCAATAAAATTGCGATAAAAAGGACAAAAACCAACATCAACAAGACTAAAAAAAACCCAAACATTGTTAACAAAATAACCTTTAAAAGCAGTACTATCTGGCTCTTGATGGTGTCAATCGAAGCAATATGTTAGCTACATCACTTACAATTGGTTGACAAATATGTATAGTCTCTCCAACTTTTCAGCTTATTGGTTTACCAGCGCTCTTCGCTTTTGACAGTGAAGCGCTGCGAATAGGAGTCGCTAGATGAGCGTCGATTCAAACAAAGTAGCCATGGGCAAAGCTTGCCTGATGTACTTTTTCTATAACTTCTTTTGGTCCTTGACCTCGGGTTCGTTGTTCGCAGTTTGGTTAGATGATCGCGTTGGCATCGATGGCGCTCAAATTGGCATCTTATTTGGTTTTCAAACTGGGTTAGCAATTCTGTTTAAGCCGTTCTTTGGTTACATTCTCGATAAACTCGGCTTGAAAAAGCACCTAATTTACTTCATCGCTTTAAGTGCCTTGATGATTGGGCCTTTTTATCTCTACGTATATGCCCCGTTACTCGCCAATGATTCAACCTTTATCTACGGCGTCATTATTGGCTCTCTATACTTGGGGATGCTGTTCCAAGCAGGCAGTGGCGTCGTTGCTTCTTACTGTGATCGCTTTGCTCGCTGCCACGGCTTCGACTTTGGCTTGGTTAATGGCTTTGGTATCGCCTCTTGGGGGGTATCCGCTCTGCTTGCGGGTGTGCTGTACAACGTCAATCCGGATTTGATGTTCTACGCTGCCTCCGTATCCGCTTTCATCATGCTCGCGTTTTGTTGGAGCCTCAAGGTCAGCCACCTTGATGACGTTGAGAACGAGGTTCTTTCGCAGGAAAAGATCGCTCCCAAAGACGTCATCAAGCTGGCTAAAAATCCAAAGATGTGGGCCTTTATGACCTATGCAGCGACGATTTCAGTGGTGTTTTGGACATCGACAACCCAGTTTACTCGCTACTTTATTAGCTTCTTTGAAACCCAAGAAGCGGGCATCGCATTTAGTTCAACCATGGACGGCATTTGTTCAGTATTTTTGTTCTTTGTCAGCGCCAGTGTGCCATTTCTAATCAACCGCATTGGCGCCAAAGGCAGTCTAATTGTCACTGCTGCGGGCATTACCTCATTTATGTTTATGATGGGTATTGCAGGTCTAGGGGAGCAAAACTTGTATTTGGCGATTGCCGGTAAATTGTTGTTTGGCGTGGCCAACCCGCTGCTCATGGTTTCGGTGTTTGCTTATGTTGCCGAGCAGTTTGATAAGAAAGTCAATTCATTCACTTACATGTTCGGCTTTCAGGTGGTGAATAACTTGTTTACTGCCATTGCATCGCCAGTAATGGGCAATATGTATGATGTCCATGGCTTCGCAATGAGTTACATCTATTTTGGCCTGTTTTCGCTAGCAGCGACATTGGTCGCTTGCTTTACCTTGAGCTCAAAAAGCAAGGCGGTAGAGCCTGAACCGGAACAACAACCCGAGACCGCTGCGGCCTAATCACTAGCCCCCCAGTATCTTTCCAAAGCACCTCTCGTTGCCTTTTCTGGTAGCGAGAGGTTGTTGATCTATTTGCCCTCATTTGTTTCTTGATCAAGGTAGCAAAAACTACTCTACCCACTTCAATCACAAACTGTCGATTGTTAACATTATGCAATATTAAAGTTAGATTTACGTTGTTCCCAGGGACGGGACTGCGGCAAAGCGCTGCAAAAATCGCTTTGCCAGTCATGGAGGGCATCGAAGCACTCGCTTGTTAAGCAGTGCCAGAACTGATAATCCACCGCTCTGGGGAGTTATATTGCATGACTATTAAAAATTATTTTGCACTTCTGGTTATGGCGTTATTTAGCTTGGCAACGCATGCCAACAGTAACGTCACAACCCCAATAATCCTTGGAGAGCGCGATCAATTGGTCGTCGATCTAATGAAGCTGGCATTCGACAAAGCCAATTACTCCTATGAAATGAACGCTGCCAATGAATGGTTAAGCGTTAATCGCCTAAAAGAAGAGGTGAAGCATGGCAACATGAGTGTTATGTGGGCTGGTGCCAGTAATGAGCTGCAGGGCGAATTAGAGGCAGTAAAAATTCCCTTGTTCAAAGGATTAGCGGGATACCGACTATTTGTCATCGAAAAAAATGCTCAACACCGCTTTAACGGCATTAACAACCTCAATCAGCTAAAGCAACTCACAGCCGGTTTGGGTCGCTTCTGGGGAGATACGCAAATTCTCGAAACAGCAGGGCTAGAAGTCGTTAAACCAGTCAAAGCAGAGAGCCTGTTTTACATGGTCGATGGTGGCCGCTTTGATTACTTACCCCTAGCGATGCACGAAATCTGGGAGGTGGTTGAAACCCACAATGACCTCAACCTAGCCGTAGAAAATGGCGTCGTTCTGCAATACCCAATGGCGATGTACCTGTACGTCGACAAAAACAATCCAGAGCTGCATCGAGCGTTGGAAAGAGGCTTAGAAACGGCCATTGCCGATGGTAGTTTCGATGAAATGTTCTACGGCTCCAAGGTCATCTCAAGTGCCATGGCGCTAGCCCAAATCGATCGCCGCAACATTATTCGTATCGATAACCACTCGCTACCAGCCGATACGCCGCTGTCGCGCAAGGAGTTATGGCTCGACCCACAGCGAAAGCTTTAAATCATCGCTTAAAGGACAGCACTTGCTGTCCTTTTTTATCAGCTTTTGCGGTTAACCACCGAACTTTGGTCAAACAATTTTGACATTGGTCAATCTATAAAATTATTTGGTTTACCAATCGAATTATTTATGTTGAAATTGCACTCAACAGACGAGTTAAAGGTGCTTCAAAGGCCCTTGAGTATTGATAGAAGTATTTTTCTGTGACTCTTCTAATTGGTTAACAAAAATATCGGAGGCCGTCGTGCTGTACGCCAACATCAATCATTTAGGTGCGCAAGTTCCCTACATCCATGCTTCCTTTCAACAGTGGATCAAAGAAGCGGTGCAAATTGCCAGCGCAGCTGAGCCTGGCAAATACCAACTGGCACAACAGGATGTATTTGTAGTCGTTGCCGAGGCGACCACCGAGCCACAGCAACAGCGCCAAGCCGAGATTCACAAGAACTACATCGACGTTCAAATCCTGTTATCCGGTAAGGAACGTTTGGGCTACGGCTTGTACCCGCCAACTGAGTATGCCGAGCTCGATGCCTTAGAAAATGATGTGGTGCTGTTTGATAGCGTCAGCGATGAACAGTTCATCGACTTGAACGCAGGTGACTTTGTCATCTTTTACCCCAACGAACCTCACCGCCCACTGTGCGCAAGTGACGAGATCTGTGCTGTTAAAAAGGCCATCGTCAAAATTCCTCGTGCACTGTGCAAATAGGTGTTGCCCTGAAACCAAAATTCGCTTTTTAACAAGTGACGAAAACTGGAGCTAACTCATGAAAGTACTGGTAACTGGTGGCCTTGGATATATCGGCAGCCATACCTGTGTACAACTGATAGCCGCTGGCTTTACCCCGGTTGTGCTGGACAATCTTCATAACAGCAAGCTTGGCGTAGTCAGCCACTTAAAGAAAATTCTGCAGCAAGATGTGCAGCACTATGTCGGCGACATCCGAGATCGCGACCTATTAAAGTCCATCTTTGCCGAGCATGACATCAAAGCCGTTATTCATTTTGCTGGCCTTAAAGCTGTTGGCGAATCGGTTGAGAAGCCTCTGGAATACTATGAAAACAACGTCTACGGCACATTGGCGCTGGTTCAGGAAATGAAAGCGGCAGGAGTGAAGTCGATTATCTTCAGTTCATCGGCGACGGTTTATGGTGACCCACAAGAAATTCCGATTAGCGAAACTACCGCAACCGGCGCAACCACCAATCCTTATGGCCGCAGTAAGTTCATGGTGGAAGAATGCCTGAAAGATCTTCACATCGCCGATCCTGAATGGAGCATTACGTTATTGCGCTATTTCAACCCTGTTGGTTCTCATCCTTCAGGTTTACTCGGAGAAGATCCGCAAGGTATTCCCAACAACTTAATGCCGTTTATTGCTCAAGTCGCAGTTGGCCGACGCGAACAGTTAGCAGTGTTTGGTAACGATTACCCAACCAAAGACGGCACCGGCGTGCGCGATTACATTCACGTCATGGACTTGGCTGATGGCCACATCGCTGCGCTACAACATGTCGGGGACAAGGCCGGTGTGCATATCTACAACTTAGGCACCGGCACTGGCACCAGCGTCTTAGAGATGGTTGATGCTTTTGCTAGCGCTAGCGGCCAATCGATCAAATACCAAATTTGCGACCGTCGCCCTGGCGATATCGCCGAATGCTGGGCCGATCCAAGTAAAGCCAAGAATGAATTGAACTGGCAAGCCCAGTATGGCATTGCCGAAATGACCGCCGATACCTGGCGGTGGCAGTCCAATTACCCCAATGGTTTTTCTGACTAAGCGAGAACAGTCATGACCCAACAAATTCAATTTGATGCCACCGAGCATCCACATCGCCGCTTTAATCCATTAACTGGGCAATGGGTGTTGGTATCACCACATCGGGCCAAGCGGCCGTGGAGTGGACAAAACGAGGTACTGCCGGAGACAGATTCGCCGAGTTACGACGAGAACTGTTTCTTGTGTGCTGGCAATACCCGTATTTCGGGAGACAAGAACCCCGACTACAGCGAAACCTACGTGTTCAATAACGATTTCGCTGCACTAATGACAGACTCTCCGGATGCACCAGAATCAGATGATCCATTGTTTGTCAGTCAAGGTGCTAGAGGCTTAAGCCGCGTCATTTGCTTCTCTCCTGACCATAGCAAAACACTGCCGGAGCTCGGCAGCGATAAAATCCGTGCCATTATCGATACCTGGAATGAGCAAATTGAAGAGCTAGGTCAAGACTATGCGTGGGTGCAAGTATTTGAGAACAAAGGAGCGGCAATGGGCTGCTCACAACCTCACCCTCACGGTCAGATTTGGGCAAACAGTTTTTTACCCAACGAAATTGCTATCAAAGACATTAATCTTAAAGCGCATTTTGCCAAGCACGGCAGTAACTTGCTGCTCGACTATGCATTGCGCGAAAGTGAGCGCATAGAGCGTACTGTGGTCGAAACTGAGTTTTGGATTGCTGTAGTGCCTTATTGGGCCGCCTGGCCATTTGAGACATTGCTGATGCCGAAATTCAAAGCGGCTCGGATGAGTGATCTGAGCGATGCTCAAAAAGATGATCTGTCGGTTGCGCTGAAAAAGTTGACCAGCCGCTACGACAACTTATTCCAGTGCTCTTTCCCTTATTCAATGGGTTGGCATTACGCCCCGTTCGTTGATGAACAAAACCAAGATTACTGGCAATTACATGCTTTGTTTTATCCCCCCCTGCTGCGCAGTGCCACGGTGAAAAAATTCATGGTGGGCTACGAAATGCTGGCCGAATCACAGCGCGATCTGACAGCGGAGCAAGCCGCTCAGAAACTCCGCGACGTGAGTGATGTACATTATTTGGAGGATCGCTAATGGCGCGTCAACAACAACTTATCGATGCTGTAACCAACTCATTCAACAGTGCTTTCGGTACTGCTCCGACACTTACGGTGCAAGCGCCAGGGCGAGTCAACCTGATTGGTGAACACACGGACTACAACAACGGCTTTGTCTTACCCTGTGCCATTGACTATCAGGCAGTAGCGGTTGCCGCTAAGCGCGATGACAATCTCATTCGTATCGTTTCTGTTGACTACGATAACGAGGTTCACGAGTTTTCGCTGACTGGTGAAATCGAATTTTTCGATGGCAACATGTGGGTCAACTATGTTCGCGGAGTCATTAAATGCTTGCTCGGTCGCGGTTATCAATTTGCTGGCGCCGACATTGCGTTTTCAGGCAATGTGCCACAAGGCGCTGGATTAAGTTCTTCAGCAGCCCTAGAGGTGGTCCTAGGGCAAGTGTTCAAAGAGTTGTATCAACTCGAGCTATCGCAGCAAGAAATTGCGCTGAATGGCCAACAAGCAGAAAACGAATTTGTCGGCTGCGCTTGCGGTATCATGGATCAGCTAGTGTCCGCTAAAGGCGAAGCTGGCCATGCATTACTAATTGATTGTGAAAGCCTTGAGACCAAATCAGTGAAAATGCCCGCCGAGCTTAATGTTGTCATCATCAACTCAAATAAAAAACGAGGCTTGGTAGACAGCGAATACAACAAACGCCGCGAGCAATGTGAACAAGCAGCAGCCTTTTTTGGCAAGCCCAGCCTGCGTCAGCTAACCCTAGACGAGTTAGTCGCCAAAGAATCGGAGCTAGCTGTGGATGTATTCAAGTGTGCCCGCCATGTGGTCACTGAAAATGCGCGGGTGCTTGATTCAGTCGAAGCGTTAGAGCAAGGCAATTTGCAAGCTCTATCAACCCTAATGGCTGACTCCCATGCTTCAATGCGTGACGACTTCAAAATTACCACCTCAGAAATTGATGCACTGGTTGATATCGTCAAGCAAACCATCGGCACTCGTGGTGGCGTAAGAATGACTGGCGGTGGTTTTGGTGGTTGTATTGTCGCGCTGGTGCCTAATGATTTGGTTGAGCCTGTGCGTGCTGCGGTGGCAGAAAAGTACCAAGCGCAAACCGGTCTAAAAGAGGATTTTTACATTTGTTCGGCAATGACTGGTGCAGGCCGCATGGCCTAAACCTTGCGTTCAACCTGTGAGCCAGTCTTAGCAGGAACTCTAATGATGGCGAATGATCCTTCGGATCATTCGCTTTTTTCGTTATAGGCTGTTACAAAAGGACAGCGATTCAATTGCCAATTTGGTACACAGATTCACCAAATTGTCGTCGAGATAAGCTACCCTAAATTGGAAATATCCAATCAAATCAAGGAAGAAGTTATATGCTCGATCAACTCCCTGTGTTACCACTGGTTATCGCGGTGTTCGTTTTGTTCGTGGTTTACTCTGGCGTCGTGTCTGTTCGTCAGGGGTATCAATACACCATTGAACGATTTGGCAAATTTACTCGCTCATTACGGCCCGGATTGCATTTTGTGGTGCCTTTTGTCGACCGTATTGGTCACCGAGTCAACATGATGGAGCAAGTGCTAGAAATCCCATCTCAAGAGATCATCAGCTCAGATAACGCGATGGTTAGCATTGATGCCCTGCTGTTTTTCGTTCCTATTGACGCCGCTAAATCGGTGTACGAAGTCAATCATTTGGAGCACGCCTTACGGAATCTAGCCCTGACCAATATCCGTACCGTGTTGGGATCAATGGAGCTGGACAAAATGTTGTCTGAGCGCGACGAGATTAACTCGCGACTGTTATCGGTCATTGATAATGCTGCCGAACCTTGGGGAGTCAAGGTCATCCGTATCGAGATTAAAGACATTGCACCGCCCGCAGATTTGGTTGAAGCGATGGCCAATCAAATGAAAGCCGAGCGTGACAAACGTGCCGCAGTACTAGAAGCAGAGGGTGAACGTCAGGCCCAAGTACTGCGTGCTGAAGGTGAAAAACAAGCCCAGATCCTCGAGGCCGAAGGTCGCAAAGAAGCGGCCTTTCGCGATGCCGAGGCCCGTGAGCGTCAAGCCGAGGCCGAGGCCGAAGCAACCCGTATGGTGTCCGATGCCATTGCCAAAGGTAATCCACAGTCACTGAACTATTTCATTGCGCAAAAGTACGTCGAGTCATTGAAAGACATCGCCGCCGCGGAGAATCAGAAGGTGGTCATGCTGCCGCTTGAGGCCTCCGGCATATTGGGTGCTGTCGAAGGCGTCAGAGAGCTGCTCAAGTCGACAGGTAAATAGTCATGATGATGTTAGTCGAATGGTTAAAACAAATGGATCCCACTGACTGGGCCATTGCCGGCATCATTTTGGTGGTGTTGGAAGTTTTGCTACCAACCAGCTGGCTACTGTGGCCCGGTATCGCGGCACTGATCGTTGCTTTGATTCATTGGTTGGTGCCTTTGGGCTGGACTGCTCAGTTGCTAACTTTCGCTGCTTTGACCATGCTCATGTTGGTCGTCGGTCGACGCTTTTACAATCCAGCCAACATCCGCAGTAGCCAACCTGACTTAAATCAGCAGGTTGGCCGCCATCAGGGCAAAGTGGCGTCTCTGAGTCAGGATGCAGAAAACGGCCGTAGCCGAATTCATTTGGGTGATAGCGAGTGGCAGGTAGAGCTCCCTGCAGGAGAGACAGCCAAAGCTGGCACTCAAGTCGAAGTGACAGGCCAACGGAGCAATACGCTGTTGGTGAAAATAATCGAACAAAAACAATAGGAAAATGACATGCAGGTTTTAGGTATTGATATCGGGGGCTCGGGCATTAAGGGCGCCGTGGTCGATGTAACAACGGGCGAACTGATCAGCGAGCGCTTGCGTATTCCAACACCTCAACCTGCCACCCCTGAAGCGGTCGCAGCAACGGTTGCAGAGATTTGCGACCAGCTCCATTGGCACGGTTTGGTCGGTTGTGGCTTTCCGGCAGCAATTCAGCACGGTATTGCGCGCACCGCAGCGAATGTCGATGACAGCTGGCTTGGCGCCAATGTGCAAAAGATCTTCTGCGACGCGACCCACCTGCCTTGTTATGTCGGCAATGACGCCGACGTTGCCGGTTTAGCCGAAATGCAATTTGGTGCAGGCAAAGAACTCGATGGCCTGGTGTTTATGGTCACTATCGGTACGGGCTTGGGTACGGCGTTATTCAACAACGGCGAATTGGTGGCGAACACCGAATTAGGTCACCTGTTTGATAGCAAAGGCCGAGAGTGGGAGCATCGCGCATCGGACGCTGCGCGCAAGCGTGACGAACTAGATTGGAAATACTGGGGTAAACGCTTTAATAAGTACTTGGTGACACTGGAACAACTGTTCTGGCCTGACGCCTTTATTCTGGGCGGCGGCGCGAGCAAGAAGTTTGACAAGTTTGCTGATGCAATTGACGTAGCCGCGACAGTAACACCTGCCGAATCACTCAATCAGGCCGGTATCATTGGCGCAGCCATTCTGGCATCACAAAGTCATCAATCATTAGATATGACGTTGTTACCTGGCTAGCTCTGCCAACCAAGCGGCTTTCTCTAAGCATCACGACAACAGCCACTCGGTATTGGCTGTTGTTGCTTTTGTTTAGTGATTAATCGTCATCATCAATAACGACATCGTCGTCATCATCATCATCGGCACGCGCGGCCTTGGCCGATAGCGCACTGACGTGAGGCCGGTTAATTCGCTTCTGGTACTTCATCCACACTTTTTCAAGTATCGACTCGGCACTCAGCTCGCCTCGAATCACCGCCTGTAAGCGCTGCTCTTCGTCGGTTTCTGGCGTGATTAGGTCATCAGCCAAAGCGGCTGCTAATTTGCCATGTTGCTCCAAAACCTGGCTTTCTTTCAATGAAAAATCGCCAGAACGAGAAAAACCATAAGGATAGTTTCGAAAATCTTGAAAACGCTTTTTCAGCGTCGTCCGCATCTCTTGAGACATAGTAACTGAATCTCCAAAAAACACCGTTGACGGATCAAAATCAGAAATAATGTTGCATACGTTATTTGTCAAAAGAAAATTTTATGAATAAGCGAAAAAGTTGCCCGAATTCACGTCTTGAGCGAACTTTTTTTCCCGCCTGAAAGCCCTGTGCTAGCTGACTTTACGACCGAAATTCGTATGTTAGTTGAACCAGATCAAGCGGATTAGGGTGATCTATCTCAAGAAATTATTACAATAACGCCACCAAAAATACGAAAAGAACGTCCTATACTGCTAGAGCCAAACGCGGCATACCATCGTGAATCACACAATGTTTGGTGGTCTGAAGCTGGCGGCGTAACCGTTTAACTTCTCGGTTGGCAAGTATCAGGCAGACAAGTTTTTGAAATACAGGACAGAGGAAACCCATGATTAAAAAGATTGGTGTACTAACCAGTGGCGGTGACGCGCCTGGCATGAATGCCGCAATTCGCGGTGTCGTTCGCGCAGCATTGTCAGAAGGTTTAGAAGTCTATGGCGTCTACGATGGTTACTTGGGCTTGTACGAAGATCGCATCGAGAAAATGGACCGTCGTTCAGTATCTGACGTGATCAACCGTGGCGGTACTTTCTTGGGCTCAGCCCGCTTCCCACAATTTAAGGATGAAGCGGTACGCCAAAAAGCCATCGAAAACCTTAATAAACATGGGATCGAAGCGCTGGTTGTGATTGGTGGTGACGGCTCTTATATGGGTGCCAAATGTCTCACCGAAATGGGTTACCCATGTATCGGCCTACCGGGCACCATCGACAACGATGTACCCGGCACCGACTATACCATTGGTTACCTGACTGCTCTGAACTGTGTCATTTCAGCGATCGACCGTCTGCGCGACACCTCAAGCTCACACAACCGTATTTCAGTCATTGAAGTTATGGGCCGCTACTGTGGCGATCTGACCATGGCTGCGGCCATTGCTGGTGGTGCCGAATATGCCATCGTGCCGGAAAAACCATACGATGAATCACAGCTGGTTGAAGATGTGGTCAAAGGTATCGAGAACGGCAAAAAACACTCGATTATTGTTGTTACTGAACACATTACCGACGTTGACCACTTGTCGAAGAAAATCGAAGCACGAACTGGCCGAGAAACGCGCGCCACAGTCCTTGGACACGTTCAACGTGGTGGCGCTCCAACAGCCTTTGACCGCGTTCTAGCGAGCCGCATGGGCGTCTACGCAGTAGACTTGCTGATCAAAGGCCATGGTGGTCGTTGTGTCGGTATCGTCTCTGGCGAGTTGGTCCACCACGACATTATCGATGCAATTGAAAACAAACGTCGTGTGTTTGATGAAGAGCTCTACTTGACCGCTGCAAAACTGTTCTAAAGCGCAATCGCTCTCATGTTTTAAAAAGCTCCCTATTTGGGAGCTTTTTTGTTTGCGCTACAATCGCCTGCATGTATTGAAGGAAAGAGCCGCAGAGATGAGCTTGTTGTCCCGCCATTGGTTAGCTCTTGCTTGCTGTCTGTTAACAGCGACATGTGCTCAAGCCAGCGATATGGAAATCGATGGCCAATGGCGCAACATTGAAGATAATGAGCGACTCAAGGTGATGTCGCGCTTCGACTTTTCTCCGGGCATTGTTAAGCGTGGCGCGTTGGTTCTGGAGCGCTATCCTCCAGCATGCACCAATGCAGCACTGCAATTGGAGTTCGGCCCGAGCGACCAATTCAATCAGAGTATGGGCGGACAAGAATACAAATTTCGCTTTGTTATCGACCTCAACCCCGCTCGCACCGCAACCTTTATCAGCCATTCCCAGCGGCGGGCCGATGGCAACTACCTGCTGCTGCAGCTTACCGCAATGAACCGAGCAAGCACCTTGTTATCGGAAATGAGTTCCGGTCAACGGCTAACCATTCGATCAATTAATAACGCTTTGAACACTTCTATCACCATTCCCATGACCCAAACGGCGAAAATTATTCGAGGCGGCATCGATGCCTGTATTCGCCAAGCTTACAAGCTTGATGAACGAACGCGAATTAGATAATCAATGAGGAAAAATTGGAGCGGCACATCGGGTTCGAACCGATGACCTCGACCTTGGCAAGGTCGCGCTCTACCAACTGAGCTAGTGCCGCTTATTGAAATACAGTGAGAAATTGGAGCGGCACATCGGGTTCGAACCGATGACCTCGACCTTGGCAAGGTCGCGCTCTACCAACTGAGCTAGTGCCGCATCACTGTATTGATCGCGCTTGAGGAATTGGAGCGGCACATCGGGTTCGAACCGATGACCTCGACCTTGGCAAGGTCGCGCTCTACCAACTGAGCTAGTGCCGCGTTCCGTCAAGCGGATGCGAATTTTACGCAAATCCGCCGACGATGCAAGCCCAGATCGGAAAATTTCTTAAATTAGCCTCGAAACACTGATTCTGGGCAGTTTAGCTGCGCAAAAAATGTTCACGGTAGTACATCAGCTCAGCAATCGATTCGCGAATATCGTCCATCGCCAAATGAGTGTTCTGTTTGGCAAACGGCGCTAAATCGGGTCGCCAACGCCTTGCAAGTTCTTTTAACGTACTGACGTCGATATTGCGGTAATGGAAGAATTCGGCCAGATCTGGCATGTATTTATAGATAAAACGGCGATCCTGGCCAATGCTATTGCCACACATAGGAGATGCGCCTTTTTCGACATAGTCACTGAGAAATGCCAAAGTTTCAGCTTCGGCTTGTTGCACCGAATACTCACTCTCTTTGATTCGCGCTACCAATCCAGACTCAGTATGGGTCCGCGTACACCATTCATCCATACCAGCCAATACGGTATCACTTTGATGAATCGCAATAACCGGTCCTTCAGCGATGACATTGAGCTCGTCGTCAGTGACGATAGTGGCGATTTCAATGATGACGTCGGTCATCGGCTCTAGCCCTGTCATTTCCAGATCGATCCAGATCAGGTGTTTGTCTTTGGCCACAAATGCACTCCTTTTAGTCTAATCGTACATATCTCGGCGGATTGGTATTATCATAGCAACGGACACCATCAACCCCAACTGGAACAAGAATTGGCCAAACGTAAAAAACTCAGTAAAGGGCAGATCCGCCGCATTCAACAGAATCGACAACGCAAACTAGAGCGTGGCGTGGAACAAGAGCCTGAGGCAGGTTCGTCAATTGATGATGACATGCTTGGCGCTGAGCAGCATGGCTTGGTCATTAGTCGCTTTGGCCAGCATGCCGACATTGAGGATAGTGACGGCCTAGTGGTCCGTTGTGATATTCGGCGCACCGTGTCGTCTCTGGTGTGTGGCGATCAGGTGCTTTGGCGCGAAGCCAAACAAGAGAGCGACAAACGTCGTGGTGTTGTTGAAGCCGTTCAAGAGCGTCATAGCCAGTTAACTCGGCCCGATTACTATGACGGAGTAAAAATTGTCGCCAGTAACATCGACCAAGTATTTGTGGTCAGTAGCGTGTTACCCGATTTCTCTGATCAAATCATCGATCGCTACATCATCGCCGCCGAAGATATGGGCATCACGCCAACCTTGGTCGTCAATAAAATTGAGCTCGCTGATGAACGACAACGGCAACATATCGATGAGCGCTTAGCTTATTACCAGAAGCTAGGATACCCAACGCTTACTATTAGCTGTAAACAACAACTTGGCACCGACCAGCTGCTTCCTAAGCTCAACAATCAAGTAAGCATTTTTGTTGGTCAATCAGGTGTCGGCAAGTCATCTTTGATTAACCAATTGATTCCCGATGCTGCTGTGGACGTTGGTGATATCTCCGAGAATTCGGGCCTTGGTCAGCACACAACCACAGCGTCGCGAATGCTCACCTTCCCCGGCGGCGGGCGACTCATCGACTCACCGGGAGTGCGGGAATTTGGCTTATGGCATCTAACACCAGAGCAAGTTATCAACGGCTATATTGAGTTTTTGCCATTAATCAGCCAATGCAAATTCCGTGATTGCAAACACCAAAACGATCCGGGTTGTGCCGTGCGGGCAGCGTTGGAGGCCGGAGATATTCCCCAGTTCAGGTTCGACAACTACCACAAGATCATTAACAGCATGGAAGAAAACCGCAGCAATCGTACCTTTGTGCGCTGACCTAATGCATTCGAATGTGTACACTACAGCGGTTCAATTAACAGAGGTAAACACGTGTCTATGGATTCTCTCAAGGTTGCTTTGCAATATTGCTTCCCACAACACGGTCTGAGTCGCTTACTCGGCCGCTTAGCAGCTGCACAGGCCGGTACAATCACGACACGGACCATTCAATGGTTTATCAAGCGCTACCAAGTCAATATGGATGAAGCGGCAAACCCCGATCCAGGTAGCTATGATAGCTTTAATGATTTTTTCACCCGCGCCCTAAAGCCTGGTGCACGACCGATTGATGACGCGGAAAACACTTTAGTTCATCCGGCCGACGGCGCAGTAAGCCAATGTGGCCCAATCAACAACGGTCAGATTTTCCAAGCCAAAGGTCATGACTATAGCGCTACCGCTTTGCTCGGTGGCGACGGCCAATTAGCCGAGCAGTTTAATCAAGGCTCGTTTGCCACCATTTACTTGTCGCCAACTGATTATCACCGCGTACACATGCCAGTCGATGGTGTATTACGGCGAATGATTTATGTGCCAGGCAAACTATTCTCGGTCAATCCACTTACAGCGCAAAATGTGCCGGGACTATTTGCTCGTAATGAGCGCGTGGTATGCATCTTTGACACCCCGGTAGGGCCAATGGCGCAAATTCTTGTTGGCGCAACTATTGTTGCCAGCATGGAAACGGTCTGGGCCGGCACTATTACGCCACCAGCGGGCAAGCAAGTCTTCAGTTGGCAGTACCCAGCCGAAGGGCCAACGTCGGTTAGGCTGAGCAAAGGCGATGAAATGGGGCGCTTTAAATTGGGCTCCACTGTCATTATGTTGTTTGGCCAAGATGCGGTTAGTTTCACCGACTCGATGGAAGCCGAAGCGGTTACCCGAATGGGCGAACCAATGGCTACCTTCAATCGAGCCCAATAGATGGCAAGCCAGTCCGCTGCCGAGCAACGAAAAGGCCTTCTCTCTCTTCATGGTGCCATCCTGCTATTTGGTGGCACCGCACTATTCTCACAACTCATCGCTCTGACAGCACTTGATATCACCATCATCCGCTGTTTTATCGCCGTAGCAACCTTTGTCGTACTGTTTCAGTTCAGGCATGAACGCATTCGTTTAGATAGTTGGCGTGACTACGCCATCGCCGTCGCCTTGGGCATACTCATGGCTACTCACTGGGCAACTTACTTCGCAGGTATGCAATACGCAGGGGTAGCGATTGGCGTTATTGCTTTCTATACCTACCCGCTAATGACCGTATTGATAGAGCCGCTGTTGCATCGTCAGCTGCCCCATGGCACCGATGCATTGATGGGGTTGGTCGGATTAGCGGGGCTTTGGCTCATCGCCGGCAATAACGGCACAGAACAAAATTCCGAAGTAATCGCAGGCATTATTACAGGGGTGATCTCAGCCTTGTTATTCACTGCCAGAAACCTGCTGTATAAGTATCAGTTCTCGCACTACAGTGGCACTCAAGCAATGTTCTATCAAACCCTGATCGGCGGCCTTGCATTGATCGCTTTCATCTCCGATGACTGGCAACAAGCCAGTGCCAAAGACTGGGCATTCTTGTTGCTACTCGGCGTGGTGTTTACCGCACTATCTCACTCGCTCTACACCACCAGCTTGAGATATCTAAAAGCCAAAACAGTGGGCTTAATTTCCTGCATGCAGCCGGTGTATAGCACGTCACTGGCGGTACTGATACTGGCGGATGTCCCAACCTGGCGCACTGTACTGGGCGGCGCCTTGGTATTGTCTGCTGCCGCTTACGAGACACTATACGGCCACAAAAAAGCTCAAAGTTAATCCCGTCTCGGCATCATCCTCTGCTCAGCGTCGACTATCGAGCATAAAAAAAGCCCCTCAAAGAGGGGCTTTTCGATATTGTTATCGCATCAGCATGGACGAGAGTTTCTGCGCGCCCTAGCCACCATCAGGAGGAAGCCAGCCATCATTAAGGCAATTGCCGATGGTTCAGACACCTTGGTGATCGTGGTCTTTTTCGCAATCGTCAGCAGGTAGTCTTCCACCTCGCCTTGATACAAGTAGCCTTCTGGCTTCATCACGCCACTGCCATCACGGTGAATTGATTCGGAGCATGCCACGCGCACGCGCATCCAAGTGTCGCCAATCATAGCGTCCATCGGAATGGTGATGGTCTGATAGAAAAAGCCATGAGTATCGTCACTGTTTCTAACGTAACCGAGAGCTTGATTACTCGGGTCAATCCAACCCAACGACCTGTTCTCAGTGCCGCCGCCGTCGATATTACCCTCTGAGTCCCTGTTCTTATCCCAGGTCACTTCAGTCAGCAATTCACCATCCAACTGCCAAGCTGCATCTTGGTCCCAGTCGATCCAAGCTTTTAATTGGTCGTAGTCGTGAGCATTACCGGTTGTACTGCGAGTGAAGCTAAATTGAAACTCAACGGTATCGCCTTGTTGCAGCTCAGCGGTGTTTGAATAATCAGACCAGCTGCCATCGGCTTGCTGAACGCGCCACATTACGCCGTCAGAGTCGGTCGCATCATCACCACTGTTGACTGCTTCGCTGTCCCAGCTGCTGCCGAGTCGCTGCCAAGTAGGATTGTCATGACAAGCCTGCGCGTAGCCTGCGCCAGCATTACCATAGTCAAGTGTGTTTGCTGCTTTGCTCGAACAGCTAACGACCGAGCCTGCATAGGACATGCCGCTCAGTAGCGCTAAGCCTGTCAGTAGTGTGATTTTTACCGCAAGAGACTTCATAACAACGTCCAAACCCTAAAAAGTACAACAACTACGTATAGTTATTCGTTTATATCCCTGAGACCAAAGCACAAATCAGGCCAAAATAAATTAACCATTAATTACAGCAGCTTACAAACACGAGGATAAAATTCGAGTATACATTCTAACCTACTTGTAAATTTTACTGACAATTATTTTTCGACTTTAACAAAAATTTCAGAAAATAACTCATTGGCAAAGTTCTGCTCTGCAATCCCGTTAGGAAAATCAGCAATGCGTTGCAGCAATTCTTTTGCCTCTGCCCGTCGTCCAGTTTTTGCTAATGCGTAGGCAAGGTGGAAACGAATCTCGGTCACGGAAGACTCTCTAACATGCGCTTCGCGCAGATAGCCTAAGCCTTCTGAATATTGCTCGTTCAAGGTCAACGCCCAGCCGTGGGTATCGAGAAACTGCGCATTCTGAGGTAGCAATTGTAATGCTTGTGCTGATGTCGATATGGCGAGAGGATAGTTCCCGATTTGAATATGAATATATGCTAAGTTATTGAGCGCAAGCGCTTTTCTAAAGTCGGGTACAGGCTGAGTCAAGAGCACTTGCAGATGGTATTGGGAGCGATCCAATAACCCGTTTTGCAAATAGAAATCTGCCAGTGTGTGACGCATAAAGTCATTATTCGGCTGCTTAGCAAGCTCTGCTTCAACCAGCTCAATGTACTTACCACGATGCTCCGTATCAGCGCTAAGTTGCGTCATTCGAGTAAAGGATTTTACATTCTGAGGGTCAAGTGCAAAGGCGGCTTGGTAGTGCTTTAGCGCCTCACTAACATCTTTTTCAGCAAGCGCGACGTCACCACGCAGTACTTCAACATAGATGTCTGCAACGCCTTCCATCTCGCTGAATGTTGCCAACAGTGATTTGGCTTGCGGCACTTTTTGTTGTTGCAGTGACAGCTCAATGAGCTCGATGTAAGCAATGTTTGAATCTGGCTGAAGCACCATTGCTTGTTGCAAGGTTGCTTCAGCTTTAGCCAGTGATTCATTTGCTCGTTGCATGCGGCTCAATTCGACTAATCGCAGGGCATCATCAGCCCACAAACGACTTAGCTTACCGAGAACCCGTTCAGCACCAACACGGTCCCGTTGTTCAATCAACATCTGCGCTTTGAGAACCGCTGCATCCTCGTTGTTTGGATCTTGATAAAGGGCGCTATCGACCATCCCCATCGCGTCGCCAAAACGACCCTCTTGGTAGTACAGCTTTGCCAACTCAACCGTCACTTGCAGCCGCTCGCCTTTAACCTTCTCTTTGAGAATACTAACCGCCTCGTCAACATCACCAAGATCGGTTTCAATTTTCGCTAACAAGTACCAAAGTTGATTATCTTTCGAGTGAACCAAGGTAGCGGGTTTAACGACGGTTAGAGCCTGTTGCGCATCGCCTTTGGCTCGCAACAGACTGCCATAGGCATAGACCACGTTGCGATCTTCTGGCGATTGCTGATACAGCTTAGCGACAATTTTTTCGGCTTCATCGGCACGCTGCAAACGAACAAGCAAGCGTGCTTTAAACAACAGGTGGTCTTGATTGTCGGGCTCAGTCGTTAGCAATTGATTGACAATGGATAATGCTTGTTGAGATTCACCAACGTTGCCGTAAGCGGTGGCTAATGCATATTGAAATGCTGGCGATGTTCGATCCTTTGAACGTAACAGAGTGTCTAAGGCTGGTTGATACTGTCCCCGCTTGGTCTGGCTTTTGGCCATCAAAATCAGCAGCGCAGGTGCGTCAGGGTAACGCTGTTCTATTTGCGGTAGGTAATGACGGCTGTCGTAAAGCTTGCCGTAGTCAACATATAGCGAAGCCAAAATAAGAGCTTGATCTAAATTGTTGAGCAACTCCTTTTTATAACCATCGAGCAACGCTAAAGCCGATGGATGGGCGTCAAGTCGAATGTAGGTATCAGCCAGCATCACCGCGGCATTCACATCTCGCTCTTTGCCTAAGTAGGTTTCGAATTTGCGGCTGGCCTCTTCCCACTTTTGCAGCTTGTAGCTCGTCACGCTATCAATCAACATCAGCTCACTGCTTTTCAACAAGTACTGAGTGTCAACTTTCGATAGCTGGCTATGTAGCTGCAGCAACACTTGGTCAGCAACACTGTCTTGATTCAGATCGGCCAACAAGTTGCTTTTAATCAATTGCGCATGGGGATCATTCGGAGCAATCGCCAGTATCTGCTCCACCGACTGCTGGGCTTTGTCATAATCAGCCATATCTACGTAGTAAGTAATGGCCAACGCCTTTAGCGCGGGTACGCTTTGCGGAGCTAACTCAACGGCTTTCTGATATGCAGCTAAGGTAAGCTGTAACTCATCTTTTAAGTAATGCGCCCGGCCGCTCAGCAACCAATATTGGCTTTCTGTGCTGGCAAAATTCTTAATTTTATTTAACAGCTGCTCCGCTTCCGGCAATCGCTCTTGTGACAGTAAAACCGATATCAGGCCCAAGTTGGCATCGAGCTCAAGAGGTTGTTGGCGAAGAATCGAGCGGTAAATCGATTCCGCTTGTTCGAGGCTTTCTAACGCTCGATGAGCTTTCGCTTGCACCAATTGATACTTGATTTGGCCTGCGTCGCTCAACACCATGCGATTGGCGTAAGTCAGTGCCTCATCGTATTTTGCTTGTGCTAGCAACGCCTTGCCCAATAATTCAACAACGATATCACCATCAGCACCTTTACGAGCCGCCCGGTCCAGTTCGTTCTCCGCCATCGCATACTGGCGTCTATCAATGAGGATTTTCGCCAGTAAGATTTGAGCGGGAAGATAATCGGGGTTGTCCTGAAGCGCATTTTTGAGATGAATGTAGGCTTCTTCAACCTTGTTCGCTTGGTAGGATTGCAACCCTTTTTCATAGTTGCTTAATTGAGCCAATGCCGAAGTACTTAAGGCACTTATTAAGAGAGCGACAAAAAATCGAGTTTGGATATACATACAATGACCGAATTACCTGAGTGGTAACTTCAACAATCCATTTACAACAATGGTTCCAAGTTACGAATCTTAGGGCCAAACAGCAAGATTTCATTGTGCTCAATTGTGGATTATTTGCTGCTGAGCCAAAACCAAAGGCGAAACAAGCAAAATTTGCCGTTTCACTTTGATAGATCACAATCTGACTATATTTTTTTATAGGTCAAACCAAAAGATGATCCTGCGCAGGTGAAGCTATCAGAGTGCTCCTAAACTGGCTCTAGCTTTTTTCATCGACGACTCACCAAACGATGGAGTGTTCTATGATCGAGTGGCGTAAGCTGGCTATTTGCTTAGCCTTATTCTTGGTGGTTTTAGTGCTGCCTGCCGACTGGCTACCGTTAGCTGATTTAAACCCAATTCAGCAACGCCTATTGGCGATCTTTGTTCTCGCCGCCGGGCTATGGATTCTTGAGCCGATCCCCGTTTTCGCCACATCTGTCGTGATTATTACCCTAGAGTTGATGATGCTATCGAGCGCAGGCCTCGGTTGGCTTGTTGCCGATTATCGCAGTGCCGATCTGCTGCTGCCATACACCAGCATTTTGAACGCTCTGAGTTCTCCCATCATTATCTTGTTTTTGGGGGGCTTTGCCCTGGCCGTCGCGGCTTCGAAGTACGAACTCGACATCAACTTAGCCCGAGTGCTACTGAAGCCGTTTGGTAACAAGCCGCAACACGTCATGCTTGGCCTGATGATGATCACTGCGGTGTTCTCAATGTTTATGAGTAATACCGCCACCACAGTCATGATGTTAGCTATCCTAGCGCCAGTATTAGCCGCTGTGCCAGAAGGCGATCCCGGCGCTAAAGGGCTAGTGCTGTCGATTCCGGTGGCTGCCAACCTCGGCGGTATCGGCACTCCTATCGGTACTCCTCCGAATGCAATTGCTTTGCAATACCTCGAAGGCGCGAATGCCGTGAGCTTTGGTTCTTGGATGGCTTTTGGCGTGCCATTCGTCATTGTCATGCTAGCTGTGGGATGGTTTTTGTTGACGCGCTTCTTTCCGCCGAAAATGGCTGAGCTCAATATCAATATTAAGCGCAAATTTAGAACATCACCTCGCGCCATCATCGTTTATGTCACCTTTGCCGCCACCATATTACTGTGGCTATCGACCAAGCTGCACGGCATGAACAGTTACGTGGTGGCGATCTTACCGCTGGCGGTGTTTACTGCCACCGGCATCATTAGTAAGGAAGATTTAAAGCTGTTCAATTGGGATGTGATTTGGCTGGTCGCAGGTGGTATCGCCATTGGAATCGCGTTGTCTAAAACAGGCCTCGCAGAAGAAATAGCCCACGCCGTTGACTTCACTATCCTGCCTTTGGCCAGTGTCTTTGTTGGTCTAGCTATCTTGTGTTACCTGATGGCCAACTTAATGTCGAATACCGCTACCGCCAACTTGTTGATGCCAGTGGCGGTTGCTGTGGCGACAACACTCATGGATGCAGGTCAGCTCACTGGGACGACATCACTATTGCTGGTTGTGGCGTTGTCAGCATCAATGGGCATGGTGCTACCGGTCAGCACGCCACCCAATGCATTGGCCTATTCCAGTGGCAAAATAAACAACAAAGATATGGCGAAGATTGGCATCGCGGTCTCATTAATCGGTTTGACGGTTATTCTTTGCGCATGTTTACTGTCTGTATAAGTCGACAGCTGATGAGTTCAGCATGCAGGTTTTTGCCCATCGTGGCGCCAGTGGCGATAACCCCGAAAACACCTTAATCGCCATTGAACGTGCCATTCAGTTTGACGCCGACGGCATCGAAATTGATGTTCAACTTGCCGATGATCAGGTCATGGTCTTCCATGACCGTTGGCTTCATCGCACCACTAATGGCATTGGCCGTTTGCGCGATGCCAGCTTCGAGCAGTTGCGACAGCTCAAAACCCATGGCGATCAACAAATTCCAACCTTACTGGAAGTTCTCGACTGTATTCGAGGGCGATGCCAATTAAATGTTGAGCTTAAACACAAAGAAGTGGCAGGCCCGACACTCAACGCCCTCGACTTTGCTGTCGAGCAACTTGGCTTTGCCCCCGAGCAACTGATTGTCTCTAGCTTTCACCACCGTCTTCTGTCTGAGCTTCGATACAACTGGCCGCAATACAATTATGCCGGTCTAACGGCTAGTGTGCCGCTCGATCTGGCTGAGTTTGCTCAGCGAATTGGCTGTTCCGCAGTGCATATGGATGTTGCCAATCTCGACGATGATTTAATCAAAGATGCGCATCGTCGTGGATTGCAAGTAAGGGTGTACACCGTCGACGAAGTCGACGATGTCATCGCTTTGCAAGCCCAGGGAGTGGATGGCATTTTCAGCAACTACCCAAGTCGAGCTATCGCCGCATTAAAGCCGAAAGAGCCCTCAGGAGAAAAAGCGACCCATGGCAGCGGGGTATCGACATGAGTTTACTCGACGACTTCAAGCAGCAATGGGTAGGTGTGGTGAGCGTGTTTATTGCGGTCACGGCACTGGCGGCTAGCCAATATCGCAGCGATGTCACAGAACATAACCGTACCATAAGATTTGCTGCCTTTGAAATGCTCAGGGAGCTAGGAGCTCTGCAGCAGCTGGTCCATCAAACTCACTTCGGTGAGCAACCACCAACGGATTACAACCTCCAAGGCTGGAATCATGTGCTGTTGATCCGAGACTTCAGCGTATTAATGCCATCTCCCGTGCCCCAGCACACGGAGCGGCTGTTTGCACAGTGGCAACAACACTGGTCGACTCTAGCAACGGATCGCGCCAGCAACGATGCCATCAGCCAACAGATTACCGCCACCCGCAATGCGGTCACTAAACAGGTAAAGGCGCTGGAGTAGCTTTCAAACAGTTCACGGGACTTTTCAGGAGAGTTGCCAAAACGACGATTCTGAGTTAGAACCAGCTAATTCGCCATGCTCGCCTATATCGATAGCAAAGCCAGCCATCAGCAACTATCGCTGACGCTGCAAGCCCATCCATGGGGCGCTCGGCAGCCCGCATCCATGCTGGCTGACGCACCGATACTCGCCGATGGCTAACTTTCAAAAAGTTCACGGGGCTTTTCAGAATTACCAAAGCTAGACTGCGGTGACTTTGCGCTTGGCCAGCAGAGCAAACGCCAACGCGACAATCGCTAAGCACCAGACTAACGTGGCACCGCTCGGCAGATCCCACCACGCCGAAATAAGCAATCCTGCGGCGTAGGCCAGTATCGACAAACCATAGGCGATCACTAATCGCTTGGCACCTGACGGCAAGCGATTGGTTGCCAAAGGCACCATGATCAAGCTGGCAAACACCAGATAGACGCCAACTAAATCAACCTCACTGGTAATCGCAATAGCAAATATTGGATAAAACCAAATACCGTTTAACAGCGAGCGTTTCCACCACAGCAGCGCCAGCACCGCAACAACCACAATGCCATGCCACGCGAGCATGTCCCAAGTCGCCCACAGAATTGAGCCTGACAAGGTTTGTTTTAGTAGTTCACCGCCATGGGGATCATGAGCCAGCACCAACAATCCCGCAGTAGCGGCAAGCACATAAAAGCAACCGATAATCGCTTCGAGCTCTTTTTGTAAATGCTTTTCCAATAGCGCGAGAAGCAATCCTGCAAACATGGCAAACACCACGGACAGCAAATACTCAACACCATGAAATGAATGCATCAAATGCAGCTGATGCGCAACCACAATGCCTAACGCGGCGACCTGCGCAATGGCCAAATCAATAAAGATAATGCCGCGACGCAACACCTGATAACCCAGCGGTACGTGGGTCGATACCACCAATAAACCGGCCACGAGGGCCGGTATCAGTATCGGCAATAACTCAACCATTGTTAGCTACCGAAGCCACAAGCTGATTGATAACCGTTTGATAAAGAGCAAACAAATCAATCAGCTCCTCCTTCTCTGGATCGGTACTGTAAGGTAACTGCATTACCTCAGTACCCGTTTTGGAAGACAACCAGTCTGCGGCTTTGCCATCTTGATATGACGCGTAAATGATCAACTGGTAAGGCTGCTGTTTATGGAGGCTAACCAGAGATGCCAAATGGCCACTGGTTGGCGGCAAGCCAGGCTTGGGCTCTAAATCACCCACTTGCTCAATGCCCAACCAATCGAACAAATATCGATAGCTGGTGTGGTATGCAACCACGGGCATGCCCTTTAAGGTGGATACCTGAGTCGCCCATTTGTCGCTGTGGGCCTGCCATCGTTGTGAAAATGAAGCAAAGCGCTGCTGGTATTGCTCCGAATTGGCAGGATCAATCACGACCAAGCGCTTGGCTAGCGCGTCAGCAATTAGCCCTATATTTACGGGGGACCAGTGGACATGAGGATTACCACTTGCGTGAACATCCCCCATGCTGCGGTCAACCTTATCGAGCACGTCTAACCGCTCGACTTGTTCTGCCGCATAAAAAGCGCCCGGCCGACCGTCTCGAACCTTATTATTGTTAGCCCGCATTTGCAGTGCAGGTAACCAACCAATTTCGAGCTCGGAACCTGAGCAAACAAACAAATCAGCACGACGAAGTTTGGCAATTAAACTCGGTCGAGCCTGTACATAGTGCGGATCCTGATAGGCCGTAGTAGCGCTGTATATATTGGCATCAGGCGCCAACTCTTTGGCTAATGACGCCCATTCCGGCTCACAAGCAAAAATATTCAGTGCCTGAGCAGGTGCTGCTGCACTGAGCAGCACCGTCAACGCAACAGCCCACACTTTAGAACATGTGCGCACCGTGGTCTCCTATCGAAGTTGTGTATTGCAGAGTGAAGACATTGTCTTCTACGCCATCGGCTTGGCTCTCATCACGAGTGTATTGGAATCGCAATAACGAGAAGTGAGAGAAGTTGTACTGCAACATGAAGTCATAGGCTTTTGGACTATCGAAGCCCTCTTCAGCATAGGCGTCATCGACGTCAATTTCACTGTAACGAACGCCCGCTGCCCAATGTGGCGACCACTGATAAACCAACGAGGTATACCAGCCGGTGTTGTCCGCTTCAAACGCTTCCCACTCGCCGTGTTCTTCGTCGTGCTCTTCTTCCTCGTGCTCGTCATGGTCTTCGTGGAACACAGAGCCATCTTCGTCAACCTTGATCCACTCGGTCTGCCATGTCACCGACTGATACTTGTAGTTGCCGCCCGGCGCCCACTTCAATACAAAGTCAGCGACATAAAAGTCTTTGTCACCGTCGAATTCACAGAAAGCAGGACCTGCTTCATGTTCCTCATGGTCGTCGTGATCATCATGATCATCGTGGTCGTCATGATGCTCGTCGTGCTCATCATGCTCTTCGTGGTCATCATGGTCATGCTCATCGCCATGGCTATGATCATGGCTCGAGCAGTGGTCCGGATCGACATCGGTCTTCATCCAAGCTAGGCCACCTTGCCAGCTTAAGCTTTCGCTTATGTCATCACCAATCTTCGAGTACACCACATGGCTACCGACAGTATCTCCCGATGCTGCCGGGAATTGACCGCCCTTAAAAGCTTCAACACCAAACTCCAGATACAAATCAGTCGGCGCGACCCAATTCAAGCGAACACCATCGTCATAATAATGACGACCAAGCAAGCCACGGTAAGCTATCGGGCGGTCGGCATAGTAATCAGTGTGGGTATGTTTGGCATTTAGGTAGCCAACATTGGACATAAAACGACCAGCGCGAATCGCCAAGCCATGTGGTAAGCCCATGGTTTGAATAAAGGCCTCTTCCAACTCAACTTCAGTCTCACCATCGTGGTCTTCAAGTACCACGGTCATCTTGCCGTAGATCATGTCATCCGCGGCACCAGATACGGCGAGCTCGGAATGATCAAGCCAAAAACCATCTTGCGGGCCTGACGCGTGGTCACCATCAATTGGCAAACCTGAGATACCAGTGAAATCTTCATCACGAGATGTGAAGCCACCATTTAAAATTGCGCTAAGGTTGATGTTATTCAATCCTGACTTAGCTTCTTCTTCAGCGGTAGCAGGAGCAGCAGATACGGCAAGCGCAGCAGCAATCGCTGTTGCCAGAACAGTAGTGGATTTATGCATTGTGGTTCTCCCAAAGCACAACGACTCATCCCGTCGTTGTGAGCATATTTTTAGTTAGGTTTTTTGATTAAAAATAAGTGCTAGAAAATAGCTGGGGGGCCGCGACAACAGGTGTTAAAGGTTGGCGCCAGCGGTTTGGAACGAACAATGCGAACACGCTTTGCCAGGCTGATCAAACAGCAAATGGCAATTAACGCAGAAGAAGTGGTAGAAACAGCGACTGAATACTGCGCCAAACACAGAGTACACACCACATGCTGCTCATCCTCCTCATGGAGGTGCTCAGCACTATGCCAGCTTGCGGCAACCTGCAAACCAAGCACAGCAACCACCAGCAAGACCAACAGGCCAGCCCGGTAGTTTGGTGTAATCCGTAGCAACATTGAATAATCAGTCTGTTATGTGAACTGAGTCATGCTAAAGCCAACCTTGAACTTAATCAATGACAAAAATAAGACATTTTGTTAACCAAAGAGCAAATCACTAAGCCACAAGTAGCGGCATTGGCTACACTGTGCTGGTGCCATTTGGGGACAATCTGACGCGCCTATTTGCGAGCTAACAATTGCAGTAAAAATGCAACAACCACCTATAGTTAACAACTCTGGTAGCGCCCCATCACAACTGCTGGAAAAAAAGATCAAGATCAACCTATATTCAGGTGCGTATCAGTACCATCAGGACAACCCTACAACAATTAAATTGAGCCAGTTCTTGGGAGAACTTAAGTGGACATAATCACAACCGATATCGCGATTGTCGGTGCCGGTGGTGGTGGCTTGCGCGCCGCCATTGCTGCTGCCGAAAAATATCCAGATTCGAGTATTGCCCTGGTTTCCAAAGTCTACCCCATGCGCAGCCACACGGTTGCTGCAGAAGGGGGTTCGGCAGCGGTCGTGCAGGATCACGATACCCTTGATAATCATTTCAATGACACAGTCGCTGGCGGCGACTGGTTATGCGACCAAAATGTGGTTGAGTATTTCGTTGAAAATTCGAAAAAAGAAATGCTGCAACTGGAGCACTGGGGCTGCCCTTGGAGCCGCAAAGAAAGCGGACATATCAACGTCCGTGCGTTTGGTGGTATGAAAATTGAGCGGACATGGTTTGCTGCCGATAAAACTGGCTTCCACATGCTCCACACGCTATTCCAGACCTCGACCAAGTACGACAACATCATCCGTTATGACGAATTTTTCTGCCATGACTTGATCGTTGAGGATGGTCAAGTCAAAGGTTTGGTGATGATTAACCTAGCCGAAGGCACCTATCACCTTATTCGCGCCAAGTCAGTCATTTTAGCCACCGGTGGTGCAGGTCGCGTCTATCGCTATAACACCAACGGTGGCATTGTCACCGGCGATGGCATGGCGCTGGCTTACCGTCATGGCGTGGCATTGCGGGATATGGAATTTGTTCAATATCACCCAACCGCCCTTCCCGGCACCGGTATTTTAATGACCGAAGGTTGTCGCGGAGAAGGTGGCATCATGGTCAATAAAGATGGCTATCGCTACCTGCAAGACTATGGCATGGGGCCAGAAACGCCACTCGGCGAACCGAAAAACAAATACATGGAGCTGGGTCCCCGGGACCGTGTCTCTCAGGCCTTCTGGCATGAAGAGAAAAAAGGCAACATGATTGATTCCAAGTGGGGCATGGTCAGCCACCTAGACCTACGTCACTTGGGTGAAGAGAAAATCAACGAGCGGCTGCCATTTATTCGTGAGTTAGCCAAAGCCTATGTTGGTGTCGACCCGGTCCATGAACCTATCCCTGTGCGACCCACTGTGCACTACACCATGGGTGGCATTTACGTCGATCCAAACTGTGAAACCACAGTCAAAGGTTTATTCGCCATTGGAGAGTGTGCTAGCTCGGGCTTGCACGGTGCCAACCGATTGGGTTCAAACTCGCTGGCAGAGTTAGCTGTGCTGGGTCGAGTGGCCGGTGAAAACGCCGGCGCTCGAGCACTCGAAGTCGACCACATTAGTGAAGCGGATGCCATCGCGCAGGCGGAAGCATCGATTGCTGTAGCAGAAGCGATTCGGAGTCAATCCAACGGCACCGAAAGACTGGGCGACTTACGTCAACAGTTGATCGAAACGATGGAGCGCGGCGTTGGCATTTATCGTGAAGAAGGGTTAATGCAAACCGCTATCGAAGAGCTTAAAGATCTGCGCGAGCGCTTGGGTAACCTTAAATTAGACGACGCATCAACGGTCTTTAATACCGAATGGCTCAATGCGATCGAGTTCGGCTATATGCTCGACATCGCAACGGTAATGGCTCACTCAGCCATTAACCGTAAAGAATCACGTGGCTCTCATCAACGCTTAGATGGCTATGAAAAGCGTGATGATGAAAACTACCTAAAGCACACATTGGCGTTCTATCGTGAAGGCGGCATCCCAGATATTCAATATCAAGATGTGGTGATCACCAAATCACAACCCAAAGAGCGCGTCTATGGTGCCGCCGCCGAAGCGCAAGAGAAAGAAGGAGGTGCGAAATGAGTAGCGCAATGATGCGCGTCTCGGTCCAGCGTTATCGCCCGGAGCAAGACGACGCCCCCTTCATGCAGGAGTTTGAAGTACCGTATGCCGACGATATGTCGATCATCGATGCCCTGCATTACATAAAAGATAACCTTGATGGCACCTTAAGCTATCGTTGGTCATGCCGCATGGCAATTTGTGGCTCATGTGGTTACATGGTTAACGGTGTGCCCAAACTTGGCTGTAAAACCTTCCTTCGTGACTATCTGAACACTGGCATCACGGTCGAGTCGCTGGCCAACTTCCCGATCGAACGAGACTTAGTTGCCGACATTGGTGACTTTGTTGAAAAGCTGGAAGAAATCAAGCCATACATTATTCGCCAAGATGCCGTATCGGTTGAAGATGGCGAGCACCTACAAACACCAGCGCAGCTGACTCGATACCGCCAGTACAGCCTCTGTATTAACTGCGGTTTGTGCTACGCCGCTTGCCCTCAATATGGCTTGAACAATGAGTTTATGGGCCCCGCTGCATTAACACTGTTACATCGCTACAACCAAGACTCGCGCGACCAAGGCCGTGAAGAGCGGATCGATATCGTCAATGCAGAGGAAGGCGTATGGGGCTGTACCTTCGTTGGCTACTGCTCCGAAGTGTGTCCAAAAGGTGTCGATCCGGCATCCGCGATCCAGCAAGGCAAAGTCGAGAGCAGCACAGACTTTGTGATGTCCAAACTTCGTCCACGGAGGTCATCATGAGTAAGCGCAAACCTTATGTAAAACCGATGCCAGCCAATTGGTTCATGGCTAACAGGTTCCATACGCTGTATATGCTTCGTGAAGGAACCAGTGTTTTCGTTGGCCTCTATTCACTGATTATGTTGTGGGGCTTGGCCGCACTAGTGAAAGGCGAAGCGGCTTGGAATAGCTGGCTTGGACACATGGAAAATCCAATCTACATTGGCTTCCATTTGGTGGCATTAGTGGCCTGTTTATATCACGCCATCACTTGGTTTTCATTGGCACCGAAAGCCATGCACCTGCAAAAAGGCGATCAAAAAATCAGCGATAAACCCGTGGTTGTCGGCCACTACGTCGCGTTTGTGATTGCTACCGTGGTCATTATTGGATTTGTCGCTTGGGGAGGTGCCGCATGAGTAAGTCAGGCAAAACATACCATCGTGCCGATGAGCCTATTTTTTGGGGTTTGTTTGGTGCTGGCGGCGTGGTTGCTGCGTTTGCAACACCTGCGCTAATTCTTATCACTGGTATTCTGGTACCGCTTGGCGTTTTGCAGCTCGATTATGCCAGCGTCAATGCCTTTGCCAATAACTGGTTTGGCAAGCTCATTCTGCTTGCGGTGATCGCCTTTCCAATGTGGCACGCCTGCCATCGGATATTCCATGCCATGCATGACTTGAAGATTGATACCGCCCGCGGCTTCTTCAAATTGTTCTGGTATGGCATGGCCTTTGTGGTATCAATCGCAGCTGCCGCTTACCTGATTGCTATCTAGTAAGAGCTGCGTATCAGGATCAAAAAAGCCACCGCTATCTGGCTGTCTCTTATACACAAATCCCCGCTAAGCAATTGGCGGGGATTTTTTTGAACTTTTTCCGTTAACTTCGATCTGATCTCCACACTACTTTTTGGGGAGTATCAT
>NZ_NGNS01000022.1 GCF_002165625.1 Neiella marina
TGGCTGGGAGCACGCTTTGCGTGACTATTTCCTCGCTGCGCGGCTTAGCAGCAACTCGGACACCTCTCCACACTTAAAAACCCAATTGTCTGCATTTTTATCCATGTAGCTCATGGGAGGGCTATCCCTCAAGGCCGGCGTATATTAAGGAAAAGCCCTGATCAGGTCAATGACCTACCGCCAAGAAATTTGCTTAAATGCGCTGTTCGAGCAAAATCCAGCCAAAGTTAGCGATTTACTTGAAAATTAAGCATTCGATTGAGTGGCACAAGCGCTTTTTGGCGAACATCTTCGTCAACAAACACCTCACGACCTGTGCCATCTAGCAGCGCTTCTTCGATAGCAACTAAGCCATTCATTGCCATCCACGGGCAATGGGCACAGCTGCGACAGGTAGCACCCTGGCCGCCGGTTGGCGCTTCAATAAAGTTCTTTTCCGGTGACAACTGCTGCATCTTGTAGAAAATACCGCGGTCGGTAGCAACAATAAAGGTCTCGTTATCCAGCTCTTGGCTAGCTTTAATAAGCTGACTGGTCGAGCCTACGGCATCGGCCATATCAACAACACTTTCAGGAGATTCTGGGTGCACTAAAATGGCCGCTTCTGGGTGTTCAATCTTCAGCTGTCGCAGAGCATTCGACTTAAACTCATCGTGAACAATACAGGCGCCTTGCCACAACAACATGTCGGCCCCCGTTTGCTTGGCAACGTAGCCCCCCAAATGCTTGTCAGGTGCCCATAGAATCTTCTCACCTTCAGCATCCAAATGGTCAACAACATCAAGCGCAATACTGGAAGTTACCACCCAATCCGCGCGAGCCTTTACAGCGGCCGAAGTGTTGGCATAAACAACTACAGTACGATCTGGGTGCTGATCGCAGAACTTAGCAAATTCGTCAGCATCACAGCCAAGATCCAATGAACAAGTTGCTTCAAGGGTCGGCATGATCACTTTCTTTTCCGGCGTTAGAATCTTCGCGGTTTCACCCATGAAGCGTACACCGGCTACCAGCAGCGTTGATGCAGGATGCTGATTACCGAACCGTGCCATTTCGAGTGAGTCGGCAACGCAGCCTCCAGTTGCCTCAGCTAGGGCCTGAATATCGTCGTCGGTGTAGTAGTGGGCTACCAACACCGCATCTTTTTCAACGAGTAACTTCTTAATGCGCTCAATGGCGGCTTGTCGTTCATCCTCATCCAAGCGTTTTGGCTTTGGCGGAAATGGGAAAGTTGGCGACAACACGTCTAACACGTCACTCATGGCGAACTCCGGCAACAACGGACAGTGATTGGAAATTTTTAAGCGCAGGGATTATACGCGAAAATTAATGAAATAAATAATGCCAATCCATTCAGAAAAGCATTGCTATAAAGCTTTAATCGACTTGCTGAATTTGGAGGGCATTAGTTGGGCATGGATGAATGCAGGCGCCACAGCCAGTGCAGGCTTCGCTGACAAGCTCAGGCGTAAACTGGCCGCCAATTTGAGGCCGAAAAAGAATCGCACTGTCGGCACAATACTCGCCGCAGCTACGACACGCGACGCCTTGATATGCAAGGCAGGTTTGCTCGTCTAACGTTAGCTGCCAACGCCATATTGGCTCGTTGGCGGCGTTCAGAGCATCATCTTGGCAAGCTTCGACACATTTGTCGCAAAGCTCGCACTCGGCGGCACCAGCAGAAAAATCAATCTCAGGAAAGCCGCCTGAACCTTTGACAATAATATTGGTGGGGCAAACCGCAATGCACTTTTCACAACGCGTGCAAGCGTCAACAAATGCGTTTTCATCCAACGCATGCGGCGGCCGAACGATAACAGCCGTGGCCACTTTGCCACGAAACAGTGCTCTCCTGGCTCTATCGGCCACCAAAGCTAGCCACCGATAGAGGCTAAATGCCTCGTTGAGCCAACTTGATGTTCGGGCAAGTAATGGCTGGCGTGTTTCTCAACCAATAGCTCCTGCAAGCGATTTTTCAGTAATGGCAAATCGGCATCCGATTGCATCAAATGACGGACACTCAATCCGCTTTCGGTGAACAGGCATAAATGCAAGTCACCACGCGATGACATCCGCAGGCGATTACAGCTGGCACAAAAATCTTTGCTATACGGCATAATGACGCCAACCCGACCTTGCCAGTCTGGGTGGCGATATTCTTCCGCTGGGCCAGCAGAAATACTGCGCTCTATCCGCTGCCACCCTTGCTTGAGCAAACTGGCGACTATTTCTTCGCCAGAACTGTGGTGCTTGCGGAAAAAGTCACGATTGTCGCCGGTCTCCATCAGCTCAATAAAGCGCAGACAAATGTCTTTATCTTTGAGCCAATCGATATAGCTATCTAACTCGTGGCCATTAATCCCTTTCATCCTCACGGCATTGAGCTTGATTGAGTCAAAATCCATTCGCTGGGCTTGGTCAACGGCGTCGAGGATATCAGTCAGGGAGTTATGACCCGTGATCTGATGAAAAACATGGGGATTAAGGCTGTCAACACTGACATTGATCGCATCTAAACCTGCTGACTGCCAATTCGTTAAATGGCGTGCCATTTTGTGGCCATTGGTGGTCAATGCCACTTTCCGGATCCCCGGCGTGTTGGCACATTGTTCAATGATTTGCGGCAGGTCTTTTCTCAATGTCGGCTCGCCACCAGTGACGCGGATCTTCTCCACGCCAAGTTCGGCAAAAGCGCGAACCACACGGCGGATTTCGTCGAGATTGAGAAAGTTACGATCGCCATCGCACTGATAGCCATCAGGCAGGCAATAGTTGCAACTAAAATTGCAAACATCGGTTATCGACAGGCGCACATAGTGAAACTGCCGACCAAAATTATCGGATAGTGACATCTTACCCCTTTCCAAGCACGGGAGGCTGAGCCTTTTCAAGCACAACCCGGAGACTCAAGGTCTCGGCTACGTCACCATCTCGTTTATAGCAAACGGCTAAGGTCACGAAGCTTCGGAGTGAACTAATTGTGTATTGAGTTTAGCGCGAAGAAACTAGGAAGTAAAAGTGGTGGGTTGTGCAGGATTCGAACCTGCGACCAATTGATTAAAAGTCAACTGCTCTACCAACTGAGCTAACAACCCGTATTGAGTTGCGAAAGTGGTGGGTTGTGCAGGATTCGAACCTGCGACCAATTGATTAAAAGTCAACTGCTCTACCAACTGAGCTAACAACCCGTATTTCGCTGTCATCAAGTTGCAAAGCGAACTTGATAAATTGCAGGATGAGAAGAAGTAAGTGGTGGGTTGTGCAGGATTCGAACCTGCGACCAATTGATTAAAAGTCAACTGCTCTACCAACTGAGCTAACAACCCATCTGAACTTGCGCACCGGCCTGCGTTGATAAAGAGTAGACCCTATCCTCCGGCGCGGCGCATATAATACTTAAAAGACGGGCAGTTGCAACAGAAAATTGCAATCTTTTCGCTAGTCGAGCAATACTCACTCAGCTTGACCGTTTTTTACCCGGACTAAAAGCTCGCGGCTATCACCGCCGCGTCTGACAACAAGCGTTTGCACAACGCTCACTTTCAAATCGATGAACCCATCTTACAAGCCGACATAAAGTGGTCGGGCTGCAAACAAGTGGAATGCACTCCCTTACTCCCAGACTCATCGACCCACACGAGGATGCCCTCACCAATGGCAAAGCCATCAATACAACGGCCACTCCAACTAACCATTTGAGCATTACCCACATAATAGCGGTTAACCTTACATTGAGTCGCTTCATCCACGACCCAAGCGCTATCGTCGTGATAAGCGACCAAGCTCGGCCCCGACGACACATTCGCGCAACCGGAAATCGCTAAAGCAAGACCAATAAATAAATACTTCGTCATCATTCAACCCTCCACTCATAGTGCAATGGGGTAAACGGATAACAATGACGGTCAGATCGCGGCCCAGAGATAACCTTCTGAGCTTGATAAAAAAATAGTTTTGTAGGATCGAAAAAGCCGCTGACTTAAAGCCTGCGGCTTTCACTAAATGACAAGCGAGATTACAGCTTGCCTTTGGCCAACTGTGCCACGTTGGAGCTAGGATACTCGTTAATTACTTGCTGATAGCGCTTTTTGGCCTCAGCCGAATCATTTTGCTTGTCAGCAATTAAGCCCAGCTTAAAGATCGACTCTGCTCGTTTGGACGACTTCGGATACTTATTCACCACAGTCAAAAACGACTGCTTCGCGTCAACTAAACTCGACTCCCGATATTTCAATTGCGCTTGCCAATAATAGGCGTTAGCAACGTAATTGGATGTCGGGTAATCGCGAATAAAGTTCGCAAAGGCAGTTGCCGCCTCATCGAAACGCTTGCCTTTGAGCAAGCCAAACGCAGCTTCATAAGCAACGTTTGCTGTCACTTCTGCGGTAGATTGCGGCGTTACAGGTGCTACAGTGGTCGGCGTAGAGGGCGCAGGAGCTTGACTTGCACCACCCAAACGGCGTTCGATATCTTGGTACAAATCACGCTGACGAGCCAAGATTTGCTCGAGCTGGTGGCCGTGAAGTTCTATCGAACCGCGCAGCTGACCCACTTCATATTCCAGATCAGACACTTGCTGTTGCATTTCAATCTGGACCTGATTGCGAGATTCAAGCATACGCTCGAGACGATCAACACGCTCTTCTAACGAATTGCCACTGGCTTCGCGAACTGGTGCAGCAGCAAAAGCCGCTCCCGTGAGGGTAGCGGCTAACACAACAATATGTCGTTTCATGGCTTAACTGATTAGTAAACTAAAACAGCGCGACGGTTCTTCGCCCAGGCTTCTTCGGTGTGACCAGAAACCAATGGCATTTCTTCGCCGTACGATACAGTGCTAATTTGGCTAGCCATCACACCCAAGCTCATCAGGTACTTAGACACAGCCTTGGCACGACGCTCGCCCAATGCAATGTTATATTCTGGCGTACCGCGCTCATCTGCGTGGCCTTCAACACGAACCGCAACGTTAGGGTTCTTAACAAGGTAGTCCGCGTGAGCTGCTAACAACTCGGCGAATTCGCCGCGAACGTCAGAGCGGTCAAAATCGAAGTAGATGATGTGCTCTTTACGCAACTCAGCATACTTCTGCATACGTTCTTCTTCAGGCGTCAGTACTGGCGCAACAGCTGAGCTGATCGCAGAGTCTTCAGCACCAGAGCCAGCAGAGCCGCTAGCGGCATCATCAGTTGTGCTACATGCTGCCAAGAACATCATCGGCAGCGCCAAAACTAGGCCTTTAGTCAACGGTTTCAATTGCATTGCCACTTTCCTTTTCAATCAAAATTTTTCAAATACTTATTACTGCAGGAACGGCGACCAAGCAGGCGCTTTGACCTGACCGTTCACAGCAGGGAGCCGTGCTTTAAAGCGACCGTCCATGGAAACTAAGGCAAGAGCTTGCTTGTTACCGTGCACGGTACTGTAAATAATCATTCCCCCATTGGGAGCAATACTGGGCGATTCGTCCAAACGGGTACTGGTTAACACCTGAAGTAGCCCGGTTTGCAAATCTTGTCTGGCAATGTGGTAGTTACCGCGATTTCGGTTCACCAATACCATCTGCTTACCGTCAGGAGATACTGCACCACCAAGGTTCATATCGCCCTCAAAAGTAAGCCTTTTTATTTTGCCCGACGCTAACTCTACGCGATAAAGTTGCGCATTACCACCCCGCTCAGAGGTGAATACCAAACTGCTGCCATCGGGCGTCCAATAGGGCTCGGTGTCAATGCTACGACTGCGCGTAACCCGTTTCAATTGACCACTGGCGATATCCATCACATAAATGTCTGGATTACCATCTTTTGACAACACCATCGCCATGCGTTTGCCGTCAGGTGAGAATCTTGGCGCGCCGTTAATACCCGGAAAATCGGTCAACAATCGTCGCTGACCAGTGTACAAATCCTGAATGTAGAGCTGTGCCTTATGCTTTTCAAATGACACATAGGCCAACTGGCGACCATCTGGCGACCATGCTGGTGACATCAGGGGTTTGGTCGAACGCAATAAGTTTAGTTCGTTATAACCATCATAGTCGGCCACCATCAATTTATATGGATGACTATCGTCGCGATCGACTACAACATATGCGATGCGGGTTAGGAATGCACCGCGTTCACCGGTCAAGCGCTCATAGATAATGTCGCTAATCCGATGAGCGTATTGGCGCAATTGTGCGCCTTTGACGACACTGCGACGGCCATCGAGAATGAACGACTGGCTTGAAATAATCGAACCATCAGCAGCAACAGCTACATCGCCCTTGGACATTTGGCCCTGAAGCACATCCAATAGCTCAAAACTTACTTGATAGCGGTCGTCACCAATAAAGGTGATGGAACCAGTGACAACAGCCTCGACTCCCAAATTAGCCCACTTATCAAAGTTAACTTGCGAAGACTGGCTTGGACGCTCTGGCATGGCTTGGACTGCCAATGGATTGAATTTACCACTGCGACGCAAATCAGAAGATACAATTGCAGCAACGTCATGCGGCAAATTTGGCTGACCTTGATAACTAAATGGCACGATCGCAATAGGGCGAGCGTTATCGATGCCCTCGGTAATAACAATTTCCAAAGCAGCATGCGACGGCGCAGCTGCCAACAGCACAACAACAAAGGTTACGCTGCTAACCAAGCGTTTGAACAAAGTATTCATTAAAGATTCGGCTCCACAGTCAGTCGAATTTCTCGCATTTTTTGGTTTACTTCAGGGTCTGCAGACATAGGTAATGTGCCTGCTTTAAGGACCGCATTTCGGGCAGAAGAACAGACCACAGGATCTCCGACACCGTTATCAACAGAGGTAACAAAGCCATCACGCGCGAGTCGAATCGTGAGCTGACACTGCTTACCCGCCATGCTGCTATCAACTAGCCAGTTGCGTTGGATAGTCGCCCGGATCAGAGCTGTGAACTTGTCAATTTCCGAAAGAATTTGGGCTTGACGCTGCTGACCAATCTGTTGGTTTTCTGCTTCCAATTCTTGCTGCATCAGCCGCTCTAGCTCGGCTTGTTCTCGTGCTTCTTGCTCTTTGCGTTTGCGCTCTTCTTCCTTACGGCGACGCTCCGCTTCCTCTTTTTCACGCTTTTTCTTGGCTTCGGCAGCAGCTTTTTCCGCTGCCTTGCGTTCAGCTTCTTTGCGCTTACGCTCGGCTTCGGCCTTACGTGCTTTTTCAGCCTCTAGCTTTTGCTTTTTCTTCGCTTCAGCAACGGCTTTATCCGCCGCTTTTTTCTCTTGTTCTTTGCGTTTGCGTTCTGTTTCTAGTTTCTTCAGTCGGTTCTGCTCAGCTTTGCGCTTGTTCTCCACTTCTTTGAGCTTTCGCTCGAGCTCCTCAATGCGCTTTTTCTCCGCTAGCCGCTTCCTTTCTTTGTCGGCCTTAATGCGCTTAACCTGCTCATCAATTCGACTTTGATCGATGGTCACGGCCTGAATCGGCTGGCCCTGAGGTTGCGGCTGTATTTTTGGTTTCGGCGTCATGCTCATACTGATCGACAACAAGGCAACAATGCCGACGTGGACCAGTGCTGATAAACCAATGTACTTGCTAAAAGGACCTAGCTTCACTGACCTACCCTACTACTCAGTATCTTCGGTCATCAGACCGACAGCTGGCACACCATGATTTTGCAGTGTCACCATAAGATTAATCACGACTTCGTAGGGTACCCGGCGATCGCCTTTGACAACAACCGGGGTATCCGGCGCAATCACTAGTTGAGCGGCAACAATTTCAGCCAGCTCATCAAGCTCTCGGGGGGTGTTATCATCATCATCACCGATCGATACATAATAGTTACCATCAGCATCAACAGACGCCACCAGTGGTGGGTTGGTATCAGTCGACAATGGCTCCGCCTCACCTTGCGGCAAGTCGACTTTGACTCCTTGGGTGATCAATGGCGCCGTTACCATGAAGATAATCAGCAGCACCAGCATGACATCAATGTATGGCACTACATTAATATCAGCGACTTTGCGGCGGCGCTTTCGCTCAAATGACATGGTTAGGACTCTTTTTGCTCTTCAGCGACTGTTTGGCGTTGCAAAATAGAAAGAAACTCATCAGCAAAGTTGATGTAAGCATTTTCCAGTTTTTCAACCCGAGTAGAAAAGCGGTTATAGGCAATTACCGCTGGAATTGCAGCGAAAAGGCCCATGGCTGTGGCAATCAAGGCCTCGGCAATACCGGGGGCAACCATTTGCAAGGTTGCTTGTTTTACCGCGCCCAACGCGATAAAGGCGTTCATAATCCCCCAAACGGTGCCGAACAAGCCAATATATGGGCTTGTTGAGCCGACTGTTGCCAGGAACGGCAAGTGCGTTTCAAGTTCGTCTACTTCTCGTGACAAGGCCACACGCATCGCGCGTCGGGTTCCTTCTAGCGACTGCGCGGCATCACGATGGCCAGTGCGACGCAGGCGAATAAACTCTTTGAATCCGGAGTGAAATATCTTTTCTAAACCAAAGGTATCGGAACGAGCGCTCACTTCTTGATACAAGCGGTTCAGATCCAACCCAGACCAAAACTTGTCTTCAAATTGACTCAACCGTGTCTGAGCATTGTTGAGGGTTTTACTGCGTTGGAAAATCATCGCCCAAGACACTACGGAGAGCAGTAACAGCGTCAGCATTACCAACTTAACCAGTAAGCTCGCCTCTAAAAACAGACCGATGAGAGAAATTTCAGCCGACACGTGTCAGCACCTCCATAATGGGTTTTGGTATGGCAACGGGTTTGTTGCGGGTCAAATCTACACAGGCTAGGGTCACTTGACCAGACACAAACTGTTGATTTTGATCAGAACTGCAGACCGTTTGTGCAATGGTTAAGCTAGCTTTGCGAAGATTAGTCAGCTCACAGGTAACATTGAGCGATGCATTGAAGCGTGCGGACGCGAGGTAATTGATATCGACGTGACGAACGACGAACGCGATACCATCGTCCAAGTAGGTATCTTGTTCAATACCTAGCTGACGAAGCCATTCAGTTCTGGCTCGTTCCATAAATTTGAGATAGTTGGCGTAGTAGACCACACCACCGGCATCTGTATCTTCGTAGTAAACACGTACCGGCCAGATAAATGATTCTGTTGTCACGGCTTACCTGCCAGAGCATCCAGTTTATTTAGCGCACATTCGTTTGAGTGCCTCACTATACAGAAAGTTTCCGGCAAATTTAACTTTCGACGAAGTCTGTTAGCAATTGGCCAAGGATCACTCGAAATTGCATTACTATCGTTAACTTAGCCACCAGATCGAATAATCATTCAAAAAACACGAATAAATCGAAAAAGGCCACACCTGCAAGGCTTAACAAAATATTCACAAATAAAATTAAAAACTGAAAAAATAGAAGCTACATTAGTTTTATTAATGATGATTCTCAAATTATCTCGTTTGAGATAAAACCGATCTGGCAATAATATGCTCCCCATCGAAGCAACAGTTAGCGCTGTGTTCGAGTAAGCGTTTTATGACCATCGAGTTTTTAGTACGGACTTGGTGGTTACTACGGATAGTTCCCTGATTTATTTTCTTTCCTGAAGCATAAATGCTGCCCGCGAATTTCGCGGGCTTTTTTTTGCCTTGATTTTACTGATCGAGAGACGGATGGATACGGGAGAAGTGTTGATAGGCCCGCTCGGTCGCGATACGGCCACGAGGCGTACGCTGAATAAAGCCTTGCTGAATCAGATAAGGTTCAAGCACATCTTCAATGGTATCGCGCTCTTCACCAATAGCTGCTGCCAAGTTGTCCAAGCCAACCGGCCCACCACTGAATTTATCGATTATCGCCAGTAACAATTTACGGTCCATGAAATCAAAGCCACGCGGATCAACATCAAGTAAGTCCAGCGCCTTGTTTGCCACGTCCTGATCTGCCTGTCCATCATGACGAACATCAGCAAAGTCTCGCACCCGACGAAGCAAGCGATTAGCGATCCTTGGTGTGCCGCGCGAACGTTTGGCAATTTCTTCAGCACCGGTTAATGACAAATTCATACTGAGATAGCCAGCTGAGCGCTCAACGATGTTGGTTAAATCGGCGGTATTGTAAAACTCCAAGCGCTGCACAATGCCAAAGCGATCGCGCAGTGGCGAGGTTAATGATCCCGCACGAGTGGTGGCGCCAATCAGAGTAAAAGGAGGTAAATCCAGTTTGATCGAGCGAGCCGCCGGCCCTTCGCCGATCATAATATCCAGCTGATAATCTTCCATGGCGGGATACAACACTTCCTCAACCGCTGGGTTTAAACGATGGATCTCATCGATAAACAGCACATCATTAGCTTCAAGGTTAGTCAGCATGGCAGCTAAATCGCCTGCTTTTTCCAACACAGGTCCAGAGGTTTGTCGCATGTTGACGCCCATTTCATTGGCAACAATATGGGCTAGTGTGGTTTTACCTAAACCGGGTGGGCCAAAGATCAGTAAGTGATCCAGCGCATCCTGTCGCTTCCGCGCCGCTTCGATAAAGATGTCCATTTGCTCGCGAACATGAGGTTGGCCCTCGTACTCGGCCAATGTTTTAGGCCGTATTGCCCGCTCAATGGCATCGTCTTCTCGGGTCGCTTCGGCTTGAATCAGTCGATCCGCTTCAATCATGGCTCACGATCCTTACATCATGGACTTTAATGCGTCACGGATCAGATCTTCTGAACTCATGCCGTCTTTGGCTATTTTAGTCACCGCTTGCTTGGCTTGATTGTGCTTGTAACCCAATGCTTCCAAAGCACTAATGGCATCTGCTTTAGCGTCAACAGGTGTTTCAACTGCTGCACTTGGCTCCACCGTCGGCATTGCCAGAGCCTCAGTTTCACCACCGTGCCAGTCTTTTAGCTTGTCACGCATCTCAATCAGTAGCCGTTCGGCTGTTTTCTTGCCAATCCCCGGTAACTTGGTCAATGCCGTGACATCGTCTAGATTCACGCACCGAACAAACTGTTCTGCAGTCATACCACTGAGGATTGCCAAACCCAGTTTAGGTCCAACACCGTTGGTCTTGATGAGTTCTCGAAATAATGCGCGCTCTGATTTAGAACCAAAGCCAAACAGTAATTGAGCGTCTTCTCGCACCACAAAGTGGGTATATATAGTGGCGGCTTGGCCAATTTCAGGCAGATTAAAGAAGCTGCTCATCGGCATTTGTACTTCATAACCCACGCCACCGACATCCAGTAAAACTTCTGGCGGTTGTTTGTCGGCGATTTCGCCCCGTAAACGTCCAATCACGTGTTTGATTCCATCAATAGCTTTGATGAGCCCGAGGGTAACAAAGTTTCATAGTCTTGAGTAGATTTCACTGTAAAAAAATACAGTAGTGTCTTGGGAATCATTGAACATCATATCTGCAGTAGCAAATTATAAATTGCATTCCACTGACAACAATGGCCTGGCATCTGCAATGAGTCATAACTAATCACCCCAGCTAACACAAAGCCGTTACTACCTGAGACAACATAAACCATATTTATCAATTAGTTAGCTGCAATCAAATCGTATCAAGCAAGAGTAAAAAGGACCCAGTTATGACAATGCACTGCTACCAATGTGAGGAAACCAACAATGGCGAGGCTTGCACCACCAAAGGTTTGTGTGGCAAATCCGTCAGTACTGCCAAGCTGCAAGACCAGCTTATTGAGGCCGCTTCGCAACTGGCCTATGCGACACTGGAAATCGGCGACTGCCCGAAGGTTGACGATCTGATTCGCACTGCTCTGTTTGCCACCATCACCAACGTTAACTTCGACAATCAAAGCTTGCGTCAACTATTCACTTGCATGACTAATGAAATTGAACGCTACACGCCAGATGCAATCCCAAGTGTGATCCGCACGGACATTCTCAAGTCTGCGGGAGTGTTGACCATGCACAACCCAGATCGCCGCTCGGCCAAAGAATTGCTGATTTATGGCGTCAAGGGTATTGCCGCTTATGCCGAACACGCCGCTCAGTTGGGCTATCGCGATTCTTCGGTCGATCAGTTTATTCGCCAGGTGATGGCGGCTTTAACCACTCCGTTGCGGTTTAGTGATTTGATGGATTGGATCGTTAAAGCCGGCGAGGTATCGGTCGCTACCATGGCACTGCTCGATAAGGCCCACAGGGAATGTTATGGCTCACCGGAAATCTCCGAAGTAAGTCTCGAAGCAGGCTCTGCTCCGGGTATTTTAATTTCCGGTCACGACTTGAAGGATTTGGCCCAATTACTTGAACAGACCAAGAATTCAGGCATTGATATCTACACCCATGGTGAAATGCTACCGGCCCACTATTACCCCTACTTCAAACAATACTCCCACCTCAAGGGCAACTACGGCGGCGCATGGTGGCAACAAGAGCAGGATTTTAGCGCCTTTAACGGGCCTATATTGATGACGACCAATTGCTTGGTACCACCACAAGATAGTTATGAAGACAGATTGTTTACCACCGGCCCAGTGCGCCATTCTGGCCTGACTCATATCGAAACAAATTCCGCTGGCGACAAAGACTTTTCCGCACTGATTGATTTGGCTCATCAGTGCCGTGCTCCAGAGCCATTGGAAACAGGCCATATTGTCGGTGGCTTTGGCCATGACCAAGTGATGGCATTAGCCGATCAAGTGGTTGAAGCGGTGCAAGCGGGTGCCATTAAGCGGTTTGTGGTGATGGCGGGTTGTGATGGACGCTCAGATGAGCGCGAATACTACACTCAAGTTGCCGAGCAATTGCCGCAAGATGCCGTCATCCTAACGGCTGGTTGTGCAAAATTTCGCTATAACAAGCTGGATTTGGGCACGATTAATGGTATTCCTCGGGTGCTTGATGCGGGTCAGTGTAATGATTGCTACTCGCTTGCGGTCATCGCACTGAAGCTACAAGAGGCATTTTCGGTCGATTCGCTCAATGATTTGCCGTTGTCATTTGATGTTGCTTGGTATGAGCAAAAGGCGGTGGCGGTGTTACTGGCTTTACTGCATTTGGGCGTTAAAGGGATTCGCCTTGGCCCCAACTTACCGGCGTTTGTCACCGGTAAAGTTGCCGATATCTTGCTCAATGACTTTGAGCTGAAAGGCATTGGCAGCCCTGAACAAGATGTCGAAGCGATGATGCTGGGACGATGATGAAAGGACAGTGATTTTTTCCCTCAGGAAACGTCAACGCCAACGGCCACGGCGGGTACCCGTGGTCGTCCCTGCCATGGCGATTAAACTCTGCTGCGTGTGAGCATGACAAATGGCCACCCCAAGGGCATCAGCAGCGTCGGCTTGCGGCGCTGCCGGTAGTTTCAACATATGCGAAACCATAGCCTGCACTTGGGTTTTATCAGCTGCGCCGGTGCCAACCACAGCTTGTTTAATTTCACGCGCGGCGTATTCAGCCACTGGCAAACCTTGGCATGCTGCAGCGACAATTGCCGCGCCCCTAGCCTGCCCTAGCTTCAGTGCCGAATCGGCATTTCGCGCCATAAACACGCGTTCAATCGCAAACTGTTCGGGCTGAAACTGAACAATCAATTCGCGCACGCCATCGTGAATTTGCCGTAATTTTTCAGCTAACTCGCCTTCCGAGGTGCGAATACAACCACTGCCGAGATAATCGAGTTTGCGACCCTGGGCGCGGATCACGCCATAGCCGGTGATACGAGAACCAGGATCGATACCAAGAATGAGTGCCAAAAATCTGCCTTCTTTTAAAAACTGCCAGCTCAATTGATTACGCCGGCCTGAATGGAGGATGACTGATGCGATTTCAGACTATCGGCCGCATGGATGCGGTCGCTAAGCCTCCACGGATGGATTTACGGCGCGTCTTAAATTGCATTAGCTTCCTGCATTCTTCAGGACACTGAAGCCCCCTGAGCCAATCGAGTTTGATCGGCCGATTAAGATCAATCTAACTCAGCCATGACGTCATCGGAGATATCGCCATTGTGATACACCTCTTGGACATCGTCATCATCTTCCAAGGTATCAATCAAACGGAGAAATTTCTTCGCCGTATCGAGGTCTAGTTCAGCTTTTGTCGATGGTACTTGAGTCACCTCAGCATTAAGCGCTTCGAAGCCTGCAGCATCAAGGGCATCTTTAACATCACCAAACTCTTCCGGTGTGGTAACCACTTCGAAGCTACCGTCGTCATTGGTCAGCACGTCTTCCGCGCCACCTTCCAAAGCGGCATCCATCAGCGCATCTTCATCTTCCGATTCGCCGTAGCTAATAACGCCTTGTTTACTAAATAAGTAAGCAACTGAGCCATCGGTACCAAGGTTGCCACCTGACTTAGTAAATGCTGAGCGGACAGAACTGACGGTTCGATTGCGATTATCGGTCATGGTTTCAACCATAACCGCCGTGCCGCCGGGGCCATAGCCTTCATACACCACAGTTTCTAGTTCGACACCATCAAGCTCGCCTGCGCCACGTTTAACCGCGCGATCAACGGTATCGCGAGTCATGTTGTTCGATAACGCCTTGTCGATTGCCGCTCGTAAGCGAGGATTTGAATCCGGGTCGGAGCCGCCTTCTCGCGCAGATACTGTGAGCTCACGAATCAATTTAGTGAAAAGCTTGCCGCGCTTGGCATCCTGCGCCGCTTTCCGGTGTTTGATGTTGGACCATTTACTGTGACCAGCCATTTGTTACTCCTTGCATGCGGTTACTCAATGGCACTGTGGGTTTGTATCAGACCGCTACTGCTCGGCCCCTGTCATCAACAATCGCAATGCTTGCTGATTACTGGGTGAGCTCAAACGGGTTAACGCCTGACGCCATGGCAGCCAGTCAAACTTCAGGTGTTCTTCAGGAGCCAATTGAATCGGTGTCGGAGATGGCAGCGTTAAACTAAACCAGTGCTCGGTGTTGGTAGTGCAGCCATCGGCATAGCGATGACGCCATTGAGGACGAATGGTATAGCAAACTTGCCGATTCATGTTGGACCAAACTCCCATTTGTGGAGTCAGCCCTGTTTCTTCGGCAAGCTCACGAATTGCTGCGGGTTCAGGCAGTTCATGCCATTCCAAACTGCCCGTCACGGACTGCCAGAAGTTAGCGTCATCCGCCCGTTGCATCACTAGGGCGTGACCGGTTTGGCTGGTGATCACCACCAACACTGAAACCGGTCGTTTAGCGATAGTCATTGCGACCTAACTCGCCATAGCCTTTTGCTTCGCTATATCTGGCGACAATTATGCGTCGTCTTCTTTTGCTTCAACTTGGGTAGTAATGCCCAGTTCGGCTAATGCCGCAGGGTTGGCGACACTTGGCGCATCCGTCAACGGGCAAGCAGCCGTCGTGGTTTTCGGGAATGCCATCACGTCACGAATCGAAGTGGCACCGGTCATTAACATGATCAAGCGGTCAAGACCAAAGGCCAAACCGGCATGTGGTGGCGCACCGAACTGCAGCGCGTCGAGCAAGAAGCCAAACTTCTCACGAGCTTCTTCATCGCTAATGCCTAATACGCGGAAGGCCGCAGCTTGCATCGCCTGATCGTGAATACGAACCGAACCTCCGCCTAACTCAACACCATTCAACACCATGTCGTAGGCATCCGATAGCGCGTTTGCAGGGTCAGCTTCTAGCTGCTCTGGCGTTACCCCAACTGGAGCAGTAAACGGGTGGTGAATGGCTGCTAAACCGCCATCGTGTTTTTCGAACATTGGGAAATCAACCACCCAAAGCGGCTTCCAGCAATCTTCTACCAGTTCAAAATCTTCGCCCAACTTCAAACGCAACGCACCCATGGCTTCCGCCACGACGGTTTCGTTATCAGCACCGAACAATAGGATGTCACCGTCAGCAGCTTCAGTGCGAGCAATCAATTGCGCAATGATGTCTTCGTTGAGGAACTTGGCAATTGGCGACTGCACATCACCGGCAGCGGCGCCGTTAATCTTCATCCACGCCAGACCTTTGGCACCATAAATGCCAACGTACTTGCCGTATTCGTCAATTTGCTTGCGCGACAAGCTTGCACCGCCAGGCACGCGAATGACCGCGACGCGACCTTCAGGATCGTTGGCAGGGCCAGAGAATACTTTGAATTCAACCTCTTTGAGCAAGTCCGCAACGTCGACCAGCTCCAGCGGGTTACGCAAATCTGGCTTGTCCGAGCCAAAACGGCGCATCGCTTCGGAGTATGGCATCGATGGGAACTGACCCAAGTCAACGTCCAGCAATTGTTTGAACAAGTCGCGGATCATTTCTTCGGTTTTAGCCATCACTTCGGCCGACGTCATGAACGAGGTTTCGATATCAATCTGAGTAAATTCAGGCTGGCGATCGGCACGCAAGTCTTCATCACGGAAGCACTTAACGATTTGGTAGTAACGGTCGAAACCGGACATCATCAGCAGCTGCTTAAACAACTGAGGTGATTGCGGCAAGGCAAAGAACTTGCCTTTGTGAGTGCGGCTTGGCACCAAGTAGTCGCGGGCACCTTCAGGTGTTGCCGCGGTTAGGATTGGGGTTTCAATATCGAGAAAGCCATTGTCGTCCAAGAAGCGACGAACGGCGCTAGTGACTTTAGAGCGGAACTTGATGCGATCGCTCATAACTGGGCGACGCAAGTCTAAGTAGCGATATTTGAGACGCTGCTCTTCTGAGTTTTCTTGGTTGGAATCGAGCGCTAGCGGTGCGCTGGCATTCAAAATAGTTAGTTCTGTTGCAATCAGTTCGACTTCACCGGTTGCCATTTGCTTATTGATTTGGCTTTCTGGACGAGCACGCACTTGACCGGTGAGCTGGACACAGTATTCGTTGCGCAGAGAGTTGGCGACTTCGAACACGTCTTTGTTGTCAGGGTCAAATACGACCTGAACAATGCCTTCACGATCGCGCAAGTCAACGAAGATCAGGCCACCTAAGTCGCGGCGTTTGTTTACCCAGCCACACAAAGTGACGGATTGCTCAACATGTTCAAGATTAACCTGACCGCAATAAACTGTGCGCATCTGTATCCCTTATATTTTGTTACTTAGCATGATATTTCATGCTGTGATGTTTGCTCTGTGTAAAGGCCTTAAGGGCGATCACACAAATTCTAAATTCGATAGTAATCAGGCGCTCTTGGCGTCTGATTTTTTATCACCGGACAAGTTTTTCTTGTTGCCACTTTTAAAGTCGGTCTCATACCAGCCAGAGCCGGATAAGCGAAAGCCAGCAGCTGAAATCAGTTTTTTTAAGCTACTGTTGTTGCAAGCTGGACACTCGGTTAACGGTGCATCGCTCATTTTCTGTAACTTTTCTAACTCGTGACCACAATCGTCACAACGGTACTCGTAAATCGGCATAACGTGTCTTTCTAAACTTTATAGCCAATCAATGTGACTCAATTGGCAACTAACTTGTCGACGGTATCAATAACGGCGGGCAATTATACTGAAAGCACTTACGCTGTGCTAGGCGCTTGAGCGGTGAATTTGGTGATTGTGGCGGCGATTGGCAAATGTGCTTTGAGCAACGGTTGTATCAGCTGCTGACAACAGCTCAGTGCATTTTTCACCTAGGTCCAACTTACAAGCTGCTCCCGAATCGGACGTGCAGGTATCCCCTTGAGAGATAGCAAACCTCGCAACTTGCTGCTTCAGGCGGCATGGATGCCGCATGCAGAGCGACACATGGATGTGCTTGAGCGTCAGCATGGGGTGAGGTTTGTTATCGCCAGCTGCACTTTGACTTAAAGCGTGCCCTTGACTGCCGCCCCAAAAGCTCTGTTGTCAGCCTCCGGCCTAGCTGCATCAAGTATCCAATATCAAAGACGCCGAGAAATCGTCCCTGATGGCTCCACTGCAGCTTCCCTGCTGCAGAGGCTTTGATATAGGACACTTGATTCCGCTCTAGACAGTTCCGCGCATTTTTTCACCTAGGTCCAACTCCCAAGCAACTCCTGAACAGCATGAGTGCTGTGTGATAGGTGGTCCGCGATAACTTAAAGAGGCAGCATATAATGCACTGAGGTGCTTCAGCCGACATGGATGTCGGGTGTAGAGCGATCCATGGATGGACGCGAGCGTCACCGAAGGGCATTGTTTGCTGCCGACATAGGCTCGGTTGTTGGCAACGAACTAAAGCTGAAGCAATTTGTGCTCAAGAGGTTCAGCTCTGCCCCCTGCTTCGGTTAGACTAGCCAATTATTTGAATTTGCCATTTTGTCCGTGACTCGATTAACCGACAACATTTACGCCTCTGAGCAGCAAGTAGCTGACTTCAACTTCGATCAGCGCGTTGCCGATGTCTTTCCCGACATGATTCAGCGCTCAGTGCCAGGCTACCAAACCATTTTACACACCCTAGGTTTATTGACCGAACGCTACGCTCAGGCCAACTCGAACCTCTATGATCTCGGCTGTTCGTTAGGCGCAGCAACCTTGATGATGCGACGTCACAATAAACAACCCGGTTGTCAGATTGTGTCGGTTGATAACTCCAAAGCCATGCTTGAGCGGGCCGAGCAACATATTCATAGCTACCGAGGCGACACGCCGGTCGATCTGCGCTGCCAAAACCTACAAGACACCGAAATCAGCAATGCATCCATGGTGGTACTGAACTTTACCCTGCAGTTTATCGAGCCGGAACAACGGTTAGATGTATTGAGTCAGATTGCAGCGGGAATGAATCAAGGCGGCATGTTGTTGCTATCGGAAAAGATTCAACATGCTGATCCAGTAATGAACGACGTACTGATCGACTTACACCATGAGTTCAAACGCGCCAATGGCTATTCTGAGCTGGAAATATCGCAAAAACGCACCGCTCTGGAGAACGTCATGAAAACTGAAACCGTAGACACCAATCTCCAACGTTTGCAGCAAGCAGGCTTTTCTCACGCCTCCGTTTGGTATCAGAGCTACAATTTCTGTTCGATCGTTGCCCTCAAATAACTGCAATCAACTTGCTCCAAATGAAATAGGTTCACCGTGATTCATTTTGACGACTTATACCGCGAACTCCCCTACACCAAGCTCAGTCATTGGCTTGAAACTGTGCCAAGTCAACTGGCAGGCTGGCACCGCGAGTTGCGCAATTCCAAGTTTGCTGGCTGGCAGCGGGTGTTGAACAAACTACCAGAGCTGGCTAGCCAAGACGTTGATTTTAGTGAGCAGGTCCGAATTGGTACCGACGACAGTATTGACTCTGGTATGCAGGCCAAACTTGAAGGGCTACTGACCCAATTCCACCCCTGGCGCAAAGGCCCGTACCATGTCCATGGCTTGCACATTGATACCGAGTGGCGGTCGGACTGGAAATGGGATCGTGTAAAGCCTCACTTAGCACCGCTGGCTGGCAAAACCATCCTCGATGTCGGTTGCGGCAATGGTTATCACATGTGGCGGATGAAAGGCGAAGGCGCCAACATGGTGGTCGGAATTGACCCATCCGAGCTGTTTTTAATGCAGTTTTTGGCGATCAAACGACTCGCAGGCAATCCGGCGGGAATTCATTTGCTGCCGCTTGGCATTGAACAAATGCCGCCGCTTGCGGCCTTTGATACAGTGTTTTCGATGGGAGTGCTGTATCACCGCAAGTCGCCGATTGATCACTTGCAGCAACTGCATGATTTGCTGCATCCGGGCGGCCAGTTAGTGCTCGAAACATTGGTGATTGAAGGTGATGTCAATCAAGTGCTAGTGCCGACCGACCGTTATGCCAAGATGCGCAATGTTTGGTTCCTGCCAAGTGCAGAAGCCTTGCAACTGTGGCTGTCACGCATAGGTTTTCAGCACATCAAGTTGGTTGATTTAGACCAAACCAGTATCGAAGAGCAACGCCGTACTGATTGGATGACCAACGAAAGCTTGGCTGATTTTCTAGATCCGACAGACCAGAGCAAAACGGTCGAGGGTTACCCTGCGCCACTGCGAGCAGTCATCACCGCTCAACGGCCGCTGTGATCTCGGTCAAACAAGCCAGATTCAATGATTAATTTTGAGTCTGGCTCACATTAATCAAGCTATCAAAATTATTACTGGCGACTAATACTTAGGTCTAACCCGATAGGTCTGGAGCTGAGAATTGCGATGAGTTTGCCGATACAAAAGCGTCTACAGGAAGTTCTCTCTTATTACGGCATTCAGCCGTTGTCGAATATAGAGATTTGCGCCTCATCGAGTGTCAACGAAGTATTTTTCGTCGACACTCAGCGAGGACGGCTGGCACTAAAGCACCACATCCAAAACAATAGTCTTGAGCGTCTCCGCCAAGAAGTGGCACTGACAGTTAAACTGGCGCAGCAGGGCGTCCCAACCACTCGGGTGCTAAGCAACTCGATGTCACAGCCGATTACTGAATATCAAAATTCCGAGTTATATGTAGTCACAGAGTTCGTTGAAGGTTCGCCGTTACCAACCGACAATCAGCTGTCCGAAGGGCACATTGCCCAAGTCGCACAGCTGCTGGCCAATTTTCATAGTGCCGGTAGAGATGAGGAATTGCAGTTGCTGCCCACTCACATCTGCAGCCATGACGTGCAAGGACTGACCAACCGTTTGATGACCTATCGTTGTGAGTTACACACACTGGAACAGAGCCACCCATGCGCAGCTGCAATGCTATCGTTGATCTACACCGCCATGCCAAAGGCCATGGGATTGTCGCGTATTTTGCCAGAGCAACTGCTCGCTCAATGCCAGCAGAATATCATCCACAGCGATATTCAGGCCTCAAACTTCTTATTCGACGCTGAGCACAAGCTTGTGTCGTGTATTGATTTTGATGATGCTCGCCGAGATCTGCGGATTTATGATCTTTATCAGTTAGCTTTCTTGTGTGTAAACAGTCACTTCTCTTTAACACCAATGGCCAACTCACGTGTGCAGTCATGGCAAGACAGCCTGCAAGTGATTCTGGAAAACTATGAGCAAGTCGCCGAGCCTTTGAATGAGGCCGAACGACAATGCTTTGTGGCAATGGCCGAAGTGCACTTTTTGCATCAATTGGCAGACTATCAATTTGATGTCACTGATAATCAATGCGATGTCACCATCGGCAAGCTGCAGCGCGATATGATTAATCTAGAGCATGACATGGCGGCACTGCATCAAATTATGTCTGAAGAGCCGCAAGAAGTGATCGGTTAACTCGCTCAACAATTCTCAACACAAAAAAAGCCACGCGTCAGCGTGGCTTTTTGCTATCGACGCCTCACATTTAAGCGCGCGTGGACTCCAGTTCAAACAAAGCAACACAGCGCTGCAGATCGTCACCATTGGTGGTCAACGATTCAGTTGCGGTCACTGTTTTGGTCGCTTGGCTCGCTAAATCTGCAGAATCGTCACTAATCGCCGTGATGCGCTGATTGATTTCGTTCGAGACTGACGTTTGTTCTTCGGTTGCGGTCGCGATCTGAGTAGCCATTTGCATGATGCTATCCAGCTCTGACTTAATCGCATTGAAAGCCGAGGTTGTTTCAATCACCGCCTCTACCGCTCTGCTCCCTTCAGCTTGCAACGAGGCCATATTGCTGGTCGCCGCTTCAGCGCCATGCAACAGGGTCTCAATTTGTTGGCGGATCTGCTCGGTTGATTCTTGGGTTCGGCCGGCCAAACTTCTCACTTCATCGGCAACCACAGCGAAGCCCCTACCCATCTCACCTGCTCGTGCCGCTTCGATCGCCGCATTTAATGCCAACAAGTTGGTTTGTTCAGCAATGCCTTGAATCACATTCAAGATACTACTGATTTGGGTTGCCTCGTCGTTCAGGTTATTCACCACATCGCTAGTGTTACCCAGTTCAACCGTTAAGTTTTCCATCATGGTGCGGCTGACATCAGCACTTTGGGCACTGCTGACTGAGGTGTCATGGGCTGTGTTGACCGCTTGCGAGGTCATCTGTGCCATGCTCGACACTTCTTGAATCGTCGCAGTCATTTCATTAACCGCAACGGACACACTATCAGTGGCTTCACGTTGTCGAGCAGATAATTGTAACGACTCAGCCATTGCCTCAGCGACATCATGCGTGGTGGTATTCATTTCATCAGCATGCCCCTTCACACGCACCAGTGCATCGTTGAAGCTCGTCACCAAACTGTTAAATGCTCGACTTAGTTCCGCCAACTCATCGCTGCCGGAGTCATTGAGTCGAATCGACATATCTTTATTGTCAGCCAGCAGATTAAAACTCAGCACCAGCTTCTTCAGCGGGTTGGTAATGCTGCCAGCAATCCAGATCGACACGGCGACAATACCAATGACCAGAACAATCACCAGCGCAATGGTTTGGTACAACATAGATTGCGCATCAGCCACGCGCTCATTCTTGGTTGCGATGAGTTCGGCAAGCACCGCTTCGGCCGTGCGCTGATAGGCGGCAAACACATTGGCTGATGTACTGCGCCAGTCGATACCATCAAGGGGAATCCCTACCGACAGATCCTTGTGACTCTCGACGGCAAAATTATAGGCCTTCAGTGCTTGGCGATAATCGCTGGTGTTGATGAGTTGATCGTTAAAGACCTGTTTACCGTGATCATCGGCAAAACTGAGAAACATTTGCTGATAGGCTCGCTCCTTTGACTCAAAGATTTTCATCATCCCAAAAGCCCAAGCCGAGGAGTAGTTACCGGTGTAACTGGTATCAATAAAACCATTTAGCAATGCATTGGCGTAGCTGGCCTCAATCAAGTTATAGAACGCGTTGGACATCAGGCTAAGCTTCTGGTCTTCGGAAGCGAGCACGACAATGTGAGTCAGCGATTTGATCAGCTTGGCGATCAGCCGCTCCATATCTGGCATGGTCCAAACCTTTTCACCAAATTCAGCTTGATGGCGTGTTGAGCCCCTCACTCGCTCATCTGCCGCCATTCGGACATATTTGAAGCGAGATAGTGAGTCCTTGATCTGTTCTAAATCACCAGCAAGAGTCGGAAAGCTGCCCAGAGTTTGTTGGTTGTCATCTAGAAACGACACGTACAACTTCTCAGCGGCTTGAGCGACTCTGCGTCGATCCAACAAGCTCGATTTGAATTCTTTACCGCGAGGGTCGCCATCGGCGCCCGGACCAATGTAGAGACGGGTGTAGTACCACTCTTGCTGCAGCGCGACAATGAGTGGGGACGCGACATCAACATAATTCAGTACCAACTCAAGATCTTGCATGGCAGTCTTTTTCGACATCGCTTGACTGATCCGTTCAGCAGATAACAGGAGTGTGGCGATTAAAGGGATTAGAACTAACGCGACAATGCGAGTATTTATTTTGGTTGAGCTCAGCAAACTCATGGACAACCTAGCCTCTTTAGCTGCACTGCATATCGACAATTCCCTTTGCTTCAATGACAACTGGCTTGTTCTTATGAAGTGATTCCGTCACTGCAATTTGAAACAAAATGTAACCCGTTACATCACCTCAGTTCAAGGCTAAAGATCATTTTTGTTACACATAGCCATTATTTTATCGGCAACTCGCGACAAGAGAGAGATAGAAAGGGGGGATAGCAGAAAGACAAAAACGTAAACGTTTACAGAAAGTCAGTTGGCTAACTTATTGGTTTTGGTCTGATAGTGAGTTTGCCAACTTACTTTGTTTGCCAACAACTTGCTGAACAACATTCCCAATGCAAATCCGCTGCTGACTTCAATAAATGTAATTAAGGGCAGTTGATTGGTAATTGCTTGAGTCCAGTACTCGAGCGCCAACGGCAGCAAAACCATGCCGACAAGTGGTAAACCAAACAGGACTGCAAATGCGCCTAACAATTGACGCTCGGAGCATTGCAGCACAAGTTGATCGCCAACTCGCACATCCCCATTAGCAGGTAGCTCGATGGTGAACTCGCCGTCTTTGGCTAAGGCACCGGAGGGGCAGCCCTTTCGTTGCTGGCACTTGCTGCAACCCCCTTGCCGCTGGCCATTAGCAAGTACGTAGTGCTCGGTAACAGCAACCACCTGCAAGGTCGCACCAAGGTGTTCTGGCTCAGAACCATTGCTATGAACAGAAGACGACTGGGCCTTGAAAGAGTCAGGACTTGAATACTGTTCAGTTGACCCAGTCATAAGGTTTTCCTACGCAACGGCAGACGCTGGCGTGTGGGTATGGCAAGCTTTTGGACAGACACGAGCGCAAGCACTACAGCCGATACAATCACCTGCATCTTTCAGATCCATCACCATCATCACATCGTCTTCATAATCATCGTAAGCGTCATCGTCTTCATCGATTTCACGCTCGACCAGATCGAAAACATCCCGTGGACAGACTTTGTAACAACGACCGCAGCCAATACAGGTTGATTGGTCGATATCGGTGACAAACTGCGGCTCCCAGCTGTCACCACTGCGGGTTTTCCCCATAAATTCGGCTGACATGTTTTTCTCCGTTTTTTCTAAAACAAAGGTTCCTAAGTGAATTCTGTGTGTTACCAACTCTCATCCAGCAAATCAGTGAGTGCCTTACTCTGATGGTGCTGACTAGTACCGCGCCGCAAGGCCTTACCGAGCCAACCTTTGGGCTCTTCAGTGAGTTGCATTTGAAGTTCGGTAATCGCTTGCTGAATGGCATGACCAGCGGCCACTTTCAGCGGCTGCACCCCTTGACTAACAAGTTGAGCGATAGCCGATGGGCCAATGGCATTGCAGTAAACCGCCGCGCAGTCATGCAAGGCGTCATATCTCGCTTGCAACTTACCTTGGTCATGGCCACTGGCCAATTGACTGAACTGGACCACTTCAGCAACGCTCGCTTGATGACGGTCAACGCCGTAAATGGATAGCGCTTTGCAAGTGCCAAAATGTTGATTGATATGTTCTTGATCATCGGTGGCAAATGCCACAAACAGCTCGAAATGCTGTGACGAATCAGCTACCAGCTGAAGCTTACGCTGAGGATTAACGCTACTCATCATTCAGCACCTCGCGCCACAGTCGACAATGTATCAGCTGCTTCAAATCGATACTTTGAGTAGTGCGGGGTCACTTCATCGTGATGATGTTTGTACAAGCAATTGGCCAGCGCAAACAAAACGGCACGACTACCTTCGTAGCCAAGCTGCAAGGTATCGCTACTGCCATATTTGTCATGGCATGGATAGCCAGCTCGAAGCACAGGTACTTGCGGTTCACAAAGGGCAGCGCAATGGCTGTTGCCAACCACCACTTCTACCTCACCCAGTACCTGTTCAATGTCAGATAAATCACCGACAACCCAGTCATCTGTTTGCCAGTGCTCCGCCGTTGCACTGCCAGTGGCGGTAACAATTCGTTTGATCGCCATGCCCTGTTCTGCCAACAGAGTTTGGTAGCCTGCCGCCAAATCAGTTTCGGCAGCAATGGCGACAGCAGCCTGGCTAAGTACAAAGTGGCAATCGAGCATCGCGTCTTGCAGTCGTTGCCGGCTGCGGTTAATCCAATTCGGCACCGGCTTGCCACTTAATTGCGTCAGCAACTGCACCAAGCCATCGGTTTCTGCTAAGCCCATGACATTACCGACAAAATGGCAAGGCACCTGATGGTGCTGCTGCAACCATTTACCGGTTGCTTGCAGTGACTCGCCAATCACTATTGTTGCCGCACTGGTTGCCATTCGCTCGATATCTTCAATAGCAGTGCCTCCTGCGCTGGTGGCAGAAAAATCATCGCCATCAAGATGGCCATCGAGTGATTGTGATAAGTCCGGCACCATGATGGCATCGATGTCAAAGGCATCGATATAGCGTTGCAATAGATCAACATCAGCAGGCGTTAAAGCACTACTTGCTAATACGTTGAGCTGCAAACTGTGATTGGAATATGCGCGCGTTGATTGGCTCACCGTTGGTCGTGTGGCTTGGCGCGTTGTTTGCCGAATAAGGGCATCAACCGCGGCAGCGTATCCGGTCTGCATTGAGCCGGTAAAATCAGGCGTGTTAATGGTCACTACTCGAGTGGTACTGTGCTGCGGATACTGCTGGCTAAATTGCTTGGCGATGCGCTCGATATCGGCCCCTTGCATTTCAGTCAGGCCAGTAGTCATCACTGCGATCAGATCCGGATGGTGTTTGTCACACAGCAAAGCAATGGCACTCAGCAGGTTGTCATCGCCGCCCATGACGGCGGCAACTTGATCGATAGCGGTGTTTTGCAGCGGTACCGGTTCACGAAAATGCTGGATCAAATACACCTTAGCAAAGGCTGCACAGCCCTGAGAGCCGTGCATCAATGGAATACTGTTGGCCAGCCCCAGCATCGCCAGCGTCGCGCCGGTCGGTTGGCTGGTCTTTAGAGGTCTTTCAACCAAAGCGCGCTTATTGACTTTACGAATCACCATGATTAGTGCTCCCGCGCGATGTTACGGCCTTGATGACGGACCACACTTAAATGGATCAATTCCGATGGTTCAAGCCATGGCGCGGTACTTCGAACTTGCTGCCAAATTGGACTTTCCAAGGTTCGGCATAGCTCCTTGGCCAAATTAACCAAACCGGCATAGCCAGCATAAGCATGCTCGCGTTCTTGGTTAATATCGAGAAATGGCATCTTGGCCTTGAGCGCGGTGTACATGTTGCGGCCACCAGCAATCATTAGATCGGCGTTGTGCTCTGCAGCCACATCCAATAAATTGCGCGCCCCGCCTTCATCCAGCATTAACGCATCTGGGCCCATAATCTCGCGAATACGTGCTTTGTCATGCTCGGTTGATTTCTTTGTGCCAGTGGCAACCACTTCAATGTCCAGCTGCTGCAGTGCTGCGACCACTGACCAAGATTTCACCCCGCCGGTGTAGACCAATGCCCGTTTGCCTTGCAACCGGTCACGATAAGGAGCCAACAGCGCTTTGGTTTCCATTTCCTTAAAGGCAATCAATTGTTCAGTTTCGGCAATCAGTTTTGGATCACCGATCAGACGAGCAAATTGCCGAAGCGATTCTGACGTGTCCTCAAGGCCATAAAAGCTCCCTTCAAACCAGGGGATACCCCAACGCTGCTCCAGCATCCGGGCAACATTGATTTGTGCTCGCGAGCAAACCACCATGGCGGCATCGGCTCGATGCATGGTTTGAATTTCGTGAAAACGAGTGTCACCGGCCATGCAGCTCAGCACTCGATAACCGAGTTGTTCGAGTAACGGTGAAATGTGCCAAAACTCACCGGCAATGTTGTATTCGCCGATCAACACAATGTCATGCACTTTGCGGGTCGGATCGTGGCGCATCACGGGTTTAGGTGGCGGCTCAGCGGTACCAATGACTTTGCGCACCATGACATCACCAGCGATTCGGTTGCCCAAGTTTTTATTGCCATAGAAGCCAGCGGCATCAACGGCAATCACTGGGCGCTGCCAACGTTGCTGTGCTAAATCGCAAATGGCATCGACATCGTTACCTTCAAGCGCAGGTACACAGGTCATGTAGACAAATACTGCTGGCGGATCATGACGCTCAATGACCTCTTTGATGGCATGGAGCAAGCGCTTTTCGGCACGGCCCATAATGACATCTTGTTCATTTAAGTCAGTGGTAAAGCCCAAACGAAACAAATTTCGGCCATTGGCTCGGGTGCCACGGTTGTTCCAACTATTCCCCGCACAGGCAATGGGTCCGTGAATGATATGGGCAACATCGGCAATCGGCAGCAAACTGATTTGTGCGCCATCGAAGCTGCAGCCTCCTGCGGTGTTACCTGGTGTTGGCCGACTACAACCGCTTTTGTCACCTTTATTGTGTTCGCAAGCGGGTTCATCTAATAATTCGGCGATTTCACTACGTTTCATTGGGTTCCTCCTGAGAAGCAAAGAGCGGCTCAATGGTGCTAGGGTCTGTTTATCTCTGATGTATAAATTTTGTTCGTTCAAAACACTCTTTTGAGCAAGGCGCGAGCTTTGCCGTATAGCCATCTATACAAATAGCGAGCAACGCCGCGAAACGAGTGTTTTGACGAACCCTTAGGGCAGCATTTATGGGTGATTTATTCTGCGTCAGCGATTTCTTATTGACAGCCAGTCAACGTCGCAACCGCTTCCTTGCCTAAATTCCCCATAAATTGCTGCAAAAACATACATCAGAGATCAACAGGCCCTGATGCCAAGCAACCATTGTCCGTTCTTGCTAAAACAGTCTTCATAGGAACCAGTGCAAACTTCAGACCTCCACTAACATAATGATTTAATTGACTTAAATATTGTAAGGTTTACGACAAAGGAGACTTTATTGTGTTCGTTAGGCACAAAAAAGCGAGCCACGTGGGCTCGCTTGTTACCGTGCAAAGATCATTAGTGTGCGGTCGGCCGCTGGTATACCCGGACATAATCGACAGCCATTTGCAGTGGAAAAATGGTGTCATCGATCGGACCGCCTGCGCTTCCCCATGCGCCGCCAACGGCAATATTGAGGATCAAGTGGAATGGGTGATCATAGGGCCATGATTGCCAACCGGTATGATCATTCATGTAGCTAAAGTACAAAGTATCATCAAAGTAAACATCGATACGTTCTGGTGTCCACTCGAGCGCGTAGACATGGAAGGCTTCACTGACATCTTTACCTTCAACGGCGCCCTTACGCTGCTCCCAGTTCACCCAGTAATAAGCTTTGTTATGCACAGTGCCGTGGACTCGATTCATGTCGTAACCGACATGCTCCATGATATCGATTTCGCCCGAGTTAGGCCAAGCGTCACAGGTTGAGCTGCCTTGCCACTCGGCTTCGGTGCTGCAGGTCGTTGCGTAGGTGAAGGGATCAGACGGCAACATCCAGATGGCGGGCCAAGAGCCTTGTCCTGCTGGCAACTTTGCTCGGATCTCGGCGCGGCCGTACAAAAAGTCACCTTTGCCGCGGGAATGGATGCGGCCCGAGGTATACTGGGCATTGTCGTACTGCTCTTTTAACGCTTCAATAATCAAGTGGCCATTCTCAACCCGAACGTTTTGCAACCGATCGGTATACGCCTGATCTTCAGCATTGACTTTACCCGCAGGCCAAATATCGTAATTCCACTTGTTCGGATCGGGCGCACCCGAATAATCAAATTCATCGTTCCAAACCAATTGCCACTCTTGCGGATCGTGCCACTTGGGCCGCACCACAATGCCATTTAGCAATGGCTCACCAGCAGAAGCAGCAAAATCGATGTTTAACACCCCATCAGTGACTTCAACATTAGTCACGGTGCGAACCAATGCTGAGCGGAAGTTGCCATCTCGCTCTCGGCGAACCGCCAGTTGCGGCACCACAATTTGGCCTTCAGCTAAGACATCAAACACCCGACCATATTGCTCAATGTCGTTGGGCTCAGCAAATTTAAATGTGACATCGTAAATGCCATTAGCCAGTGGTTTGGCAATAGTCAGTTTGCCTTGCCGGTAGCTTTTAAATAGCTCTGGATCTTGAGAGCCTAAGATCTCAGAAATGACGCCCTCGCTACCACCGATACTGCCATCATCAGCCTGATAGTGAATACCATCATTACCACAGTAGTCACCACCACCGACATTCATTGCCCAAGCAACGGCTTGGCTAGACGTCAGGGACTGATTGAGCTGATAGAACTGTCCCTGCTCAGGGCTAGCCTTCTGGGGCGAAGCTGAATCATCTTTACTACCACTGCACCCCACCAATAGTCCTGCCACCACAGCAGTGACAAACTTACATTTAGAAAACACGGAAAATTACTCCAAATAACAATAGCCATCATCTAAGGCCTAATTTGAGGAATAAATTAACGACACATGTAAGCGCTTACAATAGTTAATCACAGCCATCTATCAGACTGTGATCGAGCTATCATTGAGTGTTAACGGAACATAGGGGAAAGCTCGCCGCCGTTCACCAGATCGCTAAACGGCGACAAGCGAGAGAGGTGATTACTTTTGCAAATGACCGAACAATACGCGCAGAAATTCCTGCTCTAACGGTTTCGGTGCACCATAAAACACCAGATCGTGGTTGCGGTCAGGAATTAACCACAAGCTCGAGTTCTTCAGGTGCCGATGTTGGTCCAATACAGGCTCTATTGGGAAGTACTTGTCGTGTTGACCATTGATCATCAAGGTATCAGCAACAATTTTCTGCAGTTGCGGCGGCGAAAAGTTAGGTTGCTGATAGTCAGCTGCCAGCGCTCGATATTGCGCTAACAAAGCGTCAACTTGCGGCTGGCCGCCTGGGTGAAGCGCCACTAGCTTGCTTTGGAACGCCTTAGAAAAATGATTAAAGCCTTTCGCTTTGCGTTGCTGTTCACGGGCTGATTCAGCCAGATAGGAGCCCGATCCGATCAATACCAGCTTGCCGATTCGTTTTGGTTGCTCGATTGCCATCCGAGTGAGCGTTAGCGCACCTTCGCCGTAGCCAACGGCATCGAACTTGGCAATATTCAAGTGCGCCATCAGAGCCGATAAGTCTGCTGCCGCTTCGCGATAACTAAACACGGCAGACGGATTAGTAGACAAACCATGACCCCGCAGATCAGGAACAATGACTTGGAACTGCTTGGCAAGCTGCTCTAAGTAGGGTTGCCACAATTCGCCGGAATCGAGAAAGCCGTGGACCAACAATAATGGCGAGCCAGTGCCCATGGTACGGTAGTGAATCGACACGTCACCGAGGCTGAAGGTATTTTCACTGAATGCACCTTCTTCGACTTCGGTTAGCTCAGGAGCAGGCAGAACAAGCGGCGCAGGTTGTTTAGTATTCTCTTCAGCTGCAGCGGATGCACCCTGTTCAATATTGGCCACCGGCGTATCGGCCGATGATGAGACACTTTGCTTCTTTGATGTTTCTTCAGCAGCGCTTTCGACTCCAGGCTGAGCAGCAGAAGTCAGTTCTTGGCTATGAGCGAAACCAGCGCTGCACAGTAATAAAGCAGCCAAGAGCTTAGCGGAACAAGTCATTACGTCTTCCTTAAACGGGCAAACAGGCACAGGCCCAACAAACTAGATCAAACCCCGTCACCCTAGCATACCCTGACGATCAAGTGACATGCGCCAAGTTAACAATTTTGGCAGATTCACCAGATTCAACCAATAAAGCCAACACAAGCTCAGAAATGGCTTCATACCTTGATTAAATCTTGCACACCTCCTTATCGCCTACTAGCTTTTAACCATCTGACACAGATAAGGAATTTAGCAATGGCACAACGGATATCAACTCTCTTCTCGGCACTCATGTTGACGCTGTTGATGGTGCCTGTTTATTCGCTTGCCGAGCACATTGAAACAGATGCTGAAGTAGTCGTAATCGGTGATGTGCATGGCGCATTCGAGCAAGTCACATCACTGCTCAAAGAACTTAAAGTTATTGACGACAACCTCGATTGGATAGGTGGCAAACGCCACTTAGTGAGCCTTGGTGATTTGGTCGACCGAGGCGCTGGCTCGCGTCAAGTTGTCGAGTTGATGATGAAACTTCAACGCCAAGCCGAAGCTGCTGGCGGTGGTTACAGTCAACTACTGGGCAACCACGAAATCATGCTGATGACAGGTGACTACCGTTATGTCAGCGAAGCAGAATTTGCCAGTTATAAAGACTTGGCTTCAGAACAACAACGCAAAGAATTATTTCGTAAATACAGCCGCTTGTACCCTAACGAAACCGATCTTGAAAGTGATTTTGCAGCCAATTTCCCTCCCGGTTTTACCGGTTTAGTGCAGGCTTTCTCGCCACAAGGCGAAATCGGCAAATGGCTCAGACAGCATGGTCGTGCGGCAATCAAAATAAACAACCAAGTTTATGTTCATGCTGGCCTATCGCTGGATTCACTGGAGCTTTCGATTGACGAGCTAAATCAGGCAACCAGCAAAGCATTAGCCGACTATCAGCAACCTTTTGACGAGCTAATTGAGTTCGGCATTTTACCCTTCACTCTTGATAATTATTCTGGCGAGGCTGCTGCGCTAGCCTTTTTGGACAGCCGCAATGCCAAACGCCAACCTTGGTATAAAGCAGCGCAGCAATTTATCGAAGCACAAGACAGTTTGCTGTTCTCCCAAACCGGTCCATTTTGGTATCGCGGCAACGCTTTTTGCCCTGAGCTATTAGAGTCCTACACGGTCGAAAAAGCCCAGCGAAAATATCAGATTGACCATATCGTTGTCGGTCATTCGGTCAAGTATCGACGCGTCGTCAGCCGAGTCGATGGCGCCGTGATTTTAGCTGACACTGGCATGCTCACCAATTACTATGGTGGCACACCGTCCGCGCTATTGAGCTCCGAACAACAAACCACTAGCCACCACCTCAATAACCAGTTTAGCGCCAACATCGTTGCCGAAACCGAACGCTTTCGCCATAACCCTCCAGGGATGAAAGATGAGGATGTTGAAGCATTTTTAACAACCGCAGAGATTATTGATAACCAACCGATAGGCAAAGGTGTCACTCGCTCTCGGGTACTCACCTTAAAGCAAGACGATAAGCAGTTTCGCGCCTCGTTTAAAACCTTCAACAAGAGCGGCGACCGCTACATATTTGAAGTTGCCGCTTACAAACTCGACCGTCTGCTCGGACAAAATCTGGTTCCGCCGACCGTATTGCGGACAATCGATGGCAAGGAAGGCGCGGTTCAGTTGTGGGTGGAAGATCTGATTGATGACAACCACAAGAATGACCACAAAGTCGAATACACGGGCATGTGTGAAGAGCTCGGCTGGACTCGTTTAATGCTCAATTTCGATACCCTGATATTCAATATCGATCGCAATAACGGCAACATTCTTTGGGACGAGGAGTTCTTTGGCATGTTCATCGACCATTCACAAGCCTTTGGCGATACGGTCGGTAAGCCCAAGATGTATCGCCGTTCGACTTTTCGTTTATCCAAGCTCCATAAAAAGCGTTTGCGTAGCCTGACATTGGACAACCTCAAAGCCGAGCTGTCTGATTATCTCAATGGCACCCAAATCAACGCGATTATCAAACGTCGTGATTACATTCTGAGAAAAGCCAAATAATGGCTGCGAGCGCTGAACAGCAAACGCCAACTGAGTATTCGTGGCTTGAACGGGTACTCAGGCTTGGCGGCGACGTCCATTCGGGAGAAGGGCTAAAAGTACTGTCGCTGTTCTTTATTCTGTTCATGCTGATGTTCACCGCATATATCCTCAAACCGGTGCGAGAAGAGCTGATATTGGTTGAACAAGGTTCGGAGTTAAAAAGTTACGCCACCGCCTTCCAAGCGCTGTTGTTGCTGTTTTTAGTACCAGCTTACGGCGCATTTTCGCGTCGTTTCACCAGCCGCCGATTTATGATCGCGGTGATTTCATTTTTCATTTTGTCATTCGTGGTGTTTTTGTTGGCGAGCATGGCAGGATTTGCTATTGGCCTGTTTTTTTATATTTGGCTCGGTGCATTTGGTGTCCTGGCTCTCAGCCAATTCTGGGCGTATGCCAGCGATCGCCTCGATGAAGAAGACGGCAAACGCTTATTTGGCCTAATTGCTTTTGGTGCTTCGATGGGTTCGATGATAGGGGCAATGGCAGCCAAAGCACTGCCACCAGAGCTCGATAGTCGTATCATTCTGGCTGCAGCGGCGGTCACATTACTAATTGCCCAGTTTCCGGTGTTGTTTGCAAAGTCGAGTCATGTGCGGCTCAAAATCGATACGGCAGCCGACAAACCCAAACTGCTCAACGCCTTTAAACTAGTGTTGGCTAATCGCTACCTGTTGCTAATTGCCTTGTTTGTGTTGTTGTTTAGTTGGACCAATTCACTGGGCGAGTACTTGGTTAGCTTGTTGGTCGAACATAACTATGATTTGGCGCTGGATTCGGGTTCAGTGGAACTCTCAAAGAATGCCTACATCAAGCAGTTCTATAGCAATTATTTTTTGGCCGTGAACATTGCGAGCGCGCTATTGCAATTCTTCGTGGTGTCCCGTTTTATCAATACCTTTGGGGTCAAGTTATCGCTGGTGCTGGTACCGCTTTTCATATTTATTGGCTACAGCTTAGTGTTGTTTGTTGGTGCGCTATTACTATTCAAAATCATCAAAATTGTCGAGAACAGCCTTGATTATTCGTTGATGAACACAGTCAAACAAATGCTGTACATTCCAACCTCAAGACAAGAGCGCTACGAAGCCAGAGCCTTGATTGAAACCCTGTGTTTTCGCAGCGGCGATATGTTGCAAGGGCTCACGGTATTTATCGGCATCAACGTGTTAGCTATCCAACCAAAGAGTTTTCTTTACTTCGTCATCGCAGTATCGGTCATCGTCATTGTCTTAGCCCTCAATATCGGCAATCGCCACCGCCAATTGCATCGCCCTGACTAGTCGAGTTGTTTCAAAACCCGAGCTGGATTGCCACCAATTACCACATTGTCACCAAAGCTTTTTGTCACTACCGCGCCCGACGCAACGACAACATTATCACCCAATGTCACCCCTGGATTGATCACCGCATGGCCGCCGATCCAACAGTCGTTGCCTATGGTAATCGGCAAGCCGAACTCAAGGCCGCTCACGCGTTCTTGGCGATCCAACGGATGGCCCGGGGTATAGATACCTACCTGCGGTGCCATCAAGCAGTTGTCGCCAATTCGTACTTCTGCGACATCTAAAATCACGCAGTCAAAATTGGCATAGAAATTTTCGCCGACATGAATATTGACGCCGTAATCACAACGGAAATTCGACTCCACATAGATCCGTTTACCGGTCGAACCAAACAGTGATTTGATAATTTTGGTGCGTTTGGACAACTCCCCCATACTGGTCTGGTTGAGTCGTTCGAATAGCTCCCTGGCGTTTTTGCGTAGCGCCGTTAATTCAGGATCAAACGGGTTGTAGTATTCGCCGTTAAGCATTTTTTCAAATTCGGATGGCATCTTCGCTCCGCATAGTTAAAAGTTCCGCCGCCGCGATCAAGGTCAACAAGTTGTCTCAACTATCTAAATAGTTAGACGTCATGATCACCGACAAGCATTATCGCCAAGTTTGAGGTACATTACAGACCAGTATTATTACCAAGAAACCATTATTGGTCATACAAGGTTATTCATCGATGCTGCAAGCCTTTGGTTTTTCTCTTTCGGTTACGACACCGATTTTACTAATGATGGTGCTAGGCTACGTGTTCCGCCACCGAGGCATGATCTCAGCTGACTTTATTCAAAGTGGCTCGAACCTAGTATTCAACGTCACTTTGCCTTGTTTGTTATTCCTCAATGTTGCCAACGCTGATGTCGCCGCACTGATTCAGCCCAAACTACTTGCCACCGCCACCATCATCACTGTGGTATCAACCGCAATTCTTTGGTGGTATGGCCGCAACATGGCACCCGCCCAGCGCGGCGTTTTTGTGCAAGGCTGTTTTCGCGGCAACATGGGCATCATTGGCTTGGCAACCATCGTCAATGCCTTCGGTACCGAAGCATTGGCCCCTGCCGGTATCTACCTCGCCATTATCGCCATTGTTTATAACCTCACGGCGATTGTAGTGCTCAGTGCGGCTCAAAGTCGCCCCGACCAAAACTTGCTCAAGCAAACCGTCCGTTCAATGGTTACCAACCCGCTATTCTTGGCAATTGCCGCAGGCTTAGCACTGGCGTTAATGCGTTTCAGTTTGCCTGACTGGCTAATGACCAGTGGCCGCTATCTAGCCAACATGACACTACCGCTCGCACTGCTGTGCGTTGGCGGTTCACTGAGCTTAGAACGATTGAAAGGTAATCGCAGCCTCATCGTTCAAGCCTCGTTGGTAAAGCTGGTATTGCTACCAGCTTTTTCTGTGCTGTGCGGCGCAATGCTTGGTTTTCGCGATGTCAGTTTGGGTATTCTCTATTTGATGATGGCCACCCCGTCTGCCACTGCCAGTTTTGTCATGGCCAAACAAATGGCCGGAGATGCTGATTTGGCCGCCGACATCATTGCCGTCACCACAGTGTTTGCCATTATCACAACCACACTAGGCTTGTTAGCGCTCCGCTCATTTGGATTAATTTAGTCGCTGCCATCATCCGCGGCCCAAGGATAATCCATTTGCTTTGCCGTCACTTGCGCTAGTGATGGGTTAACCAGTCGTGTCAACAAATGGAAGCTCATATCAATACCGGCGGCAATACCCGCAGAGGTGATGATATTGCCCTGTTCTACCCAGCGAGGACCGTCAACTACCTTCAGCGCGGGAAATTGTTGCTGCAAGTCGGAGCAGTCTTGCCAATGCGTGGTTACAGTCAGCTTGTCCAACAGCCCCGCTGCAGCCAGCAAAAACGCACCGGTACAAACCGATGCAATAATCCGACAGTTCGGTGCAACTTGTTGAATCCATTGCAGGGTTGATTGCTGTTTCATTTGGTACTGATGGACGCCACCGGGCACAATCAGCACGTCGATATCTGGCGCTGAGGCAAAGTCATGATGTGGTGTCACCAAAAAACCGTTGCGCGCGGCAATCGGCTCAACCCGCTCGCTCACTAAAAACACCTCCAATGCCTGTTCAGTGCGCAATTGGCTCAGCATTCGAGACGCCGTGGAAAACACTTCAAACGGCCCTGCGAAGTCCATGACTTCAGCTTGCTCATATAGGTAAATCGCGACTTTCATTCAGGCACCATTTTTCTAGTTTTAGTTAGGAGGATGATGAAGCGCTTACTACCACTTCATCATTGGCGCTGGATTAAACGGGTGCTTGAGAAACCAACGCCAAGCCCGTTTGCCAAGATTCTTGTGAAAGCTAGCATTAGGGAAGGCCTGTTTGACCTGTTCGATAACGGCTTTATCCAAGCCAAATTTGACCATGCCAAAGGAAAAGTCCACCAAGTCACCGCGCCTAAATAGTTCCACTAGCGGGTAGTCACTATCTCGATATTGCCGCACTTTATGATGTTCAGTGATCATCAGTTGAATTTCATCCCACCAGTGCTCAAGGCCTCGACTTGCCAAATAGGCTTTGGCGGGCGGCAACGACGGCGGAATATAATCAACGGTATCCTCAATCCAAATACCTAAGTCGTGAAAGGCGCCGGCAATCATGATCTTTTCCCGTTCCTCATCGGAACACTGGCGCAGGGCGAAGCAAAAGTGAACCATCCGATAAACGTGATTGCGGTAGCCAAGGTACTCGTCGCCGATCACTTGTTGCCAGTCAGCGAAGATGGACTCAAGTAGGGGGATTTGTTGTTCAATGATCATGACTCTATTCGACTCTTTATGACGATCAAGACAGCGCTAACTCAACTGCTTTATTGGCATGCACGGCAGTGGTATCAATTAACGGAATGCTGGTATCGGTAGAGCTTAGCAGCATGGATATTTCGGTACAGCCCAAAATCACAGCTTGGGCTCCTTGAGCAGCGAGCTTATCTATTACCTCTAAGTAATGCTGTTTCGATTGGGCACTCAATTGCCCCTGACACAACTCTTGGTAAATCACCCGATGTACCTCCGCTCGGTCGTCATCATTGGGAATACAAACCTCGATTTGTTGGTCCTGTAACCGGCGTTTATAGAAGTCCTGCTCCATGGTTTATGGTTTTCATCGCTTCCCCCTTGTGCGCCTAGCTAACAATGAGCTCACTTATCACCATGTTACCGTCAACCATAAATTAATGAACCGATAAAAAAAGCCGGCTGACGCCGGCTTTTAGCAACACATAATCAAATAGCTTTAGTTGGTCAAACTAAACTCGGCTGATTTGACGTCAGCGGAATTTGCTCCAATGAAGACAACAAATTCGCCAGCTTCAATAGTCGGCTGGTAATCAATACCAATGAACGCCAGCTTGTCTTTGGTAATGGTAAATTTAGCAGTTTTACTCTCGCCCGGAGCTAAATCTAAGATGGTAAAGTCTTTCAGTAATTTTACCGGTTGAGTGACAGATGCCACCTTGTCATGAAGATAGAGCTGAACGATTTCACGACCTGCGACATCGCCGGTATTGGTCACCTCAACAGACGCAATAATCGAACCCTGCAAGTCCATTGTCGTGCTGTTTAGGGTGACATCAGAGTAGCTGTAATTGGTGTAGCTTAAGCCAAATCCAAATGGATACAGCGGCTCATGAGGTACATCGCGATAAGTGGTGGAATAGCGATCTTCGGTGATGCCTTCAACAAAGGGGTGGCTGGTCTTCTTATAGCTGTAGAAAATCGGTACCTGGCCTTGGTGCTGCGGGAACGTCACCGGCAGTTTTGCTTGTGGATTGAACTTACCTGAAAGTATTTCTGCCACCGCCGTACCGCCTGTTGTACCTGGCATCCAAGCTTGTAGCAAGGCATCAGAATGTTGTGCAACGTCGGTCAGCACATAGGGGCGGCCTGAGACAATCACAGTAGCAATTGGCTTATCGGTTTTAGCCACTTGTCGCAATAGTTCTTCCTGTAAACCTGGCAGATGTAGCGACGCCAAACCGCCGCCCTCGCCGCTCATCCATTCTTGCTCACCAAGCACCATGATCACCATGTCGGCCTGCTCTGCCGCTTTCACCGCCTCTGGGATCAACTCAGCGCCGGCTTTGTTAAAGCGATCAATAGTTACGCCTTGGGCATAGGTGATTTCAACACTGTCACCGAATTCAGCTTCAATGCCTGACAAAATCGACACTACGTCTTTCGCTTCGCCCAAGCCCGGCCACCAGCCAATCAGATCTTTTTGCGCTTTGGCAAACGGACCAATGACGGCAATTTTCTTCACTTCATTAGTAATCGGTAAGGTCTGCTGCTCATTCTTCAGCAACACCATACTCTTGAGCGCCATTTCTTTCGTTGCTGCGATATTGGCATCGGACAAAAGCTCGGCCTTTTCAAGCGCTTCATCAAATCGGCCATACGGGTCTTGGAGAAGTCCGGCCTTGTACTTGAGCATCAATACTTGGCGAACGGCATCGTCAATCAATTGCTCATCAACACGACCTTCGCGCACCAGCTTGGGCAGCAACTCGCTGTATTGGTTGGAGGCCATATCCATGTGAATGCTGTTTTGAATCGCCGCAGTGGTGGCATCTTCAAGATTCTCGGCAGTACCAGCACGGACCAGATTAAAAATGGTAGCCCAGTCAGTCATAATCAGGCCGTTAAAACCCAATTCGCCTTGCAGAACATCTTGCACCATGTATCGGTTGGCCGTTAGCGGCACCCCATCATGGGCAGTGTAAGCCACCATTACAGCAGCAACATCGGCATCAACAGCGGCTTTGAATGGTGGTAGGTGCACTTCACGAAGCTCACGTTCACTCAAATCTTGGATGTTGTAATCGCGGCCAGCAAGGGAAGCCCCATAGCCGGCAAAGTGCTTCACCGTAGCGAGGATATTTTGACCCGGTTCACCTGACTCCTGAAAGCCTTTCACTCGCGCAGCGGCGACCAAACTGGCCAGATATGGGTCTTCGCCAGCCGCTTCGATGATTCGTCCCCAGCGCGGATCTCGGCTCATATCAACCATAGGCGCGTACGTCAGCTGAATACCACCAGCCGATGCCTCACGAGCAGCTACCGCGGCCGATTGCTGAATAGCTGGAATATCCCAGCTGGCGGCTTCGGCTAATGGTACCGGCGCAATCGTTTTGTAGCCGTGAATCACATCTTCCTGAAACAGGATCGGAATGCCAGCACGTGATTGCTCAACGGCGACTTGTTGCAGTTTAAGGTTTTGTGCTGCGCCATTAGATTTTAGGATGCTGCCGATCTTACCTTGCCGAATTTGTTCGAGCTGCTCCTCAGTTGGCTCACCTTCAAAGTTGATTAAATGAAGCTGACCGACTTTCTCTTCGAGGGTTAAGTCGGCAAGAATGGCTTCGATAGTGGGATTGGTCGGGGTTGTGGGCGACGTGGTGGTGCTAGTTGTTTTTGAGCTCATAGCGCAAGCACTCAGAACAACGGTAGAACACACCAACAATGATTTTAATGTGGCAGCATTCAACATGCTTTTCTCCGAATAATAATTAGCTCATTGAGGGAATTGAGCGGGCAGCGCTAGACTGCGACAAATACAAAACCCAAAATATGCGCACGATCACATTGTTAAATGTCAACAACGTAACATACTGTAACTTTGCTGAGCCGAGAAAAAACGCCAATGTAAGCGCATACATGAATCATACAAATTTGCTCGTTCGATACCAGAGTAGGATTCCATCAATCTTGTCGAATGGGATGAGCATCACTGATCTAACCTATTCTGTTACGAGGGTGTTAAGACAGTAACCAGAGATCGCCACAAGATGAATAATGAGCAAGCAAACCAAGAAAGGCCTTACTTTGATTAGTTGAGTCTTGCGCAGGGACGTTTAAGTCGCTCGGAAAATTGAGTTTATGGCGGCACAAAAAAAGCGAAGCCCGTCAGCTTCGCTTTTCCTTTATTGGCTGATAGTGTTCAGATCAGTCGATAGCTTATGGGCACATCTGGCCGCCGTTAACATCAAGGATTTGACCTGTGATGTAACCTGAGTATTGGTGCGAAGAGAAAAACAAGAAAGTTGGTGCCACTTCTTCAATTTTACCGAAACGACCCATGGCAATGGTGCTGGCAATGTTTGCTTTCAACTCATCACTTTTGCCATCATGGAATGCAGTATCAATAGTACCCGGAGCAACAATGTTGAAGCGAATATTGTCTTTCGTGAATTCCTTCACCCAGTTGCGGTGAATGTCATGCAACCAAGCCTTCGATGCAGCATAAATACCAGCACCAACACCACCGCCTTCACGAGCGGCAATCGAACCTGTGCCAACAACCGCAGCCGTTTCACCGCTTTCTTTAGCTGATTGACGAAGATGAGGAATAGAGTATTTGGTCATCATCAACACAGAACGACCATTTAAGTCCATTACGCGGTCATAGAATTCATCATCGATGTTTTCCAGACCTTCGCGACCACCAAGGCCTCCGGCATTGTTAATCAACACATCCATGCCACCAAATTCAGCAACGAATTCGCTAACACAGCGCTCGCACTCAGCGGTTTTCATGAGGTTTGCTTGAATAAAAACAACGCCTTGCGCGCCTAGTTCCTGCAGCTCTGCAACAGCTTGTTCAGCGCCATCGGTAATATGGCTATTAATACCAATTTTAGCGCCGTGCTTAGCAAACTCACGAGCGGTGGCTAGTCCCATACCAGCAGTAGAGCCAGTAATCAGGACGCGTTTTCCTTTCAGATCTTCAAACATGTTTTGTCCTCGTTGAAATTAGGTGTTCAGGCGATTGGCCAAAATGCAACGGAACAATAATAAGACAAACAGGTAAAGTCAATTTGCATTACCAATTTAATTAAACTGGACTGTCAAATTTTACATCCAGATTATGACAAATCAGCAGCAAACGCCTTGATTTTATTGAGCCTAATGAGCAAATGACCAATAACTCAATTTTTGGACATACCAATTTAAGATTTGAAAACAACAGTCCTCAAGCAACGATTTAAACATCGCTGTTGAGGACTGTTGTGGGTCGATTGGAGATTATTGGAGAGTAAGGAAGAACAGCATTAGCCGCTAGGATTCAACAGTGGCAATGATTACACCGACCGATTTGTCGATATCTTCGGTCAAACTAGCACAACCCCAACCGCCAGCCATGAGATAAAAACCAAACTCTTCAAAGCCAAGAAATGGCTCTCGATCGGCCATGTCATCTTCACTACACAGCAAAAAGCGAATGGCAGGAAAACGCTGGCGTAGCCATTGAACAGTCTGCCAACTTGGGTGATAGGCAATCAACATGTCAGCAAGCTCGTTAAGAAATGCCATCGATAACTGTTCTGAACTACTCTCTGGCGTCGGCGAAAACTGCTGAACCAACTGCGCTTCTTCATATACGGGTGTATCAAGCATCGTCATAGTCCTCTCATTGGTCATCAGTGATGGCTTTTTTAAGCCATGGCGGTGGTCCTTCATGCATCACTTGACGAATCCGACTGAGCATCAAATCGGCATCGGCAGGTGTGGTTTGTTTTAACGGGTGAACATTGGCGCGAGTCACCCTAGCTGCGGCCGGGCCACCAATCGATAAGGTCGACAAGATCTGACAATCGGCCAGTAGTTCGATCATGAAGCTGGTTCGGGCATCACCACTGGCGGTACAAGTGACTGGGCGGACGTCAAAGAGCTGCCAAGACTCGGCATTGACTTCGTAGACCAAGACCCGCAGGCAAGAGCCAAAATGGCCATCGATTTGTTGCTGATTATTGGAAGTCACCGCCACTTTCACCTTCGGCCCAGCAAGCGGCTCAGTGGCCGTTACTTTTGGCGCTTCCATGGTGGCAACCTCTTCACCGGTCAGGACCGCATGAACTTGTGCCAGTTGCACCCGATCGGGCGGCTCAATCTGCGCTGGTAAATCTTCGCTGAACCAAGTGCGGAGTTGCTTGGGGGAGATTGAACGCAGCTTTTTCTCAGTTAATACCTCACCCAATTGACTGACTAAGGTGGTCACCAAGGTCGCCAGTTGTAATTGCGGCACAGCCTTAGCAGCAAGTGCCAACCGTAAAGCAACGGATTCAGATATCGCTGCATTTGATAACGTGGTGGTCATGACGTACCTCCTGATTGTTCGACTAACAAGTCGCTAACGCGATTGAAGGTAGGTATGGAAGTTAGCGATGGAAGCATCCGCTGCATGGACGCAGCGGCTGAGCCATCAGGGAAGATTTCACGGCGTCTTCCAGAGTCAACTTGCGTACCTACCCTTGCACACTGTTTTGCTGTGTCCGGTGGATTAATCACTGCTGGCTCACATTTAATTCCACTCATTGACCATACGCACCAGCGTTATTAAGCCCTTCTGGCGCGCATGGTCATTGGTAATTTCGGTTCACCAGCCAACGGCTCAATGTAATAACTGGTGCCATCGGCCAGTTCGATTTCGCCGCCCCAACGCTCTGGCTCATCAAACTCAATGGCCACAATGGCCTCTTCTAAATCTTTCTTGGCGATGTAGCACGACAACGCGCCATCGGCTTCTTTGCGGATCATGACGTTTGGCATGTCCTACTCCTTCTAATCAATCGCTGTGTCGGTTCTGCGAAATGCAAAGCTAAGCAACAAGACGTAGTGAATCCTTCCATGGATACTCAGCCGCTGCCTCCATGCAGCGGATGCTTGATGCTTAGCTTTCCATTCCGCGCCTGTCAGTGTGTTGCTGACATTTTAGGAATGATTTCACGGCGTTTTGTTCACGCTTGAATTCACCCTGTGTCAACTCAGAAATATGCAATCCAATGAATTAGCGAAGGAAGAGAACAGGGGCTGATCATTCCTGCTCTCTTCCTCGCCATTCGGCATGACTTAATTAACGCACCAAGTCGTAGCCGTAGTCGGTTTTACCCATCTTGCGAGTATCGTCGTCCAACTTCTCAAGCACTGAGTTAACCAAGGTAGTCAGCATGTACATGCCGCCTTCGTAACCCAATGTGGTGTTGCGATGCAGATGATGACGATCGAAGATTGGGAAGCCCAAGCGGATCAGAGGTACTTCAAACTCTTCACCTTTGGCTTTGGTATCGCGCTGAATAAACTTGGCGTACGAGTTACCAATCATGAAGTCTGGCTTGTTGGTGAATACCAGCGAACGGAAATGCCACAAGTCTTTACCAATGTGGATTTCGGCACCGGCAGTACCAGGCGCTTCAGCGATCAGTGCTTCCATCTTCTTGCGCCAGCGTTTGTTACCGTTGTTGGCAAGAATATGTTTCACTTCACAACCCAACTCTTGCAGGAATTTGGTCAAGCCCAACAGATAATCTGGATCGCCGTAGATAGAGAAACTAACGCCGTGCAACCAAGTGTGTGAGTCGGTCATCATGTCGACCAAGCGACCGCGCTCTTTGGCCAATGATTCTGGGATCTCTTTGCCGCTGATTTCTGAAATCGTCATCAGGAATTCATCGGTCCAATCCAAGCCCATCGGAATATTGGTCGCCGGTACGTCATGCTTCCAAGTGTTGGTGACAAACTTCTTGGTTTTCACCAATTGGTCTGGTTGCAACAAAATCGTGGTTTTGGCGTTTGGCGCATCTTTCATTTCCGCAATTGGCGTGCCGCCGGCGTACATGCGATATTCGCCGTCTGCTGGTGTATCCAATACTTCACTTGGATCGCACAACAAACTGTAATCAACACCCATTTCTTGCATCATGCGATGCATCACACGGTAGTTACCCAGATACGTTTCAAAGCCAGGCACTAAGTTGATTTTGCCATTGCTACCAACTTCTTTGTCTTCCATGTAGTTCAAGGTGAAGTAGCGAGCAGCACCTTCAAACATGTTGTCCCAGCCAGTCACATGGCTGCCAACGAAGCTTGGCGTGTGAGCAAATGGTGTTGGTAAATCTTCTGGGATGTAGCCTTCTTTTTTGGCGTTACCAATAAAGGCGTTCAAGTCATCACCAATTACCTCAGCCATACAGGTGGTCGACACCATGATGACTTCTGGCTTATACAGTGCCAGCGAGTTTTGCAGACCATCGAACATGTTCTTCTGGCCACCAAATACCGCTGCATCTTCGGTCATTGAGTCCGAGACACATGCCACTGGCTCTTTAAAGTGACGGTTAAAGTAAGTGCGGAAATAAGCCACACAACCTTGCGAACCATGAACATAAGGCAAGGTGTTTTCAAAACCCAAGGCACAAAGCACAGAGCCCAATGGCTGACACGCTTTTGCTGGGTTGATGGTGAGGCTCTTACGAGCAAAGTTAAGCTCTTTGTATTCTTCGGACGTGGTCCATTCGAATACCTCTTTGACCTTCTCGGCGTCATGACCTTCTTCGAACATTTCGCGTTTGCGGGCGATCATGTCCTGATATTCCGGCTGGCCGAATAACGGATAACCCGGTTTGATATCTTCTACTGATTGACTCATTTTCTTTCTCCTCCCGCGCCACTCATCTGTGAACAGACGGGTTGAGTGATACACATAAGCGCAATGCGCTCAATTCAGTGTTCTACTTGCCAAAGCGAGGCTTAAACCGCTTCTGCCAGCTCTGCTTCCTCAGATTTTTTCCAAGGTGCAGTGAGCTTGTCCCAGCAAGGGTTGTTCAACGTCATGTCCATATCGCGAGCGAAGATAGCGAAGCCATCAAAGCCGTGGTAAGGACCTGAGTAATCCCAGCTGTGCATCTGACGGAAAGGCACGCCCATTTTCTGGAAGATGTACTTCTCTTTGACACCCGCGCCGATTAGATCTGGCTTGAGTTTTTCGGCGAATTTTTCCAGCTCATAGCCGGTGACATCGTCGTAAATCAAAGTGGCATCTTTCACTTCAGGAATGGTCTTGGTGTAGTCATCGTTGTGGGCAAATTCATAGCCGGTACCAACAATTTCCATACCCAGATCTTCGTAGGCGCCAATCACGTGACGAGGGCGTAAACCACCGACGTACAGCATGACTTTCTTGCCTTCCAATAGTGGCTTGTACTTAGCAACGATGGGTTCCCACTGCTGGCGGTACTTAGCAATGACTTCTTCCGCTTTAGCTTGGATTTTCTCATCGAAGAAAGCAGCAATCTTGCGCAGCGACTCTTCACACTTGGTTGGGCCGAACAAGTTGTACTCCATCCATGGCACACCATATTTTTCTTCCATATGACGTGAGATGTAGTTCATTGAACGGTAACAGTGGATTAGGTTCAGCTTCACTTTCGGGCCGTTTTCCAGCTCGGCGATGGTGCCGTCACCAGACCACTGAGCCACTACGCGAAGACCGATTTCTTCAAGCAGAATACGAGAAGACCAAGCGTCACCACCGATGTTGTAGTCACCGATAATGGCAACGTCATACGGGGTTGTTTCGATCTCTTTATCTTCTGACTTGTCCAGTACGTAGTCACGCAAGGTATCGTTAGCAATGTGGTGACCCAATGACTGGCTGACACCACGGAAACCTTCACAACGCACAGGTACGATGGTTTTACCGATTTCAGCGCCTTTGCCTTTGGCAACGGCTTCGATGTCATCACCAATCAAACCAACCGGACACTCCGACTGAATTGAAATACCTTTGTTCAGCGGGAACAGGGTTTCGATTTCATCAACAATGGCAGACAGTTTCTTGTCACCGCCGAATACGATGTCACGCTCTTGGAAATCAGAGGTGAAGTTCATGGTGCCGAAGCTATTCACGCCGGTCATACCGGTGTAGTAGTTACGACGACCAGCTCGTGAGTACTGACCGCAGCCAACTGGACCATGGGAAATATGCACCATGTCCTTGATTGGGCCCCATACCACACCTTTAGAACCGGCGTAGGCACAACCACGGGCAGTCATTACACCAGGCAAAGATTTACGGTTTGCAGTGACACACTTCTTGCCAGCCTGCTCGGTATCATTTGCCGTTAAATGTTTCAGGCGATCTTTTTTCGCCTTGTCTGGGTAAACCTCAAGCACTTCACTGATGAGCGCCTGAGTTTCAGCTTTATCCATTGACATAGTCTTCTCCTGAGAAGTTTGTCTAGTGGCAGGTTTGCTTGCTCAGTCGCTTAAGCAACAGCTTCGTCAGCGGTTTTACCGATGATGGACTCATCTTCGACTTCCATGATGCCGAATTCCATCAACAGATCTTCCAACTCGTCCATGGTGCAAGGCTCTGGTACCACGAACAGTTCGTTAGCCATTACTTTCTTGGCCAGCATGCGGTACTCATCAGCTTGGTTACACTTAGGGTTGTACTCGATCACGGTCATACGGCGGATTTCTGCTTGCTGAACCACGTTGTCACGAGGTACGAAGTGAATCATTTGAGTACCGATCTTGCCGGCCAATGCTTCAATCAACTCGTCTTCGCGGTCACACTTACGTGAGTTACAGATCAAGCCTGCCAAGCGAACGCCACCAGAAGAAGCGTACTTACAGATACCTTTAGAAATGTTGTTGGCGGCGTACATCGCCATCATTTCACCAGATACAACGATGTAGATTTCTTGCGCTTTGTTTTCACGAATTGGCATCGCGAAACCACCACATACAACGTCACCCAGTACGTCATAGAATACAAAGTCGAGATCTTCTTCGTAGGCGCCTTCTTCTTCTAAGAAGTTAATCGCAGTAATCACACCACGACCGGCACAGCCAACACCTGGCTCTGGACCACCAGATTCAACACAGCGAACACCGCCGTAGCCAACTTTAAGAACATCGTCCAACTCAAGATCTTCAACTGAGCCAGCTTCTGCTGCCATTTCCATAATGGTGTTTTGCGCTTTTGCGTGGAGGATCAGTCGAGTAGAATCCGCTTTCGGATCACAACCGATGATCATGACCTTCTGACCAGCTTCAGCCAGCGCAGCCACGAGGTTTTGCGTAGTGGTGGATTTGCCGATACCACCCTTGCCATAAATTGCACATTGACGAATAGCCATGGTTTGTCCCTTCAAGAAATTGGTTTAAAAACGGTTCCCGAATAGGACAGTGCGAAAACCACACCAAGATCACACAACAAATTAAGCTATTGTTTTTATTGGGTTTATAAATTTAAGAATAGAACAATGACCGATGAAGCCACAACAAATGGAGGTCTTTTGTCGTAATCAACACAAACAATTTGCAGCAAAAAAGCAAAAACCCGCAGTCCATGCTGCGGGTTTGAAATCAGAGGGGCGCTACGGTGAACACAGAGGCCATGTGGCGGCTTATGCTTCGAAACGGTTTGCCTGATGCTCTTTTGAAGCATTGGATGAGTTGGATTCAACTAACCTTTTGAGCCGTCTGCACCACATCATCCGTTTGGCTTCTCAGCGCTTGGGGTAACCAATTGGCTGAGACTTATGATGTGAACTTAGTGTAGAAAGAAACATTGAGTGAGTGGCACTAAAGATCACACAAATAAGCCATCAAATTAGGTTAATTCGCTACAAAGTAATAAATTAGAAGTTAGTTTAACCACATCAAAAGAAATTGAGATCTATTTCACTCTTTATTAAACATTAAAGGTATTGCCCGATGCTTAAGCTTGATCGTTACGACAAACTGATCTTGGCGGAGATGCAACAAAATGGCCGCATCTCCAACCTCGAACTCGCAGAGAAGATCGGCCTGTCGCCAACTCCCTGTGCGCGCCGAGTAAAACGGCTAGAACAAAGTGGCATCATCAAAAAACACGTGACGCTGCTTGACCAAGAAGCACTAGAGCTGAAACTCACGGTGATTTTGTCGGTTTCCATGGACCGCCATACGCCAGAGCGCTTTGCCAATTTTGAAAAAATCATTGGCGATTTCCCAGAAGTCATCGAATGCAACATTGTGACCGGTCAATCCGCTGACTACCTACTTAGAGTGGTCGTGCCTGACATGGATTATTATCAGGCATTCTTACTCGGCCGCTTAACCCGCATCGAAGGGGTCACCGGCGTCCATTCCAGTTTTGTGTTAAGAAAAGTCATTGATAAAACAGAGCTACCATTGGAGCCATATACTGGCACCCAGTTATAGTCAACGTGACTAAAATCTAATTTATTGATATTGCTGGTGCTTTGTTCACTAAAAAACTGCCTCGATCAATTTGTATTCAGCGCATTCTTTCGATGATAAATGCGCTCAGTCGGCAGACTGCTAACCCACACTACAAGTTAACAACAAGGATCGAATTTCCATGAATGGCCAGAATCTGGTTTCGCATATAAAGGCACTGTTGCCCCCCTTTACTATATTCATGCTCGTGCTAATCACCTCCACCAAGGTCAATGCAAACAACGACTATCCGCTTTATCAGCTGGGCAATGTTCACATTCGCACAATGACTACCGAGCTGACTAGTAATGGTGATTACGAGCTACATATTCGGCTACCCGCCGGTTACCATCAAAACACCACCAAACATTACCCAGTGGTGTACTACCTCGACGCTTACTGGCACACCCCGCTCATTAACAGTGTCATCGGCGGATTAGTTTACGATGGCAAGATGCCCGATGTGATTGCGGTGGGTATTGGTTACCCAGGGCCAAATGCCAACTACAACCAACTGCGAGAACGAGACTATATTCCTGCCGCAGATGCTGATGCCAACACCGGCGCCAAAGCATTTTTGTCGTTTATCGAACAACAGCTCATTCCCTACATTGAAGACAATTTTCGCGCCGATCCCACGCGTCGTGCACTAGTCGGTAACTCTTATGGCGGCTTGTTTGCCCTATACAGCCTGCTTCACAAACCAGACTTGTTCCAAATGCACATCGCCGCGACACCAGCTTGGTATGTCAATGACCGACGATTGTTGATGGAAGAAAGCAAGCTGTACCGAAATGGCGGCGGCGTATTTGTCGAGTCAACCAAACAAGCGTTGAATAGCCGGTTTTATATGGCCGTGGGCGGTGCCGAAACGGTGGCTCATGTAATGGAAAGCAAGCTATTGGCAGAAGTACTTGCCACCCGCAATTACCCCGATTTTGTTTACCGTTTTGACGTTATTGAAGGCGAAGCTCATGGCGGCGTGACGCCAGCGGCATACAACCGCGGCTTCAGGCACATGTTTAACAACACAAATCAGTGAAAATCTTTTGGATGCCTCGCTGGAGCAATTAGCCTCGGGATACCACTAGCAAATCATCAGCACATTTTTTCTGGTACACCGCGTTCCACCAATGTGATTCGGCAATACCTGTGGTTGCGGTCATCGCAATCACTTCTCGGGTTAACTCCTGAAAACGCTGATTCTTGGCTTTGTCAGCAAAGGCGACCTGAGCGCCTGCTGCCAGCTCGGGTTTGCTGTCGCTATCTTCTTGCTGAGCGAACTGAGGAATATGCTGATCAATATAGGTGGCAACAATCCGGCAATCCTGAATTTTCTGCTCATCAGCCAGTGCAGGCATCGACAACAAGCTCACGCAGGCCACTGCAAATCCAACATTTCTAAACAACTTGAAGCTTGTCATGAGCAATCTCTCCTAGGTGATGACAATACAAAATGTATACTTAAAAGTTTACTTTTGTTGGCTGAACGCCAGCTGAATTAGCTCCGAGCATTCATCCATCGAACAGAGACCCGAAATGAATGCCGAGCCATGTAAACTTGAGGTGAAAAAGATAGAACACACTGCCTGCGAAGCAAGCAGTGTGGCTTGGATTAGAGCGGATTTTTTATCCGAAAAATCATGGCGTAGAACAGCGGGATCACCACCAAGGTGAGAATGGTGGCAAACAACAAGCCAAACATAATCGTCACTGACATGCTCTTGAAAAACGGATCCATCAATAGCGGCGCCACACCAAGAATCGTGGTACATGCGCCAAGCATGACGGGTCTTGCGCGACTGGTTGCCGCTTTGATCACCGCCTGATAGGGCTTGGCGCCGGCATTGATTTCCTGATCCGCTTGGTCGACCAGGACAATGGCATTTTTGATCATCATACCAACCAAGCTCAAAAAGCCGAGCGTTGCCATGAATTCAAAAGGCGTTTGGAATACGATTAATCCAACCGCGACACCAACCACTGCCAAAGGCACTGTTAGCCAAATGACCAAAGTTTGGCGAATACCGTTAAACATCAGGATCACCACCAACACCATGGCCGCAAAACCGTATGGCGCAGAAATAGCAATGGCTTCATCTGCTTCTTTGGCATTTTTGTACTCGCCGTACCACTGCAATTCATAACCCGGCGGCAAGGCCATCGCTTCGATTTCTGTACGAATGCTGGCAAAGGCCTCTGAGGTCAGCACGCCTGGGGCTGGATCTGCTTGCGCCATAATCGTTGGCACCCGATCGAAGCGCTTTAGCACATCGTCTTGCCACACCACCTCAATCGATTCGAGCAGCTGGCTCACTTGAATAAAACGATTGCTTTTGGCACTAAACACCTGACTGTTTTCAATCGCCATTTGCTGATTGCGCTCATGCTCTGGCGAGCGCACCATAATCGGAATCAGATCTTTGCCTTGGCGATAGACGCCAACCTGTCGCCCGGCCAGCGTTTGCGCAATGGCCTGATTAACATCAAAGGAGGTTAAACCAAAGCGCTGCAGTTGATCGGCGGCATAGACCGGTTGTAATACCGGAACCTGCTGGCGCCAATCATCTTGTATCGCAATCAGTTGTGGATTGGCATTCATAATGTCTTTGGCCTGCTCAGCCAATTGCCGCAACACCTTGCTATCGGGGCCGCGAAAGCCAGCTTCAATTTTTTTGCCGCCACCGGGACCAAGAACAAACTTCCACACCATAATGGCTGCATCCTGATAGTTTTCAGTCAGCTCAGTTTGTAGTTGCGCTAGCAGGTCATCGATACGGCGAAAATCATCAACGTCGACCAACAATTGGCCATAGCTAGGGTTTGCCGCTCCGGGTGAATACGTCAGCATGAAACGTAAACCGCCGGCGCCAATAAAGCTGCTGGTATTAGTGACGCCCTCTTTCGCTCGGACATCTTGTTCAATTTGCGCAAGCATCTGCTCTGTGCGGCTAATATCGGAGCCTTGGGGCAAGTACACATCAACTACAAACTGGGGCCGCTGCGACTCTGGCATAAAGCCCGGCGGAACGAAACGTAAGGCATAAATCGCCGTCACCAGAATGGAGAGAATCATCACAACTGTGGTTTTGCGGTGATGCAACACCCAAGTCAGCAGCCCCTGATAGCGAGTCATGAAGCCGCTCGGCTGTGTTGCTTTGTTACTTGATGCCGTCAGAAAGTCATGGCAAAGCAACGGCGTAATGGTGATGGCAAACACCCAACTGAGCATCATTGAATAGAGGATCACCCAGAACAATGAGCCAGCATATTCGCCCATGTTCGACGGCGACAAGCCAATCGCACTGAATGCCAGAATGCCGACCACAGTGCCGCCCAGTAAAGGCCACTTAGTGTTATCAACCACCTCGGCAATGGCCTGCTTGCGGTCTAATTCAGGATTGTCACGAAGGCGCACCTGCACGCCATCGGCAATCACAATGGCATTATCAACCAACATGCCCAATGCGATGATTAGCGCCCCCAGTGAAATTCGTTGCATGGCGATGTCGTCAAACAACATCACACATAAGGTTGCCGCGACCGTCAGCAACAGCACAAAACCGATAATGGCACCGGAGCGCGCGCCCATGGCAAGCAACAACACAATAAATACAATAGCAACGGCCATTGCCAGATTGAGCACAAAATCCGCCACTGAATCGCGCACCGAATCCGACTGCAGCGAAATTTCATGCAGCTCAATGCCCATTGGACGCTGAGCTTCTAACTCGGCAATACGCGCTTTGACCGCATCGCCCATCGCCACCACATTGCCACCGGCGATATTAGAGATGCCCAAGCCAATAGCCCGCTGACCGTTGTAGCGCATCATCATATCGACCGGCTCTTGGTAGCCATGGGTAACGGTGGCAATATCGCCAAGGCGGATCACTGTGTTATCCGAAGCGAGCGTCAAATGCAGGTTTTGCAGCTCATTGATGGACTGAAAATTACTGGCAGGGATCACCGGTACCCGCATGTTGTCAGTGGCAACGCTGCCGGCTACCGTCACTTGGTTTTGTCGTTCGAGTACGGCGAATACTTGCTCCATTGAAATATCAGCCTGCGCCAAGCGCTCGCTGGCAAACTCAACAAAAATGGCTTGTTGCTTTTCGGCTAAAGTTGCCGTTCGCGCCACCCCAGGCACCAACACGAGTTCGCGACGCAGCTCATCGACATAATCCTGTAATTGTTGATCGCTAAAACCCTCGCCGGTAATGGCATAAAACTGCGCGTACACATCGCCAAAATCATCATTGACAATGGATGGCCCTGCGCCCGGCGGAAGCTGACTCTGGACATCATGGATCTTGCGCCGAAGCTTGTCCCAAAGCTGCTGCAACTCGGTATCGGTCTTGGCAAATTTCATCGCCATTTCAACCGTCACTTCTGACATACCAGGACGCGAGATCGATTCGACCTCTTTCAACTCCTGCATTGACTGGACCGCACCTTCAATCAGATCGGTGACCTCATCAGCCACCTCTTGTGCTGTGGCGCCTTGATAAGGCGTGACAATCACCGCCTGACGAATAACAAACTCAGGATCTTCAAACCGGCCCAATTGTTGATAACTGAGGTAGCCACCCAACAAGATCAGCGTGATCAACACCCAAACGCTGGTGCGCTTGGTAATGGTGTATTGCGCAATATTCATCGATTACCTCTGCGACTGGTGACTGATCGGTCGAACTTCAACGCCAGCTTGCAAACTGGCAGTACCGGCGATGGCAATGCGCTCCCCCGCTTTTAGATTGGCGGTAATGGCAATGCGGTCGCCGAACAATGTGCCGGTTTCTACAAAGCGTTGCTCGGTGCGATTGTCCTGATTGATGATCCAGACATATTGCTGGCCTTGATTGTCTGGCTGAACGGCAGTCAACGGCACGAAAATAAAGCCATCGACATCGAGCACCTTGTCGTCGGTATCAGCATCCGTACGAGCAAAGACCCGAGCAGTCATCCCCGGCAAAATGCTGTGACCACGGACGTCTTCAAAAGCCAAAGTGACGGTATAGGTTTGGCTCGTTGGATCGGCTTGTGTGGTGTAGGATTTGACCCGCAATGGAAACAGCTCATCTGGCAGCACAGTTAACTGAGCAACTGCCTGATCGCTGTCGCTATCGAGCATCATGATGTGGTCAGGCACCTGAATCGCCACCTCAAGGTTGTCGACATCGTGCAGCATTAAGATCACTTCATTGGCTTGCACCTGCACATGATTATCAACCATGCGCTGGCCAATGACGCCGGCGAATGGCGCCAGCAACTGGGTATGGGCGAGTTGCTGATTGGCTTCGTTTAACCGATTTTCAGCCAACTGCAGACGTGTGGTGATCTGATCCATATCGCTCTTGGAAATGGCCTGATTCTGCTCAAACAACACACTGGCTCGCTGATGATCCGCTTGCGCGCTTTCATATTCAAGCTCAGCTGCCTTTTTGGCCAACTGCAAATCGCTCGATTCAAGCGTCGCTAGCAATTGCCCCGCTTCAACCACATCGCCCTCTTGCACCAGAATGGCAGTTAAACGACCTGCAATGCGAAACGATAAATCGGCCCGTTGCGCCGCCTGCACTGTGCCCGTCAGACTATGACCATTGGTCGTGGCGGCAGAAACCACTTCGGTCAACACCGGCCGAACAACGGCAGCTTGTGGCTGCTCTGGCGCAGGGCTACAAGCCACTACCGAACCGAACGCCACCACCGCAGCAACCATCACTAAGGCGGAGTGCCTGCCCTGACTGAAATGCCTACTCAATTTGTTTTTCACGATATGCCTCAACTGCACAAAAAAAGATGAATCTGTGATGAGTAACTGGTGGTTCAACAGGACAACCCCAGAAGTACAATCACAAGTTTATTTAAAACAAGATTAGCACGATTTAGAAACAAGTAAACTTATAAGTATACTTTTAGTTGTAAGCTGCTAATCTGGTGGGTGAGAACAGAGGCAAAAAGGTTAGTACACCAAGATGAATCGGTCAGAACAAAAGCGTCAGTCCATTCTGAACGCTGCCAAACAAGAATTTATTGAAAATGGCTTTGCTGGCGCCAACATGAACACGGTTTGTGATAAAGCGGAAGTGTCCAAGCGCACCTTGTATCGCCACTTTGAAAGCAAAGAATTATTGTTTGAAGCCGTGCTGACAATCGAACAGCAACAGCTCGAAGCCCTCCGCGACTATCGCTTTGAGCCCAAAGTTGACCTGCGTCAGCAGTTAATCTCAATTACCCAGCAAGAAGCGCAGCGGTTGCTTGCGCCGCACGGCACGGCTCTGGCTCGCATGGTCGTGATGGAATTTTTCCGCCAGCCACAAATGGCCAAAGCTTTATCCGAACGGCTTTACCACACCCATGCGGTAACACCATGGCTTCAGCAGGCAATTGCCGCTGGCGCCATCAAGTCGGTGGATGCCAATGATGTGGCAGAAATTTATATGGCGTTGTTCAATGGCTTGTTTTTATGGCCGCAAATTCTGCAACTGGCACAGCCGATGGCGGCGGCGGAGCTCGGCAGCAAAATCGAACTCGTTGTCGATACCTTCTTAAACAGCTACGGCAACTGTGAGTCGACGCAATAAATAACCAATCGAACGTAACAAATGGATGACAAATCCGGCAGACATCATCGCGCTGACTTATAACTAAAAGACGTCTTTTAGTTGCTACGGAACAAAACGCCGACGATGAAGCCGACGCAACCAGGCACCACGCCAGCTATTCCTGACTGCTATCAGGAGCAGATCGTGCTCAGCGAATTAGAGCGGCGCTTCTACCTGTACCTTATTGGCGGCGATTATGAGCGGTTGTTTTATTCATTTGTTGGCTCATCGGAAACCGATAGCAACGGCAATGATCAGCAGGAGTTGGTTCGTGTCCGACTCGATGTCGAAGTGAGTGAGTCGGAGCGGCGGCGAAATTTTCAGTCTTGGTGCCCCGATCCTCAATATCGCAAAATGCTTGATTGGATGCTTACCTCTCGCATCAATGCTCGACTGCAGAATAAAGGCGACTTACTCCAGGTTTGCCCAGAGGTAGTCGATGTGCTGCCGATCATTCGCGATATCGGCTGTGCCCAGGATTTCAACGATGAGCTAATTAATCACGTTGCCGAAGTCGAATGGCTGTCACGCAAGGTACGCGCATTTATCGACAATCCGCTCCACCAAGCCTTATTGGGTCTTTCATCATCGGCCAGCTTTGAACAGCATCTTGAAGAAATGGGTTACCCCATGTTCATTTGGTGTATTGCCAAAATGATCGGCGAAGAAATCAATGAGCATATTCACCCGTCATTAAAATTTACCCTGTCGAAAATCCGTTACTACGGTCGCATTGTTGGCGGCACGATCGTCTACTTGGCGCTCCAAGAGAGCTATGATGAGATCGACAAGTGGAAAACCTACCTGCTAGCAGGACTCAGTATTCTCCCTTTGGGTATTTTAATTTCTCTGGCCAGCTTTGAGATAAGAGAACTGATTAACCAACAGCAAAATGCCCTAGATGAACAAACGGAGACCGAATTTCGTCACCAAATTCTCAATCATTACAACTTACCGGGTGACAGCTTAAGGGCCTTGATCCAACAAGAGGAGCTGTTGAAACCGCACTTGTCTCATGCAATCCGCTTTAGCAACTTCGATCCGCTGAAGTTCATCACTCAAGGTAGCAATCAAGCCACCGGCAGGCCAAATTTGTTTGAGAAAGCTCGGGCCTATGCCTTTTATCGTCAGCTATATGGCACTGGACGAATGAAAGGCCACGAAACCCTGATATTGCTTAACAGTTTTGGTTTCTCCATGGATGTGTTACACCAGCTCAATCGAATGGATTTGGTGTCATTTACCAGCCATGTCGAACTCTATGCCAAGTACTTCGCCAGCAACAACTCATAAACAGCCAGCTAGTAAAACAAGCCACTAATCATCGCGTTATAGATATTTCTGCGCACATGTAAACTTTTAGGTTTACTTTTATCCAAAACCAACTATCATTTCGCTCAAAGTAAACTTTTGAGTATACATGCATCAGTAAATCATTGTGTTAGCCGCTCAGGAGTTCCACAAAAGTTTAAATAACAATATGAAATTGCTAGGAAACATCATGACAATTAAACTTTCTGCCGCCGTTTTGGCGACATCCTTCATTAGTTCGACAGCACTTGCTGGTATTGACGTTGTCCCTGAGCCCGCAACGGCCAACAATGAGCAGTCTTCATTTAAAATTGGCGTCGGTGCCGCCCATTCGTCCAAGGCTTATCTGGGCTATGATGAGCGTCAGTCAGTCATTCCGCTGATTGAATACAACAACCCTCATATCTATGTCGAAGGGTTCGAATTGGGATACAAAATTATCGAAGATCAACAAAATCGTTGGAGCGTGTTTATTGGTGCCAGCAGCGATGAGTTTGACGCCTCGAAGAGCCGAAAACTGCGAGCGTTTGATGATCGCGACATGAGCGCCATGCTAGGAACTCGCTATCGTCACGCCAACAGCTGGGGCGTCATTGATGCCAAAGTTGCGTTCGATGTGTCTGACAAAAGCGATGGCTCTATGGCGAGTGTGAGTTATGGCTACCCTGTTCAAGCCACCGACAACTGGATGATTATGCCTCGCGGTTTCGTCAAAATGATGGATAGCGATTATGCCAATTATTACTATGGTGTGAGCGAGGAGGAAGCCAGAACCATCGGCGCCACCGCTTATCAACCAGGCAGCGCTATCAAGTATGGTGTCGAGCTGATCAGCACCTATCAACTCAACCAAGATTGGCAAATTAATGCTGGAGCAAGGCTACAAATGCTCGATTCCGATCTGCGTGACAGCCCGATGGTCAGTGACGACAATGAAGCGACTATTTTTACCGGTGTCACTTATCGTTTTTGGTAAAGCCCAGAACAAATAAAGCTGCCAATATAGGCAGCTTTATTGTCATTCACCTTGCTCGTTAACGAGCGTTCGGTCGGCCCTTGCCTTGTCCTCGGCGTTGCGATTTAGCATGACCGGGATTCGAGCCGTTGTTGGCCTGATTATTACTCCCTTTACCACGCTTCACCTTAGTTTTGCCGCCTGAGTCATTTGCTTTGTTATCAGTCCGTTGACCATGTTGGCCTTGCTTGTGGTGCGGCTGATTGCTGCTGTGTTTAGTGGCAAATCGATTAGCACCGTGACGCCCTGACTTGCGGCGTTGTGCCGGTGTTTGTTCGTTGCGATCCTCGGCAGGCACTAAGCAGCTCGGTTTGTCGCCAATTAAATGCCTTTTACCCATTGCCACCAAGGCTTCTCGGATCAGCTTCCAGTTGGCCGGATCGTGATAGCGCAACAAGGCTTTATGCAAACGCCGCTGACGGTCACCTTTGGGCACTGCCACCTCTTCGCGCTTCTTGTACTTGACCCGCTTGAGCGGATTGGTCTCTGAGTAGTACATCGACGTGGCGTTACACATTGGCGACGGGTAGAAGTTCTGAACTTGGTCGCATTGGAAGTCATTCCTCTTCAACCACAACGCCAGATTCAGCATGTCCTCATCGGTGGTGCCGGGGTGAGCAGAAATAAAGTACGGGATCAGGTATTGCTTCTTACCTGCTTCGGCACTGTACTTCTCAAACATGGCCTTGAACTTGTCATAGGTACCCATACCCGGCTTCATCATCAGATCAAGCGGCGACTTTTCGGTATGTTCAGGCGCAATTTTTAGATAGCCACCGACATGATGAGTGACTAACTCCTTGACGTATTCAGGCGACTCAATGGCCAAGTCATAGCGTACGCCTGAGGCCACCATGACCTTTTTAACGCCATCTACTTTGCGCGCTTCGCGGTACAAGTCGATGGTGTGCTTGTGGTCGGTGTTGAGTTTCTTACAGATATCCGGGAACACACACGACGGTCGTCGACAGTTGATTTCCGCTTTTTCGTCCATGCATCCGAGCCGATACATGTTGGCAGTCGGGCCGCCCAAATCTGAAATTACGCCGGTAAAGCCTGGGACTTTGTCGCGAATGTCTTCGATTTCGCTCAAAATGGATTCTTTCGAGCGATTTTGAATAATTCGTCCTTCGTGTTCTGTAATCGAGCAGAACGAACAGCCACCAAAACAGCCACGCATGATGTTAATGGAGGTTTTAATCATGTCGTAAGCTGGAATCTTGGCTTTGCCGTATTTGGGATGTGGCACCCGCGCAAAAGGCAAGCCAAAGACATGGTCCATTTCTTCGGTCGTCAACGGGATTGGCGCTTGGTTGACCCACAGTTCACGGTCGCCATGACGCTGAATCAATGCTCGACCAGAGTATGGATTAGTCTCTAGGTGCAATACCCGGCTGGCGTGAGCGTATAAGATTCGGTCGTTATGCAGTTTTTCAAACGGCGGTAGTCGCACCGCTGTCGTTTCGGCATCGTGGCGCGATGGCCGCACCACAATCGGCTGCGGCTCAACTTGCTGCGGTTCACTCTGAGCCGAAGCTTTGCTGTCGCAGTCGGTTTGATATTCATAAGGGTTCGGCGCCACAAACGCTTTACCCGGTTTCTCGATCCGGCTCGAGTCGATCAATTTGTAGTTTGTTGGCGCTTCAGGCAGGACCACGGCAGTGCCGCGAATATTGGTCATGGCTTTGACGTCTTCACCCGCTGCGATGCGGTGAGCCACCTCGACCAAGGCGCGCTCAGCGTTACCAAACAACAAAATGTCGCCCTTGGCATCAAGCAGCACTGAGCGACGGACCTTATCGGACCAATAGTCATAATGGGCAACGCGACGCAAGCTCGCCTCAATACCACCGAGGACAATCGGCGTTTCTTTGTAGGCTTCGCGACAACGTTGGGAGTAGACCAAGACCGCTCTGTCAGGGCGCTTACCGCCTTCATTGTTCGGCGTGTAGGCGTCGTCATGGCGCAATTTGCGGTCGGCAGTATAGCGGTTGATCATCGAATCCATGTTGCCGGCGGTGATCCCAAAGAACAGATTAGGTTGGCCGAGCGCCATAAATGCATCTTTGCTATGCCAGTCGGGCTGATCGATGATACCGACTCGGAAGCCCTGCGCTTCAAGCAGGCGACCGACCACCGCCATGCCAAAACTGGGGTGGTCAACGTAAGCATCGCCAGTCACGATAATGATGTCACAACTATCCCAGCCCAACTCATCCATCTCAGCTCGGCTGGTCGGCAAAAATGGCGCCGTGCCATAGCACTCAGCCCAGTACTTGGGGTGCTCAAAGATAGGTGGAACTGTGATTTTATGCTGCATGTATCAATCGCCTCGTTGCAAGAGCGCGAATTATACACGCATCATTCAACAAGGTTAATCCCTACTGAAATACTCAGGTTTATTAACTTGATAGCATCAGCTCAATGCTTAACGCCAGTTGATTTCAAGCTCCAACGGCCCGGTCATACTGGCCATACCGCACATTTCATCATAGGGCGTTGACTGCTTGAGCATCACTTTGCCAAAGCTTTGGTCGGCAAACTGCTCTTTAATCTGACTAATCGAGTGGAAGGTTTTGGTTTGATTGCGTTGGTCTTTGAACACGCTGCGATTGTCAGCGCTGCCGGTGGCGACTAAATAACGGCCGCCCTCTATTGATTCAATAAACAGATCCATGTGCCTCTCCTGTCGGTTGGCGATGAGTTCTGGGTGTTAGATGTCAACTGAACTACGCAAACCTTCGAACGCAGTGGATGGCAAATCGATCAGTCACCAACTATGGTTGAGTTCTAAAATCGAACCTAGGAAGCAATAATGAAAGGAACGTTTCAAATTACTGGCTGGGATGAGTCTCCCTACGAAGAACATGCTGATGGCAGCAAGAAAACCCATGCAAAAATCACTCAGCAATACACCGGCGATTTACAGGGCACCGCCAGCGTGCAGTACTTGATGAGCTATCAATGATCTGAATCTCGAGTTCGCTCGGCTTGCAGGGCTTTTCTTCGCTTGTAAGCCGCCTTATTGCGATAGAGCATATGGTCGGCCAACTCTAAAGCTCGCTCCAAATCTTGTTCGGTACCACCATTAAAGACTTGATAGCCCATACACGATGACACATCCCAAGGCAGTGATGATCGCTGATTGCATTTTGCCATCGATTGTTCAAAGCGTTGCACCAAACTGCCAATATCTTGCGGGCCACAACGTTTGGCACAGACGACAAATTCATCGCCACCAATACGGCCGATGATATCCTCATTGCGAAAAGTCATACGCAGCGCTTCAGCCACCAACTGAATGGCACAATCCCCCTGATGATGACCCAGTTTATCATTGACCATTTTGAGGTCATTCATATCGGCATAGAACAAGGTGCAGCGATTAAGTACCCGATCAGTCACTGCGTATTGACGGACCAAATCAAAGAAGCCGCGGCGGTTATACAAGCCAGTTAACTCATCGGTCACCGAGCGCTTAGAAAGCAGCTCATTAACTTTCTCAAGTTCGGAATTGAGTTGCTGCAGGCGTTCATTAGCTAACTCAACTTCGCGCACGGCTGTGGCTTTTTCTTCAAAAAGTAGTGCCGCGTTGAGCGTTCGCGCCACTTGCCGACGAATATCTTCCATGTCTTCTAACCAGCCTTCACTGACATCAAAGATAATAAAACCAAAGTGTTGGTTATCGAACATCAACGGTTTTACCAATAGTGGTAGTGATCTGTTGACGTCCCAAAAGCTGGCAGGCAACAGCTCATGAGTGTTAAACACAATGGCGCTTTGCAATGGGCAATGTTGATGTTGGTGATAAGCAAAAACCAATCGCGACTGTTTCGGCACACGATTGCTATCAGTATCAGAGTGGAGAAAGCGGCCACCTTCATACAAAGCGACATAACAACTGACCACATCAAAATACGGTAACCCAGCCGCCAGTTGGGCAAACAACTCATTGACGTTGTAGCTTTGGGTCATTTCGTGCATTTTGTAATTGGAACCAGCAAAGCGGTGCAGTTGCACCTGACGCTCGCTCTGTTGCGGGGTACAACCACAGCTGCGGCGAAATACCGGCACGGTATTAAAGCAATAATCAGCCACTGGTTGTTGGTGTTTGATCCGGCCAATCAAATCTTCAATGGCTTTTGCCGCCATCTGCTCGAATGGTTGCTTCACGGTGCTTAGCGAGGGCGCAATCATGCTGGCATAGTGCGAATCGTCAAAGCCGGTAATCACCAATTGATTGACCAAATCCGGATGAACTCGATTGAGGTAGTCAATCGCAGCAATAGCCATTTCATCATTAGCAAATGCCACCGCATCGATTAACTGCCCTTGTGCTCGTATAGCAACGACTTCTGCCATCGCCTCAATACCCGATTGTGCGGTAAAGTCTCCAGGCATGGTGATAGCATTTTTCTCGATGCCATTGGCCGACATGACACGCCAAAACACGTTTAGGCGCTCTGCTGCTTCTTGGTTGAGCTCAGGCCCACCGACAAACACAAAATGCTGACATTGATGCTCATCAATCACATGTTGCAGCAGTTTGGTAAGCCCTTGCTCATCATTTAGCATGATGTTTGATGCATCAGCTAGCGGGCCGCCAATACTGGCAACCGGCAACTTGAAACGTTGGTTAAACCATTGGTTCATTGCCTCTGTCGACAAGAAACCAAACACCGAGCAGGAAGAAATGACCAACCCGTCGAGCAAGCACTCGTCAATAAAGTCAAAGATGAGGTTGTATTGATTATCGCGAAACAGCGGGCTATTGAGACAACGTCCCTCGTAGGCAACAAGGTCTACACCGGCAATTTGAGCTTGTTCAGCTATTGCTCGAAACAACAGTCGTTGGTGGCTACCAACCACTTCATTTGTCATGTAGCCAATGCGTAGTCGCGACATTTGCCTACGTCTCCTTCTCGGTCATAACACCTAGCCAAGACTGACTCAGGATAATGCCGAGGTTACAACCATTGTGGATCTCAGTAGATGCAGTAGCAAGGCAAGGCGGGTTTTATGGTGTCAGTCCATGATCCAGTACACATACGGCGTTCAATTCGTTATAAAACTGCCCGATGTGCGCCATAAATCAGCCGTTGTTTCAGCCCTCCAGCAGTATCTGCTGGCAGCAGCAGATAACTCACTGGCATTGCCGTCCAATCGTTGATGCGCCACGAAATGACACAAGAGGTGACACTTGATGCCACCAAATACTGCAACGACAGCTTTTTGTTGAACGCAGCCTGCGGCGCAATCATATTTTGACCGGTCGCCAACAAGGCAACCGACACGCCGCCCTGGTCGAATAGCTCAATCGAATCGATAACAATCGACTGGTATGGATCCGCATTGAAAAACGTCAGTTCAAGATGCAGGTTTTCATCCGTTGACGGCTTCACTTGACCAGCCATCACAATCACGGTGCGATGGAGGCCTGCCGAGGCGATACCAACACGAGAAGATGGCTCAGGGGCTTTGCGTTGCTGGAAGCGGATTTGATCGTCGATCGATTCCACTTTTTCCAACAGGTTCGACAGAAACCCACCACCAATAATGACCAGTAACAGCAAGGTCGAGAACATCAGCTGCAGCAATAGTTTTTGTTTTTTCACCGCTACCTCAGCTAGCACCCCGTCACCGGCCCAATGCATTTAGCTTAGCCGTGGGACCGGATGCTGGCAAAGCCACACTACTCTGGGCTGAAGCATTCCTGATAAGAGCTACAGTCAACGCAGTTTGGTGATTTGCAGACATAATCACCCGAGCGTTCACATAGGCAACGATAAAAAAATCGTTTCCAGCGCATGTTTTGATGATTCAGCGCCACCAATTGAGGAAAGAAAAAACTCAACAGTTGGCGCAATTGCTGGCGCGACACTAAGCCCAAGGATTTCCACAGGTGCGCTGGCGACAAGCTCGCGGTTGCGACAATTATCGCGACAGAGTCACTATAATCAACGTCAGGCGCAGTGTAGTCAGCTAATAAACAGACTAATTCTTCACGCTCGGACAACTGCATCGCCAACAATTCAGCCAGCACTTTGGCGCGCATTTTGATGTGATTATCACCGCCCTGCTGCCAATGCTTTTCGGCCCTCAGCAATGATTCATCAGCTAGCCCAAGCAACAGTTCATGATACGCCTCATGGCTTAATCCCAGCCCATAAGGCAAGTTAGCTCGGCCTTCAAGCTGGGCCAGAATGACCCCTATCAATAGCTGATTGGCGTCCAGTTGGCTAAGTTCCGAGACTGCCGACGTGCCATTGTTGGCCAATGAACCGGCATTATCGGTACGGGCAGACACGCTAACAAACATGGCCTTCTCCCGAGGCCGGCCGGGCATCACCTTGGGCCTTGCTGACTCGTTGTTCCAATAAGGAAATGGCAATGACATTGCGCTCAGTGGGCAAACCAGTCAGTGAACCGGGCGGATTCAGTGCACGATGGTTGGCATCGACAATCGCAGTCTCGATGGGGCAAATGCTGGCGCATTGCGGATCAGCATGATGACCGACACACTCGTTACAGCGGTGGGCGGCAATGGCATAACCATTAGAGCCGCTAACAATCGCCTTTTGTGGGCAAACCAGCTTACAAGCATTGCAGCCAATGCAGGCATTAGTGATCGAAAAAGCCATTACATTGCCTCCTTGATATCCGATGTTGATTGCGGGCTCAACGAGCCGCTGTCAATCAATTGTGCTTGCAATTGCTCCAAACCATCTTCAATACCAAATAGCGCGTATTCTGTTGATGGCGTCACGCCATGCTGTTCGAGCGCCTGCCATGGGGTGATGCCAATCCGAGAACACAGCACATGTTTAATGCCAGACAAAGCCTGGAGATTGGCGTCCATCCGGCTTTCAGCGACATCACAATCATCGCCAACGCAGTACTTGCTGACTTGTCGTGGTTCGCGTTGTTCGATGCCATCGGCAGTGATCCGATACACCGCAAATGATTCGGCGTAGCCAAAGTGTTGATCGATCAGCACCCCTGACTTGCTTGCTACGGCAACCAGCACCGAGCTTTCCTCGTCGCTCTGTGTTGGCGGTGATTGTGTTGCTGCCAATTCATTCAAATCAATATCTTGTCCTAAATGACCCACCGCATCGGCGCGACATTGTTGACAGTGACTCATCTGTGCCATGTTGGTGCCAGCCGCTTGGCGGGCGGCACTGACTTCGTCTTCGGTTGGTTGACGCTGGCCAGTTAGGCCAAAATAAGTGCCGTGAGCAGGGTCAGAAATGAGTGGCATGATGTTGTGCAGCAAAGCGCCGTAGCTCTTTAACTCTTGTGATAAGGCTTCGATATGGTGGTCATTAATGCCTGGGATCAGCACCGTATTGACCTTCACCAACATACCGGCCGCGACAGCAGCTTGCAGCCCGGCTAACTGGCGATCTATCAAGGTTTGTGCGCCCTGACGACCGCGAAGTCGTTTGTGGTTATAAAAAACCCATGGGTATATCTTCTCGCCAATGGCGGCATCAATACAGTTAATAGTGATGGTCAAATGACTAACACCAGCCGACTTGAGTGGCTCTACCTGCTCTAGTAACGCCAAGCCGTTGGTTGAAACACAAAGATGCACATCGGGCTCGGTGCGAGCGACGGTTTTAAGTGTTGCTAGGGTTGCAGCAGGGTTGGCGAGCGGATCACCCGGTCCGGCAATACCGACGACATTGGTCTGCGGGATCCGCGCTTTGACTTTGCTGAAGCGATCGGCCCCCTGAGCAGGTGACAACAATTTTGATACCACACCTGGGCGAGATTCATTGCTGCAGTCAAATTTACGGTTGCAGTAATTACATTGGATATTGCAAGCAGGAGCAACAGGCAGGTGAATTCGGGCATACTTATGCCCCTCCGGCGAATAGCACGGATGAGTGGTGACTTTATTGACCACATCCGCCGACAACTTAGGATCGTCCAATTGTAATCCCAGCGCGGCACTATCGTTGGTTTGGCTACCACAGCCATTGCCTGCTTGCGTATGCCCGGTTGGCGTACAGCTGGTATGCGTTTGCTCCATAATCTGGCTCCCAAAGTCACAGCCTGTTGTTTCGGCATCTGACAACTTCATCTGAGAACGACTACTGCAAACTACATTCCAAACCAAAAATTCAACTATTTCATTGAGTTAAAAATATCAGCAAATACATTCGCAACCATTTGTTCCACAACTTGTGACAAAGCCGACATAGTGTCGGCGCCGACCATAGCGCGGCCGTAACGACACACTAATCGTGGAAATCCCAAGCTTTCACCGCACTGAGGTAATGCTCCATGCCATGATCTTCAACACCATCGATACCCTTTTCAGTCACGGCATTGACCGCGCCATCAAAGGCATCGAGAAATCGAAACCAAAAACCCGGCTCTCGATGGATCTCTTTTTCTTCCGAAATGTAGAGGTAGCAACCGACATGGCTGTAGCCCATTGAGCGGGTGGGCACCCGAGTCACCATGTCATTGTTGTTGTGGAATCGGAACATTCTGGCACCGCATTCAATATTGAATAGCCGCGAGGTATTTCGCGTCATTGCCCGAGGCTGACCAAACGTGTAGAGGCTGGTAAATGGTTCATCACGATGAACAAACATGGCTGCAATCACAGTCGCCATCGCCCCACCTAAACTATGACCACACAAAAACACCGGCAGTTTGGCTTTGCCAGCAGCTTTACGTGCTTGTTGAAGCTGTTCAATTCGTTGCTCAATGGGATGCCATACATCCTCAACCGAGCGCCAAAAACCCCGATGAAAGCGGCCAAACAACTGCTCCGTTGGAAAAGCATCAATATTGTCGAGCCAATCGCGCTTTTCATCAGTGCCTCGGCAAGCCACACACAAGTAATCGCGGTGTTCAATCAGCGCAGCCTGAGCACTGTTTTGATCAACCCCAAGTACCGCGACAAAACCATCATCCTCTTGTTGCAGCTGTTGCAAAATCGCCGCCTCATCGGGCTTGGCGTCATCATCTGAAACCTTGAGATAAACAAGCTGAGACAACCTTGCCATCCAATAGGCATTACCAGCATTGAGTTTGGAGATGTAGGGCGAAACCTGAGGCATGAGCTTGTCCTTTTACATAGCTTAGCTATTTAGGATAGATGCAAAACTCGGAGTCGCGAATGCTTGATTCACCCTGTGCTACATCACGCCGCGAATATGCTGTTTAACTTGCGAGGCATAGAAATTCGCCAGCCACTCGTGCAGCTCCGAACTCAATGCAGGCAACGCCGAAACGGCAGCATTTTCTTGCACCTGCTCGACCCGGCTAGCACCCGTGATCACGGTACTCACCGCAGGCTGATCAAGCAGCCAACGCAACGCCATTTGCGCTAGCGACATGCCTTGCGGCAATTGAGTTTTAAGTACTTCGGCTAGATCGATAGCCTGCTCAAACGGAATACCAGAGAAGGTTTCACCAACGCTAAAGAAAGCACCGTCTTTGTTGTAGTTTCTGTGGTCGGTTTCGGCAAACTGTTGTTGCTTGGTCATCTTGCCAGACAGCACGCCACTGGCTAGCGGCAGCCTGACGATAATGCCAACTTGATGTTGCAACGCCAGCGGGAACAATTCGGTAATGTGGTCTTGGCGGAAGACATTAAAAATGGTTTGGATCGATGTCAGCTTTGGATGGGTGACGGCAAACAGGGCTTCATCCATGGTTTCAACACTAACACCAAAATGCTTGATTAAGCCTTGTTGCTGAAAGTCTTCCATCCATGCCAGCATGTCGCCGTCTTTTAGCACTTCGGTTGGCACACAATGCAATTGAATTAAGTCCAAGGCTTCAACATTTAAGCGTTGCAAGGAACCTTGAATGTTGGCTTTAACCTTATCTTTGCTGTAGCCATTTGGAAACAAGGCGCCATCTCTGCCTACCTTGGTAGCGATAATTGGTTGTGTCATTGAAGCCGAACAGAAATCGCCAATTCGCGTCTCACTTAAGCCGCCGCCATAAACATCAGCAGTATCCCAAAAATTAATCTGTTGCTGTTCGGCGGCTTTGAGAACAGCTTCTGCACGGGCGTCATCTACTGGGCCAAAATCATTGCCTAACTGCCAGCAACCCAAACCAATTTCAGAAACTTCTAAGCCACTTTTTCCCAATACTCTTTTGTTCATCCTGTTCACCCAAAGCGTAGTTCTTTCAACAATAAGATTGTATTCGCCACAACAAACAAGATAATTAGCTAAACAATTAACCCATTGTTAAGCTAAATAAACCCAATTAGTTCTGGAGCAATCAATGCTCGATAGTCGACTCATCGCTTTTCTGACTGTGACTCGGTTCGGCAGCTTTACCAAAGCCGCGGATCACCTTGGCCTATCGAAAGCGCGCGTATCACAGCAGCTCACATCGTTGGAGCAACAACTTGGAGTGACGTTGCTTCACCGTTCAACGCGTCGATTAATACTCACCGATGCGGGGAAGGCCTATCATCAAGAAAGTGCTCGCGCGGCGACAATACTGGAGCAAGCCAAGCAGCGGCTCGATGACGATCAAGCCAATATTGCCGGTACCGTTCGCATCAACTCTGTCGGAGGTATCTTCGCTGAGCGCAGCCTAACGCCAGCCCTTTGTGAGTTCATCAAACAGTACCCGTCAGTTGAACTCGAGTTGGATTTTTCCAGTAACCGGGTTGACCTATTGGCCGAGAACTACGATTTGGTATTTCGCATGGGCAAACTAGAAGATTCCAATCTCATCGCTCGCCAACTACTCACCGTTCGTAATCATATAGTCGCCAGCCCGACCTATTTCAATCGTTGTGGCAAACCTGACAAACCAGATCAGCTTATTGATTATCAATGCCTTTGTGGTTCGGTTAAAAAGTGGCGTTTTGAGCATTGCAACTCAACGGAGTCTATCGACGTCACCGTCAATGGCGCCATTAGTTCGGCAAATGGCCATGTATTAAGAGCCGCAGCACTCGAGGGGCTTGGCATTGTCCGATTAAATCACTGGTACCTGGACGACGATTTAGCGCAAGGCAAGTTGCAGCCAGTGTTTGATGATTGGTTGGTGCCATCTCAACCGCTATCTCTGGTGTATCGACAGGTCAAATACCAAACTCAGCGGGTCCGTTTGTTGGCTGATTTCTTGGTCGCTTACTTCGACAAACAGTAGCGAACTTGGCCGATAAAAAAGGCGGCTCAAAGGCCGCCTAACGATGTTTTCAAACTGACTTTACAACTGGCGCATTCGAATGTTCATGGTTTGGATCCGGTAGGCAATTTGCCTTGGTGTCATGTTCAGCAATCGCGCCGCTTTCGCTTGCACCCAACCGGCTTGCTCCAGCGCAGCAATCACCCGTTCGCGATCATTGAGATTGGGATCTTCGAGATCGGTCTGGGGGGTGGCACCGCGAGTGGTTAACAAGTCACCGCCAAATTCATCAAGCAATATCAAATCTTGATCAATCTCGCCGCTTTCACTCATGATCGAAGCACGTTCGAGCATGTTCTCTAACTGACGTACATTGCCCGGCCATTCGTAGTTCATCATTTTTCGAATGGCACCATCGGTCACCGTCAGCTTGCGTTTTTGATGGTTACCGATCTTTTCCAGTAGGAAGCTGGTCAGCTCTGGCACATCTTCGACTCGTTCACGCAGTGGTGCCGGGTAAATCGGCATCACATTCAGGCGATAGTACAAATCTTCGCGGAACCGCTCTTGGCGTACTTCTTCCTCCAAGTTGCGGTTAGTGGCAGCAATGATTCGGACATCAACGTTCAGAGTTTGAGTGCCGCCGACTCGCTCGAACTCCCCCTCTTGCAATACCCGCAACAACTTGGCCTGAAACGCCGCAGAGATTTCACCGACTTCATCGAGAAACAAAGTGCCACCATCGGCTACTTCAAAGCGGCCTTTGCGCTGTTTCATGGCGCCGGTAAACGCGCCCTTTTCATGGCCAAACAGCTCAGATTCCAACAAGTTGTCAGGTAATGCAGCACAGTTGAGTTTAACGAATGGCCCCGTTGCCCTCGGCGAGTTGTAGTGAATGGCATTGGCAATCAATTCTTTACCAGTACCTGATTCACCACGGACTAGTACCGTGCTATCCCATTTCGATACCAAACGGATTTGTTCAAACACCCGTCGCATCGCCTGCGAATGGCCAACCATGTTATCCAGGCTGTAATTGTTGCGGACCTTACGCCGCAAGCGGTCGCGCTCTTGCTGCAAGTTGTCCTGTTTGGCTTCAACACCTTTGGCTAACTCGACGTTACGAGCAACCAAATTAGCTGTCATTTCCATAAAACGAGTGAAATCAGCCAACAAGTGAGTGTCCGAGCTTTCCGGCTGCGCCGCCAATACGCCCAAAACGCCTGATTTGCCCTTGCTCACAGGTACAGCAATAAAGGGTTTGTCGAGCTCATACAAAGCCAGTTTGTCGGCAAAGCGAACATCATTGGAGACTTTACTTAGTACCACAGGTTGGCCATGGCGCATCACAGTGCCGAGCACGCCTTCGCCATTGCGATAACGAATATTGTTGGTTTGCGACGACTCGACATTGCCCGGCGCATGCAGGTTGTCGATCACCAATGACTCTTTTTCATCATCGAGTAAGGTCAGCATGGCGTGGCGCAGTTTGGCCTTGTCATGCAACACTTTGAGGACACTGGTCATGGTTTGCTGATAATCAAGGCTATCGCCCAGCACGCTGCTGACTTCGTACAATGCCGCGAGATGAATTTCTGCCAGCGAACTTTGAGAGGCTGTCATAGGACTCATAATCGACCTCCAAAACTACTTTCCGAATGACGGTTGGGTAGTACTACTCGCACTCGACAGCCACCCAACTCTGCCGAGTGAATATCAACGGTACCGCTGTGCTCGTTGATCACCTGTTGCACAATACTCAAGCCGATGCCACGGCAACCACCCGATGTTGCTGGTTTGGTACTGACAAACGGTTGGAAGATACGTAACTTGCGGGCTTTATCCACACCTGGGCCGGTGTCATCAAAGGTCACCACCACTTCGTCATGATCAACGAAGGTGGAAATCAAAATTTGCCGGTTGGCTGATTTGGCATAATCAATGGCATCAATGGCATTGTCGAGTAGCTGTTTGAGCGCCACCCGCAACCGAGATGGCTGTCCATTGATTGATGGCAAGGTGGCGGTTAGTGACAGCTGCAACGGGATTGAGCGACCAAGTAAGCGCTCAGTTGCCATTGCCGAAATGTCGTGAATCAACTGGTTAACATTGACTGGTTGCAAGGCCTCTTGCGGCCGTTCGGGCAAGGCATTTTTTAACTCTTCGACAGAATTAGCACCAGTGCGCAGCGCCTCTTCCATGGCGTCGATGCCGGGACATTGCTTAGTGGTTTGACACATCATGTTGACGGCCGCTTCAATCATATTGATTGGCCCTTGCATCTGATGAATCGCCGCGTGCAAGGTCTCTTGCATGGCGTGCAGCATCTCCGACTCTGCGGTTGAGCGTTGCAGCTCGCTGATCCGCTGCTGCTCAATATGGCGTTTTTCGCGGGTGTACTCAGTGATCGCTAAGATCAAATGCTGTTGAGCTTTGGGCTGAAAATAGCCATCGACGTCGCTGTCATTGACCGCAATGGCTGACAACCGACAACTAAACCAACGCTGATCTTGTTGGCGTTTCATATCAACGCTAACGCTATGGCCTTCGGCATAGTTGGCCGACATTAACTTGCGAATAGCATCGGTACCGAGCTGTTGCTTGAGGCGGGTAAGCACTTCATAAGCCGGCTCGTTATCAAAATCGGCCGCTAAGGCTTTGTAGGCCAAATTGTCGAGCACTACTTTATTCTCATCATCAAGCAAAGCAATGGCGACAGGAGCGGCGTTGAGTACGGCTTCAACCACAGTGTTTTGATTGTTCAACCGAGTTGAAATGGCGTGCGACTCGGTGACATCGCGGTGCATTCCCATAAAGTGAGTAATGTTACCGGCGTCGTCGCGTATTGGTGAAATCGTCACATCAGCGAGGTAGCGTTCACCGGTTTTGCGTCGGTTGATTAAGCGCCCCTGCCAACAATTGCCTTCGGTAATGGTATTCCACAGCGATTGATAGATTTGACTCGGAGTCGTGCGGTAACTCAGCATCGAGTGATTACAACCAATCACTTCATCGGTTTGATAACCGGTAATGCGACTAAAACCTTCATTGACGTAAACAATCTTGGCCTGAAGATCAGTGATAGATATTGCCATTGGCGCTTGTTCAACAATCTGCACCATTTGCTGAAGCGAGGAGGCAGAGTCAATTTGGCTTAGTTCAAATTGCGCTCCAAGCGTTGGCGGCTCGAGAATAGATTTGGTCATGATGGTCCTCGGCAAGTCAAAAGTTACCGCATCATTGCCAGCGCAGTTGTCAGCTAATCGCTCGGCAGATGATGCACATCGGTTAATGGACTAAGGTCTGTTGACCTTTGCTCTGCTGCAAACCCCATTCCCACTTCAATCACCAGTAACCACGGGGGCTGATAAAGCGGACATTGTTTGATTTGTAACAAACTAGCACAAAGTAATTGGCTCGATTGTCACAAATCGCCCGCGGAACAATTCTCATTTACCTAGCTATCAACGCTAAACGCGCACCACAAAAGGGATTTAGTGGGTTGTTGATTCAAATTGGTGAGCTGGTATGGCACCTGCAATGAGCATCAGCATGATCGTTTTGTATGGGATCACACCATGTCTGAACATTTGCTTTTGCTGATCAGTACCGCACTGGTTAACAACGTTGTATTAGCCAAGTTCCTCGGCCTTTGTCCGTTTATGGGCGTTTCTGGCAAGATTGACAGTGCCATAGGGATGGGCTTTGCCACCACTTTTGTGTTGTGTCTCACCGCTATTGCCTCGTGGATGGTCGAGCACTTCATTCTTGCCCCGCTCGACCTGCAAATCATGCGCATTTTGGCATTCATTCTGGTGATTGCTGCAGTGGTTCAGTTTACTGAGCTGGTGATTCAAAAAATCAGTCCGCCACTTTATCAAGCGCTGGGGATTTTCCTGCCTTTGATCACCACCAACTGCGCCGTACTTGGTGTAGCCATTTTGGTGGTGCAACAACAGATGACACTGTTTCAAACCCTTTTTTATGCCTTTGGTTCAGCGTTGGGCTTTAGCTTGGTGATCGTATTGTTTGCTGGCTTAAGACAACGATTGAAACTGGCTAACGTGCCTGAGTCACTGGCCGGAATACCCATTGCGTTCATTACCGCTGGCTTACTGTCGATGGCCTTCATGGGCTTTGCTGGCATGGTCGGTTCAGCCTAAGGAGCACAACGAAAATGATGACATTAATTTCCATCGTCGCATTGGCCGCCATCGGCGGTTTACTGGGAGGCTTGCTAGGTTGGGCGTCAAAAGCACTGAAAGTCGAAGGCGATCCTCGTGTTGATGAACTCGAAGGCATGCTGCCGGGCGGTCAGTGTGGCCAATGTGGTGAGCCGGGTTGTCGGCAAGCTGCCGAAGCCATGGTCGCGGGTAAACTGGGGCCTGATTGTTGCCCGCCGGGTGGTCGCTCACTGGCTCAGAGTATTTCTTCTCTGCTGGGCGTGGCATTAACAGAAGGCGGCGAAGACATCCCGGTGGTTGCCCGTATCGACGAGTCATTATGTTCAGGTTGTACCCGCTGCTTTAAGGCCTGTCCGTTCGACGCCATCGTCGGTGCCAACCGCCAAATGCACACTGTAATTCGTCATGTTTGCACCGGCTGCCGACTGTGCGAGAAAGCCTGCCCACAAGGCTGTTTGTCGATGGATCCGGTAGCACCAGAGCTTCATACCTGGCAATGGCCAAAACCAAAGGTGGCCTGATGAAACGTCATCTGATCAACAGTCGCTTAATGAACCAACATCGAAAGCCATTGCGCTTGGTATTTTCCACAGGCTCGATGATCGAGCCGGGAGTTGCATCATGCTTGCTCTAAAACGTAAGCCGTTTCATGGTGGCATTCACCCAACGGGCCACAAAGAGCTAACGGCCAACGAAGCCACTATTAACAGCGATGAACCACAGCGAGTCTATCTCAGCTTGCAACAACGCAATGGCGTGGTGTTGCGCAGCCATGTCAATGTCGGCGATGCCATCGTCAAAGGCCAACTGATTGCGACCGGCCCCAACGATATGTGCGTGCCGCTGCATGCGCCCATCAATGGTGTGGTCGACGCCATCGGGCCGCATGTATCGGCGCATCCATCTGGGCTAAAAGTGAACACCTTGGTGATCCGAGGTAACGGCGATCCCAATTGGGGGATCCCCCATGTGCCCTGTGATACCAGCAAATTATCTGCTGAGGAAATCATCCAGCGGGTACTAGACGCTGGCATTGTAGGCCTTGGCGGCGCTGGTTTTCCGAGCGGAATGAAACTGCGATTTGCGCGCCAAAAACAGGTTCATACCCTGTTACTCAATGGTGGCGAATGTGAGCCCTACCTAACCTGCGATGACCGACTGATGCGCGAACGCGCGGCTGAAGTTGCCGCTGGCGCCGCCTTGATGGTACGGGCTATTGGTTGCAGCCAAGGCATTATCGCCATTGAAGACAACAAGCCGGCCAGTATCGATGCCATGCGCTCTGCGGTATCTGATCGGCCTCAGCTTTCAGTGCAAGTAGTGCCTAGCCTTTACCCCATGGGCTCCGAGCGCCACTTGATCAAAGCGGTCACCAACCAGACGGTCGCTCCAGGTCAGCTCAGTACTGAAATCGGTATTTTGGTTCATAACGTTGCCACCGCTCAGGCTGTGTATGAAGCAGTGCGTTATCAGCGACCATTAATTCGGCGCATTATGACCGTCTCTGGTGGCGCGCTGGAGCAACCGGCCAACATTAATGTTGCGATGGGGACGCTGGTATCTGAAGTAATTGCCAAATGCGGTGGTTTAAAAATGGAAGCGGGCCGACTCATTGCTGGCGGGCCGATGATGGGACAAGTCCTGCCCTCGCCGTTTGTGCCGATTGATAAAAGCATTGGCGGCATTCTGGCACTGAGCAAAGACGAGATCCGAGCCGAGCAAAGCCACGATTGTGTGCGCTGTGGCCGTTGCGTTAATGCCTGCCCGATGAGCTTGATGCCGTTTCAAATGGCAGCTCACAGTCGCATCTCTGATCTTGATGGCGCCCGCCATTTTGGTCTTGACCACTGTTTGCTGTGCGGTGCGTGCTCGTATGTTTGCCCATCGCGAATTCCACTGGTGCAGTACTTCCAGCATGCCCGCAGCTCGCTCAATGCAGCAAGAACGATGGAGCGCAAGTCGGCGCAGGCGCGCCAATTGACCGAAGCGCGACAAGCCCGTTTGCACCGCGAAGCAGAAGCCAAGAAAGCAGCCAAAGCTGCCAAGGCGGCCCGCAAACCGCGTAAGCGCACCGCTCGCACCAGCACTCGCACGCAACGCAATACCAGCAACAGCACAGCGAGCACTGACACATCCAGCAACAACACATCTAGCAGTTAAGCGGAGGCAGATCATGGTTCAGTTTACGCCGGTTGCCGGCCCTCACACCCACGGTGGCACCTCGACCACCGATCTGATGTATTTAGTGATCGCCGCCTTACTGCCAGCGAGCTTGTTTGGTGTCTATCTGTTTGGCATTAATGCCCTCATCGTACTGCTGACCTGTTGCTGCGGCGCCATGGTGTTTGAGTACCTTGGCTTAAAACTGCTTGGCCGTTCTAGCCACTGCGCGATGGACGGGTCAGCACTGCTCACCGGACTGCTGCTGGGCTTGAGCTTACCGCCCTCAACACCTTGGTGGATTGCCTTAAGCGGCGTGTTCTTTGCCATTATCGTCGGTAAGACAGTGTTCGGTGGCTTGGGTCAAAACCCATTCAATCCCGCCATGCTCGGGCGGGTGATGCTATTAATTTGCTTTCCTGTCGAGCTAACCAACTGGCAGCACCCGACCCCGCCAACCATGACCGATGGCGGCTTAGCAATGAACAATCATTGGTTAAACAGCAACATTGATGGCTCCAGCGCCGCCACACCTCTGAGCCAGTTAGCAGGTGACGTCAGTCAATCATTACCGTCTTTCTCCGAGCTGAGCTTGGGCCAGCATGCCGGTAGCTTAGGCGAAACCAGCGCCTTGCTGATTTTACTCGGTGGCTTGTTCCTGCTGTGGCGCGGCATCATCCATTGGCGCATACCGGTTGCTTTACTGCTTGGTTTAGCCATTCCAGCGGCAATCAGTCACCTCATTGCGCCAGAGAGCTTTGGCTCAGCTACCAGCCATGTTCTTAGCGGTGGTGCCATGCTGGCAGCATTCTTTATTGCCACCGATATGGTCACCTCACCCACCAGTGCCAAAGGCCAATTATTGTTTGGCGCCGGTTGTGGCCTGCTGATCTGGCTGATCCGTAGCTTTGGTAGTTATCCCGAAGGGGTGGCATTTGCCGTGTTGATCATGAATGCCACAACGCCTGTGATTGACCACTACCTGCGGCCGACGGTCTTCGGTCAAGCCAAACGCTTTCCGCTGTAGGAGATTCGTATGCTTCCTTGTATTCAAAAACAACTCGACCGGATCCGCGATAACACCAGTTATCAGGCGTCATCATTGGCAGCGGCCACAGCCATTGCTACCGGCTTGTTGCTGTTAGTCAGCCAACTGACTGCGCCGGCCATTGCCATGCGCCAACGAGAAGATCAGCAGATGGCATTGGCACTGGTGATGCCAAGTGAACGCTACAGCAACAATATTCTCGCCACCGCTAAGTCGTTTCGCTTGGACGGCCGCACCTATCAACTATTCACCGCATTTGATAACGGCGTATCAGCCGGTTACGTGGTAGAAACCGAGGCTGACGGCTACGCCGGCCCAATCAAATTGATGATTGGCTTGGATGAGCGCTTGCAAATCATTGGCGTGCGAGTGTTAAGCCATGCTGAAACGCCGGGCTTAGGTGACAAGATTGAGGTGTCGAAACACCAATGGATCACCAGTTTTGATGGCTTATCGTTAGCCAACACTGGCGATGACAAATGGCAGGTAAAAAAAGACGGCGGCCAATTTGACCAATTCAGTGGCGCCACCATTACCCCGCGAGCGGTTGTTCGTCAGGTACACCAAACCCTGCGCGATATGGAAGCAGTAGCCAAACAACAAGCCACCGAGCAATTATCAGCCGTCGAACAAGGAGCATCATCATGACCGACTATCGCTCAATATTTGCCGAAGGCCTGTGGCGCAACAATGTGGTGCTGAGCCAATGCTTGGCATTGTGTCCTTTGCTCGCGGTCACTTCCTCAGCAACGAATGGCTTGGGGCTTGGTTTAGCAACGCTTGCCGTGATGGTATGCGCCAACTTACTGGCTTCAGTTTTTCAGCCAGCAATTAGCCGTGCGGTTCGCATCCCGATTAACATTTTAATGATTGCGACCTTGGTGACGTTAACTGATTTATTGCTCAATGCTTGGATGCACTCGTTGCATAAAGTACTGGGTTTGTTCATTCCATTGATTGTCACCAACTGTGCCATTCTGGGCCGAGTTGAATCGTTCGCCAGCAAGCAAGCACCAGTGCCAGCGATTGCCGATGGTGTGGCGATGGGGCTAGGTTTTACTTGGGTACTGGTGGTGCTTGGCGGTTTTCGCGAGGTACTGGGCAGCGGCACTTTGTTTGCCGATGCCAGCTTGCTGCTGGGCTCAAGTTTTGAATTTCTCGAACTCACCATTATTCCGGACTACCGCGGCTTGCTGTTGATGATTCTGCCGCCGGGCGGATTTTTGGTACTGGGCTTTATGCTGATGGCTCAGCGTTTATTGCAAACCTGGTTACAAAGCCGTCAGCTGCGGATACAAGGAGAGCAATCATGCGCGTGAGTATTGCCTATGCCGAACCTGAGCAACAATTGTGGATGGAGTTGGAAGTACCAGATGGCGCCACAGCGATGACGGCGATCAATCAGTCGGGCATTCTGGAGCTTTGCCCGCACATTCAAATTGAGCAACAGAAAGTCGGCGTGTTCGGTAAGTTGGTCACTCTTGACGCCGCACTAGTTGAAGGCGACCGGGTGGAAATCTATCGGCCAACGACTTGGGTGGCCGATGACGACGATGATGAGGACGATGATTAATCACAAGCGCTGGCTAGCAATCCACCACTCAACTCACTGCGGATTGCTGGCCGAGGATTACTTCAGAATCAACCAAAGCGCATGAATCACACCAGGAATAAAGCCCAGAATACATAGCACTATATTGATTATTAAATGTTTGCCCACGCCATCTTGCAAAAACACCGCAACAGGTGGCAGCAAGATCGCCAAGATCACTAACAACACTTTATTCATCTCATACTCCCTTTGTTTCCCAAAAAAATCGTTAGCCTCTCGGATTATAGTTGCTCTGCCGTCGTCAGTAGTAATTGGTTAGTAGGAATTGGTTAGTTGTTTTTGTTCAGCAAGTTAGCCAAACAAGGTATTGATTGTCGGATTTACAACAATGCCGTCAAGGCACCGTAATGACGACAAAACCACAACCCACATAAGACATAAAAATCAATAGGTTAATAAAAAATCGATATGGCAAAGCAATTGCAAACTCCCTTGTATCTCAATTTTCATGAAACCGAACTAACCAGCAGGGAAATTGACGACACCTCACCCCCGTCGTCAACCATCCCACACAAGGAGTAGCAACCATGGCCGCAATTGGAATTTTTTTCGGGACCGATACCGGAACCACGCGCAAAATTGCCAAAATGATGCACAAAGCATTAGGTGATGACCTCGCTGATAAACCACTGAATATTAACCGCATCGATGCCGACACATTAATGGGTTATGACTTTCTGATCTTAGGCACCCCAACATTGGGTGAAGGCCAGCTGCCGGGGCTGTCTTCTGAGTGTCAGGCTGAAAGCTGGGAAGAATTTATGCCCAACTTTGATGACATGGACTTGGCCAACAAAAAAGTTGCTTTGTACGGCCTAGGCGATCAGGTCAATTATCCTGACGAGTTTGTTGATGGTCTTGGCGAACTTTACGATGCCGTTGCCGAATGCGGCGCCGAAATGGTCGGAAGCTGGCCAGCAGAGGGCTACACCTTTAATTCATCACAAGCATTAGACGAAGATGAGTTTGTTGGCTTGGTGCTAGACAATGACAACCAGAGCGACCAACACACGGCGCGTATTGAAGCTTGGTTGACTGACGTTAAAGCAGCATTTGGCGTTTAACCCAGACGCAGATTGCAACAACTTCCCCTTTCTATTGCTCAACTGCGGTACCAATGGCCGTCGTTGAGCTTTTTTATGCCTTTGCCACATGAGGGGGTCATATGGATTCAACTCATGGATTGGTATAAAAATTCTGGTTAATATGCCAAGCAACCATAGCAGCCGTTGTTATCGAATTTCCATGAAAAGAATCTTTGGTACCTTTTACACATTGCGTACTGTTGCATTGCTTAGTGCCACATTGCTTACCCTTGCAAGTACGCAAGTATTTGCTTGCCAAACCAATGCTGAATTGCTGCCTCGTAAAGAAGCAATGATGAAAGCCATCTCGTTATCGGATTATGTTTTTGTGGGGTCGGTAACCCGACTTTACCGCCTACCCGACCACTACGAAGGCGTCAAAGGCGCCGTCATCAACTTGCAAGAATCGTTTCGCGGCGATGTCCCTGTGTTTGTCGATGCCAGCTTCACCGGCTACTGCGGCATCAGCCCGTCGGACAAAAAAGATCCTGACGGTTACTGGCCTGCCGAACTTAATGAAAACTATGTGTTTGCCGGAAATATGATTGACGGCGAGCTGATGATCATTGCCGTGGGCGAGGAGTACGACGCCACCGCCTTTGCCAGCGAAGTAACCTTGCAAGACGCCATGGCGAAAATCGCCGCGGAAAAAGAACAAAAGCGCAAGAAGAAAGAAGACGACAAGATCGAGATCCCAGAGCATTTAAAAATCGACCACTTGGCCGAATTTGAAGATGAATAGGATTTGTCGCAAACCACTTAAATGTCATAGCTAATCGACATAGCCCCATCAAGTGGGCTTTTAACGCCAGATTTGTGTTGGCCAACAACGTGGGTGTAAATCTGCGTTGTTTTGATATCCGAATGCCCCATTAACTCCTGAATCGTTCTCAGATCGCTACCACTTTGCAATAAGTGGGTAGCAAAGCAATGCCGAAAGGTATGGCAACTAGCCAGCTCATTTACCCCCAACTTGCGAATAACCCGTTTCACCGCTCTTTGTAGCCCCTTCTCGTGACGGTGATGACGCTTAATCTGACCATCGCGAGGATCTTTAGCCAGTTTGATCGATGGAAACAAATACTGATAGTGTGCACTGCGAGCCGCAGCAGGATACTTTCGGGCGAGCTGGTACGGCAGCGAAGTTTGGCCGAATCCCAAAGCAATGTCTGCTTGATGGAGCTGCGTAACATACTGGATCTGTTGGTTCAGAGCAGCCACTACATTCTGCGGCAATAAGGTCACTCGGTCTTTATTGCCTTTACCATTGCGGACACTGATCGTTTGCTTGGCAACATCAATGTCACCAATCCGCAGACGGTGACATTCTCCGACTCGAAGCCCACTACCGTACATGAGTGCGACCATTAGCTTATGATGGCCCTGCAACTCATTTAGAATTGCAGCAACTTCTTCCTTACGCAGTACCACCGGTAGCTTTTTCTTGGGAGCACTTCGTACCGAATTGATATGTTCCAATGGCCGATTAAGAACATGCCGATACAAGAAGCAAATGGCATTGAACGCTATGTCTTGGGTGGCTGGCGAGACATGGCATCGCACCGCTAAATCAGATAAAAAACGCTCGACGTCACGCTCAAACAACTCACTAGGATGCTTCAAATTATGAAAAAACAGATAACGCCGAATCCAATGCCAATAGGTTTTCTCTGTCTTTAGCGCGTAGTGCCTTACCTTGATAGCCTCATGAAATCTGGCTTGAATCGATTTGGAACGCTGAGTTTCCACATTGCACCTCCGTGTGCCGCAACGACACTGTATAAATAAACAGTATAGATACAATTCCAACAAGATCGAGGTCAATTTGAGCTGGGTCGCTGATTTTTAGCTACCAACAAGATATATTGAACCACACGAAGGGAATCAATCGGTTAGAGCATTCTGCTTAAGCCAAGCCTAAAGGACATAGGCGAACACTCTCCGAAAACATCCCCATTATCAAAATAGGTATACAGTCCCCCCTATCTGGATAGTACGGACTCGGTATACCTACTAAGCGTTATGTTGCTATGAAAGTATTCAGTATTTTATTTGTATTATTAGCTACGAAAGCGATGGCTGGAGTGCACAACTGCCCACAATACATAGCTCCAGAAGAGGCTCGGGTTAAATGCTTTGAAAAGACGGGGCATGTTTGTCACTTTTCTCTACCAGCAGAATTGGATGGCGAGGCTCTAAATTTTGTTGCGGTCTATGGTAAGAAAGGGCTTCCGACTGATGAGTTAAACTTCTACTTTACACCCACTGTGCATATTGAAAATGGAGAGGCAAAAGGTGTTTTCTCCGCTAAAGGCAAATGGGATTTCATCAAACTTGAAGCTAATTACAGCGATGAATTTTGTGGGCCGCACTTTACTCAAGAACTAAATCTTTTTAGGTAACGCAACATAACAAACAAAGTCAGTGGGACTTTTACTCGTTGCCTTCGGCAAAAACACTCGCAAAAGCCCCTGCTTTGAGGCGCTGGGGGATCCCCTCATAATTCTGGCATCCCTGTTTGGTGAATTTGCTTGATGTAGTGCCCGATAGCCCACCGTATATCTGCGCTGCTGATAGGGTAATCT